>CAVXKE010000012.1:0-308946 GCA_963762285.1 uncultured Alphaproteobacteria bacterium | reverse complement strand
GCTAGTTGATCGTCGGAATGTGGTTGGCCTTGATGACGCCGGCCCATTTCGCGATCTGCGCGTCCATGAACGCCTTGAATTCCGGTTGCGTCATCGTCACCGGTTCGGCGCCAAGCTGCTCCCAGGCCTTTTTGATGTCGGGCCGCGATACGATTTTGGTGATCTCGCGGTTGAGCAATTCGACGATCGGCTGCGGCGTGCCGGCCGGCGCCATGAACCCGACCCACAAGGTCGCCTGGAACTCCGGCACGCCGGCTTCCGCGATGGTCGGCACCTCCGGCAGGATCGCCGAGCGCGTGCTGCCGCTGGTGCCGAGTGCGCGCACGTTCCCAGCCTTGATCATCTGCGCCATGGTCGGGACGCTGTCGAACAGCAATTGAATCTGACCGCTGAGGATATCGGTGCGCATGCCGGTCGAGCCTTTGTATGGCACGTGCACGATGTTGATGCCGGTGAGGTGCTTCAACAGCTCGCCGGCCATGTGATAGTTCGAGCCGGGTCCGGACGAGCCGTAGTTGAGCGCGCCGGGCTTCGCTCGCGCCAGCGCCAGCAGTTCGGCCATGTTATTCGCCGGCACGGACGGGTGCACCACCAGCACCAGATCGGTGTCGATCAGCGGCGCGACCGGAACGAGATCGCGCATCAGCTGGTAGGGCTTGTGGTTGAACAGAGTCTCGTTGACGGTCTGCGTGCCGGAAACCATCAGCAGCGTGTAGCCGTCGGGCGCTGCCTTGGCGACGTAATCGGTGCCGATGGTGGTGCCGGCGCCGGGCTTGTTTTCCATGACGAAAGTCTGGTTCAGCGACTTGCGCAACTCCTCGGCGATGGCGCGGGTGAAGACGTCGGTCGGTCCGCCGGCGCCAAACGGCACAATGATTCTGACCGGCCGCGCGGGATAATCGTCGGCGTTGCACGGTAGTGCCCCGATAGTGGCGGCGGTCGCCAGCACGAGAAGAGCTGCGAAATGTCGCATAAGCGTCATGCGTGTTGTCCCCGGTTTTGCGCCTCTGCAAGTCGCTCCCGCGGCAACTATCGAGGGCCGGTTGCGGCCCTGTCAATCGCGTCGCTCGGTCGGCGCGACCGCGCGGGTGTGCACGCTCGTGGAAGCCATACAATGTCGTCTTGCCACCCTTTGTGCGCTGCGCTAAGCCTCAGCCGCTCCCGTCCTTGAGGCTGTTCCAAACGCGGCATTGGCTTTTTTGTGCGGGTCGGCGGCGCCGTTTCTGGCCGCCAAAAAGTTCCACGACGGGCGAATTCCCGACGGGCGCAAGGGCTGTACGCTGAGGTCGCCATGAACGCTTTGTTGCTGGATTATCTGCCGCTGGTGATCTTTTTCGCGGTCTCGCTCGTAATCGGGCTGGTCCTGCTGATCGCGCCCTTTATCGTCGCCTACAAGCAGCCAGATCCGGAAAAACTCTCCGCTTACGAGTGCGGATTCAACGCCTTCGATGACGCACGCATGAAATTCGACGTGCGTTTCTACCTGGTTGCCATTCTTTTCATCATATTCGACCTTGAGGTGAGCTTCCTGTTCCCCTGGGCCGTGGCATTCCGCGAAATCGGTCTCTTCGGCTTCTGGACGATGATGGCGTTCCTGGGCGTGCTCACCATCGGCTTCATCTACGAATGGAAGAAGGGCGCTCTCGAATGGGATTGATGGCGCCATGACCCTCGTCGCACCTGCGCCGACAGGAATTATCGATCCGCGCACCGGCAAGCCGGTCGGCGCCGACGATGAGTTTTTTGTGGGCGTCAACAACGAACTCGCCGACAAGGGCTTCCTCGTCACCGCCGTCGACGACCTGATCACCTGGGCGCGCACCGGCTCGCTGATGTGGATGACCTTCGGGCTCGCCTGCTGCGCGGTCGAGATGATGCACATGGCGATGGCGCGCTATGACGGCGAGCGTTTCGGTTTCGCGCCGCGCGGCAGCCCGCGCCAGTCCGACGTGATGATCGTCGCCGGCACGCTCACCAACAAGATGGCGCCGGCGATGCGCAAGGTCTACGACCAGATGCCGGAGCCGCGCTACGTGATCTCGATGGGCTCGTGCGCCAACGGCGGCGGCTACTACCATTATTCTTACTCGGTGGTGCGCGGCTGCGACCGTGTCGTGCCGGTCGACATCTACGTGCCGGGCTGTCCGCCGACCGCCGAGGCGCTGCTGTACGGCGTCATGCTGTTGCAAAAGAAGATCCGCCGCACCGGCACGATCGAACGTTGAGCGGGGTCTTCGAATGGACGAAATGCTCGACAGGCTTGGGCGACGATCAAGAACGCGCTGGGCGGGTCGGTCACCGACTATAAGGTCGCCTACGGCGAGCTCACGGTAACGGCGAAGGCCGCCGACATGGTCAAGGTCGCGACCTTCCTGCGCGACGACGCGGCCTGCCAGTTTGTCAGCATCATCGACGCCACCGCGGTGGATTGGCCGGGCCGCGAGCAGCGTTTCGACGTGGTCTACCATCTGCTCTCGCCGCGGCTGAACCAGCGCATTCGCCTGAAAACCATGACCGACGAGGTGACGCCGGTGCCGTCGCTGATCGATGTCTACCGCGGCGCCGATTGGTACGAGCGCGAGGCCTTCGATCTTTACGGCGTGCTGTTCAGCGGTCACCCGGACATGCGGCGCATCCTGACCGATTACGGTTTCGACGGTCATCCGCTGCGCAAGGATTTCCCGCTCACCGGATTTGTCGAGGTGCGCTACGACGACGAGCAAAAGCGCGTCGTCTACGACAAGGTGAAGCTGGCGCAGGAATTCCGGACTTTCGATTTCCTGTCGCCGTGGGAGGGCACCGATTACGTGCTGCCGGGCGACGAGAAGGCGAAGGGCGAAGGTAAGGGGTCGTGATTTAAAATGGCGGAAACCGCGCTACGCAACTTCACCATCAATTTCGGGCCGCAGCATCCGGCCGCGCACGGCGTGCTGCGTCTGGTGCTGGAACTCGACGGCGAAGTCGTCGAGCGCGTCGACCCGCATATCGGGCTGCTCCACCGCGGCACCGAGAAACTGATCGAGTACAAGACCTATATGCAGGCGGTGCCCTATTTCGACCGGCTCGATTACGTCGCGCCGATGAACCAGGAGCACGCCTTCTGCCTGGCGGCGGAAAAACTCCTGGGGGTTCAGCTTCCCAAGCGCGGCCAGCTTGTTCGCGTGCTGTTTTGCGAAATCGGGCGGCTGCTGTCGCATATCCTCAATATCACCACGCAGGCGTTGGACGTGGGCGCGCTCACCCCGCCGCTGTGGGGATTCGAAGAGCGCGAGAAACTGATGGCGTTCTACGAGCGCGCCTCGGGCGCCCGCTTGCACGCGGCCTATTTCCGCGTCGGCGGCGTGCATCAAGACATTCCGAACCAGCTGATCGATGACATCGAGGCGTTCTGCGATCCGTACCTGAAGTTCTGCGACGACCTCGAGGGCCTGCTCACCGAAAATCGAATCTTCAAACAGCGCACCGTCGACATCGGCGTGGTCACGCTCGAGCAGGCTTGGAACCGGG
Organism: uncultured Alphaproteobacteria bacterium; assembly: GCA_963762285.1. Taxonomy (GTDB): domain Bacteria; phylum Pseudomonadota; class Alphaproteobacteria; order Rhizobiales; family Xanthobacteraceae; genus Pseudolabrys. Next base: position 305,439 of record CAVXKE010000012.1, on the reverse strand, counting down.
CGTTCTCCGGCGTGATGGTGCGCGGCTCGGGCGCGGCCTGGGATCTGCGCAAGGCGCAGCCCTATGAGTGCTATTCCGAGATGGATTTCGACATCCCGATCGGCAAGCACGGCGACAGCTACGACCGTTACTGCGTGCGCGTGGAAGAAATGCGCCAGTCCATCAAGATCATGCGGCAATGCTGTGAGAAATTGCGCAGCCCCGAGGGCCAGGGCCGCGTCTCGGTCGACGACGGCAAGATCGTGCCGCCCAAGCGCTCCGAGATGAAGCGCTCCATGGAAGCGCTGATCCAGCACTTCAAGCTTTATACCGAAGGCTTTCACGTGCCGGCCGGCGAAGTCTATGCCGCGGTCGAAGCCCCCAAGGGCGAGTTCGGCGTCTACCTCGTCTCCGACGGCAGCAACAAACCGTACAAGTGCAAGATCCGCGCGCCCGGCTTTGGGCATTTGAGCGCGATGGATTTCATGTGCCGCGGTCACATGCTGGCCGACGTGTCCTGCATCATGGGCACACTCGACATCGTGTTCGGGGAGATCGACCGATGAGCGTCCGCCGTCTCGCCCCGCCGGAAGTGCAGCCCAAGGAGTTTTCCTTCAGCAAGGAGAACCTGGCCTGGGCCAAGCAGCAGATCGCCAAATATCCGGAAGGGCGCCAGCAATCGGCGATCATTCCGCTGCTCTGGCGCGCGCAGGAGCAGGCCGGCGGCTGGCTGCCGGAAGCGGCGATCCGTTATGTCACCGACTTCCTCGGCATGGCGCATATCCGCGGGCTGGAAGTCGCGACCTTCTACACGATGTTCAATCTCACGCCGGTCGGCAAGGTGCACGTGCAACTGTGCGGCACCACGCCGTGCCGGCTGCGCGGCGCCGACGATCTGGAAAAGGTCTGCCGCAAGCGCATCGGCGATCAGATGCACGTGAGCAAGGACGGCAAGCTCTCCTGGGTCGAGGTCGAGTGCCTGGGCGCCTGCGTCAACGCTCCGATGGTGCAGATCGGCTCCGACTATTACGAGGACCTGACGGTGGAAAGCTTCGAGAAGATTCTCGACGATCTCGCTGCCGGCAAGAAACCCAAGCCCGGTCCGCAGATCGACCGGCAGCTTTCCGAACCGATTGGCGGCGCGACCACGCTGACCGACAAATCTCTCTACGCGGCACGTTCACGGGAATGATGACGCATGCTCGCTGACAAGGACCGCATCTTCAAAAATCTCTACGGCCGCCATGACTGGGGCCTCAAGGGCGCGCGTGCGCGCGGCGCCTGGGACGGCACCAAGGCGATCCTGGAAAAGGGCCGCGAGGCGATCGTCAACGACGTCAAGGCGTCCGGCCTGCGCGGCCGCGGCGGCGCCGGCTTCCCGACCGGCCTGAAGTGGTCGTTCATGCCCAAGACAGATGGGCGAGCGGCCGCATTATCTCGTGGTCAATGCCGACGAATCCGAACCCGGCACCTGCAAAGACCGCGAGGTCATGCGCAACGATCCGCATCTCTTGGTCGAAGGCTGCCTGATCGCCGGCTGCGCCATGGGCGCGCATACCGGCTATATCTATGTGCGTGGCGAATTCATCCGCGAGCGCGAACGCCTGCAGGCGGCGATCGATCAGGCCTACGACGCCAAGCTGATCGGCAAGAACAATGTGAACGGCTGGGACTTCGATCTCTACGTCCATCACGGCGCCGGCGCCTATATCTGCGGCGAGGAAACCGCGCTCTTGGAAAGCCTGGAAGGCAAGAAGGGCCAGCCGCGCCTGAAGCCGCCATTCCCGGCCAATGTCGGCCTCTACGGCTGCCCGACCACGGTGCAGAACGTGGAGTCGATCGCCGTGGTGCCCGACATCATGCGGCGCGGCGCCTCCTGGTTCGCCGGCATCGGCCGGCCCAACAACACCGGCACCAAGCTGTTCTGCATTTCCGGCCACGTCGAGAAGCCGTGCAACGTGGAAGAGGCCATGGGCATTCCGCTGCGCGAGCTCTTGGACAAGCACGCCGGCGGCGTGCGCGGCGGCTGGGACAATCTGCTCGCGGTCATTCCGGGCGGCTCGTCGATGCCGCTGGTGCCCTTCGGCACCGATCAGTGCGACACCCTGCTGATGGACTTCGACGGCTGCCGCGACAAGAAGTCGGCGCTCGGCACCGCCGCCGTGATCGTGATGGACAAGTCGACCGACATCATCCGCGCCATGGCGCGCATCTCCTATTTCTACAAGCACGAAAGCTGTGGCCAGTGCACGCCCTGCCGCGAGGGCATGGGCTGGATGTGGCGGGTGCTCACCCGCATGGCGGAAGGCCGCGCGCAGAAGCGCGAGATCGACATGCTGATGGAGGTGACGACCCAGATCGAAGGCCACACCATCTGCGCCTTCGGCGACGGCGCCGCCTGGCCGGTGCAGGGCCTGTTGCGGCATTTCCGTCCCGAGATCGAGCGGCGCATCGACGAATATACGCGCAATGCCGGCGCCCATGGCGCGGTGCGCGAGGCGGCGGAGTAATCGATGACGCAAACCCGCCATCTCGCCCAATTCAACATCGCACGGATCAGGTATCCGCTCGACGATCCGCGCATGCGGGAATTCGTCGACAATGTCGCGCGCGTCAACGGGCTGGCGGAACAGATCGAGGGCTTCGTCTGGCGGCTGCAGGACGACGAGCGGGCACGCCATGAACATGCGGGTCTATGACGATCCGCGCATCCTGCCGAACCTGACGCTGTGGGAAAATGCCGAGGCGCTCGAGCGCTTTGTCTGGCGCACCGTGCACAGCCGCTTTTACGGGCGGCGCGAGGAATGGTTCGAGCCCATTAAAACGCCTCTGGTGTTGTGGTTCGTGCCGGCCGGGCATCGGCCAAGCATGGCGGAAGGGGTCGAGCGGCTTGAGTATCTCAAGGTGCACGGCCCAAGCGAAATGGCCTTCGGCTGGGAAAACTTAAGCGGCGCGCAGCTTTGGAAGACCGCGCGCGGCATCAAGATCGGGGCGACCGCCGTGGCGGACGCCCGCGACCGCGTCCCGCTTGCGGCGGTCGCGGCGGAATAGGGAAGGGGCAACCCGTGGAGCCGAGCCATGAGCTTCGAAAACAGGAACTTGCGGTGCAGTCATTGCAGGTTCTGGTGGCCGGCGGCGGAAGGGACCGGAAATGAGCCGAGCCGCGAACGCTCGATCTTCGGGCAGTGCCGGCGCCGCGCGCCGATACCGCTCATTGCCGATCTGCCCGACCACGGCCGCCACTATCCGGCCTGGTCGACCACCAAACGCGACGACGGGTGCGGCGAGCACGAATATATCCAGCAGTGATTGCGCCTAAGCGCATGCAGTAAAGACTTGAAACGATGACCAAGCTTATTGTCGACGGCAAAGAGATCGACGTTCCGCCGGAGTACACGCTGCTCCAGGCCTGCGAAGCCGCCGGCGCGGAAATCCCGCGCTTCTGCTTTCACGAGCGGCTGTCGATTGCCGGCAATTGCCGCATGTGCCTGATCGAGGTGGCCGGCATCCCCAAGCCGCAGGCCTCCTGCGCCATGGGCGTGAAGGATCTGCCGCCCAACAAGGACGGCTCGCCGAAAGTTCTCAACACCAAGACGCCCATGGTGAAGAAGGCGCGCGAAGGCGTGATGGAATTCCTGCTGATCAATCATCCGCTCGATTGCCCGATCTGCGACCAGGGCGGCGAATGCGATTTGCAGGACCAGGCCATGGCCTATGGCGTGGACGCCAGCCGCTACGCCGAGAACAAGCGCGCGGTCGAGAACAAGTATATCGGCGCGCTGGTCAAGACCATCATGACGCGCTGCATCCACTGCACGCGCTGCATCCGTTTCGTCACCGAAGTCGCCGGCGTGCCGGAACTCGGCGCCATCGGCCGCGGCGAGGACATGGAGATCACCACCTATCTCGAGCAGGCGATGACCTCGGAGCTGCAAAGCAACGTGGTCGATCTCTGCCCGGTGGGCGCGCTCACCTCCAAGCCCTATGCCTTCGCGGCGCGGCCGTGGGAACTCAACAAGACGCAGTCGATCGACGTGATGGACGCGCTCGGCTCCGCCATCCGCATCGACACGCGCGGGCGCGAGGTGATGCGTATCCTGCCGCGCACCAATGACGACGTGAACGAGGAATGGATTTCCGACAAGACCCGCCACGTGGTGGACGGCTTGCGCACGCAGCGGCTCGATCAGCCCTATCTGCGCGTGAACGGCCGCTTGCAGCCGGCGTCCTGGAAAGACGCCTTCGCGGCCATCGCCGCCAAGGTCAAGGCGACGAGCGCCGCGCGCATGGGCGCCATTATCGGCGATCTGGCCGGCGTCGAGGAGATGTATGCGCTCAAGGATCTGATGGGCCGGCTCGGCGCCAAGAACATCGACGCGCGGCAGGATGGCGCCGCGCTCGATCCGGCCTGGGGCCGCGCCAGCTACCTGTTCAACGCCACCATCGCCGGCATCGAGCGCGCCGATGCGCTGCTGATCGTCGGCTCCAACCCGCGCCGCGAGGCGGCGGTGCTCAATGCCCGCATCCGCAAGCGCTGGCGCGCCGGTAATTTCCCCATCGGTTTGATCGGCGAGAAAGCCGACCTGACCTACAGTTACGACTATCTCGGCGCCGGTGCCGAGAGCCTGGCCAATCTCGGCAAGAGCAAATTCGCCGAAGCCTTGAAGGCGGCCGAGCGGCCGCTGATCCTGATTGGCGCCGGCGCGCTGGCGCGCAAGGACGGCGCGGCCATCGCTTCGCTCGCCGCCAAGGCGGCAATCGAATTCGGCGCGCTCAAGGACGGCTGGAACGGCTATTCGGTGCTGCACACGGCTGCCTCGCGCGTGGGCGCGCTCGATCTCGGCCTGGTGCCGGGCGCGGGCGGGCAGAACGCCGCGCAGATGGCGGCGGGCGGCGTTGACGTGCTGTTCCTGCTCGGCGCCGACGAGGTCGAGGTCGCGCCGGGGCCGTTCGTCGATCTATATCGGCACCCACGGCGACCGCGGCGCCCATCGCGCCGACGTGATCCTGCCGGGCGCCGCCTATCCGGAAAAATCGGCGATCTACGTCAACACCGAGGGCCGCGTGCAGATGGCGACGCGCGCCGCGTTCCCGCCGGGGGACGCGCGCGAGGATTGGGCGATCCTGCGCGCGCTGTCCGGCGTGCTCGGCCACACATTGCCGTACGATTCCTTGGCGCAACTGCGGCAAATTCTGTTTGCCGCGCACCCGCATTTCATGCGCATCGACCAGATCGCGGCGGGCGATGCTGCCGATATCCAAAAGCTCGCCAAGCTTGGCGGCGCCGCGGACAAGACGCCGCTGCATTCGTCGTTGTCCGAATTCTACCTCACCAATCCGATCGCGCGCGCCTCCGCCACCATGGCCGAGTGTTCGGCCCTGGCCAACGCGGCGACCAAGACGGCGGCGGAGTAGCGGCCATGGAAATGACCCTGACCGAATTCTTCTTCATCTATGTCTGGCCGCTGATCATCATCCTGGCGGAATGCGTGCTGCTGCTCGTCTTCCTGCTGGTCGCCATCGCCTATGTCATTTACGCCGACCGCAAGATCTGGGCGGCGGTGCAGTTGCGGCGCGGGCCCAACGTGGTCGGGCCCTGGGGCCTGTTCCAATCCTTCGCCGACATGCTCAAATTCGCGCTCAAGGAGCCGACGATCCCGGCCGGCGCCAACAAGGGCGTGTTCCTGCTGGCGCCGCTGGTTTCCACCGTGCTGGCGCTTGCCGCCTGGGCGGTGATCCCGGTCAACATCGGCTGGGTGATCGCCGACATCAATGTGGGCGTTCTGTATATCTTCGCCATCTCCTCGCTCATGGTCTACGGCATCATCATGGCCGGGTGGGCGTCGAATTCGAAATATCCGTTCCTGTCGGCGATGCGCGCGGCGGCGCAGATGGTGTCCTACGAAGTCTCCATCGGCTTCGTCATCATCACCGTGCTGTTGTGCGCGGGCTCGCTCAATCTCACCACCATCGTCACGGCGCAGCAGAGCGGGATCGCGAACTTGATCGGCTTGCCGTGGCTCGGCTTTTTGAACTGGTACTGGCTGCCGCTGTTCCCGATGTTCATCATCTTCTTCGTCTCGGCGCTGGCCGAGACCAACCGGCCGCCGTTCGATCTGGTTGAGGCGGAATCGGAACTGGTCGCCGGCTTCATGGTGGAATACGGCTCCACGCCTTACGTGCTGTTCATGCTCGGCGAATACGTGGCGATCTGCACCATGTGCGCCATGGGCACCATCTTTTTCCTGGGCGGCTGGCTGCCGCCGATCGCCGTTCCGCCGTTCACCTGGGTGCCGGGCGTGATCTGGTTCGTGCTCAAGGCCTCGATGCTGTTCTTCATGTTCGCCATGGTGAAGTCGATCGTGCCGCGCTACCGCTACGACCAGCTGATGCGGCTCGGCTGGAAGGTGTTTCTGCCGCTCTCGCTGGCCATGGTGGCGATCGTCGCCGTCGTGCTCCAGTACGGCATGCTGGGGCCAAAGTGAGGATGCGATGAGACTGGATCGCGCAGCCAAGGGCCTGTTCCTGATGGAGTTCGTGACCGCCACGATTCTGGGCCTGCGTTATTTTTTCGGCCCAAAGGCGACGCTCAACTATCCGCACGAGAAGGGGCCGCTCTCGCCGCGCTTCCGCGGCGAACACGCGCAGCGCCGTTATCCCAACGGCGAGGAACGCTGCATCGCCTGCAAACTGTGCGAGGCGATCTGCCCGGCCCAGGCGATCACCATCGAGGCCGGCCCGCGCCGCAACGACGGCACGCGGCGCACCACGCGCTACGACATCGACATGGTCAAATGCATCTATTGCGGGCTGTGCCAGGAAGCCTGTCCGGTCGACGCCATTGTCGAGGGACCGAATTTCGAATTCGCCACCGAGACGCGCGAGGAGCTTTACTACGACAAGGAGCGGCTGCTCGCGAATGGCGACCGCTGGGAGCGCGAGATCGCCAAGAACATGGCGCTCGACGCGCCCTATAGGTGAACCGATGATCGTCGCTGCGCTGTTCTTCTATCTGTTTGCCGGGCTTTGCGTGGCGAGCGCCTTCATGGTGATCGCGGCGAGAAACCCGGTCCATTCGGTGCTCTATCTCATCCTCGCCTTCGTCAACGCGGCCGGGCTGTTCGTGATGCTGGGCGCCGAATTCCTGGCCATGATCCTGATCGTGGTCTATGTCGGCGCCGTCGCCGTGCTGTTCCTGTTCGTGGTGATGATGCTCGACGTCGATTTCGCCGAGCTCAAGCAGGGCGCATTGCAGTACCTGCCGATCGGCATGCTGATCGGCGGCATTTTTCTCGCCGAGCTGCTGCTGGTGGTCGGCGCCTGGGCGATCGGGCCGGGCGTGCCGCAGGCGATCACCGCGCCGATTTCGGCCAAGGTGCCGAATATCGAGGCGATCGGCCTCGTGCTCTACACCCGCTACGTCTATTTCTTCGAGGCCGCCGGCATCATCCTGCTGGTCGCCATGGTGGGCGCCATCGTGCTCACGCTGCAGCACCGCGTGCGCGTGCGCCGGCAGAACATCCCCGAGCAGAACGCGCGCACGCCGGCAACGGCGATGGAAGTCGTCAAGGTGCGCTCGGGGCAGGGCCTGGGGAGCAATAGATGACCATCGGGCTCGGACATTACCTTTCGGTCGCCGCCATCCTGTTCACGCTGGGGATTTTCGGCATCTTCCTCAACCGCAAGAACGTGATCGTCATCCTGATGTCGATCGAGCTGATCTTGCTCGCGGTCAACATCAATCTGGTCGCTTTCTCCAGCCATCTCGGCGACATCGTCGGCCAGATCTACGCGCTGCTGGTGCTCACGGTGGCGGCGGCGGAAGCCGCCATCGGGCTCGCCATTCTGGTCGTGTTCTACCGCAACCGCGGTTCGATCGCGGTCGAAGACATCAATCTGATGAAGGGCTGAAGGCCGCGCAATGTATGAAGCCATTGTCTTTCTGCCGCTTCTCGGGGCAATCCTTGCCGGGCTGATCGCGATCGCGGGCGCGCGGGCGCGCTGCCCCGGCGAGGGGCCGCTGCCCGGCGACGCGGAAGGCGGGCACGCCAGCCCGCATGCGGCGCATGGCGGTTCGGCCGCGCACGATCCGCACGCCCACGACGCGCACGGGCATGAACCGGCCGCCGCCGGCTCGCGCACGGCGGAACTGATCACCACCACGCTGCTGCTGATCTCGATGATCCTGTCGTGGATCGCCTTCGTGCAGGTCGGCTTCGGCCAACATGACATGCGCGTGCCGGTGTTCACCTGGATGTTGTCCGGCGACCTGAAAGTGGACTGGTCGCTGCGCATCGACACGCTCACCGCGGTGATGCTGGTGGTGGTGAACACGATATCGGCCTTCGTGCACCTTTATTCCATCGGCTACATGGAGGAGGACCCGTACCGGCCGCGCTTCTTCGCTTACCTGTCGATCTTCACCTTCTTCATGTTGATGCTGGTGACCGCCGACAATCTGGTGCAGCTCTACTTCGGCTGGGAAGGCGTCGGTCTGGCGAGCTATCTGCTGATCGGGTTCTGGTATCACAAGCCGGAAGCGAACGCGGCGGCGATCAAGGCCTTCGTCGTCAACCGCGTCGGCGATTTCGGCTTCGCGCTCGGCATCTTCGCGCTTTTCATGCTGGTCGGCGCCATCGATTTCGACACCGTCTTTGCCCAGGCGCCGTCGCTGACGGGCAAGACCATACCGTTCTTCGGCTGGCACCCCGACGCGCTCACGCTGATCTGCCTGCTGCTGTTCATGGGCGCCATGGGCAAGTCGGCGCAGTTCCTGCTGCACACCTGGCTGCCCGACGCCATGGAAGGCCCGACGCCGGTTTCCGCCCTGATCCACGCCGCCACCATGGTGACCGCCGGCGTGTTCATGGTGGCGCGGCTGTCGCCGCTGTTCGAGCTCGCGCCGAACGCGCAGACCTTCGTCACCTTCATCGGCGCCACCACCGCGATCTTCGCCGCCACCGTCGGCCTGGTGCAGAACGACATCAAGCGCGTGGTCGCCTATTCGACCTGCTCGCAGCTCGGCTACATGTTCGTGGCCATGGGCGTCGGCGCCTATTCGGTCGGCATGTTCCACCTGTTCACGCACGCGTTCTTCAAGGCGCTCTTGTTCCTTGGTTCCGGCTCGGTGATCCACGCCATGCACCACGAGCAGGACATGCGGCACATGGGCGGGCTCAAGGACCGCATTCCGTACACCTACATCGTGATGATCATCGGCACGCTGGCGCTCACCGGCTTCCCGCTCACCGCCGGCTATTTCTCCAAGGACGCCATCATCGAGGCGGCCTATGTGGGCAAAAATCCGATGGCGCTCTATGCGTTCATCTGCACGGTCGGCGCCGCGCTGCTCACCTCGTTCTATTCCTGGCGGCTGATCTTCAAGACCTTCCACGGCGAGCCGCACGACCGCAAGCATTGGAAGGACGCGCACGAAAGCCCGATGGTGATGCTGATCCCGCTCGGCTTCCTCGCCTTCGGTTCGATCATGGCCGGCCTGCCGTTCAAGGAAATCTTCGCCGGCCACGGCGTCGAGGGCTTCTTTCGCGAGTCGCTCACCTTCGCCAAGGGCAATAGCGTGCTCGAGGACATGCATCACGTGCCGCTGCAGATCGGCATCCTGCCGACCGTGATGATGGTGGTCGGCTTCGTCGTCGCCTGGCACTTCTATATCCGCCGGCCGGATATCCCGGTCGAGCTCGCGCGCACGCACGAGGTGCTCTACAAATTCCTGCTCAACAAGTGGTACTTCGACGAAATCTACGAGGTGATCTTCGTGCGTCCGGCCAAGTGGCTCGGCCGCGCGCTCTGGAAGGGCGGCGACGGCTGGCTGATCGACGGCTTCGGGCCCGACGGCGTTTCCGCCCGCGTCCTCGACATCACCCGCAACGTGGTGCGCCTGCAGACCGGCTACCTCTATCACTACGCCTTCGCCATGCTGATCGGCGCGGCCGCGTTCATCACCTGGTTCATGTTCTCGGCGGGGGTACACTGATGAATTGGCCCATCCTCTCCGTCGTCACCTTCCTGCCGCTGCTCGGCGCGCTGTTCATCATGCTGGTGCGCGGCAACGAGCCGCTGGCGAAGGGCACCGCGCGCTGGGTGGCGATGTGGACGACGCTGGTCACCTTCGCCATCTCGCTGGTGATGGTGGCGCGCTTCGATCCGACCTCGCCGGAATTTCAGTTCGTCGAGAAGCACCCCTGGCTCGGCATCGCCTCCTACCACATGGGCGTCGACGGCATTTCCTTGCCGTTCGTGATCCTCACCACCGCGCTGATGCCGATCTGCATCCTGGCGAGCTGGACCGTGATCCAGAAGCGCGTGAAGGAATACATGATCGCGTTCCTGGTGCTGGAAACGCTCATGATCGGCACCTTCTGCGGCGCTCGACCTGGTGCTGTTCTATCTGTTCTTCGAAGGCGGCCTGATCCCGATGTTCCTGATCATCGGCGTCTGGGGCGGCCCGCGCCGGGTCTATGCCAGCTTCAAGTTCTTCCTCTACACGCTGCTCGGATCGGTGCTGATGCTGCTCGCCATCATGGCGATGTATTGGGATGCCGGCACCACCGACATTCCGGCGCTGCTGCGGCACGGCTTCCCGCTGGCCTTGCAGAAATGGGCGTGGCTCGCTTTCTTTGCCTCGTTTGCCGTCAAGCTGCCGATGTGGCCGGTGCATACCTGGCTGCCGGACGCGCACGTGGAAGCGCCGACCGCGGGCTCGGTGATCCTCGCCGCCATCCTGTTGAAGATGGGCGGCTACGGATTCTTGCGGTTCTCGCTGCCGATGTTCCCGTCGGCCAGCCATGACTTTGCGCCGATGATCTTCACGCTGTCGGTGGTCGCCATCATCTACACCTCGCTGGTGGCGCTGATGCAGGAGGACGTGAAGAAGCTGATCGCCTATTCCTCGGTCGCCCATATGGGCTTCGTCACCATGGGAATTTTCGCGGCGACCACGCAAGGGGTGGCCGGCGGCATCTTCCAGATGATCTCGCACGGCGTCGTCTCCGGCGCGCTGTTCCTTTGCGTCGGCGTGGTCTACGACCGCATGCACACGCGCGAGATCGCCTTCTATGGCGGGCTGGTCAACCGCATGCCGCTGTACGCGGCGGTGTTCATGGTGTTCACGCTCGCCAATGTCGGGCTGCCGGGCACTTCCGGCTTCGTCGGCGAATTCCTGTCGCTGATCGGCACCTTCAAGATCAATACCGCGGTCGCCACCATCGCCACCTTCGGCGTCATCCTGTCGGCGGCCTATGCGCTGTGGCTCTACCGCAAGATGATCTTCGGCAACCTGAAGCCGGCGCTCGTGGGCATCAAGGACATCGGCTGGCGCGAGACGCTGATCTTCACGCCGCTGGTCGCGCTCACCATCCTGCTCGGCGTCGCGCCCAAGCCGGTGCTCGATATGTCGGCCGCCTCGGTCGCCCAGCTGCTCGACAACTACAAGCACGCCATCGCGGCGGCCCCTGCGCCGATCAAGGATGCAGAAACCGGCGCCGCTTCGATCAAACTTGAACGAGCCGTCATGCTCCCGCTGAGCGCCGTCCGATGAATCCATTTATGAACTTGCAAGGGCTGCTGCCGATCCTGCCGGAAGCCGTGCTGGCGGGCGGCGCCATGCTGATGCTGATGGTCGGCGTCGGCGCGCAGCAGAGCCAACGCAGCGCCGGCATCGTGAACGGCTTTTGCGTGGCCGTATTGGCGCTGGCGGCTTTCGTCGTGGTGATGCTGCCGCCCGGCCGCGCCGTGCTGTTCGGCGGCAGCTTCGTCGTCGACGATTATGCGCGCTTTCTCAAGCTGTTGGCGCTCGCCGGCTCGGGCGGCGCGCTGCTGCTGTCGCTCAATTGGCTGACGGTCGAAAAGCAGCAGAAATTCGAATACGGCGTGCTGTTCCTGCTCTCGACGCTCGGCATGCTGATGCTGATCTCGGCCAACGACCTGATCGCGCTCTATCTCGGGCTCGAACTGATGAGCCTGCCGCTGTACGTGGTCGCCGCCTCGAACCGGGACAATGTGCGCTCGACCGAAGCCGGCCTGAAGTATTTCGTGCTCGGCGCGCTGTCGTCCGGCATGCTGCTGTACGGCGCCTCGCTGATCTACGGCTTCACCGGCACGATCAGTTTTGCCGGCATCGCCAAGGCGAGCGGGCAGGGCGCCAGCATCGGCCTGATCTTCGGCCTGGTGTTCATGTTCGTCGGCTTCTGCTTCAAGATCTCGGCGGTGCCGTTCCACATGTGGACGCCCGACGTCTATGAAGGCGCCCCGACGCCGGTGACCGCCTTCTTCGCCGCCGCGCCCAAGGTCGCCGGTATCGCCATCTTCGTGCGCGCGACCATAGTCGCGTTCCCCGGCATTACCCATGAGTGGCAGCAGATCGTGGTGTTCGTCTCGATCGCCTCGATGGTGCTCGGCGCTTTCGCGGCCATCGGCCAGCGCAACATCAAGCGGCTGATGGCCTATTCCTCGATCGGGCACATGGGTTTCGCGCTCGTCGGCTTGGCCGCCGGAACGCCCGAGGGCGTGCAAGGCGTGCTGGTCTATATGGCGATCTATGTGGCGATGACGCTCGGCACTTTCGCCTGCATCCTCGCCATGCGGCGCGACGGCGTGTTCGTGGAGAACATCAGCGATCTCGCCGGCCTCGCGCGCACGCAGCCGGCGATGGCGTTCTTCCTGGCCATGCTGCTGTTCTCGCTCGCCGGCATTCCGCCGCTCGCCGGCTTCTTCGCGAAGTTCTATGTGTTCCTCGCCGCCATCAAGGCCGGGCTCTATACGCTGGCGGTGATCGGCGTGCTGAGCAGCGTGGTGGGCGCCTATTATTATCTGAGCATCATCAAGATCATGTATTTCGACGAGCCGGCGAAAGGCTTCGAGAGCATGCCCGGGCTGCTGCGGCTGGTGCTCGGCGTGTCCGGTCTGACCGTCATGCTGTTCTTTGCCTATCCCGCCCCGATCCTGGATGCGGCGACGGTGGCGGCGAAATCGCTTTTCTGACGCGCGATCCCGAGACGTGGGAACCGGTTTTCGGTCAAGATCGCGCGCGTGACGATGCACCGCGAAGCCACGGGCCTGGCGGGGGTCCGGCACATAGCCTTCGAAACGCTCGGGTCCACCAACACCGAGGCGCTGGCGCGTGCGCGCGCCGGCGAGAGCGGGCCGTTGTGGGTCACGGCGCGCAGCCAGAGCGCGGGGCGTGGCCGGCGCGGCAGCGCCTGGATCTCGTCGACGGGCAACCTGTACGCCTCATTGCTGCTGAGCGAGCCGTCGCCTCAGCCCCTGGCGCCGCAACTGTCGTTCGTGGCCGCCTTGGCGCTGCATGATGCCCTGTGCGACTGCGCGCCCGGGCCGGGCCCTGTTCAAGCTCAAATGGCCAAACGACGTGCTGCTGGGGCCGGACAAGCTCGCCGGCATTTTGATCGAAGGCGAGAGCGTGCCGGTGTTCGCGGTGGTCATCGGTTTTGGCGTCAATTGCACCGATCATCCGCCCGACACCGATTTTCCGGCGACCGATTTGCTGATCGGCCGGCGCGGTCGGTCACGCCTGAGGCGCTGTTTGCCGCGCTGTCGGCGGCGATGCTGCGCCGGCTGGCGCAGTGGCAGGCCGGCGCCGGCTTTGCGACGATCCGCGCCGACTGGCTGGCGCGCGCCGCCGGTCTCGGTGAGCGCATTCGGGTGCGGCTGCCGGAGCGCGAGCTCTCCGGCCGCTTCCACGGGCTCGACGCGGCCGGCAGGCTGCAGGTCGAGCAGCCGGACGGGCTCATCACCGTCACCGCCGGCGAAGTGTTCGGGCTGGGCACGCCATGATGGGTATCGCATACTCCGCTCATTCGCGCGCAAGCGGGAATCCAGGGCCGCAGGCTCGGCGAGTGGCTTTCAGACTGGGTCCCCGCTTCCGCGGGGACGAACGGATGAGAGGACACAGGCTGATGCCGCTCGCACAGGAACTGGTGTTTGCGCCGCTCGGCGGCGTCGGCGAGATCGGCATGAATCTGTCGATCTACGGGATCGGCGACGCGCGCCGGCGCCAGTGGCTGGCGGTCGATCTCGGCGTGTCGTTTGCCTCGGAAGAGCATCTGCCGGGCATCGACCTGATCCTGCCCGACATCCGCTATCTGGTGGCGGAGCGCAAGAACCTCGCCGGCCTGGTACTCACCCATGCCCATGAAGACCATTTCGGCGCGCTGATCGACCTGTGGCCGCGGCTCAAGCTGCCGATCTATGCCACGCCGTTCACCGCCGCGCTGCTGGAAGCCAAGCGGGCGAGCGAGCCGGGCGCGCCGGAAATCCCCGTCAACATCGTGCAGCGCGGCAGCCGTTTCAAAGTTGGGCCGTTCGACATCGAGCTGGTGTCGATGGCGCACTCAATTCCGGAATCGAACGCGCTCATCATCCGCACGCCCGGCGGCACGGTGCTGCATACCGGCGACTGGAAGATTGATCCAACGCCAGTGCTCGGCGACGTCACCGACGAACAAAAGCTGCGCGCGCTCGGAGACGAGGGCTGCCTCGCCATCGTCGGGGATTCCACCAATGCGGTGCGCGACGGCCGCTCGCCATCGGAGAAGGATGTGGCGAAGACGATCGCGGAACTGGTCAAGACCGCGCGCGGACGGGTGGCGGTGACCACGTTTGCCTCCAACGTGGCGCGCCTGCGCACCGTTATCGACGCCGCCCGCGCCGCCGACCGCGAGGTGGTGGTGGTCGGCCGCGCCATGGAACGCGTCATCCAGGTCGCGCGCGAGACCGGATACCTGGAGGGCGTGCAGGACCTCCGCCCGGTCGACGCCTATGGCTATCTGCCGCCGAACAAGGTGGTGGCGTTGTGCACCGGCAGCCAGGGCGAGCCGCGCGCGGCGCTGTCGCGCATTGCGCAAGACCAGCATCCGGACGTGACGCTGTCGCGCGGCGATCGCGTGATCTATTCGGCCCGCACCATCCCCGGCAATGAGCGTGAAGTCGGCCGCGTCATCAACGGACTGATCGACCAGGGCATCGAGGTGATCACCGACCGCACGCACTTGGTGCATGTGTCCGGGCACCCGCGCCGCGCCGAGCTGGAAGAGCTGATCGGCTGGGTGAGGCCGAAAATTCTCATTCCCGTGCATGGCGAGGCGTTGCATCTCACCGAGCACGCGGCGCTCGCCCGCCGCTGCGGCGTCAAGGAAGTCGTGCAATGCCGCAATGGCGATCTGGTGCGGCTTTCGCCGACCGCCGGGATCATCGACGAGGTGCCGTCGGGGCGGCTTTACAAGGACGGCTCGCTGCTGGTCGAGGCCGACGCGCGCATGGTCGCCGACCGCCGCCGTTTGAGTTTTGCCGGCGTGGTTTCGGTCGCGCTCGCGCTCACCGACAAAGGCGAGCTCATCGACGATCCGTCGCTCGACCTGATCGGCATTCCCGAGCGCGACCGCGATGGCGGCCTCATCTACGAGGCGGTCCACGACGCGGTGCTCGAAACGCTTGACATCGCTGCCGCGCGGGCGCCGCCGCGATCCCGACGCGGTGGCGGAGGCCGTCCGCCGCGCCGTGCGCGCCGCGGTCAACGAGCGCTGGGGCAAAAAGCCGATATGCCATGTGCACGTCTTGGCGGTATGATGAACAGACATCGTGATTTACCCGATGTCTGCAATGACAATGCTTAAGTCGGCTAAAGCCGACTTGGGGTAGCCGGAATGCCCAGCAGAGGAAAGCAATGATCGGTCGTCTCAATCACGTCGCCGTCGCGGTGAAAGATATCGCCAAGGCAACCGCGGTCTATCGCGATACCTTGGGTGCCGAGGTTTCCGACCAAGGTGCGCGCAGCCGGAGCACGGCGTCTCCACCGTGTTCATCACGCTGCCCAACACCAAGATCGAACTGTTGGAACCGCTCGGTGAGGGCTCGCCGATCGCCAAATTCCTGGAAAAGAATCCCGACGGTGGCATTCACCACGTCTGCTACGAGGTGCCCGATATCCGCGCCGCCCGTGACGCGTTGAAGGCGCAAGGGGCGCGCGTGCTCGGCGATGGCGAGCCGAAGATCGGCGCCCATGGCAAGCCGGTGCTGTTCCTGCACCCGAAGGATTTCTGCGGCACCTTGGTCGAACTCGAACAGGCCTAGCGCGCCGGAAATAAACCATGGCCGTCGGCACCGTCATCGCGATCTATTTCATCATCTGGTGGGTGGTGCTGTTCGCCGTGCTGCCCTGGGGCGTGCACAGCCAGCACGAGAGCGGCGAGGTGGCGCCCGGCACCGACCCGGGCGCGCCGGCGGTGCATCGCATCTGGCGCAAGCTGATCTGGACCACCGTGATTGCCGGCGTGGTGTACGGCATTCTCGTGGCGGCCTATCAGGCGGGCCTGATCCCGTTCGAATTGCTCAAACGGATTTCCAATCCGCCGCATTACTGAAGCGGCAAGCCGATCGTCAGCCTGCGACAAAAAAAGAGCAGGGCGCGATGCCCTGCTCGTCGCAATTTGGTTGTCCTTATCCCCGAGCTCTATTTCGTTTTATGCTCGAGGCGGCGGCGTTTTCCGCGCCCAGGACTTGGCTCCTCCCAAGACTTGGACCGCACGCTGGAGCCGGCTTTTGACGCCAAGTCTCCATCCACACGGATGCAGCACGCTACCCGATCATCGCAGGGCTGTCACCACTATTCCGTCAGCGGGCGATCGTGATTGTTGCGCTGAGCGCGATTGGCCGCCGCCGGCGGAGGCAATACCGGCGAACCCCGATATCGGATGCCTGGTTGCTTAATTTCTAGTCCTGCCGTCTTGCGCGCCATGGGGCCGGGCGCCGGTTCATCGGCCGGATTTCACGTCCCGAGCAAGGCTTTGGTAGTCTTGGCGGGAAAAACGAAGAAGAAACACGTATAGGTCGTATTCACCTCCCGTGGTGACTGACACGCCGCCTTGTCTTTTTCCAGCCGATCCGCTTTCACAGGGGCCCCAATCTGCCCTCGATTCCGAGCCAACCGCACATGCGCCTATCCCGCTTCTTCCTGCCGATCTTACGCGAAACGCCGAAAGAGGCGGAGATCGTCTCGCACCGGCTGATGCTGCGCGCCGGCATGATGCGGCAGGAGGCGGCCGGCATTTACGCCTTCCTGCCGCTCGGCTTCCGGGTGCTGCAGAAGATTTGCCAGATCGTGCGCGAGGAGCAGAACCGCTCCGGCGCCATCGAGCTCTTGATGCCGACTATCCAATCCGCCGACCTCTGGCGCGAAAGCGGCCGCTACGAGGCCTATGGCAAGGAGATGCTGCGCATCAAGGACCGCCACGAGCGCGACATGCTGTACGGGCCGACCAATGAGGAAATGATCACCGAGATCTTCCGCGCCTATGTGCGCTCCTACAAGGATCTGCCGCTCAATCTCTATCACATCCAGTGGAAATTCCGCGACGAGGTGCGCCCGCGCTTCGGGCTGATGCGCGGCCGCGAATTCCTGATGAAGGATGCCTATTCGTTCGACGTCGACCAGGCGGGCGCGCAGCATTCCTACAACAAGATGTTCGTGGCTTACCTGCGCACCTTCGCGCGCATGGGGCTGAAATCGATTCCGATGCGCGCGGAGTCGGGGCCGATCGGCGGCAACCTGTCGCACGAATTCATCATTCTCGCCTCGACCGGCGAGTCGGAAGTGTTCTGCCACAAGGACTATCTCGACTTCGCCGTGCCCGGCGAAGACGTGGATTTCGATAACGTGGCGGGTCTGCAATCGATCGTCGACAAATGGACCTCGCGCTACGCCGCCACCTCCGACATGCACGATGCCGCCGCGTTCGCAAAGATTGCGCCCGACAACCAGGTCTCGGCGCGCGGCATCGAGGTCGGCCACATTTTCTATTTCGGCACCAAATATTCCGCGCCGATGAAGGCCGTGGTCGCCACCGGCGAGGGCGGCCGAGACGCCCGTGCACATGCGGTTCCTACGGCATCGGGCCGAGCCGCCTGGTCGCCGCCATCATCGAGGCCTCGCACGACGAGGCCGGCATCATCTGGCCGGAGCCGGTGGCCCCCTTCAAGGTGGCGATCCTCAACCTCAAGCAGGGCGCGGCCGACACCGATGCCGCCTGCGAGCAGCTTTACCGCGAGCTCGCCGCCAGGGGCGTCGAGGTGCTCTATCACGACATTGACGAGCGCCCGGGCGCCAAATTCGCCACCGCCGACCTGATCGGCATTCCCTGGCAGGTGCTGATCGGCCCGCGCGGGCTCGCCGAAGGCAAGGTTGAAGTCAAAAAACGCGCCGACGGCAGCCGCGAGATGATGAGCCCGGCGGCCGCGCTCGATTTGCTCGGGCGGTGATTCTCCTTTCGATCCGCAGCGCTTTCGTCGCGCGCGCGACCAAGCCCCAGTGCCCCATGCTGTGGCCGCATTTGGGTTGCACAGTCGGCGAGAGATTGCAGTCTCGCAACGACGATGCGACGTCAAAATAACTGTGCGTTGCCAAGCACTTTAACGCCGAAACAGGGCTTGAATCCGCCAGAATCGTGTGAAAATCCCGTGACGGGAACCAGCAATCAATGACCGAGCCCAACGGGACGCGGCCCTTCTCCCCGTTCGAATGGATGTTGTCGCTGCGCTACTTGCGGGCGCGGCGCAAGGAAGGATTCATCTCGGTGATTGCCGGGTTCTCCTTCCTCGGCATCATGCTCGGCGTTGCCACCCTCATCATCGTGATGGCGGTGATGAACGGCTTCCGCAAGGAATTGCTCGACAAGATCCTCGGCCTCAACGGGCATCTGTTGATACAGCCGCTGGAAAAGCCGCTCACCGATTGGCAGGACGTCGCCGACCGCATCGCCGGCGTCAAAGGCATCAAACTCGCCGCGCCGATCGTCGAAGGCCAGGCGCTGGCGTCCTCGCCGTTCAATGCCGGCGGCGTGCTGATCCGCGGCATCCGGCTGGCTGACCTGGAGAAGCTTCCTTCCGTCGCCAACAACATCAAGCAAGGCACGCTGCAAGGTTTCGACGAAGGGCAGGGCGTGGCGATCGGCCGCCGGCTCGCCGACCAGCTTTCGCTGCGCTCGGGCGACAACATCACGCTTGTTGCGCCGCGCGGCGCGGTCACGCCGATGGGCACCACCCCGCGCATCAAGGTCTACAAGATCGCCGCGGTGTTCGAGATCGGCATGTCGGAATACGACTGCAGCCTTCGTGTTCATGCCGCTGAAGGAAGCGCAGGCCTATTTCAACCGCGCCGGTGACGTCACCGCCATCGAGATCTATACCGACGATCCCGACCGGGTCGACCGCTACCGCAAGGCGGTGACCGACGCCGCGCAGCGGCCGATCTTCATGATCGACTGGCGCCAGCGCAACGCCACCTTCTTCAATGCGCTGCAGGTCGAGCGCAACGTGATGTTCCTGATCTTGACGCTCATCGTGCTGGTGGCCGCGCTCAACATCGTGTCCGGCCTGATCATGCTGGTGAAGGACAAAGGCCAGGACATCGCGATTCTGCGCACCATGGGCGCCACGCAAGGCGCGATCATGCGCGTGTTCCTGATCACCGGCGCCGCCATCGGTGTGGTCGGCACCCTGGTCGGCTTCCTGCTCGGCATCGTGGTGTGCCTGAACATCGAGAACATCCGCCAGTTCCTGTCCTGGCTCACCAATACCGAGCTGTTCTCGCCCGAGCTCTATTTCCTCTCGCATCTGCCGGCCGACATGGACACCGGCGAGACCACCTCCGTTGTGGTCATGGCGCTGACGCTGTCGCTGCTCGCCACGCTCTATCCGTCCTGGCGCGCGGCGCGCCTCGATCCGGTGGAGGCGCTGCGCTATGAGTGAGACCATGGTCAGGGGCATCGAGGCGGCGGAAGACAAGGTCGAGGAAATCCCCGTCCTGTTCCTGCACGCGATCGAGCGCCAATACCGGCAGGGCGACGCCACGCTGCACATCCTCAATGGCGCGGAGCTGGCGGTCTGGCCCGGGCAATCGGTGGCGCTGGTGGCGCCCTCGGGCGCCGGCAAGTCGACGCTGCTGCATATCGCCGGCCTGCTCGAGCAGCCCGACCATGGCGACGTCTATATCGACGGGCGCGCCACCGCGATCCTGCCCGATGCCGAGCGCACCCGCATCCGCCGCAACGAGGTCGGCTTCGTCTACCAGTCGCACCATCTGCTGCCGGAATTCACCGCGCTGGAGAACGTGCTGCTGCCGCAGATGATCCGCGGGCTGTCGCGCGGCGAGGCCAAGAAGCGGGCGATTGAGCTGTTGGCCTATCTCGGCCTGAGCGACCGGCTCACCCACCGGCCGGCGGAGCTCTCCGGCGGCGAGCAGCAGCGCGTCGCCATCGCGCGCGCGGTGGCCAATGCGCCGCGCATCCTGCTCGCCGACGAGCCGACCGGAAATCTCGACGTGCACACCGCCGACCACGTGTTCGCGGCTTTGACGCAGCTCGTGCGCGCCTCCGGGCTCGCCACCATCATCGCCACCCACAACATGGAGCTTGCCGGCCGCATGGACCGGCGGGTGACGTTGCGGGAGGGGGTGGTGGTGGAGATGGAGTGAAGGGGCCTTGCCTTAGGCGCTGACGATCACCGTGCCCTCGATAGCTTCGGTCGGCGAGGCGAGCAGCGGCCCGAGATTCTCCTTGATCCATGGCATCAGCGTTTGGGTCGATGTCTCGGCGACAGACTTGTTGGTGAAAAGCGATACCGCAATGATCGTGTCATCCGCTCCGGCGATCAGGTAATAGCCTTTGAAGCCGTCCATTTTTTGCATGACCGGCAACGCGCCGGCTTTCACGCGCATGGCGAATTCACCAGCCATGCCTGGTTTGACTTTTCCGCGCCGGATTGCGGCGAATAATTGGTCGCTCATTTTCTCTCCCCGGGAACCAAAATCGGTCTGTCCCAGTGTGCTTTAACGGCGAGCCCGCCGGCTATGCCTTGCAGTGTAAAAGAGCGGCTTTAAAACATAAGTTACTGTAATTGCAGGTAAAAATAATAATTGACTGAGAACATATAGAGAACTATGTTCGCTCTCCGTTCCTGGGAGAGAACCATGTTCAAAGCCATGCTGCAAGAAGCCGCTGCGCTCGCCTCGCTCACGCTGTTCGTCGGCATGATCGCCATCTGGTCGCAGGTGTTCAGTAATCTCTAGTCATTCCGCGTGGCGCTGTCAGTGCGGTAACCCGCGTTGTCATGGCCGGGCTTGTTCCGGCCATCCACGTCTTTGATGGGTTGAGGGTTTTAAGGCGTGGATGCGCGGCACAAGGCCGGGCATGACGAGCTGGGTGAGCGCCGCGCCCCTGTTGAAAACCGGCATAGCGCGGCCTTGAGCGTGCGTTGCGGTGGACTTGTGGCGCGGGCGCCCGCACCATCGGCGCAGAGGAATCACCCGTGGCCGATCTCGACTTCGTGCACTTGCACGTGCACTCGAACTATTCGCTGTTGGAAGGCGCGATCCCGCTGGCGCGCCTGGCCGAACTCGCCAAGGCCGACAAGCAGGCGGCCTTGGCGCTCACCGACACCGACAACATGTTCGGGGTGCTGGAATTCTCCGAAAAGCTTAGCAGCGCCGGCGTGCAGCCGATCGTCGGCTGCGCGCTCGCCATCGATTTCGGCGACACCGACCACGGCGCCCGCAACGGCAATGCGCTGCCCCCGCGCGAGCGCATTGTGCTGCTGGCGGCGCGCGAGGGCGGCTATCGCAGCCTGATGCGGCTGTCCTCGCGCGCCTTCCTCGACACGCCGCCGAACGAGCCGCCGCGGCTCAAGCTCGAATGGCTGGAAGGGGAGACCGACGGCATCATCGCGCTCACCGGCGGGCCCGGCGGGCCGCTCGATGCGGCCATCGCCGCCGGCCAGAGCCATCTCGCCACCGCCAGGCTCGACGCGCTGCACCGCCTGTTCGGCGACCGCCTCTATGTGGAATTGCAGCGCCACGGCACCGCCAACGAGCGCCTGACCGAGCCGGTGCTGATCGACCTCGCCTATGACAAGGGCATCCCGCTGGTCGCCACCAACGAGCCCTATTTCGCCGGCGCTGCCGACTACGAGGCGCATGACGCGCTGATCTGCATCGCGGAAGGCCGGCTGCTGGCGGAAACCGACCGCCGCCAGCTCACCGCCGAGCATCGCTTCAAGAGCCGCGCCGAGATGTGCGAGCTGTTCGCCGATCTGCCGGAGGCGCTCGCCAACACCGTCGAAATCGCCGAGCGCTGCGCCTTCCGCCCGCACACCCATAAGCCGATCCTGCCGCACTTCTCGGTCGGCGACAGCCTGGTCGACGAGGCAACCGAATTGCGCAAGCGCGCCGAGGCCGGCCTCGCGCGCCGGCTCGCCAGCGCCGGTGTCGCGCCCGGCCACACCGAAAACGAATACCGCGAGCGGCTCGATTTCGAGTTAGGCGTCATCGCCGGCATGAAATATCCCGGCTACTTCCTGATCGTCGCCGATTTCATCCAGTGGGCGAAGGCGCAAGGCATCCCGGTCGGGCCCGGCCGCGGCTCCGGCGCCGGCTCGCTGGTGTCCTACGCGCTGACCATCACCGACCTCGACCCGATCCGCTTCGGGCTCCTGTTCGAGCGCTTCCTCAATCCCGAGCGTGTGTCGATGCCGGACTTCGACATCGATTTCTGCCAGGACCGCCGCGACGAAGTCATCCGCTACGTGCAGGAGCGTTACGGCCGCGACCAGGTGGCGCAGATCATCACCTTCGGCACCTTGCAGGCGCGCGGCGTGCTTGCGCGACGTCGGCCGCGTGCTGCAGATGCCCTACGGCCAGGTCGACAAGCTGTGCAAGCTGGTGCCGCAGAATCCGGCCGCGCCCGTGACCTTGGCGCGCGCGATCGAGGATGAGCCGAAGCTGCAGGCGGAAGCCGAAAACGATCCCGTCGTCAAACGCGCCTTCGACATCGCCAGGAAGCTGGAAGGCCTGACCCGCCACGCCTCCACCCACGCCGCCGGCATCGTCATCGGCGACCGCGCGCTGTCGGAACTGGTGCCGCTCTACCGCGATCCGAAGTCCGACATGCCGGTGACCCAGTTCAACATGAAATGGGTGGAGCAGGCGGGGCTGGTGAAATTCGACTTCCTCGGCCTCAAGACCCTGACCGTCTTGCAGACCGCGGTCGCGCTGGTGAAGCGGCGCGGCATCGAGATCGACCTCACCGCCATTCCGCTCGACGACCAGAAAACCTACGACCTGTTGGCGCGCGCGGAAGCGGTCGGCGTGTTCCAACTGGAAAGCGCCGGCATGCGGCGCGCGTTGCTCGACATGCGGCCGGATCGTTTTGACGACATCATCGCCTTGGTCGCGCTCTACCGCCCCGGTCCGATGGCGAACATACCGACCTATTGTGCGCGCAAGCACGGCATGGAGCAGCCGGACTATATCCATCCCAAGCTCGAGCCGATCCTGAAGGAGACCTTCGGCGTCATCGTCTATCAGGAACAGGTGATGCAGGCCGCGCAGATCCTCGCCGGCTTCACGCTCGGTCAGGCGGACCTGCTGCGTCGCGCCATGGGCAAGAAGATCAGGAAAGAGATGCAGGCGCAGCGCGCCTATTTCGTCGAGGGCGCGCTCAAGAACGGCATCGAGCGCCACCAGGCCGACGCCATCTTCGACCTGCTCGAGCGCTTCGCCGAATACGGCTTCAACAAGAGCCACGCCGCGGGCTACGCGCTGGTCGCCTACCAAACCGCCTACATGAAGGCGAATTTCCCGGTCGAATTCCTGGCCGCGTCGATGACGCTGGACATGGGCAACACCGACAAGCTCGCCGAGTTCCGCGCCGAAGCCGAGCGCCTGGGCATCAAGGTCGAGCCGCCCTCGATCAACCGTTCGCACGTCGCCTTCGAGGTCGACGGCAACACCATCATCTATGCGCTGGCCGCGCTCAAAGGCGTCGGCAGGCAGGCGGTGGAAGCGATCATCGCCGCGCGTGAAAACGCCAAGTTCGCCGACCTCGCCGACTTTGCCGACCGCATCAATCCGCGCGCCGTCAACAAGCGCGTGCTGGAAAGCCTTGCCCAAGCCGGCGCCTTCGATGCGTTCGAGGCCAATCGCGCGCGCGTGTTCCCCGCCATGGACCGCGTGCTCGCGCGCGCCCAGCGCGCGCACGATTCGGCGAGCGTCGGGCAGAACGAATTGTTCGGCGGCGGCGGCGCGCGCGAGCCGATAGCGCTGCCGCAGGCCGAGCCATGGCTGCCGGCCGAGCGGCTGCGCCGCGAATACGAGGCGGTCGGTTTTTTCCTGTCCGGCCATCCGCTCGACGACTACGCGTCCGTGCTCAAGAAACTGCGCGTGCAGTCGTGGGCCGATTTTTCGCGCGCGGTGAAAGCCGGCGCCACTGCCGGTCGCGTTGCCGGCACCGTGGTCGCGCGCACCGAGCGGCGCACCCGCACCGGCAGCAAGATGGGCATCATCGGGCTGTCCGATGCAACCGGCCACTACGAGGCGGTGATCTTCTCGGAAGGCCTCGCCGAATACCGCGACCTGCTCGAGCCGGGCACCGCGGTGCTGCTGTTCCTGTCGGCGGAAGTGCAGGGCGACGAGGTGCGCGCGCGCATCCAGTCGGCCGAGCCGCTCGATGCCGCCGCCGCCAATCTCAACCAGGGCCTGCGCGTGTTCCTGCGCAACGAAGCGCCGATCGAGGCGGTGGCCAAGCGGCTGGAGCAGGTTCCGCGGGCCGCCACGCGGGTCGGGCCTGCCCGATCGGCGCAAGGATATGCCGACGGCGAGGTGAGCATGGTGCTGATGCTGGCAGCCGGCACCGAGGTGGAGGTCAAGCTGCCCGGCCGCTTCAAGGTCTCGCCGCAGATCGCCGGCGCCATCAAGGCGGTGCCGGGGGTGGTGCAGGTCGAGGCGCTGTAGGACTCGCGCGGCATCCGTCCAACCGTGCTAGCTTTTCCGGCGTGGAGGAACTGCCGGGAGGCGTCATGAAAAAATACGCGCCGTCACGTCGCGATATTCTCAAAGCATCCGCCGCGCTCACAGTCACCGCCTTCGCCGCGCCGGCGCGCGCCGCTGCGCCGCCGGCCGAAGCCATCACGCCGGCGCTGATCGAGGCGGCCAAGAAGGAGGGCCAGGTGGTCTGGTACACCTCGGCCGACCTGCAGCTCGCCGAGAAAATCGCCAAAGCGTTCGAACAGAAATTTCCCGGCATCGCCGCGCGGGTGGAGCGCGCCGGCGCCGAGCGCATCTTCACCCGCGTCGGGCAGGAATATGCCGCCGGCCTGCACAAGGTCGATGCGTCCAACACCGGCGATGCCGCCATGTTCGTTGATTGGAAAAAGCAGGGGCTGCTCGCGGCCTATGTGCCCGAGGACGCCGCCAAGAATTTTGCGCCCGAATATCGCGACCCGGACGGATATTATGCCATCGTGCGCTCGACACTCTGCGTCATCGCCTACAACACCGACATGGTGAAGCGCGAGGAGGCGCCGAAAAGCCTGAACGATCTGCTCGATCCGAAATGGGTCGGCAAGCTGGTCAAGGGCAACCCGAGCTACAGCGGCACCATCATCACCTCGACCTACCAATTGGTGCGCAATCTCGGCTGGCCTTACCTGGAAAAGCTGGCGAAGCAGAAGGTCATGCAGGTGCAGTCGGCGACCGACACGCCGAAAAAAGTCATTCTCGGCGAACGTCCGGTGATGGTGGACGGCAACGAATACAATGTGCTGATCGCCAAAGAGGGCGGCAAGCCGATCGAGCCGGTCTATGCCACGGAAGGTTCGCCGATCATCCTGATGCCGTCGGCGATCTTCGCCGCCGCGCCGCATCCCAATGCCGCGCGGCTGTTCCAGAATTACCTCTTCACCGCCGAGGCGCAGCAGTTGTTCGTCGATATCGGGGGCTTGCGTTCGGTGCATGCTCAGGTGAAGGACAAGCCCGGCCGCACGCCGCTTTCCGCCATCAAGATCATGAATACCGAGCCCGATGCGATGATCGCTCACGTGGACGAGATCAAGCAGCGCTATTCGAAGTATTTCGGCGTTTAAGCGCTGACGGCGGCGGTATTCGGCGTCCTCGCCGCCGTCCGATTTGATCGGGGAGGGCGGTCCCCGGCCCGTGTTCCTGGCCGCCTTGCATAGCCCAAAATGCCCCTATATAAGCCCCCGCATCACTCACGCGGACCGTGGCTTTAGGCCCCGACAATGGGTCAAAAAGGCCGTCCGGTGGCCCCGAATAAGGGCCCACACACGTCCGCGGCGGATCAACCGGAGAAGATTATGGCAGTTCCTGACTTCACGATGCGTCAGCTATTGGAAGCTGGCGTGCATTTCGGCCATCAGGCCCACCGTTGGAACCCGAAGATGGGGTCTTACATCTTCGGCACCCGCAACAATATTCACATCATCGATCTCGCCCAGAGCGTGCCGATGCTGCATCGCGCGCTGCAGGCCGTGAGCGATACCGTCGCCAAGGGCGGCCGCATCCTGTTCGTCGGCACCAAGCGGCAGGCGCAGGACGCCATCGCCGACGCCGCCAAGCGTCGGCGCAGTATTACGTCAACTCGCGCTGGCTCGGCGGCACGCTGACCAACTGGAAAACGATTTCCGGCTCGATCTCGCGCCTGCGCAAGCTCGACGAGATGCTCAATTCCGGCGAGGCCGGCGGCTACACCAAGAAAGAGCGCCTCACCATGCAGCGCGAGCGCGACAAGCTCGACCGCTCGCTCGGCGGCATCAAGGACATGGGCGGCGTGCCGGACCTTCTGTTCGTGATCGACACCAACAAGGAAGACATCGCCATCAAGGAAGCGCGCCGGCTCAACATTCCGGTCGCCGCCATCGTCGACACCAATTCCGATCCGGCCGGCATCAATTACGTGATACCCGGCAACGACGACGCCAGCCGCGCGGTCTCGCTCTATTGCGATCTGATCGCGAAAGCGGCGATCGACGGCATTTCGCGCGCGCAAGGCGAGATGGGCGTCGATGTCGGCGCGGCCGAGAAGCCGATCGTCGAGGAGGTGCCGACGGCACCGGCCTTGGGCGATCTCGGCTTCGAGCAACTGCCGGGGCCGCGCGGCGTCGCCGACGATCTCAAAAAGCTGCCCGGCATTTCGCCGGCGATCGAGAAGCAACTCAACGATCTCGGCATCTTCCACTATTCGCAGATTGCCGAACTCAACGAGAAGGCCGCCCATAATGTCGGCGAGGAGGTCGGTCTGCCCGGCCGCGTCCCCGGCTGGATCGCCAAGGCCAAGGAACTGACGGCTGAATAACCGACGCCGCGCGTGACGAACGAGGACGAAGAATGGCGAATATCACGGCCCAGATGGTCAAGGAACTGCGCGAGTCAACCGGCGCCGGCATGATGGATTGCAAGGCCGCGCTCACCGAGAGCAATGGCGAGATGCAGGCGGCGCAGGACTGGCTGCGCAAAAAGGGGCTCTCGAAAGCCGCCAAGAAGGCCGGCCGCGTCGCCGCGGAAGGCCTGATCGGCGTGCAGGTGCAGGGCACCAAAGGCGTCGTGGTCGAAGTCAATTCGGAAACCGACTTCGTCGCCCGCAACGACCTGTTCCAGGGCCTGGTGAAAATGATCGCCGGCGTCGCACTTAGTACCGGCACCGATGTCGAGAAGATCAAGGCCGCCAAGGTCGGCAGCATCACGGTCGCCGACGCCATCGCCGACACGATCGCCAAGATCGGCGAGAACATGACCTTGCGCCGCGCCGCCGCGCTGTCGGTCGGCAAGGGCGCGGTCGGCGCCTATGTGCACAATTCGGTGGTCGATGGCCTCGGCAAGATCGGCGTTCTGGTCGCGCTCGAATCGGCCGGCGCGGCCGACGAACTGGTGAGCCTCGGCCGCATGGTCGCCATGCATGTCGCCGCCTCCAATCCGCAGGCCATCGACGCCTCCGGCCTCGACCCGGCCGTGGTGGCGCGCGAGAAGGACGTGCTGGCCGACAAGTTCAAGGCGCAGGGAAAACCGGCCAATGTGATCGAGAAGATTGTCGAGTCCGGCTTGAAGACCTTCTATAAGGAGGTCTGCCTGCTCGATCAGGCGTATGTGCACGATCCCGGCAAGAGCGTTGCGCAGGCGCTGAAGGAAGCGGAAGGCAAAGTGGGCGGTGCGATCAAGATCACCGGGTTCGTGCGTTACGCGCTCGGCGAGGGAATTGAGAAACAGGACACCGATTTCGCCGCCGAGGTCGCGGCCGCCGCCGGTCAGGGTTGACCGCAGCCCGGCCGCCAGACTTCCCGGCGACGTAACCGGGTTCACGCGCTAACGAGGATCGCAACGCATGAGTGATCCGGTTTACCGTCGCGTCATTGTCAAATTGTCCGGCGAAGCGCTCACCGGCGCCAAGGGATTCGGCATCGATCAAGCGACGGTGGATCGGTTGGCCGCCGATCTGGTGGCGGCGGCCGCGCTCGGCGTCGAACTCGGCGTGGTGGTCGGCGGCGGCAATATTTTCCGCGGCGTCGAGGTTTCCGAGCGCGGCGTGCCGCGCCCCGTGGGCGACACCATGGGCATGCTGGCGACGGTGATGAATTGCCTGGTGCTGGAAACCGCCATCGAGCGCGCCGGACGGGAGGCGCGCACGCTGTCGGCGCTCGCCATGACCGCGGTGTGCGAGACCTATAACCGCAAGCGCGCGATGAAAAATCTCGCCAAGGGCCGCGTCGTGCTGCTGGCCGCCGGGACCGGCAATCCGTATTTCACCACCGATACCACGGCCGTGCTGCGCGCCGCCGAACTCGACTGCAAGGCGGTGCTCAAGGCCACCAATGTCGATGGGGTCTATACCGCCGACCCCAAGAAAGATCCGAAGGCCAAGCGCTACGACAAGCTCAGCCACCAGGAAGCGATCGAGAAGGACCTGCGAGTGATGGATTCCACCGCCTTCGCGCTTGCCCGGGAAAACCACATGCCTATCATTGTGTTCTCGATCGCCGAGAAAGGCGCCATCGAGGCCGTTTTGCGGGGCAAAGGACGCTCGACGGTGATTGGCTAGGCCGACCCGCGTTTAACCGGCGGCATCGTGTTCGGGGGATCGCCATGACAAACGCAACGTACGATATCAACGAAACCAAGCGCCGCATGCAGGGCGCCAGCGCCGTGCTCAAGACGGAATTGTCCGGCCTGCGCACCGGCCGGGCCTCCACCCACATGCTCGATCCGGTCATGGTCGACGCCTACGGCGCCGAGATGCCGCTCAATCAGGTGGCAAGCGTCAGCGTGCCGGAGCCGCGGCTGATCGCGGTCAATGTCTGGGACCGTTCGCTGGTGCATGCGGTGGAAAAGGCGATCGTCAATTCGAATCTCGGCCTATCGCCGGCGACCGAAGGGCAGGTGCTGCGGCTGCGCATCCCCGAACTCAACGAGGAGCGGCGCAAGGAATTGGTCAAGATCGCGCACAAATATGCCGAGACCGCGCGCGTGGCGGTGCGCCACGTGCGCCGCGACGCCATGGACGCGATCAAGAAGCTGGAAAAGGATCACAAGATCAGCAAGGACGACCACGACCGCTTTTCCGGCGATATTCAGAAGGCGACCGATTCCGGAATCACCGAGATCGACCATATGCTGGCGGCGAAGGAAAAGGAGATCCTCACGGTTTGAGGTCGCGCGCCTGATCTCGATAAGTCTGTCCTCGAACCGCTCGGGGCTGGCGAGCGGTTTTCGGATGAGATCATGCGCAAGGAAAAATGTTAGGCCAGGATTCTGATTCGACAAGAACGATACGGCTCAAAATACATGCCCGAGGCAGAGCTTCCACAGAGCATCGCGCCGCCGTTCGAGGAGGCGCCGCGCCACGTCGCCATCATCATGGATGGCAACGGCCGCTGGGCGG
Source organism: uncultured Alphaproteobacteria bacterium (assembly GCA_963762285.1). Classification (GTDB taxonomy): domain Bacteria; phylum Pseudomonadota; class Alphaproteobacteria; order Rhizobiales; family Xanthobacteraceae; genus Pseudolabrys. The sequence continues at coordinate 275,713 of CAVXKE010000012.1, read as the reverse complement.
CGGCGCGCGGACTGCCGCGCGCCGAAGGGCACCGGCGCGGTGTCGAGGCGCTGCGGCGAACGATCCGCGCGGCCGGCGCGATCGGCATCAAATTCATCACCATTTTTTCCTTCAGCGCGGAAAACTGGACGCGGCCCGCCAACGAGGTCGGCGAATTGATGGGTCTGTTGCGCCGTTTTGTGCGCAACGACCTCGCCGAACTGCACCGTAGCGGCGTGCGCGTGCGCGTGATCGGCGAGCGCAACGGGCTGGATCCCGATATTGGTCCGCTGCTGTTGGAGGCGGAAGAGCTCACCAAGGATAACGACGGCCTCACGTTGGTGGTGGCCTTCAACTACGGCGCGCGCCAGGAGATCACGCGCGCGGCGCGCCGCATTGCCGAGGATGTGGCGCAGGGGCGCCTCAAGCCCGCCGACGTCACCATGGAGACGGTCGGCGCGTTTCTCGATGCGCCGGATATCCCCGATCCCGATCTCATCATCCGTACCAGCGGCGAGCAGCGGCTGTCGAATTTCCTGCTCTGGCAAGCGGCCTATAGCGAACTGGTGTTCGTGCCGACCTATTGGCCCGATTTCGACCGCGCCGCGCTCGAAGCCGCGATCCGCGAGTACCAGCAGCGCGAGCGTCGGTTCGGCGGCCTGGTCGCGAAGACCGGATCCTGAACCCGTGACCGAAGCCAACCCCATTTCCGGACCGGGCGATACCGGCGGGCCCATGGCGGCGGCAACGAACAATCTCGCGTTGCGCATCGCTTCGGCGGTCGTGCTGGTACCGCTGGCGTTGCTGACCGCCTATCTCGGCGGTTGGCCTTTCGCGCTGTTTTGGGGCGTCGCCGCTATCGCCGTATTGTGGGAATGGACGACGCTGGTCGCCGGGCAGAACCACCGCGTGATGTTGTCTTCGTGCGCCAGCGCGATTGCCGTGGCGGCGCTGGTCGCCTGGCTCGGCCGTCCGATCACCGCAATATTGCTGATCGGCTTGGGCGCGCTCGCCGCCTTGATTTTCGCGCCGCGCGAGCGGCGGCTGTGGGTCACCGCCGGCATCGGCTATGCCGGCACCATGCTGCTGGCGCCGATGCTGCTGCGCGCCGATGACGTCGACGGATTTGTCGCGCTGGTTCTGTTGTTTGCGGTGGTGTGGACGACCGACGTTCTGGGATATTTCGCCGGCCGCGCCTTTGGCGGTCCGAAATTGCTGCCGGCGATCAGCCCGAAGAAAACCTGGTCCGGCGCGATTGCCGGTGCGCTCGGCGCGATGATCGTCGCCGTTCTGGTCGCGGGATTTTTTGGATCGTTCGAGCGGACCGCGATTGCGATCATCGCGCTGCTGCTGTCGGTGGTGGCGCAGCTCGGCGATCTGCTGGAAGTCCTGGGTCAAGCGCCAGTTCGGCGCCAAGGATGCCAGCCATCTCATTCCTGGCCATGGCGGCGTGATGGACAGGCTCGACGGTTTTTGGGCCGCGGCCCTTGTCGGCTGCCTGATCGGATTGCTGCGCGGCGGCTTCGATGCGCCCGCGCGCGGACTGCTGGTGTGGTGAGGGCATGACCGCACCCGGCCTTGCCCGCGCGAAACCGCTGCCGGCCGCGGCGGTGCGCAGCGTCACCATTCTCGGCGCCACCGGTTCGATCGGCGCCAGCACCATCGATCTGATCAAGCGGAATCGCGAGCTTTATCGCGTCGAGGCCGTCAGCGCCCGCCGCAACGCGGCGGCGCTGGCGAAGATCGCGCGCGAGGTCGCTGCGCAGTTTGCCGTGGTCGCCGACCCGGCCGCTTACGACGAACTGAAAGACGCCTTGGCCGGCTCCGGCATCGAGGCGGCGGCGGGCGAGGCCGCTCTGCTCGAGGCGGCGCGCCGTCCGGCCGACTGGGTGATGGCGGCGATCAGCGGCTCGATCGGCCTGAAACCGACACTGGCGGCGATCGAACGCGGCGCCACCGTCGCGCTCGCCAACAAGGAATGCCTGGTTTGCGCCGGTGCCTTGTTCATGCGCCGCGCGGCGAGCGCCGGCGCCACCCTGCTGCCGGTCGATTCCGAGCACAATGCCATCTTCCAGGCGCTCGGCGCCGGCGCGCGCGCCGACGTCAAGCGGGTGATCCTCACCGCCTCCGGCGGCCCGTTCCGCACCTGGTCGCTGGAGGCCATCAAGGCGGCGACACCGGAACAGGCGCTGCGTCATCCCAACTGGTCGATGGGCCCGAAAATCACCGTCGATTCGGCCAGCCTGATGAACAAGGGCCTTGAGCTGATCGAGGCCCACCATCTGTTTGCGCTCAAGCCGGATGAGATCGACGTGCTGGTGCATCCGCAGTCGGTGGTGCATGGGCTGGTCGAATACCGCGACGGCTCGGTCGTGGCGCAGCTCGGTTCACCCGACATGCGAATTCCGATCGCCCATTGCCTGGCGTGGCCGCGGCGGCTCGACGGGCCGGCGCCGCGGCTTGATCTGGCGCAGGTGCGCGAATTGACCTTCGAAGCTCCCGATCTCGCGCGATTTCCGGCTCTCGCGCTGGCGCGGCAAGCCATGGCGGTCGGCGGCGCGGCGCCGACCGTGCTCAATGCGGCCAACGAGATCGCCGTCGGCGAGTTCATCGGCGGCCGAATCGGCTTTTCCACAATTACGCCCTGGTCGAAGCGACGCTGGAGGAGGCCGCCCGGCGCGGGCTTTTGGCGGAACCGGCCGGAATTGATGCCGCCCTCGCCATTGACCATACTGCGAGAAGTATTGCTTTGGCCCTCTTGCCCGAAATTGCCGTAAAGTCATCCTAGTAAGGTTTCCATTACGATAAGGGCGCCAAGCGGCGGGACGAGGGTGCGATGGGTATCGACATTATGGGGAGCTTGGGCGCATTCGGCGGCGGCCTCGTTGGCTATCTGGTGCCGTTCCTGTTTGTGCTGACAATTGTTGTGTTTTTTCATGAGCTTGGCCATTTCCTGGTGGCCCGCTGGTGCGGCATCAAGGTGCTGGTGTTCTCGATTGGTTTCGGGCCCGAAATCGTCGGCTTCTATGACCGTTATGGCACGCGCTGGAAGATCTCCGCGGTCCCGCTCGGCGGCTATGTGAAATTCTTCGGCGACGACAATGCGGCGAGCGTGCCCGATCATGAGGCCGCTGCCGCCATGAGCGAGGCCGAAAAGGCCGTCAGCTTTGTGCACAAGCCGGTCGGCCCGCGCGCTGCGGTGGTGGCGGCCGGCCCGATCGCGAATTTCGTGCTGGCGATCGCCATTTTCGCCGGCGTTTTCATGATCGTCGGCAAGCAGACCACCAGCGCCCGCGTCGACACGGTCCAGCCGACCAGCGCCGCCCAGGCCGCCGGTTTCCAGCCGGGCGACCTGGTGGTGGCCATCGATGGCAGCAAGATCGACAGTTTCGCCGACATGCAGCGCATTGTCAGCGTGAGCGCCGGCGAGCCGCTCAATATCGAGGTCGAGCGCGGCGGCGTGCATGTCACGCTCAAAGCGACGCCGCAGCTTCGGGAGCTCAAGGATAATTTCGGCAATGTGCACCGGCTCGGGGTGCTCGGCATCAGCCGCTCCATGGCGCCCGGCGACATCAAGACGCAGAAGGTCGGGCCGTTGCGGGCCGTGGTCATGGGGGTGGAGGAGACCTGGTTCGTGGTCGACCGCACCCTGGCCTATATCGGCGGGGTTTTTACCGGACGGGAAGCCGCCGATCAGCTCGGTGGGCCGATCCGCATTGCCCAGGTTTCCGGCCAGGTGGCGTCGGCCGGTTTTGTCGCGCTCATCCATCTGACGGCGGTTTTGTCGATTTCAATCGGGCTTTTGAATTTATTCCCAATCCCCCTGCTCGACGGCGGTCACCTTTTGTTCTACGGAATCGAGGCTGCGCGGGGCCGCCCGCTTTCCGAGCGCGCCCAAGAGGTGGGCTTCCGGATCGGCTTGGCGATCGTCGTCATGCTGATGATATTTGCGACCTTTAACGACATTCTCCACCTCGCTACCTCTTAAGCGTTGCCTCCCGGCAACTTTTTGAGGGGAAAGGGATAGTTGTGCTGGGAAGTTCGTTTGCAGTGCCTTTAAAACGCTGTACAACGCTGGCAAAAGCTAGCCCGACAGTCTGTCGAATCCGGAGCGGGGGCGGACGCGAGGATCGAAAAAAAGGCGCTCAGCGCATGGGACTTGTTGTGCGGGTTTTGCGGGGGCTGGCCCTTTGCTGTGTTGTCCTCGGGGCAATCCCTGTCGGGACCGGAATCGTGGGCGTGGCGACCTCGGGCGCTGCGTTCGCGCAGGCCGCTAATTCGATCGTTGTCGAGGGCAATCGCCGGGTCGAGGCCGAGACCGTCCGTTCCTATTTCAAGCCCGGCCCCGGCGGCCAGCTTGGTCCGGCCCAGATCGACGCCGCCATCAAGGCGCTTTACGCCACCGGTCTATTCCAGGACGTCCACATCGATAATTCGGGCGGCCGGCTGGTGGTCACGGTGGTCGAGAACCCGGTGATCAATCGCATCGCCTTCGAGGGCAATTCGAAGGCCAAGGACGAACAACTCACCGCCGAAATTCAGTCGAAGCCGCGCGGGACATTGTCGCGGCCGACCGTGCAGGCCGACGTTCAACGCATCATCGAGATTTATCACCGCACCGGCCTCTTCGACGTCCGCGTCGACCCGAAGATCATCGAGTTGCCGAACAACCGCGTCGATCTTGTATTCGAGATCACCGAAGGCGGAAAAACCGGCGTGCGCGGTATTCGTTTCGTAGGCGCGCATGCGTTCTCGGATGGCCGCTTGAAGGACGTGATCAAGACTTCCGAGAGCAATTGGGTCAGCTTCCTGCAAAGCAGCGACATCTACGATCCGGATCGCGTGGAAGCCGACCGCGACTTGTTGCGCCGCTTTTATCTCAAGCACGGCTACGCGGACGTGCGCGTCGTCTCGGCGGTAGGCGAATATGAGCCGCCTGTGGCGCCGAACGGGAAATGGCAATTGACGCCGATTCGGGGCAAGCGGGGAGCCGGATTCATCATCACTTACACGATCGACGAGGGTCCGAAATATCACATCGGCACCGTTGATGTGGTCTCGAATGTGCACGCAATCGATCCGCAATCGTTGCGCAACAGGCTCAGGCTCGCTTCGGGGGACGTTTACAACGCCGATCTGGTCGAGAAGAGCGTCGAGTTGATGACGATTGAAGCGGCCAAGCGCGGCTTCGCTTTTGCCAATGTGCGTCCGCGCGGCGACCGCGACGTAGCGAGGAAACTCATCAATCTTACGTTCGTGGTCGAGGAAGGCACCCGCGCCTATATCGAGCGCATCAACATTCGCGGCAATACCCGTACCCGCGACTACGTGATCCGCCGCGAATTCGATATCGGCGAAGGCGATGCCTATAACCGCGCGCTGATCGACCGCGCCGAGCGGCGGCTGAAGAATCTGGGCTTTTTCAAAACGGTCAAGATCACCAACGAGCCCGGTTCGGCGCCCGATCGGGTTGTCGTCAATGTCGATATCGATGAAATGCCAACCGGCGAGTTTTCCGTCTCGGGCGGCTACTCGACTGCCGACGGTTTTATCGGCGAAGTCAGCGTCGCCGACCGCAACCTCATGGGCCGCGGCCAGTTCGGCAAGGTAGCGGTGAGCTTCGGTCAGTATACGCGCGGCTTCGACCTGTCGTTTGTCGAGCCCTATCTGCTCGGCTACCGCATGGCCGGCGGAATCGACCTTTTCGCGCGGCAGTCCCTGGCGACGTCATATGTTTCCTACAATACGCAATCGATCGGGACCAATTTGCGCCTCGGCTTCGCGCTGTCTGAAGAACTCGCGTTTCAGCCGCACTATTCGATTTACCAGCAGAAAATCACGCTTCCGGATCAGTACAATAACTGCATATCATCTATAACGCCGATGTTCTCTACGCTGCCGGATGGATACGTCGTTCACGCTCCCGGTCACGTGGTGGCGGGTGTAGACGAGTGTTTCGCGGACGGCGAGGCTTCGCTCCCGATCCGCAAGGAACTGGCGAATGGCGCTGTCCTGGTGTCATTGGTCGGTTACTCGCTGGCCTATAACACCCTCGACAACAACAAGTCGCCGACCAGCGGTCTCTATGCCGAATTGAAACAGGATATGGCGGGCGTCGGCGGCGACGTGAATTTCGTCCGTTCGAGCGTGGAAGCGCGCAACTACTACGAAGTCTTCCCGGACGTGGTTGCCGTGGTCAAGCTGCAGGGCGGCCACCTTGGCGCCTGGGGCGGCAAGGATTTGCGCATGCTGGATCAATTCCAGATGGGCCCGAACCTGGTGCGCGGCTTCGCGCCGGCCGGCATTGGTCCACGCGACCTGACGCCGAAGACCACCAACGATGCGCTCGGCGGCTCCCTGTACTGGGGCGCGAGCGTCGAAGCGCAAACCCCGCTCTACTTCCTGCCCAAGGAGGTCGGCATCAAGTTTGCCGCCTTTGTCGATGCCGGTTCGCTGTGGAACTACAAGGGCCCAACCACTTGGACCGCGACCGGCGAAACGTTGCAAGTCGCCGATTCCAACGCGGTGCGATCGTCGATCGGCGTCGGCTTCATCTGGGATTCGCCGCTGGGACCGCTACGCTTCGATTTTGCTTACCCGGTGACCAAAGAGAGCTACGACCGTACGCAGATCTTCCGCTTCAGCGGCGGCACGAAGTTCTAATCTTGACCGCGCTTGACGGCACGGCGCTGGCGGTATGAGCGAGCCGGTATTCTTACGACACACGCGAGGTCTCACGCTTGCTGAGATCGCCGCCTTGACCGGCGCCGAGCCGCCGCCGGCGCCGCTGGCTGCGTGCCGCATCGCCGACATCGCTCCGCTTGATCGCGCGGCGCCGAATGCGGTGAGTTTTCTCGACAACAAGAACTACGCCGCAACCGCGGGCGCGACCCACGCCGGCGCCTGCTTCACGACGGCGGCACTCGCCAAGCATCTGCCGCCAAATGTGCCGGCCTTTGTCGTGCCCGAGCCCTATCACGCCTTCATTGCGGTGGCGCGCGCGCTATTTCCGCATGCGCTACGGCCGTCTTCGCTTGCCGAGCCGGGCGCGGTGGCCGGCGCCCATGTGCATCCGAGCGCACGGCTGGAAAGCGGCGCCAGCGTCGAGCCGGGCGCGGTGATCGGACCGCGGGCCGAGATTGGCGGCGGCACCGTGATCGGGGCGACGGCCGTGATCGGAGCCGAGGTGCGGATCGGGCGGGATTGCTCCATCGGTGCTGGGTCCGTGATTACCGATGCGCTGATCGGCGACCGGGTCGTCATCCATACCGGCTGCAAAATCGGCCAGGATGGCTTCGGCTTCGTGATGGGCGGCAGCGGACACGTCAAAATCCCGCAGGTCGGGCGCGTCATCATCCAGGACGATGTCGAGATCGGCGCCGGCGCCACCATCGACCGGGGCGCCATTCGAGACACCGTGATCGGCGAGGGCAGCAAGATCGACAACTTGGTCCAGGTAGGCCACAATGTCAGCATCGGTCGGTGCTGTGTCATTGCGGCGCAATCCGGAATCTCCGGCAGCTCGACGCTCGAGGATTTCGTTGTGCTGGGCGGGAGCGTCGGTGTGAGCGACCATGTGACGATCGGCGAAGGCGCGCAGCTTGCCGGCGCAAGCACTGTCCATGCCGATGTTCCGCCGGGTGCGCGTTGGGGCGGGACACCGGCCAAGCCGATAAAGTTGTGGTTCCGTGAACTGACTGTGCTCGCGAGAATGGCGCGCAGCAATGGCGGCGCCGAAACGGCGGCGGACGAGTGAGATGAGTGCCATGGACAAAGCGGTGACAACACTGGAAGCGGCCGACATCGCCACGGTGCTCAAGATGCTGCCGCATCGCTATCCGTTTCTCATGGTCGACCGGGTGATCGACATGCGCGGCGACGACTTTGCCATCGGCATCAAGAACGTCACCTTCAACGAGCCGCATTTCCAGGGGCATTTTCCCGGCAATCCGGTATTTCCCGGCGTATTGATGATCGAAGGCATGGCGCAGACGGCCGGCGTGCTTTGCATCGCGAAGACCTATGTGACCCGGCCGAAGTCGGTCTATTTCCTCACCATCGACAATGCGAAATTCCGCCGGCCGGTGTTGCCGGGCGACACCATCGAGTACCACATGACAAAGTTGGCGCAGCGCCGGACCATGTGGTGGTATCGCGGCGAGGCCAAAGTCCGCGGTCAGATCGTTGCCGAAGCGAAGGTCGGCGCCATGCTTTCCGACGCATGAGCGCAGGCATGATCGATCCCTCGGCGCGGATCGAGGCCACGGCGGCGATCGGACCCAATGTTACGATCGGCCCGTATTGCACCATCGGCCCGCATGTGACGGTCGGCGAAGGCTGCCGGCTGCTCGCGCATGTGAACCTCACCGGCCACACCACGATCGGCCCGCGCACCGTCATCCATCCCTTCGCCTCGCTCGGTTCGCCGCCGCAGTCGGTGCACTATCGCGGCGGCGCGACCCGGCTCGTGGTCGGCGCCGATTGCGATATCCGTGAAAATGTCACCATGAACATCGGCACCGAGGACGGCGGCGGCATCACCGAGATTGGCGAGCGCTGTTTTTTCATGGTCGGCGCGCATGTCGGGCACGATTGCAAAGTCGGCAGCAACATCGTGGTCGCCAACAACGTCTTGCTGGCGGGTCACGTCAGCGTCGGCGACCACGTGGTGTTCGGCGGCGGCGTGGCGGTGCGCCAATTCGTGCGCATCGGCGAGGGCGCCATGATCGTGGGCTTGAGCGGCGTTCGGGCCGACGTGATCCCTTGGGGCACGGTGCAGGGTCCGCTCGCCGATCTGGTGGGGCTGAACGTCATCGGCATGCGCCGGCGCGGATTGAGCAAGGCCGAGATCCAGCGCTATCGCACAGCCTATCGGGCGCTGTTTTTCGGTGACGGTGAATTTCGCGCCCGGCTCGAGCGCGCCGCCGTCGACTATAGCGGGGACGCGCTGGTGGCGAAGCTGATCGCCTTCATTCGCGCCGGCAAGCGGCCGCTGACCATGGCCGGCAAACGCGGCGAGGCCGGCAAGCTCACAGAGGATGCATGACCGCCGCACCCGACTTGAGCCAGGCAGCTCCGCTCGCGCTGATTTGCGGCGGCGGCAGCCTGCCCTTGGCGGTGGCGGATTATGTCGCGGCGCGCGGGCGCGGCGTTTTGCTGTTTCCGCTGCATGGCGCCGCCAATCCGGCCGATTTCGCCGGGCGGCCGCATCATTGGCTGTATCTTGGACAGAGCCGGAAATTCGCCAAGTTGGCGCGCGCCGCCGGTTGTCGCGATTTGGTGTTCATCGGATCGCTGGTGCGGCCGGCGCTGTGGCAGATCAGGCCCGACCTCAAGACGCTCATGATGATGCCGCGCATCGCCGCGGCGTTTCGCGGCGGCGATGACCATCTGCTGTCGAGCATTGGACGTCTGTTCGAACAGGAAGGTTTCCGCTTGCTCGGCGCGCACGAAGTGGCGCCGGAAATCCTGATGCCGGAAGCTACGCTCGGCCGCGTCCAGCCTGCGGAGCGCGACCGCTTCGATATCGCCTTGGGGCTGGACTATCTGCGGGCCGCCGGACCCTACGACGTTGGGCAGGCGGTGGTGGTGGCCGGCAAGCATGTGCTGGCGGTGGAGGCGGCGGAAGGGACCGATGCGATGCTCGCCCGCGTCGCCGAAATGCGGGCCAGCGGCCGCCTGCGCGCGCCCGCCGGCGGCGGTGTGCTGGTGAAGGCGCCCAAGCGCGGGCAAGACAAACGCTTCGATCTGCCGTCGATCGGTCCGCAGACCGTCGACGGGGTGGTGCGCGCGGGGCTTGCCGGCATTGCCGTGATCGCCGGCGCGACGATTATCGCCGAACCCGTGGCGCTGGCCGCCGCGGCCGACCGCGCCAATATTTTCGTCGTCGGCATGCCGGCCGGGGCTGAGCGATGAGCCACGCTTCGGCGCCGGGCCCCCATATCTTTCTGGTGGCCGGGGAAGATTCCGGCGACCGGCTCGGCGCCGCGCTGATCGCCGCGCTCAGGCAACGCAGCCAAGGCCGCGCGCGGTTTTCCGGCGTCGGCGGCCCCCATATGGCGCAAGCGGGTGTGCCGAGCCTGTTTCCGCTCGGCGATCTGGCGATCATCGGTTTTGCCGCCATCCCGGCAAGCCTGCCGAAAATCGTGGCGCGCATTCGTGAGACCGCCGACGCCGTCATCGCCGCTCAGCCGGATGTTCTGGTCATCATCGACAGTCCGGAATTCACCCATCGCGTGGCGCGGCGCGTGCGCGCCCGCAGGCCGGCGATCCCGATCGTCGACTATGTGTGCCCGTCGGTGTGGGCCTGGCGGCCGGGCCGCGCGCGCGCGATGCGGGCTTACGTCGATCATGTGCTGGCTTTGCTGCCGTTCGAGCCGGCGGTGATGCGGCAGTTGGGCGGGCCCGCCTGCACCTATGTCGGCCATCCCCTGAGCGAACGGGTCGCGAGCTTGCGCCCAAGCGCAGAGGAGGCGCGCCGGCGCCTCGCCGATCCGCCGCTGTTGCTGGTGCTGCCGGGCAGCCGCGCCAGCGAAATCCGCCGGATGGCGGGCGTGTTCGGCGCGGCGGCGGCGCTGGTGGCCGAACGCGTCGGGCCGCTGGAGGTGGTGGTGCCCGCGGTGCCGCGGCTTGCCGATGCGGTGCAGGCGGCGGTGACGTCCTGGCGCATCCCGGCGCGGGTGGTGACGGACCCGGACCAAAAGGACGCGGCCTTTCGCACGGCGCGGGCCGCGATCGCCAAGTCCGGCACCTCGACTCTCGAACTGGCGCTCGCCGGCATCCCGATGGTGGCCGCCTACAAGGTGCCGCTGTTGGAGGAATTGCTGGCCCGCCTGCTGATCAAGGTTCCCAGCGTTATCCTGGCCAACCTGGTTCTGGGCGAGATCGTGGTGCCGGAGCTTCTGCAGCGCGCCGTTACACCCGAGCGGCTGGCCGCCGCCTTGCTGCCGCTATTGAGCGATACCGCCGAGCGCCGCCGGCAGATCGGGGCGTTTTCCCGGCTTGATGGCATCATGGAAATCGGCAAGGCGTTGCCCAGCGACCGGGCCGCGGCCGTGGTGCTGGATTGCGCCAACAGGCTTAACCAACCGGAACGCGAAACAGTGGCATCCGCCCCGCCAACAGCGTAGTTTGCCTCGCTTGGCCCGATCGGTTTATGCCCAACGGCCGTTAACTGGACTCATCGCCTTTGACCATTCCGACCCGCGCCGCGATCACCGCCGTCCACGGCTACGTGCCGCCGGACCTGCTCACCAATGCCGAACTGGCGCGCATGGTGGACACCAGCGACGCCTGGATCACCGAGCGCACCGGCATCAAGGAACGCCATATTCTGAAGGGCGAGGGCCTTGGCACCTCGCACATGGCGGCGGAAGCGGTGCGCGGCCTGTTGCAGAAGACCGGTACCAAGCCGGAGGACATCGACCTGCTGATCTGCGCCACCACCACGCCGGACATGCAGTTTCCGTCCACCGCCAATCTGATCTGCGACATGGTCGGCGTGAAGAATATCGGCAGTTTCGACGTACAGGCGGCCTGTTCGGGTTTTCTCTATTCGCTCACCATCGCCGCGCAATTCATCGCCAACGGCACCGCGCGCAAGGTGGTGGTGGTCGGCGCCGACAAGATGTCGTCGATCATCGACTATCGGGACCGCGCCACCTGCGTCCTGTTCGGCGACGGCGCCGGCGCCGTGCTGCTGGAGCCGAACGAAAACGGTTACGGCATCATGGACACGCTGATCCGCTCCGACGGCGCCGGCATGATCCATCTGCATCAGAAGGCCGGCGGCAGCCGCATGCCGGCGAGCCCGGAGACGGTCGCCAAGCGTCTGCACTACGTCCACCAGGAAGGCGCCGCGGTCTACAAGTTCGCCATCGCCCGCATGGCGGAAGTGGCGGCCGAAATCATGGCGCGCAACAATCTGCGCGCCGACATGATCGATTGGCTGGTGCCGCACCAGGCCAACAAACGCATCATCGAGTTCGACCGCCGAGCGCATGCGCCTGCCGATGGACAAGGTGATGGTGACCATCCACAAATACGGCAACACCACCAATGCCACGATCCCGCTCTGCCTGTGGGACTACGAAGCCAAGCTCAAGGCGGGCAATCGCCTGCTGCTCGCCGCCTTCGGCGGCGGCTTCACCTGGGCCGGCGTCTATGTGCAGTGGGCCTATGACGGCGCCAAAGCGCCGAAGCTCAACGGCAAGAGCGGAAACGGAAAGGGCGGCTGAACGCCGCCCCATCCGGTCGAAACAATCCGATAGCGCTTACTTGCGCCGCGAGATCGGCACGTAATCGCGCGTCGTGGCGCCGGTGTAGAGCTGGCGCGGGCGGCCGATCTTCTGCTTCGGATCCTCGATCATTTCCTTCCACTGCGCGATCCAGCCGACCGTGCGCGCGACCGCGAACAGCACGGTGAACATGGTGGTGGGGAAGCCCATCGCCTTGAGCGTGATGCCCGAATAGAAGTCGATGTTCGGATAAAGCTTCTTCTCGACGAAATAGTCGTCATGCAGCGCGATCTTCTCCAGCTCCATGGCGACGTCGAGCAGCGGATCGTCCTTGATGCCGAGTTCGGTCAGCACCTCATGGCAGGTCTTCTGCATGATCTTGGCGCGCGGGTCGTAGTTCTTGTAGACGCGATGGCCGAAGCCCATCAGCCGGTAGGAATCGTTCTTGTCCTTGGCGCGCTTGATGAATTCCGGAATGCGGGAGACCGAACCGATCTCGCGCAGCATGTTGAGCGCCGCCTCGTTGGCGCCGCCATGCGCGGGACCCCACAGGCAGGCGCAGCCGGCGGCGATGCAGGCGAACGGATTGGCGCCGGATGAGCCGGCCAGCCGCACCGTCGAGGTCGAGGCGTTCTGCTCGTGGTCGGCGTGCAGGATGAAGATGCGGTCCATGGCGCGCGCCAGCACCGGGTTCGGCTTGTAGTCCTCGGCCGGCACCGCGTAGCACATGCGCAGGAAATTGGACGCATAGTCGAGATCGTTTTTCGGATACACGAACGGCTGGCCGATCGAATATTTGTAAGCCATGGCGGCCAGCGTCGGCACCTTCGCGATCATGCGGAGCGAGGCGATCATGCGCTGGTGCGGATCGGAGATGTCGGTGGAGTCGTGATAGAACGCCGACAGCGCGCCGATCGAGCCGGTCATCACCGCCATCGGATGCGCGTCGCGCCGGAAGCCCTGGAAAAACCGGGCCATCTGCTCATGCACCATGGTGTGGCGCGTGACGCGATAGTCGAAATCGGCCTTCTGCTGCGGCGTCGGCAGTTCGCCGTAAAGCAGCAGGTAGCAGGTCTCCAGGAAGTCGCCGTGCTCGGCGAGTTGCTCGATCGGATAGCCGCGGTAGAGCAGGACGCCCTGGTCGCCGTCGATGTAGGTAATCTTGGACTCGCAGCTTGCCGTCGAGGTGAAGCCGGGGTCGTAGGTGAACAGGCCGCTTTCGTTGTAGAACTTGGAGATGTCGAGCACCTCCGGTCCGATGCTGCCGTCGTAGACCGGGAAATCCCAGTTCTTGTTGCCAACGGTGATGGTGCCGGATTTCTTCTTGGCGTCCGTCTTGGCGTCCATGGTCGAGCCCTCGATTTGGCGGCGAGCGGTGCGGGTGGAAACCTATGGCCGGGAGCCGAGACGCCGGGCATGGCGAGCGGGTTCCGGCCGCATTTTGGGTACTCCATCCTTGTGTGCGCTGCAAGATAGAGCAACTTGCGGCCCGCCGTTTAGACATAAGTCAAGCCGCCGCGGCGCGGGCGCGGAATACCCACAATGCAGTTTAGCCGATCTGATCCCGCAGGCGGGCCAGGCTCTCGTCCTTGCCCAGCACGGCCAGGACGTCGAAGATCGGCGGCGATGTGGTGCGCCCGGTGAGCGCGGCGCGCAGCGGTTGCGCCACCGCGCCGAGCTTGAGGCCGGAGCGCTCGGCGAAGCCGCGCACGACGGTTTCGATTGCCGGCGGGGTCCATTCGACGATCGCCGCCAGCTCCGGCAGCAGCGCGGCCGTCACGGACTTGGTCTCGGCCGTGAGCAGGCCTTTGGCCTGGTCGGTGATATCGAGTGGGCGGCTTGCCCATAGAAACCGTGTTGAATCAAATAATTCGACTAAAGTCTTAGCGCGCTCCTTCAAGGCCGGCATGGCCGTGAGCAGCTTGGCCCGCAGGGCCGGCGTCATTTTGCTGGCGAGTTCCTGGCCGCCGGCGATATGCGGCAGCAGCCCCTCCAGCGCGGCGATCAGATCGGCATCGGCGCTGCCCCGGATGTAGTGGCCGTTGAGGCTTTCCAGCTTGGCGAAATCGAAGCGCGCCGGCGAGCGGCCGATGGCGGCCAAATCGAACGCGGCGATCATCTCCTCGGTGCTGAAGATCTCCTGATCGCCATGCGCCCAACCGAGGCGCACCAGGTAGTTTCGCATCGCCGCCGGCAGATAACCCATAGCCCGGTAGGCATCGACGCCGAGCGCGCCATGGCGCTTGGACAATTTGGAGCCGTCCGGCCCGTGGATCAGCGGGATGTGCGCCATGATCGGCACATTCCACCCGAGCGCCTCGTAGATATGTTTTTGCCGGGCGCCATTGGTCAGGTGGTCGTCGCCGCGGATGATGTGGGTGACGTTCATGTCGTGGTCGTCCACCACCACCGCCAGCATGTAGGTGGGCGTGCCGTCCGAACGCAGCAGCACCAGGTCGTCGAGATCGGAATTCTGCCAGACCACGCGGCCCTGCACCTGGTCCTCGATCACGGTCTCGCCGGTGAGCGGAGCGCGCAGGCGGATCACCGGCTTGACCCCGGGCGGCGCCTCGGAAGGGTCGCGGTCGCGCCAGCGCCCGTCATAGAGCTTGGAGCGGCCCTCGCGGCGGGCCGCCTCGCGCATCTCGGTGAGTTCCTCCGGGCTGGCGTAGCAGCGGTAGGCCTTGCCGGCGGCCAGCAGTTGCTCGGCGATCTGGCGGTGGCGCGCCGCGCGCGAAAACTGGAACACGATCTCGCCGTCCCAGGAAAGCTCGAGCCAGGTGAGCCCGTCGATGATGGCGGCGATGGCCGCGGCGGTCGAGCGCTCGCGGTCGGTGTCCTCGATGCGCAGCAGCATCTTGCCGCCATGCCGGCGCGCATAGAGCCAGTTGAACAGCGCGGTGCGGCCGCCGCCGATATGGAGAAAGCCGGTGGGGGACGGCGCAAAGCGGGTGACGACGGGCTCGCTCATCGCGCGCCGTCTACCACAGTTGCGGGGAAAGGTGTCAGCGCAATTGACATTGAGCCGCACGCCACGTCATGGCATAGGCCGCCGGCCGGTTGACGGCGGCATCATAGTGTCGGACCTGAAATCGAGGAAGCATGGCCACGGACGAAAAAGCAAGCGGCAATCCGGCGCCGGCCGAGGCCGGCCGCGACTTCATCCGCGACATCGTGCAGGCCGATCTCGATGCCGGCCGCGTCAAGGCGGTGGTCACCCGCTTTCCGCCCGAGCCGAACGGCTATCTGCATATCGGCCACGCCAAGTCGATCGCCTTGAACTTCAGCGTGGCTGACGAGTTCGGCGGGCGCTGCCATCTGCGTTTCGACGACACCAATCCGACCAAGGAAGAGCAGGAATATATCGACGCCATCGAGCGCGACGTGCGCTGGCTCGGCTTCGATTGGGGCAAGCACCTCTATCACGCCTCCGACTATTTCGAGCGGCTGTACGGCTGGGCCGAGGACCTGATCCGCGCCGGCAAGGCCTATGTGGACGATCAGAGCCAGGACGAGATCCGGCATAACCGCGGCACCTTGACCGAACCGGGCAAGAACAGCCCGTTCCGCGACCGCGCGCGTGGAGGAGAACCTCGACCTGTTCCGCCGCATGCGGGCCGGCGAATTCGCCAACGGCGCGCGCGTGCTGCGCGCCAAGATCGACATGGCCTCGGGCAACATCAACCTGCGCGATCCGGTGCTCTACCGCATCCTCAACGCGCCGCATCCGCGCACCGGCACAGCCTGGAAAATCTATCCGAGCTACGACTTCGCGCATGGCCAGTCCGACGCCATCGAGGGCATCACCCATTCGATCTGCACGCTCGAATTCGAGGACCACCGGCCGCTCTACGACTGGTTCATCGCCAATCTCGACGTGCCGGCGCGGCCGCATCAGTACGAATTCGCGCGCCTCAATCTCACCTACACGGTGTTGTCCAAGCGCGTGCTCACCGAGCTGGTGCGCGGCGGCCATGTGAAGGGCTGGGACGATCCGCGCATGCCGACGCTCGCCGGCTTGCGCCGGCGCGGGGTGCCGCCGGAAGCGATCCGCGATTTCGTCAAGCGCATCGGTGTGGCCAAGGCCAACAGCCTGGTCGATGTCGGCATGTTCGAATTCTCGGTGCGCGAGGCGCTCAACAGAACCGCCTTGCGGCGGATGGCGGTGCTCAAGCCGCTCAAGGTGACGATCGAGAATTATCCGGAAGGGCAGGTCGAGGAATTGGATGCGGTCAATCACCCCGACGATCCGGCGGCGGGCGCGCGCAAGATCAAATTCGGCCGCGAGCTGTTTATCGAACGCGACGACTTCATGGAGAACCCGCCGAAAAAATTCTATCGGCTGTCGCCCGGCATGGAGGTGCGGCTGCGCTACGCCTATTTCATCACCTGCCGCGAGGTGGTGAAGAACGCGACAGGCGACGTGGTCGAACTGCGCTGCACCTACGATCCCGCGACCAAGGGCGGCAACGCGCCGGACGGCCGCAAGGTGAAGGCGACCATCCATTGGGTATCGGCCGCGCATGCGATCGCCGCCGAGGTGCGGCTGTACAATCCGCTGTTCACCAAGCCCGATCCGAGC
This sequence comes from uncultured Alphaproteobacteria bacterium, assembly GCA_963762285.1. Taxonomy (GTDB): domain Bacteria; phylum Pseudomonadota; class Alphaproteobacteria; order Rhizobiales; family Xanthobacteraceae; genus Pseudolabrys. Next base: position 258,916 of record CAVXKE010000012.1, on the reverse strand, counting down.
GGCGGGGAGGGCTTCACCGCCGATCTCAATCCGAATTCGCTGGAAGTGATCGAGGCTCGGCTCGAGCCGGCGCTCGCCGACGCCAAGCCCGAGGTGCCGGTGCAGTTCGAGCGCAATGGCTATTTTTGCCTCGATCCGGATTCGCGGCCGCGAGCGGCTGGTGTTCAACCGCACCATCGGCCTGCGCGATACCTGGGCCAAGGACGTGGCGAAGGAGAAGGCGGCACCAACTAATCGTCATTCCGGGGCGCGCGCACGAGCGCGCGAGCCCGGAATCCAGAATCCGCATGCGCCGGGAATCTGCTCTGGATTCCGGGTTCGCGCGCTTCGCTGCGCGCCCCGGAATGACAGCGGGCGCGTTCACAACCGTTCTCCTAGCCACAACTTGCGGCTGCTCTAGCATAGGCGCTTGCGCAAACAGCGTGAGCGTCGGGGGGCGCCGCGCCATGGCCGACAACGAGCAACGCCGGACGCGCGCCAAAGCCTGGGCGGCCGAGATCGACGCCGCGCGGCGGCGCGCCGGGCTCCTGCTGCCGGAAGGACTTGCCGAACGCGCCAGCTGGCTGGGCCGCCTGCTCTCGCAATGGGCAATCGCCGAGGTCGCGCCGGGGCGGCTGGTGCCCTGGCTGCCGGTCGCCTTCGGCTTCGGCATCGTCGGCTATTTCACCGCCGACCGCGAGCCGGCCTGGTGGGCGGCAGCAAGCGCGGCGCTTGCCGGCGTCATCATTGCATTCGTGGCGCGCCGGCGTGCGCTTGGCTTTGCCATCGCGCTTGGCTTTGCCGCCATCGCCGCTGGATTTGCCACGGCGACGCTGCGCACCGAACGCATCGCGCACCCGGTCCTGCAATTCCCGGTCGCGAGCGTGACGCTCACCGGCTTTGTCGAAATCCGCGAGGAGCGCGAGCGCAGCGACCGCATCGTGGTGCGCGTGCATCAGATCGAAGGCCGCCGGCTCAATGAGGCGCCTGACCGCGTGCGGCTGGCGGTGCGCAAGAATTCGGCGCCGGCGGTCGGCAGTTTCGTTTCGCTCAAGGCGCATCTGTCGCCGCCGCTCGCGCCGCTGCGGCCGGGCGGCTACGACTTCGCGCGCGACATGTATTTCCAGCGCATCGGCGCCTCCGGCTATGCGCTCGGCAAGATCACGATCACGGCGCCGCCGGTCAGCCCCGGCGTTTGGCTGCACTATGCCGCCTTCATCGACGGCATCCGCGAGGCGATCGACAAGCGCATCCGCGCGGTCATCCCGGGCGACCGCGGCTCGATCGCATCCGCGCTGATCACCGGCAAGCGCGACGCGATTTCGAAGCCGCTGAATGACGCGATGTACATCTCGAGCCTCGCGCATGTGCTGTCGATCTCGGGCTATCACATGGCGGTGGTGGCCGGCATCGTGTTCTTTTTCATGCGTGCCGGCCTGGCGCTGATCCCGTCGCTCGCCAGCCGGCAACCGATCAAGAAATGGGCCGCCGCCGCCGCGCTGATCACGGCCGCGTTCTATCTGCTGTTGTCGGGCGCGGAGGTGGCGACCCAGCGCTCGTTCATCATGATCGCGATCGTGCTGGTCGGCGTCATGGTGGACCGGCCGACGCTGACTTTTCGCACGCTCACGGTCGCGGCGTTTGGCGTGTTGCTGCTGCAGCCGGAATCGGTCGTGCACCCGAGCTTCCAGATGTCGTTCGCGGCGACGCTCGCCTTGATCGCGGCCTATCAATACGGCCTGCCATGGCGCGCCAAGGCCGACACCTCGCTCGGCGCCCGCGTGGCGCTGTGGGGCGGACGCGAGATCGCCGGGCTCATTCTGGCCTCGCTGGTCGCCGGCCTCGCCACCACGCCCTATGCCGCCTATCACTTCCACCGCGCCGCGCCTTATGGCGTGCTGGCCAATCTGCTGGCCATGCCGGTGGTGTCGGCCGAGGTGATGCCGATGGGCATTCTCGGCGTGCTGGCGATGCCGTTCGGCTTCGACGCGGTGTTCTGGAAGCTGATGGGCTACGGCATCGACTGGATGGACACGGTCGCGCTGTGGGTAACCAGCTTGCCGGGCGCGATCGGCCATGTGCGGGCGTTCGGGACCGGCCCGCTGCTGCTCGGCACGGCGGCGATCCTGCTGCTGTGCCTGTTGCGCACGCCGCTGCGCTGGAGCGGGGCGGCGCTCGCGCTCGCCGCGAGCCTCTGGGTGATGGCGCTGCCGCGGCCCGATGTGCTGATCGCGGGCGACGGGCAGGCCGCGGCCATCCGCGGCGGCGACGGCCGGCTCACGATCCTGCACAACAGCCGCGACACCTTCGCGATCAAGGAATGGCTCATGGCCGATGGCGACGAGCGCGAGCCTAAGGATGCGAGCCTGCGCGATGGCGTGCAATGCGACGCCGTCGGCTGCATCGGACGGCTTGCGCGATGGCCGGCCGGTGTCGTTTGCGCTGTCGGTGGAAGCCTTCGCCGAGGATTGCGCGCGCGCCGCCGTGGTGGTCTCAGCCCGCGAGGCGCCGGTCGCCTGCCACGCGCTGCTGATCGACCGCAAGGCCTGGCGCGCGAACGGCGCCATCGCGCTGCGCTGGGACGGCACCCGTTTCGAGGAAAGCGCCGCGCGTCCGCCCGGCTACCAGCGGCCTTGGGCGCGTGCGCCGGGCAGCTCTGAGGGGGCGCCCGCGCCGGCACGCCCAACCGCGCCCAATGCGACGCCGAAAGCGGAGGATATGGAGGCGGGGGACTGATGGTTGTCATTCCGGGACGCGAGCAAAGCGAGCGGACCCGGAATCCATACTCCGCAGCACTGGGGCTATGGATTCCGGGTTCGTCCGCCTTCGCCCTGCGGGCTTAGGCGGCCGCCCCGGAATGACGAGTTTTTCTCAATACCGCCGGAACAACCCCACCAGCTTGCCCTGGATGCGCACGCGGTTGGGCGGCAGGATGCGCACCTCATAGGCCGTATTGGCCGGCTCGAGCGCGATCGAGGCGCCGCGGCGGCGGAAACGCTTGAGAGTGGCTTCCTCGTCGTCGATCAGCGCCACCACGATGTCGCCGGTCTCGGCGGCTTCGGATTTGCGGATTAGCGCGATGTCGCCGTCGAGAATGCCGGCCTCGATCATGCGAATCGCCGCGCACCTCGAGCGCGAAATGCTCGCCGGCGGTCAGCAGGTCGGCCGGCATGTTGATGACATGGCTGCGGGTCTGGATCGCCTCGATCGGCGTGCCGGCGGCGATGCGGCCCATCACCGGCACCGCGATCGGACGGCGGCTATCGTCGTCGTCGGAATTGACGGAAGCGGCCCGCACCCGGCCGAGGTCGCCCTCGATCACGCTGGGGTTAAAGCCGCGCGAGCGGCCGCCGCTGATGCCGTGGGCGACCGAGTCGGGCAGTTTGATCACCTCGATGGCGCGGGCACGGTTGGGCAGGCGGCGGATGAAGCCGCGCTCCTCCAGGGCCGTGATCAGCCGGTGGATGCCGGATTTGGAGCGCAAATCGAGGGCGTCCTTCATTTCATCGAAGGAGGGCGGCACCCCCGCCTCGGTCAGGCGTTCGTGGATGAAACGCAGGAGCTCGAACTGCTTGCGGGTTAGCATCTGTCTCTCCCCGTCGCGGCTTGGGCCCGCTAGGGGCCTCAGGCCAGAAACAAATCATGAACGGACACTATCTGTTCGATATGTGTTCCGCAACCATTTAATTTGGAGTGAAAAAATCGAAAGGCCGCTAAAGGCCTAGCTTAAGGATGACGCATGGTGAACCGGCCGCTGCCGCCGGGGCGTTGGCCTCGCGAATCAGCAGGCAGTCGGCTTTGGCCAGCGGGGCCATCAGGGAACTGTCCTGGTTCGGCAGCGGGGTCGCGATCGGGCCCTCGGGCCCCAGGGACAGCGTCGCCCGCATGTAGTCGGCCCGCTCGTCATTGGCGGGCAGATCGCAGCCGAGGCGGGCCGCCTCCGGCACGCGCTCGATGTCCTGCCGGCCGGCCAGCCGCCGGATCAGCGGCACCAGGAACAGGAAGGCGCAGACATAGGACGACACCGGGTTGCCCGGCACGCCCAGCACCTGCATGGCGGAGAGCCGCCCATGCAGCATCGGCCGGCCGGGGCGCAGCGCCACCCGCCAGAACGACAGTTCCAGCCCCTCGGACGCCAGCGCCCGCTGCACCAGGTCGTGCTCGCCGACCGAGGCGCCGCCACAGGTGAGCAGAATGTCGGCGCCCCAATCGCGTGCGCGCCGCACCGCCGCCGCGATGTCCTCGACGCGGTCCGGCGCGATGCCGAAATCGCTCACCTCGGCGCCTTCGTCGCGCGCCATGGCAATGAGGGCAAAGCCGTTGGAATAGACGATCTGACCGGGCGAGGGCGTATGGCCCGGCGCCACCAGCTCGTCGCCGGTGCCGAGCACCGCCACCTTGGGCCGGCGATGCACGCTTAAGGTCGGATAGTTCATGGCGGCGGCCAGCATCAGGTCGCGATCGCTGAGGCGGCGGCCTTTGCGCAGCAGCGGCTGGCCCTGCACGAAATCGATGCCGCGCTCGCGCACGTTGCGGCCCTTGGCGGTCGGCTTCTGGATCGTCACCGTGTCGCCCTCGCGCACGGTGATTTCCTGGATCACCACGGTGTCGGCGCCCGCCGGCATCACGCCGCCGGTGAAGATGCGCGCGGCTTGCCCCGCTTTCACCTCGCCAGCAAACGGATGGCCGGCGGCGACTTCGCCGATCAGCGCGAGCTTGACCGGCGCCTGCGTCACGTCGGCGGCGCGCACCGCATAGCCGTCCATGGCCGAGACCGCGTCCGGCGGCTGCGTGCGCAAAGCGTTGAGGTCTTCGGTGAGCACGCGGCCGAGCGCATCGTTGAGCGGGACCGTCTGCGCCGGCAGCGCGCGCGCATCGGCGAGCACGCGCTGCAACGCTTCGGCGACCGGCATCAGCGCACGATTCATTCGCTGAAATCCTCGGCGCGATAATCGCCGGATTTGCCGCCGCTCTTGCGCAGCAGCCTGATGCCCTCAATACGCATGCCGCGCTCGACCGCCTTGACCATGTCGTAGATGGTCAGGCACGCGATCGCGACCGCGACCAGCGCTTCCATCTCGACGCCGGTCTGCCCGGTTACCTTCACCGTCGCGCGCACCACGAAGCCGGGCAGGGCGTGTTCCGGGTTGATGTCGATTTCGACCTTGGTGATCGGCAGCGGGTGACAGAGCGGGATCAGCCCGTGCGTGCGCTTGGCGGCCATGATGCCGGCGAGCCGCGCGGCGCCCAGCACGTCGCCCTTCAAGGCATTGCCGGCGAGCACCAGATCGAGCGTCTCCTTGCGCATGAGCACGCGGCCTTCCGCGATGGCGAGCCGCTCGGTTGCGTTCTTGGCGGAGACGTCGACCATGCGCGCCTGCCCGCGCGGGTCGATATGGGTGAGTTCGGCATTGGTCAGCAAAGGCGCACGTTTTGCCGTTGGTTTGGGACGCTGCGCCGCGCCTTTTTTGGCAGGCGGGGCCGTCGTCTTTTTGTGCCGCGCGCCAGGTTTCTTCAGCCGCGCCATGGCTCACTCCGCGGCGGCGGCGTTGCGCGGCGTGCGCGCCAGCAGGGCGCGGGTTGCGGCGGTGACGTCGCTTTGACGCATGAGGCTTTCGCCGACCAGGAAGGTTGCAATGCCGATGCGGGCGAGGCGGGCGAGGTCGGCGGGCGCGTTCAGCCCGCTTTCGGCGACCACGATGCGGTCGCGCGGAATTTTCGGGGCGAGCCGCTCGCTGACCGCCAGTGACGTTTCAAAAGTGCGCAGATCGCGATTGTTTATGCCGATCAGCGGCGATTTCAGCTTGAGAGCGCGGTCAAGTTCATTTTCTTGATGAACTTCAAGCAAAACGTCCATCTTATTGGCGAAAGCGGCATCCTCAATCGCCTTGGCCGCTGCGTCGTCGACCGCTGCCAGGATGATCAAGATGCAATCGGCGCCGAGCGCGCGCGATTCCACCACCTGGTAGGGCTCGTAAATGAAATCCTTGCGCAGCACCGGCAAGGCGGTGGCGTCGCGCGCGGCCGCCAGGAATTCCGGCTTGCCCTGGAACGACGGCCCATCGGTCAGCACGGAAAGGCACGCGGCGCCGCCCGCTTCGTAGGCCTTGGCGAGCTGCGGCGGATCGAAATCGGCGCGGATCAATCCCTTCGACGGGCTCGCCTTCTTGATCTCGGCGATCAGCGCGTAGTCGCCGGCGGCGATCCGCCGCTTGATGGCGGCGAGGAAGCCGCGCGGCGGCGAGGCCGCTTTCGCCGCAGCCTCAAGCGCGGCCAGCGGGCGGGCGCGCTTGGCCGCCGCGATCTCCGCGCGCTTGTAGGCCTCGATTTTCGCCAGGATGTCCGTCATGCATTTTTCCGGCCGCGCACGATCTTATCGGAAAACCGGCCCCTGACCCGCATCAAAACCGCGACCGGCTGCTGCGGGATCATGCGGCTCACGCCTCCATGGCGTTGGACACCGCGATCAGGCGGTCGAGCCGGCCTTCGGCCTCGCCGCTGTCGATCGATTTGGCGGCGAGCGCCGCGCCTTCCTTCAAATCCTTGGCCTTGCCGGCGACGATCAGGGCCGCGGCTGCATTGAGGATCGACACGTCGCGGAACGGCCCGGCCTTGCCTTTCAGCACGTCGAGCAGCGCCTTGGCGTTCGTTTCGGCATCGCCGCCGCGCAGCGCTTCCGGCTTGACGCGTTTCAAGCCGGCATCCTCGGGCGTGACTTCGAAGGTGCGGATATTGCCGTGCTCGAGCGCGGCCACGCTGGTCGCCCCGGCGGTGGTGATCTCGTCGAGACCGTCGGAGCCGTGCACCACCCAGACGCAGTCCGAGCCGAGATTCTTCAGCACCTGCGCCATCGGCTCGATCCAGTGCTTGGAGAAGGTGCCGACCATCTGCCGCTTGACGCTCGCCGGATTGGACAGCGGCCCGAGCAGATTGAAGATGGTGCGGGTGCCGAGCTCGACCCGCGTCGGCCCCACGTTCTTCATGGCCGGATGATGCGCCGGCGCGAACATGAAGCCGATGCCGGCGTCGCGAATGCAGCGGCCGACCTGCTCGGCATTGCGATCGATCTTCACGCCGAGCGCCTGCAAGACGTCGGCGGCGCCCGATTTCGACGACAGCGCGCGGTTGCCGTGCTTGGCCACCGGCACGCCGGCGCCCGCCACGACGAAGGCGGCGCAGGTCGAAATGTTGAACGAGCCGGAGGCATCGCCGCCGGTGCCGACCACGTCGATCGCGTCGGGCGGGGCTTTCACGGCCAGCATCTTGGCGCGCATGGTGGTCACCGCGCCGGTGATCTCGTCCACCGTTTCGCCGCGCACGCGCAGGGCCATCAGCAACCCGCCCATCTGCGAGGGTGTCGCTTCGCCCGACATCATGCGGTCGAAGGCGCCGGCCGCTTCGCTGCGCGTGAGGCTGGCGCCGGTCGCGACCTTGGCGATGAGCGCTTTGAAGTCGTCGGCCATGCGGGGAACCCCTCAACCGGCCGCGTAGGCGGGCGACTTGCGCGCCGCGGCGGCATTCGAGGTGCGGCCGCGCTGCTGGTTCCAGGCGGTCGCAAGATCGAGAAAATTTTTCAGCATCAGATGGCCGTGCTCGGAGGCGATGCTTTCGGGATGAAACTGCACGCCGTGCACCGGCAAGCTCGCATGCGCCAGACCCATCACCAGATGATCGTCGGTTTCGGCATTGACGGTGAGCTCGCGCGGCATGCTGGCGCGCTCGACCACCAGCGAATGATAGCGCGTGGCGCGGAACGGTCCGTTGATGCCGCGAAACACGCCGGTGCCGCTGTGGCTGATCGTAAACACCTTGCCGTGCGCCGGCGCCGCGCGCACCACCTTGCCGCCGAACGCCTGTCCGATCGCCTGATGGCCGAGGCAGACGCCGAGGATCGGGATCGTGGGCGCGGCCTTGGCGATGAGGTCGAGGCAAATGCCGGCTTCGTTCGGCGTGCAGGGGCCGGGCGACAGCACGATGGCTTCCGGTTCGGCGGCGATCACCGCAGCGGCGGAAATCTTGTCGTTGCGATGCACGACGACATCCGCCCCCAAGCTGCCCAGGTAATGGAACAGGTTGAAGGTGAAGCTGTCGTAATTGTCGATCAGAACGATCATGTTTTATCGGCCCGTCTCAAGGTCTTAAGGCGAGGCCCGAGGGGGGTCAAGCAGCCTGGGTTTAGGCTGGTTACTGCCCGCGCTTGGCGGCGCTGGCGAAGCGGCGGGCCTCTTCGGCGGCGCGGAACAAGGCCTTCGCCTTGTTGACGCATTCCTGCTGTTCGAGATCGGGATTGCTGTCGGCGACGATGCCGGCGCCGGCCTGCACATACATCTTGCCGTCCTTCACCAGCGCGGTGCGCAGCACGATGCAGGTGTCCATCTCGCCGGCGGCGGAGAAATAGCCGACGCAGCCGGCATACAGCCCGCGCTTTTCCTTCTCCAGCTCGTCGATGATCTGCATGGCGCGCACCTTGGGCGCGCCCGACACCGTGCCGGCGGGAAATCCGGCGGCCAGCGCATCGAGCGCGTCGCGGTCCGCGCCGAGCTTGCCTTCCACATTGGAGACGATGTGCATGACGTGGCTGTAGCGCTCGACGAAGAACTGATCGGTGACCGTCACGCTGCCGATCTCGGCGACGCGGCCGACATCGTTGCGGCCGAGATCGAGCAGCATCAGATGCTCGGCGCGCTCCTTCGGATCGGCGAGCAGTTCCTCCTCCAGCGCCTTGTCCTCGTGCGGCGTCGCCCCGCGCGGGCGCGTGCCGGCGATCGGGCGGATGGTCACCACGTCGCCGGCAACCTTGACCAGGATCTCCGGGCTCGAGCCGGCGACGGCGAAGCTGCCGAAGTCGAGGAAGTAGAGATAAGGCGACGGATTGGTCCGCCGCAGCGCGCGATAGAGCGAGAACGGCGGCAGCGTGAACGGCGCCTCGAAGCGCTGCGCCAACACGATCTGGAACGCATCGCCGGCGGTGATGTAGTCCTTGGCCTTGCGCACCATCGCCTTGTATTCGTCCGGCGTGGTGTTCGATTGCGGCGGCACGTCGAGCGGCCCGGCGTCGAACTCGACCAGGGATTTGTCGAGCGGGCGGTCGAGGCTTTCCACAATGCCGGCCAGACGCTCGCGCGCGCGCGTCAGCGCGGCCCTGGCGTCGACGCTCTTTTCCGGCCGCACCGGGGTCACGACCGTGATTGAATCCTTCACCGCGTCGAACACCACGATGAGCGTCGGGCGCACCAGCACCGCGTCGGGAATGCCGATCGGATCGGGATTGGGCGGGCCCAAGTCCTCCATCAGCCGCACCATGTCGTAGCCGAGATAGCCGAACACCCCGGCCGCCATCGGCGGCAGCGTTTCGGGCAATTCGATGCGGCTTTCTGCGATCAGTGTGCGCAGCGCTTGCAGCGGCGGCTCGGGGCAGGGCATGAAGGCGTCCGCCTTCGCCCGCGCGTTGCGGTTGACCTCGGCCTTGCCGCCATTGGCGCGCCAGATCAGGTCGGGCTCCAGCCCGATGATCGAATAGCGGCCGCGCACGGCGCCGCCTTCCACCGATTCGAGCAGGAAGCTCATCGGCCGACCCCCGCCGAGCTTCAGGAAGGCCGAAACCGGTGTCTCCAGGTCGGCGACCAGCGTGGTCCACACCACCTGCGCCTGCCCGCGGCCGTAGCGTTCGGCGAATGCGGTTTCCGACGGCTCGATCTGCATCGGATCAATAGTCGCCGGGGGAACTGGTGGTGGGGGGCGGCGCGCCGCCGAAGACCTGGTCCAGCGCCTGCTGGTTGAGCGTGACGCCGAAATCGTTTTCGAGGCGCGTGACATAGGCGCTGACGATGTCGTCGGAGTAGGAATTCTGCAGCGCGGTCGCGATCGTCTTGCTGGTGATCGGATCGAGCGTGGGCTCGACCACGTCGGTCACGCGGAACACAAAGCGTGTGGTGACCTGATCGCCGGCGGCGCTGGCCGGCGTGTCCTTGGATGTTTTGAACGCCGCTTCGACCAGCTTGGCCGGCGCGAAGCCGCCCTGCTTGCCGCGTTGCAGTTCGGTTGCCGTAACCACCTTGAGGCCGGTCTCGCTGGCGAGTTGCGCCAGCGTGGTGCCGGCCTTGAGCTTGCCGACCATATCGTCGGTCTTGGCTTGCAGGCGCTTGGCGATCTCGTCATCGCGCCAGCGCGCCTCGACCTGATCTTTCACCTCGTCGAGCGTGCGATCGCGCGACGGCGTGATGCCGGTGACGTCGAACCAGAGATAGCCGCCGTTCACCAGTTGCAGCGGATCGTTGTCGACGCCGACATCGCTCGCGAACGCGGCGGCGACCACGTCGGGGGTTTTCGGCAGGTCGGCGATCGGCTTGCCGTCCGGGCTGCGGCCGGAGCGGTCGATCGCGTCGATGATGCGGGCATTGAGACCGAGTTTCTTGGCGGATTCGGCCAGCGTGGCGCCCGCCGCGCGCTCGTCCTCAAGCTTGTCGCGCAAATTTCCGATGTCGGTTTTGGCTTTGCTCTCGGCCAGTTCGCGTTTGATCTGCGCGGCGACCGCTTCATAGCTCTTCGCGGTGCCCGGCTCGATCTTGCCCACATCCACCAGCACCGTTCCGAAGCGGCCCTTAACCGGCTCGCTGACCTCGCCGGACTTGAGCGCGAAGGCGGCCTCGGCGACGGCCGGGTCGATCACGGCGGACTTCGTCACGATGCCGAGACCGGTGTCGGTATCCTTCAAGCCGCGTTCCTTGGCGAGATCGGCGAAGCTCAAGCCCTTGGCGATGCGCTCGCGCGCCGCCGCCGCCTCGTCCGGATTCGGGAACACGATTTGGCGCAGCTCGCGCCTTTCCGGCGTGCCGTAATTGACCTCGTGCTGCTCGAAATAACTCTTGGCGTCGGCATCCGACACGGCGTCCGGCTTGGCGAGGGTGGCCGGCGCGATCGAGAGCATAGTGACCTTGCGGTATTCGGGGGCGCGGAACAAAACCTTGCGCTCCTCGAAAAATTTGCTGAGCGCCTCGGGGGTCGGGGCCGGAATATCGCCGGCCTGCGCCGCACCTAAGGCGAGGTACTCGATGGAGCGTTTCTCGTTTTGGTATTGATCGAGCGCCGTCATGGCCGCGACCGGCACGCGAATTTCGCCGCCCACGGCTTGCGCGATCTGCCGGCGCAGCGTCACGCGGCGCTGTTCATCGACAAAACGGCTTTCGGTAAAGCCGGCCTGCCGGATGATCTGCTCGAAGCGGGTACGATCGAACTGACCGTTGAGGCCACGGAAATTGGGATCGTTGGTGATGCGGCTGACAATCTCGTCGTTGCCGATGCCGAGCCGCAGCGCCTTGGCTTGCTCGTCGAGCGTGGTCTCGGCGATCAACTGGCCGAGCAACTGCCGGTCGATCCCGAGCGCGCGCGCCTGTTCGGGGGTGATGGCCCGGTTGGTTTGCCGCCCGATTTGCTGCAGGCGGTCGGTGTAGTATTGGCGGAAATGCTCGGTCGTGATCTCGGTATTGCCGATCTTGATCGCCGAATTGAGCCCGAAGCCGCGGAAAATATCGCCGATGCCCCAGATGGCGAAGCTGACGGTGATCAGGCCCATCACGCCGGCCATCAAGGCCTTGCCGAGCCAAGTCGAGGAGGCTTTGTGGAGGCCGCGGAGCATGGGCTGCGTTCTTCCCGGATGCCGGTGGTGGTGAATGGATGGCTGGTGGCGCCCTTATAGGGAGCAACTCCTTGCAACTCAAGAAGGATCGGCTGGCGGCCGGCGCGCACTGGCGCCGCCCGGGCCGGTCTGATAACCGCACGCGGATGAGGACCGAAACATGGCGCCGACCGCATTAACGCCGCTGGTGGCGGGCAATTGGAAAATGAACGGGCTCGCCGTCTCCGAGGGCGAGCTCACCAAGATCGTCAATGGCGCGGCGGGCATCAAAGCCGAGCTGATGGTTTGCCCGCCGGCCACCCTGATCGCCGACTTCGCCGCCGCCGCACGCGGTTCCGCCGTGGCGATCGGCGGGCAGGATTGTCATGCCGAGCCGTCCGGCGCCCATACCGGCGATATCGCCGCGGAAATGCTCAAAGACGCCGGCGCGGTGGCGGTGATCGTCGGCCATTCCGAGCGCCGCACCGACCATCATGAAACCGACGCGCAGGTGCGCGCCAAGGCGCTGGCCGCGCACCGCGCTGGGCTTACGGCAATCGTCTGCATCGGCGAGCAGCGCGCCGAGCGCGAGGGTGGCCGAACCCTCGAGGTGATCGGCCGCCAGCTCGACGGGTCGCTGCCCGAGGGCGGAACGAGCGCCAATCTGGTGATCGCGTACGAGCCGGTCTGGGCGATCGGCACCGGGCTCACCCCCACCCCGGCCGATGTGGCCGAGGCGCATGCCTTCATTCGCAAGCGGCTGGAGGCGCGCTTTGGCGCCGAAGGCGGCCGCGTCCGCATCCTCTATGGCGGGTCGGTCAAGCCGGCCAATGCCAAGGAACTGCTGACGATAGCCCATGTGAACGGCGCCCTGGTCGGGGGCGCCAGCCTGAAAGCGGCCGATTTCCTCGGTATTGCGGCGGTTTACCGTAGCGCGTGATCCCGAAAAGCATGTCCTCGACGTGGTCGGGGATGGGCACCGGTTTTCGGACAAGATCACGCGCCAATGAACAAGCCGGCGAGGGTGGAAAAGCTGCCCATGATCGTGTAGAGACCGCGGCGAATTCCTATATACCGCGCGAAGCGCCGCCTGGGCGGGCAGCCTAGACCGGCTTGTGTGAACGGATTTTGGCCTAATGCAGCACGTCGTCATTGTGATCCATCTGATGCTGGTACTCGCCTTGATCGGCGTGGTGCTGCTGCAGAAAGTCCGAGGGCGGCGGCCTCGGCATCGGCGGTGGCGGCGGGTTCATGACCAGCCGCGGTACCGGCAACGTGCTGACCACGACGACCTGGACGCTGGCCGCGCTGTTTTTCGTCACCAGCTTGCTGCTGTCGATCATCGCCGGCCTCAACCGCAAGCCGGCCACGATCCTGCAGGGCGGCCAAAGCGCGCCCACCGCGCCGGGGCCGGCGTCGCCGACCGACGCGAGCGGCATCCTCAAACAATTGCAGGGCGCGCCGGCGGCGCCGCCGGCTGCCCCCGCGGCCCCGTCCGGGCCGCAGGTGCCGCAATCGAAATAGCGTGCTGACGAAGGGCCGGGAAACCGGCCCTTCGGCGTTAGGGACGAGGCGTTGAAAGGAAAGGCCGAAACCGTTTCAGGTAAGAATCGAGCATGTCGATGCAACTGTCTTTGAATGCGAGAGCTTTTCCACTTGAACACAGGCGCAGGGCAGCCTTTCGCTTTTCGCCCTCGTCGAATCGATTCGCGGCGGTTAAAGGTTAGGCCCCATGGCGCGGTATATTTTCATCACCGGCGGCGTGGTCTCCTCACTTGGCAAGGGTCTCGCCTCCGCGGCGCTCGGCGCGCTGCTGCAGGCGCGCGGCTACAAGGTCCGCCTGCGCAAGCTCGACCCCTACCTCAACGTCGATCCGGGCACGATGTCGCCCTACCAGCACGGCGAGGTGTTCGTCACCGACGACGGCGCCGAGACCGATCTCGACCTCGGCCATTACGAGCGCTTCACCGGCCGCCCGGCGACGCGCCACGACAACATCACCACCGGCCGCATCTACCAGGACATCCTCACCCGCGAACGGCGCGGCGACTATCTCGGCGCCACCATCCAGGTCATCCCGCACGTCACCAACGCCATCAAGGATTTCATCCGCGAGGGCAATGACGGCTTCGACTTCGTGCTGTGCGAGATCGGCGGCACGGTCGGCGATATCGAAGGCCTGCCGTTCTTCGAGGCGATCCGGCAATTGGGCAACGATCTGCCGCGCCATCACGCCATCTACATTCATCTGACGCTGCTGCCGTTCATTCCGAGCGCCGGCGAGTTGAAGACCAAGCCGACGCAGCATTCGGTCAAGGAACTGCGCTCGATCGGCATCCAGCCCGACATTCTGTTGTGCCGCACCGACCGCCCGATCCCGCACGGCGAGCGGCGCAAGCTCGCGCTGTTCTGCAATGTGCGCGAAGACGCGGTGATCGAGGCGCGCGACGTCGACAACATCTACGCGGTGCCGGAGGCCTATCACGAGGCCGGCCTCGATCGCGAAGTGCTGGAGGCGTTCGGTCTCGATCCGGCGGCGGCGCCGGATCTCGCGCGCTGGCGGCTGATCAACGAGCGCATCCGCAATCCGGAAGGCGACGTCACCATCGCCATCGTCGGCAAATACACCGGCATGAAGGACGCCTACAAATCGCTGATCGAGGCGCTCTCGCACGGCGGCATCGCCAACAAGGTCAAGGTCAATCTCGACTGGATCGAGTCGGAAGTGTTCGAGAACGAGGACCCGGCGCCGTTCCTCGAGCACGTCAACGGCATCCTGGTGCCGGGCGGCTTCGGCCAGCGCGGCGCCGAGGGCAAAATCCGCGCGGCGCGCTTCGCGCGCGAGCGCCACGTGCCGTATTTCGGCATCTGCTTCGGCATGCAGATGGCGGTGGTGGAAGCGGCGCGCAACCTGTGCGGCATCGAGCAGGCCAACTCCACCGAATTCGGCCCGACCGCGGAGCCGGTGGTCGGCCTGATGACCGAATGGCTGAAAGGCAACGAATTGCAGCGGCGCCAGGCCAATGGCGATCTCGGCGGCACCATGCGGCTCGGGGCCTATGACGCGGTGCTCGCGCGCGGCAGCCGCGTCGCCAACATTTACGGGGCGACCGAAATCTCCGAACGCCACCGCCATCGCTACGAGGTCAACACCGCCTATAAGGGCCGCCTGGAGCAGCACGGCATGCGCTTCTGCGGCATGTCGCCCGACGGCATCCTGCCGGAGATCATCGAATACGAGGACCATCCCTGGTTCATCGGCGTGCAATTCCATCCCGAGCTGAAATCGCGCCCGTTCGAGCCGCATCCGCTGTTCGCCTCCTTCATCGGCGCGGCGGTGGAGCAGAGCCGGCTGGTGTAAATTATCTTACGTCATGCCCCGCGGTCTTGATCATGTCGTCCATGCCGTGCGCGATCTCGACGCGGCGGCCGAGCTCTATCGTAGCCTCGGCTTCACCGTCGGCAGCCGCAATCGGCATCCGTGGGGCACGCACAATTACATCGTGCAACTGCCGGGCTTCTTCATCGAGTTGCTGACGCTGGCCGAGCCGGACAAACTCGGCGACGACGGCTTCTCGAAACTGTTCGCCGCCTACACCCGCGATTTCCTGCACGCGGCGAGGGCCTCGTCGCTGCTCATTCTGGAATCGCGCGATGCAAAAGCCGATGAAGCCGCGTTCCGCGCCGCGCACATCGCGGCCTCCGAGGTGATGCAGTTCGAGCGCGAGGGCAGGCGGCCGGACGGCTCGGCGGTGAAGGTCGGCTTCTCGCTCGCCTTCGCCGACGATCAGGCTGGCGCCCGACATTCACTTCGCCACCTGCCAGCAGCACTATCCGGAGAATTTCTGGAACCCGGCCTTTCAAAAACACGCCAACAGCGTCACCGGCATTGCCGGCGTCGTCGCCGTTGCCGACGATCCCGAGCGGCATCGCGGCTTCATGCAGGCATTTGCCGGTGCCGAGGCGACGCGCGGCAAGGATGGTTTCACCATCGCGACCCCGCGCGGCAGATCGAAGTCACGACACCGGCAGCCTTCCTGCATCGCTACGGCGTCACGGCGCCCGATGTTTCGCGCGGCGCCCGGCTGGCGGCGCTGCGCTTTGCCACCAAGGATGCAAGCCTGCTCCAGGGCACGCCGGAGTTCGCCGGACTGGCCGGCCTTTATGCCGGAAATGCCGCCGTGATCGGCCCGCAGGATGCCATGGGCGCGGTGCTGGTCTTCGAACGCGCATGATCCCGAAAAGTGGGAACCGGTTTTCGGACAAGATCATGCGCCAAGCAAATAAGTCCCGTTGACCGCGCCGCGCGGCCGCTTCATGGTCGCGCCCGCGAGGGCGAATTTTGGATCAGAAGCCGAACTCAACCGTCACCGTCGGCGCCGTGCGCTTCGGCAATGCCTTGCCGCTGGCGCTGATCGCCGGTCCGTGCGCGCTGGAGAGCCGGGCGCATGCGCTGGAAATGGCGGCCGCGCTCAAGGAGATCGCAGGCCGCGTCGGCATCGGGCTCGTCTACAAGACCTCGTTCGACAAGGCGAACCGCACCTCCGCCAAAGCTAAGCGCGGCATCGGGCTCGATGCGGCGCTCCCCATATTCGCGGAAATCCGCGACACGCTGAAAATTCCGGTGCTCACCGACGTGCACGACGCGGCGCAATGCGCGCGCGTGGCGCCCGCGGTCGACGTGCTGCAAATCCCCGCCTTCTTGTGCCGGCAAACCGATCTGCTGATTGCCGCCGCCAAGACCGGGAAAACCGTCAACGTGAAGAAAGGGCAGTTTCTGGCGCCCTGGGACATGCAGAACGTGGTCGAGAAAATCACCGGCGCCGGCAACAAAAACGTGCTGGTGACCGAGCGCGGCGTGTCGTTCGGCTACAACACGCTGGTCTCCGACCTGCGCGCGCTGCCGATCCTCAAGCGCACCACGCAAGCGCCGGTGATCTTCGACGCCACCCATTCGGTGCAGCAGCCGGGCGGGCAGGGCACCTCCTCGGGCGGCGAGCGCGAATTTGTGCCGGTGCTGGCGCGCGCGGCGGTCGCGGTCGGCGTCGCCGGCGTCTTCATCGAAACGCATCAAGACCCGGATCGCGCGCCGTCCGACGGTCCCAACATGCTGCCGCTCAAGGAGATGGAGCCGCTGCTGCGCACGCTGGTCGAATTCGACCGGCTGGCGAAGCGCTGAACGCGCATGATCCCGAAAGTGGGAACCGGTTTTCGGATGAGATCATGCGCAAACAAAGACTACGTGACGCGCGCTGATCGCATGGGACGCGTCCTCAATCTGATGGCGTTCGTGATATTCGCGACGTCGCTGTTCATGCGCTCGGTCGATCCGGTCATTCCGCAGATCGCTACCGGCTTGAACGTCGAGCCGGCGACCGCCGCGCTCTTGTCCACCGCCTTCACCTTGCCCTATGCGCTGGTGCAGCCGGTGCTCGGCGCGCTCGCCGACATGCTCAGCAAGGCGCGGCTGATTGCGGTGTGCATGCTCACCGGCGGCCTCGCCACGCTGGCCTGCGGCCTGGCCACGAATTTGGAAATGCTCATGGTCTTGCGCGTGCTCGCCGGGGCGACCGCCGGCGGCATATTCCCGATCGCGTTTGCCTTCGCCAGCGACCGCATTCCGATCGCGCAGCGCCAGGTCGCTTTCGGCAAGCTGCTGTTTGCCGCCATGAGCGGCAATCTGCTGGGCGCCGCGGGCGCCGGCGTGATCGGTGACTTGCTCGGCTGGCGCGGCGTGTTTTTCGTCACCGGTGGCATCGATCTGATCGCGCTCGCTTTCGCGATCCCGGGTTTCCGCGGCGTCGGCGAAGCCGCCGGCCGCTTCGATCTTTCGGCGCTGCTGCCGAATTATCGCGCGGTGTTGCGCAATCCGCTGGCGAAATACTGCTTCGGCGCCGTGTTTATGGAAGCGATTTTCATGTTCGGCGTGTTCCCGTACATGGCGACCATGCTGCACACCGAAGGCGTGACCAGCGCCTCGATCGCCGGCGTGGTGATCGGCGGCTTCGCGATCGGCGGCATTGTTTACGCCGTCACGGTATCGCGGCTGCTCAATTGGTTCGCCGAGCGCCGATTGATGGCGACCGGCGGCATGACGATCGCCTTTTGCCTGGTGGTGATCGCGTTGCGCATGCCGTGGCCGGTCGAGCTGGCGAATTTCATTCTGCTCGGTTTTGGCTTCTACCTGCTGCATGGCTGCATCCAGGTCCATGTCACCGAGCTGGCGCCGTCGGCACGCGGATCGGCGATGGCCGGCCATTCGTTCTTTTTCTTTGTCGGTCAGGCGCTGGGACCCGTGCTCTACGGTCTCGGCCTCTCCAGCGGCATCGGCATCATTCCGGTGCTGCTGCTCGGCGCGCTGGCGTTGACGGCCACCGGCTGGATCTGCGCCTTGCGCTTGCGGCGGCCACAGCAAGCCGTGGTTTAACCGCGCCCGCGATAGGGCGCGACGCCCTGGTCGGGCAGCCACACGTCCTTCGGCAATTTGCCGGCCTGCCAGAACACATCGATCGGCATGCCGCCGCGCGGATACCAGTAGCCGCCGATGCGCAGATATTTCGGCTTGAGCAGCGCCACCAGTTTCTTGCCGATGGCGACGGTGCAGTCCTCGTGGAAGGCGCCGTGGTTGCGGAAGCTCGCGAGATAAAGCTTGAGCGACTTCGACTCGACCAGATACCGCTCGGGCACATAATCGATCACGAAATGCGCGAAATCCGGCTGGCCGGTGATCGGGCAGAGGCAGGTGAATTCCGGCGCGCTGAAGCGGGCGACGTAGTCGGTGTCGGGGTGCGGATTGGGCACGCGGTCGAGCACCGCCCGGTCGGGCGAAGCGGGGATCGGGCTCGGTCGCCCCAGCTGCAGCGGTTTCTTGGCCATCATCCATTATCGCATAATTTGTGGCGCCTCCCATGCCTTGCTAGCACGGGGCATGACAAGGGGGTTCTCCATCCTGTAGAAGCGCGCCATAGCAACGCCGGACCAGACCATGACCGCCATTACCGACATTATCGGCCGCGAAATCCTCGACAGCCGCGGCAACCCGACCGTCGAAGTCGACGTCATCCTGGAGGACGGCTCGAAAGGCCGCGCCGCGGTGCCGTCCGGCGCCTCGACCGGGGCGCATGAGGCGGTCGAGCTGCGCGACGGCGACAAGGCGCGCTACGGCGGCAAGGGCGTGCGCAAGGCGGTCGACGCCGTCAACGGCGAGATCTTCGACACGCTCAGCGGCATGGACGCCGAGGCGCAGGCCAAGATCGACGAGACCATGATCGCGCTCGACGGCACCCCCAACAAGGGCCGGCTCGGCGCCAACGCCATTCTCGGCGTGTCGCTGGCGGTGGCCAAAGCCGCGGCCATCGCCAAGCGCGAGCCGCTCTACCGTTACGTCGGCGGCACCGCCGCGCGCGTGCTGCCGGTGCCGATGATGAACATCATCAACGGCGGCGTGCATGCCGACAACCCGATCGACTTCCAGGAATTCATGATCATGCCGGCGGGCGCGCCGAGCTTTGCCGAGGCGCTGCGCGCGGGCGCGGAAATCTTCCACACCCTCAAGGCGGCGCTCAAGGCGGCCGGCCACAACACCAATGTCGGCGACGAGGGCGGCTTTGCGCCCAACCTGCCGTCGGCGGAAGCCGCGCTCGATTTCGTCATGCAGGCGATCGCCAAGGCCGGCTACAAGCCGGGCGGCGACGTCATGATCGCGCTCGATCCGGCGGCGAGCGAATTCTTCAAGAACGGTTCTTACGTTTACGAAGGCGAGGGCAAGACCCGCTCGCCGCAGCAGCAGGCCGACTATTTCGCGCAGCTGGTGGCAAAATATCCCATCGTCTCCATCGAGGACGGCATGGCGGAGGACGACTGGACCGGGTGGAAATTGCTGACGCAAAAAATCGGCGCCCAATGCCAGCTGGTCGGCGACGATCTGTTCGTCACCAACGTGACGCGGCTTGCCAAGGGCATCAAGGAAGGCATCGCCAATTCGATCCTGATCAAGGTCAATCAGATCGGCACGCTGACCGAGACGCTGGCCGCCGTCGAGATGGCGCACAAGGCCGGCTACACCGCGGTGATGTCGCACCGCTCGGGCGAAACGGAAGATTCCACCATCGCCGATCTCGCCGTCGCCACCAATTGCGGGCAGATCAAGACCGGCTCGCTGGCGCGCGCCGACCGCACGGCGAAATACAATCAGCTGCTGCGCATCGAGGAAGAGCTCGGCGCGCAGGCGAAATATGCCGGGCGCGAGGCCTTGAAAGCGCGCCGGTAGCGGTTCGCGCGTTAAAGCCAACTTAACCGGCGTGGCCGCATCTTGCGGCCGCCATGGTCTCCCACCGGCGTCGCCGCACCATCCTGACCGCGCTCGGCCTGTACATCTTCGCCGCGCTGTTCATCGGCTATTTCGCGGTCAATGCCTTCACCGGCAATCACGGCCTGCGCGCGCAAGCCGATCTCGACCAGCAGATGGCGGCCATGCAGGGCGAACTGCGCCATCTGAAGGCCGAGCGCGCGCTCTGGGAGCGGCGGGTGGCGCTGCTGCGCTCCGACCGCATCGACCCCGACATGCTGGACGAGCGCGCCCGCGCGCTGCTGGGGCTTGCCGACCCGCGCGACCTGACGCTGATCATCCACCCGCAATAGCTGGCGCCGCCGCCGGCGAACGCCTGTTTTCGCGCCATTTCAAGTTGTTTTTTGCCGCAGCGCGGCCCGGCGGCCTCGCGCTTTCGCCCCTCGGCGATTTAAGCTATTGGGGGGTCGCTTGCCTAACCGAAGCCCCCCGTCACGATTGCCCGGACGTTTTCGTAGGAAGTGCCAATGGCGGTCGCCAAGAAAAGCCCGAGCGCCGATGCCAAAGAGCCGGCCGCCCCGGTCGCCGACTTCAGCAAGGACGAGGAGCTTGCCGCCTACCGGAGCATGCTGACCATCCGCCGTTTCGAGGAAAAGGCGGGGCAGATGTACGGCATGGGCCTGATCGGCGGCTTCTGCCACCTCTATATCGGCCAGGAGGCGGTGGTGGTCGGCATGCAGATGGCGCTGAAAGCCGGCGACCAGGTGATCACCGGCTACCGCGACCACGGCCATATGCTGGCCTGCGGCATGGACCCCAAGGGCGTGATGGCGGAACTCACCGGCCGCGCCCATGGGCTTTCCAAGGGCAAGGGCGGCTCGATGCACATGTTCAGCGTCGAGAAGGGCTTCTACGGCGGCCACGGCATCGTCGGCGCGCAGGTGCCGCTCGGAACGGGCTTAGCCTTCGCCAACCGCTACCGCGGCAACGACAACATCAGCCTGACGTATTTCGGCGACGGCGCCGCCAACCAGGGCCAGGTCTATGAGAGCTTCAACATGGCCGAGCTGTGGAAGCTGCCGGTGGTCTATGTGATCGAGAACAACCGCTACGCCATGGGCACCGCCATAGCGCGCTCCTCGGCCGAGACCAACCTGTCGCGGCGCGGCTTGTCGTTCAATATTCCCGGCGTGCAGGTGGACGGCATGGACGTGCGCGCGGTCAAGGCGGCGGGCGAAAAGGCGGCGCACTGGTGCCGCGCCGGCAAGGGGCCGCATATTCTGGAAATGCTGACCTACCGCTATCGCGGTCACTCGATGTCGGACCCGGCGAAATACCGCACCCGCGAGGAAGTCGAAGAGGTGCGCACGCACCACGATCCGATCGACATGGCGCGCCACCGCATCCTGGAAAAGAAATTCGCCAAGGAAGACGAGCTGAAGAAGATCGACGGCGAGGTGCGCGATCTGATCAATCAGGCGGCGGAATTCGCCACCCACGATCCGGAGCCGGACGTGGCCGAGCTTTATACCGACATTTATCGTTAGAGAATTAGACGCCCATGCCGATCGAAGTGCTCATGCCCGCGCTGTCGCCCACGATGGAGAAGGGCAACCTCGCCAAGTGGCTGAAGAAGGAGGGCGACCGCGTCAAGTCGGGCGACATCATCGCGGAAATCGAAACCGACAAGGCCACCATGGAGGTGGAAGCGGCGGACGAGGGCACGCTCGGAAAAATTCTGGTTCCGGAAGGCACCGCCGATGTGGCGGTGAACACGCCGATCGCGGTGATCCTGAGCGAAGGCGAGGACAAATCGGCGATCAAGGACGGTGTGCCGGCGCCGCAGCCGAAGGCCGCTGCCGCTGCCGGCCCTGCAGACAGCCGGAAGCCAAGCCCGCACTCAAAACCTGCGCCGGCGCCCGAGGCGCCGGCAGCGCACGCCGCCGCCGATCCCGACATTCCCGCAGGCACCGAGATGGTCACCATGACCATGCGCGAAGCCCTGCGCGACGCCATGGCCGAGGAGATGCGGCGCGATCAGGACGTGTTCGTGATGGGCGAGGAGGTCGCCGAATATCAGGGCGCCTACAAGGTCACGCAAGGACTGTTGCAGGAGTTCGGCGACAAGCGCGTGATCGACACGCCGATCACCGAGCACGGCTTTGCCGGTCTCGGCGTCGGCGCCGCGCTTGCCGGCTTGAAGCCGATCGTCGAGTTCATGACCTTCAATTTCGCCATGCAGGCGATGGATCAGCTGATCAATTCGGCGGCCAAGACGCTCTACATGTCGGGCGGCCAGATGGGCTGCTCCATCGTGTTCCGCGGACCGAACGGCGCGGCCGCGCGCGTCGCCGCTCAGCACAGCCAGGATTATTCCGCCTGGTATCTCGCACATTCCGGGCTTGAAGGTGATCGCGCCCTCGAACGCCGCCGACGCCAAGGGCTTGCTGAAGGCCGCGATCCGCGATCCCAATCCGGTGATCTTCCTGGAAAACGAAATCCTCTACGGCCATTCCTCAGCCGGTCCCCAAGCTCGACGATTTTGTCTTGCCGATCGGCAAGGCGAAGAGTCGTGCGCGCCGGAGCGGACGTGACCATCGTGGCCTGGGCGATGGGCATGTCCTACGCGCTCAAAGCGGCGGAAGAACTCGCCAAGGACGGCATCGACGCGGAAGTGATCGACCTGCGCACGCTCAAGCCGATGGACACCGAGACCATCGTCGCCTCGGTGCAGAAGACCGGCCGCTGCGTTACGGTCGAGGAGGGCTGGCAGCAGTCCGGCGTCGGCGCCGAGATCGCCGCCCGCATCATGGAGCACGCGTTCGATTATCTCGACGCGCCGGTCGCGCGCGTGTCAGGCAAGGACGTGCCGATGCCGTACGCCGCCAATCTCGAAAAGCTCGCGCTGCCGTCGGTCGCCGAAGTGATCGTGGCGGCGAAAGCCGTTTGCTACCGGTAGCGCCGCCCATGCCCACCAACATCCTCATGCCCGCGCTGTCGCCCACCATGGAGAAGGGCAACCTTGCCAAGTGGCTCAAGAAGGAAGGCGACAAGATCAAGTCGGGCGACATCATCGCGGAAATCGAGACCGACAAGGCGACCATGGAATACGAGGCGGTCGACGAGGGCACGCTCGCCAAGATCGTGGTGCCGGAAGGCACGCAGGACGTGGCGGTCAATGCGGTGATCGCGGTGCTGGCGGCCGAGGGCGAGGACGTCAAGGCGGCGGCTTCTTCTGCCGGCGAAGGCCACGCCAGCCAAAGCGCCGGAGAAAATATCTCAGGCAGCATCCCCCTCACCTCAACCCTCTCCCCAACGGGGAGAGGGAGCAGGCACTGCCAAGCCGCAAGCTCAGAGCCCTTCACCTCTCCCCAGTGGGGAGAGGTCGCCCGCCGAAGCCGAGCGAAGGCGGGCGGGTGAGGGGGGGCCTGCTCCGGCGGGAAGCCGCATCTTCTCCTCACCCCTCGCGCGGCGGCTCGCGAAAGAGGCCAATATCGATCTCGCCCGCGTGCAGGGCTCCGGCCCGCACGGCCGCGTGATCGCGCGCGACATCGAGGCGGCGAAATCCGGCAAGGGTTTGCGCGCGCCCGCCGCGTCGGCGGCCGCGCCGATGCCGATGGCGGCTTCGCCTTCCGACGCGCAGATCCGCGCGCTCTACCAGGACGGCTCCTACGATTTCGTGCCGCACGACCAGATACGCAAGATCATCGCGCAGCGGCTGACGCTGTCGAAGCAGACCATTCCGCATTTCTATCTCACGCTCGATTGCGACATCGGCCGCCTGCTGGCCGCGCGCGAGGAGATCAACGCCGCCGCGCCGGTCAAGGACGGCAAGCCGGCCTACAAGATTTCGGTCAACGACTTCGTCATCAAGGCGCTGGCGCTGGCGCTGCAACGGGTGCCCGACGCCAACGTGACCTGGACCGAGGCCGGCATGCTGCACCACAAGCATTCCGACGTCGGCGTCGCGGTCGCCATCCCCGGCGGGCTGATCACGCCGGTGGTGCGCAACGCCGAAGCGAAATCGCTCTCGACCATTTCCAACGAGATGAAGGACTACGCCGCGCGCGCGCGCACCCGCCACCTCAAGCCGCAGGAATACCAGGGCGGCTCGACCGCGATCTCGAACCTCGGCATGTACGGCATCAAGGATTTCGCCGCGGTGATCAATCCGCCGCACGCCACCATTCTGGCGGTCGGTACGGCTGAGGAACGCGCGGTGGTGCGCAACGGCGTGCTCGCCGTCGCCAACATCATGACGGTGACGCTCTCCACCGATCACCGCGCGGTCGACGGTGCGCTCGGCGCCGAACTGCTCGGCGCGTTCAAGAAGCTGATCGAGAACCCGGTGATGATGGTGGTCTAGTCAGCCGTCATATGTCGGATTGCATGCGGCGGCCGTATTTTCTCTCCAGTGCACGGCGCAATTCGAACGCGTCTTGCAGCACCTCAAGCAGCGCGCCGAGTGCCTTCATCAGGCCATAGCCCTCCGGCAAAATCGGCTCGGATTGCAGTTCGATCCGCGCTAAACATGTATTGGAAGCACAAGCCATATCTCATCTCCATGCGGAGTTGAGACAACGCTTGGCTGCGACGCAGCTGACCGGGCGGTTGTCGATAGCCCGGGATGCCGTCGCCGAACGAGAAAGCGCTGGGGATATTGCACATCGCCAAAAGCTCTCGGTCCGACGAGCGGACTAAGCGCAGTGCTTGGGCGATATGCCTTGGAGCTGCCGGGCGACTGCAATGCGGCCCGACGCGCCTCACATAGGAAAAACGCCGCAAAAAGTCAAGATAATTGGCGGCCGCTTGCGACGATCACGCCGGATCGAAGCCCTTCGCCTTGAATACCGCCTGCGCCTCCGGCGACACTAAATATTTCACCAACGCTTTGGCTGCATCGGCTTGCGGCGCGCCGGCCTGAACACCGGCGTCGTAGATCACCGTGAAGGCCATGTCGCCGGGAAGCGGCCCGACCACATCGACACCAGGGACCGACAGCAGTTCGGGTTTTGAATTAATGGCGATGTCGGCTTCGCCATTGGTCAAGAGCGTTCCGGAAAAACCGCCGGACGGCGGGTGCTTGGTCTTGCCCTTCATCTGCTCGGTGATGCCCATCTTCTCAATCTGCTTGGCGGTATAAATGCCGCTGGCGCCGCCCGCGGCTGGATCGGTGTAGCTGATCGCTTTCGACGCCAGTAGCGCTTTCTTGAACGCATCGGGCGTGGAAATGTCCGGTTTCGGCGCGCCGGTCTTCACGCCGACCGCGAAAATCGATTGCGAAAATATGACGTCGGTGCCGGGCATGATCTTGCCTTCCTTCTGCAAGGTCTCAAGATTGCCCTTGATCAGGATCAGCGCGTCCGCCTGCTCGCCGGCCTGCACGCGCTTGGCGAGCAGGGCGGCGGTGCTCCAGGTGATGGCGAGCTTGTGGCCGGTGGCCTTCTCGAATTTCGGCGCCAGCTCCTCCAGCACGCTCTTGACGCCGACGGTGGCGAAGACCTTGATCTCGGCGGCGGAGGCGGTTTGAGCGGCCAGAATAACGCCGGCAAAGCCGGCTGCTAGCCGGCCCATCGAAAAGAGCATGTTAGCCTCCCTGCGCTTTTATCTTTGGAACGAATTAGATTCCCCAATGGGGCTACATTCAATGGGCATCCGGGCCGCCCGCCGCGCGGCTTGATTGCCGCTGGCCCGTGTGGGAGACGGAAGGGATAAAACCCGACCGTTCAAGTGGAGACGCTAGGTGGCGGATACTTCCTTCGACGTCCTCATTATCGGCTCCGGCCCGGGCGGCTATGTCACCGCCATCCGCGCGGCGCAGCTCGGCTTCAAGACCGCAATCGTCGAGCGCGACTATCTCGGCGGCATTTGCCTGAACTGGGGCTGCATCCCGACCAAGGCGCTGCTGCGCTCGGCCGAAATCTTCCACTACCTGCAGCATGCCAAGGACTATGGGCTGAAGGCCGACAATGTCGGCTACGACCCGGCTGCCGTGGTCAAGCGCTCGCGCGCCGTCGCCAAGCGTCTCAACGACGGCGTCGGCTTCCTGATGAAGAAAAATAAAGTGTCGATCGTCTGGGGCGAGGCCGCCATCGACGCGCCCGGCAAGGTGATGGTGAAGCCGTCCAAGAGCGAAGCGCCCAAGGGCGCGCTCGGGCCGGGCCAATACCAGGCCAAGCACATCATCATCGCCACCGGCGCTCGGCCGCGCGTGCTGCCGGGCCTCGAGCCCGACAAGAAACAGGTGTGGACCTATTTCGAGGCCATGGTGCCGCCGAGCATCCCGAAATCATTGCTGGTGGTCGGCTCCGGCGCCATCGGCATCGAGTTCGCCTCGTTCTACCGCAGCCTCGGCTCGCAAGTGACCGTGGTCGAAGTGCTGCCGCAAGTTCTGCCGGTCGAGGACGCCGAGATCGCCGCCTTCGCGCGCAAGAGCTTCGAGAAGCAGGGCATCAAGATTTTGACCAATGCCAAGGTGACTAAACTCGACAAGAAGACCGACAGCGTCACCGCCACCATCGAGGAGGGCGGCAAGATGCAAGTCCATCACCGCCGAGCGCGTGATCTCGGCGGTCGGCGTCACCGGCAATATCGAGAATCTCGGGCTGGAAAAGCTCGGCGTGAAAACCGAGCGCGGCTGCATCGTGATCGATGGCTACGGCAAGACCAACGTGGCGGGCCTCTACGCCATCGGCGACGTCGCCGGCCCGCCCATGCTGGCGCACAAGGCCGAGCACGAGGGCGTGGTCTGCATCGAGGCGATCAAGGGCCTCAATCCGCATCCGATGAACAAGCTGATGATCCCCGGCTGTACCTATTGCACGCCGCAGATCGCCTCGGTCGGCCTCACCGAGCAGGCCGCCAAGGACAAGAAGCTCGATATCCGCGTCGGCCGCTTTCCGTTCGTCGGCAATGGCAAGGCCATTGCGCTCGGCGAGGATCAGGGCCTGGTGAAAGTGATCTTCGACAAAAAGACTGGGCAGTTGCTCGGCGCCCATATGGTCGGCGCCGAGGTCACCGAGCTGATCCAGGGTTACGTTGTCGCCATGAACCTGGAAACAACGGAAGAAGAATTGATGCACACCGTCTTCCCGCACCCGACCCTGTCGGAGATGATGAAGGAGGCGGTGCTGGATGCTTATGGACGCGTGCTGAATATGTAACCGTCATTCCGGGACGCGCCGGAGGCGCGGGCCCGCAATCCATACTCAGCAGCGCTGGGAATATGGATTCCGGGTTCGCTCGCTACGCTCGCGCCCCGGAATGACAGAGTAGGGAGAACCTCAATGGCCAAGTTCGCGAATATTCTCGAGACCATCGGTCACACGCCGGTGGTCAGGATCAACAAGCTCGGCCCGAAAGGCATCAACCTCTATGTCAAGATCGAGGCCTTCAATCCGCTCGGCTCGGTCAAGGACCGGCTCGCGCTCGGCGTCATCGAGGCGGCGGAAAAATCCGGCGAGCTCAAGCCCGGTATGACCGTGATCGAGGCCACCTCCGGCAATACCGGCATCGGCCTTGCCATGGTATGCGCGCAGAAGGGCTATCCGCTGGTGGTGACCATGGCGGAGACTTTCTCGGTCGAGCGCCGCAAGCTAATGCGTTTCCTCGGCGCCAAGGTGGTGCTGACGCCCGCCGCCGAGCGCGGCATGGGCATGGTCAACAAGGCGCAGGAGCTCGCCAAGACGCATGGCTGGTTCCTCACCCGCCAGTTCGAGAACGAAGCCAACCCCGACATGCACTCGCGCACCACCGCGCGCGAGATCGTCGACGACTTCAAGGGCGAGAAGCTCGACTACTGGGTCACCGGCTTCGGCACCGGCGGCACGCTCAAAGGCGTCGCCCGTGTGCTGGCCAAGGAGCGGCCCGACACCAAGATCGTGGTGTGCGAGCCGGCCGACGCGCCGATGCTGACCAGCCATACGCCGCAGGAGCGCAACCCGGACGGCTCGCCGGCGAAACCCAATGCGGCGTTCAAGCCGCATCCGATGCAGGGCTGGAGCCCGGATTTCATCCCGAAGATCACCGGCGAGGCGGTCGACATGGGCGTGATCAGCCGCATCATCACCATCGCCGGCGCCGATGCCATGAAATGCTCGAAGGCGCTGGCGCAGCAGGAGGGCATCTTCGTCGGCATCACGGCGGGGGCGACGCTCGCGGGTGCGCTCGAAGTCTGCAAAGGCGCCAAGCCCGGCGATACCGTGCTCGCCATGCTGCCCGACACCGGCGAGCGCTATCTGTCGACGCCACTGTTCGGCGACATCGGCGCCGACATGAACGACGACGAATTGAAGATTTCCAATTCGACGCCGAACCACCGCATGCCGCCGAAGAGCGCGTGATCCCGAAAAGTGGGAACCGGTTTTCGGATTAGATCATGCGCAATTGAAAAACTGACCGCGCGACAGGGGACACCGTATGGGCATCATCATCTGGATCTTCATCGGCCTGATTGCCGGCTGGCTGGCGCACACGATCCTGGGCGGACGCGGCGGCATTTTCGGCAACATCGCGGTCGGCTTGGTCGGCGCCATCGTCGGCGGCTTCCTGTTCGAGAAGCTCAACCTGCATGTCATGCCCGATTTCTGGGGCAATCTGATCACCGCCACCATTGGCGCCGTCATTTTCCTCGTGATCTGGCGGGCGATCCGCAGCGCGTGATTCTCACACCGGTCGTCCCCGCGAAAGCGGGGACCCATACGCCGTGCCCTCTCGATTGACTGCGGGGTATGGGTCCCTGCTCGCGCTCGCTGACGCTCGCTTGGTCGGGACGACAGCCCGGTGACCTTGCAGCCGCTCCCCCACAGCCGTAAGTAACAGCCATGGCCGTTGTCCTCGACCTCAATACGCCGCGCCCGCGCCATCCGGAAAAGGCGCATCGGCCGGATTCAATCCTCGCCAAGAAGCCCGACTGGATCCGCGTCAAGGCGCCGGTGTCGCCGGGCTACGCCGACACGCACGCGATCATGCGCGCCAACGGCCTGCACACGGTGTGCGAGGAGGCCGGCTGCCCGAATATCGGCGAGTGCTGGGAGAAGAAGCACGCCACCTTCATGATCATGGGCGACACCTGCACGCGCGCCTGCGCCTTCTGCAACGTCAAGACCGGGCTGCCGGGCGCGCTCGACGCCGACGAGCCCGCCCATGTCGGCGAAGCGACCGCCAAGCTCGGCTTGGCCCATATCGTCGTGACCTCGGTCGACCGCGACGATCTCGCCGACGGCGGCGCGCAGCATTTCGCCGACACCATCCGCGCCATCCGCGAGCGCTTGCCCGCAGACCACCATCGAGGTGCTGACGCCCGATTTCCTGCGCAAGGACGGCGCGCTCGAGATCGTGGTCGCGGCCAGGCCCGACGTGTTCAACCACAATCTGGAAACCGTGCCGTCGCTTTATCTCAGCGTGCGGCCGGGCGCGCGCTATTTCCATTCGCTGCGGCTGCTGCAACGGGTGAAAGAGCTCGATCCGACGATGTTCACCAAGTCCGGCATCATGGTGGGGCTGGGCGAGGAGCGCAACGAAGTGCTGCAGGTGATGGACGACCTGCGCTCGGCCAATGTCGATTTCCTCACCGTCGGGCAATATCTGCAGCCGACCCGCAAGCATCATGAGGTCAAGCGCTTCCTGCCGCCCGACGAATTCGAGGCGCTCAAGACCGTCGCCTACGCCAAGGGCTTCCTGATGGTGGCGGCCTCGCCGCTGACGCGCTCGTCGCATCATGCCGGCGAGGACTTCGCGCGGCTGAAAGCGGCGCGCGCCGCAAAATCCTAAGGCATGCCGCATTTCTCCACCAAGCGCCGCGTTCGCCACAGCGCGGTGGACATGTTCGATCTCGTCGCCGACGGCGAGAGCTATCCCGAATTCGTGCCGCTGTGCAGCGCGCTCCGGGTCAGCAGCCGCACCGACAAGGGCGGGGGCATCACTGTGTTCGTCGCCGACATGACCGTCGCCTACAAGATCTTCCGCGCAAACTTTCACCAGCCGCGTCACGCTCGACCGGCCGAATTTGAAAATCCTGGTCGAATATCTCGACGGCCCGTTCAGCCGGCTGCAGAACCGCTGGACGTTCCGGCCGACCGGCGAAAACACCTGCGAGGTCGAGTTCTTCATCGAGTACGAATTCAGAAGCCGCACGCTGGCCGTGCTGATGGGCGCGATGTTCGACACCGCGTTCCGCAAATTCGCCGCCGCGTTCGAGAAGCGCGCGGATGAGGTATATGGGCGCGGGCCTGCCTAAGGCGTGGCGCGTGCGAAGCCGCTACCAATGTCATGCAGGATCAGCGATTTTCGTTTTTGTTTTCCGTTTGATCCAAGTCAATTCGCGGCCATGGCAAATACGGAACAATATTTCGACTGTTTGAATTATCCGACTGCCATCAAATTTAGGAGATTGCGTCAATGGACCATGCTCGAATCTTGGCAGCGCTTGCCGTTGCGGGCGCCCTTCTGATCGCGCCTGGCGGTCATGCCGGAGCCGCCCCCGCATCGCTCGCCGGGCTGTCTCGCATCGACGGCTTTTCGGCCATCGAATTTGTGCAGGACAAGCCGAAATCCGAGACCGTGAAACACAAAGTGAAACGGATCTGGCGCAATCTCACCGGCTACAAGTTTGACGTTGCCTGTCCCGCGTTTGCGTTTGCACTTACGCACACAAGCTGCACCGAGACCGGCAAGAATCGCGAGGACGCGCGCGCGAAATGCCAGTCTCAACACGTGTTCTGCGAGGTCAGGGACGCTCGCTAGAGATCGGAAGCGTTGCGAGATGCCAGCGGCCTAAGCGGATTGGAAGTTCGTCGATTCGGAAATTCAACGCGTTCAACCAGTAGGGGAGAAACGCATGTCGCTTGGAACCGTACTGCTCATCATTATCGTCATCGCGTTGCTCGGCGGCTTTAGCGGGTTCGGTGGCGGCCCGTTCTACGGGACCGGCTACTACGGCGGTGGCGGCCTCGGCCTCGTGTTGATTATCGTGTTGATCCTGGTGTTGCTTGGCAAACTTTGAACCGCCAGCAAGTCAGGCTGGGGGCAAATGAGTCGTCTGCGTGTGCACCCAGAGCGCCACCTCGTCACCCGCATCGGGTGGTTACGAGCCGCCGTGCTCGGGGCCAACGATGGTATCGTTTCGACCGCAAGTTTGATCGTCGGCGTTGCCGCGGCAGCCGCCACGCAGAATGCCGTTTTGATCGCGGGTGTCGCGGGACTGGTGGCTGGCGCCATGTCGATGGCCGCCGGCGAGTATGTATCGGTCAGCTCGCAATCCGACACCGAACATGCGGATCTCGCACGCGAGCGCAAGGAATTGCACGAGAACCCTGCGTCCGAGCTTGATGAACTTGCCGAAATCTACGTCAAGCGTGGTGTCGATCAGGCGCTTGCACGGCAGGTTGCGCAGCAGCTGATGGCGAAAGATGCCTTGACCGCCCACGCGCGCGATGAGCTTGGCATTTCGGAAATCACCACCGCGCGTCCGGTGCAGGCCGCATTGACGTCGGCCGCATCGTTTTCCGTAGGGGCGGCCATGCCCTTGCTCATGGTGGTCGTATCGCCCGCCGGCGCGCTTGTCCCCATCGTGTCCGCTGCGTCTTTGGGATTTCTTGCTTTTCTGGGTGCGATCGGGGCGAGAGCAGGCGGCGCAAACGTTATGCGCGCCACGGCCCGCGTGACATTTTGGGGCGCGTTGGCGATGGTCCTCACTGCCGGTATCGGAAAACTTTTCGGGACGGTTGTCTGACCAAAACGTTTGTACGAAAATTGGACGTAGATATCCACTTCATCTTCGTCGCCGCCAACAAACTCGACTAAGGCATCTCGGCCGATTCCTTGAGCATCATGAACGCCTGCAAGACCGATTTTTGCCTCATCTCAGCGCGCCCGATGTCGCCCTCGGCGAGCGCGCCGAGAATGGCGTCCACCAGCGCATGCAGCGCGACGTCGGCATCGGAATGACCGATCAGCGCGCGCACGCTCGCGATGCTGATGGGCGCCATGTTCGACACCGCGTTCCACAAATTTTCCGCCGCGTTCGAGAAGCGGGCGGACGAAGTTTACGGACGCGCCAGCGCCTAGCTCGCAATCGCGATCACTCGTCGCTGGCCGGCGCGACATTCCGAACGATGCTCATATAATCAATTTGAGATATCGGCTCTGACTCTCGCCAGCGTCGGCGGATCATAAGTCGCCATCAATTGTCGGTCGTTGCCTCCAGCTTGGTTTTGCGCCCAGAGCGCCACGTCTTGCGTGCCGGGCATCATTAGGAAATGTTGCACATCCGCGGTAATTTGGCGGACGCGAAAACCATTGCGCGCCGCGAAGAAATTCAACCAGATGTCGTCACTTTTGGGGCACCGGTCGAGAAATCCTTGGCCTGCTTTGTGCAACAATCTTAGAAAGGCGACCGGGTAAATTACTCCGCTCACTCCGGTGAAGAAGACCGAGTTACGCGGCTCGGTGCTTGACGTAAAAGGCCAGTTCACATAGCGCAATAAATTGCCTGAATGGTCAAATTTTATGTCGCGCGCGCGATAGCAGTTGATGACATTCCGGTTTTCTTGGTGGGCCTGATACAGATGTGCAAGCCACCACCGTGGATATATTACGTCGTCGTCAATTGTGACTAGCGGCAGGTCCATAGCCAATGCGATCGGTACGGCATAAAAATATTTGGTATGGGGCCCAAGGTCTCGCACGAAGAGAAGTTCCAGCCCGCGCGCCTCAAGCTCGTGCAACGACTTCGGAAGCTGATCACGGCCAATTCTCTCATCCAAGAACAGTAGCGTTCGATTTGGCCGCGATTCACCGTCCGCTATGGATTCCAACGTGCCCCAGACAGTCTCCAGTCTGTGTCCGTGTGTCGTAAGCGAGAGCACGACGGGCGTAGCTCCATTTACGCTTCGTTTGGTCATGCGATCTGGTGCGTGATGGTAATCGATTTTCTGGAATTGGGAGCTTGGCTTTCTGTCACGGCAAATCTACCACACGCCTTTGAGCGTCACCCTGCACGAACCCCCTTTTTCGGCATGACTGGGCTCCTTTTCCAAGCGGACACCTGGATGTCGCCCCGCCGCCGGCGCCGGCTATTCCGCCATCGCTTTGAGCATCATCAGCGCCTGCAGCACCGACCGGTGCCGTACCTCGGCGCGCCCGAGATCGCCATAGCGCATCTCGACGGCGTTGAGCGCGCCGGCGCGCGAGGCGGCGGCGAAATGCACCAGGCCCACCGGCTTGCCCGGACCGCCGCCGCCGGGACCGGCAATGCCGGTGATGGCGACCACGAGATCGGCATTGGCGCGCCCGAGCGCGCCGCGCGCCATGGCTTCCGCCGTTTGCTGGCTGACCGCGCCGTGCGCTTGCAACGTGCTGGCTGGCACGCCGAGCATCTGCTGCTTGGCTTCGTTCGAATAGGTGACGAAGCCGCGATCGAAAACATCCGACGAACCGGCGATCTCGGTGAGCGCACCGGCGAGCAACCCGCCGGTGCAGGATTCCGCGGTCGCGACTTTAAGCCCGCGCGCGCGGCAGGCATCGAGCACGGCACTGGCGGCGGCGCGCACATCTTCGTTCATGGCTCGCCCCAGGGCAGGCGGACGGTCGCGGTGGCGTAAGCCGCGATGCCTTCGCCGCGGCCGGTGAAGCCGAGCTTCTCGCTGGTGGTCGCCTTCACCGCCACGCGCTCGATCGCGATGCCGGCGAGCGCCGCGATGTTCGCGCGCATGGCGTCGCGGTGCGGCCCGATGCGCGGGGCCTCGCACACCAAAGTGAGATCGAGATGGGCGATGCGGCCGCCGCGCGCTTTGACGCGCTCGACCGCGAAGGCGAGGAAGCGGTCGGACGACGCCTGCCGCCATTGCGGATCGCTGGGCGGGAAATGCGCGCCGATGTCGCCCTCGGCGAGCGCGCCGAGAATGGCGTCCACCAGCGCATGCAGCGCCACGTCGGCGTCGGAATGGCCGACCAGCGCGCGCTCGTGCGCGATGCGGATGCCGCCCAGGGTGACGTGATCGCCGGGGCCGAAGGCATGCACGTCGATGCCGCTGCCGGTGCGCAGATCGCCGAGCGTGGCGAAGGCGGCCGCTTCGGCGCGCGCGAAATCGTCCTCGGTGGTGATCTTGATATTGCCGGGCTCGCCGTCGAACACGGCGACCTTCAGGCCGGCCCATTCGGCGAGCGCGGCATCGTCGGTGAAGTCCGCGCGTCCGGCCGCGGCGGCGCGGCGATGGGCCGCGAGCAGGGGCTCGAAGGCGAAAGCCTGCGGCGTCTGCACCAGCCGCAGCGAATTGCGGTCGAGCGTCTTATCGACCAGGCCGGCGGCATCGACGGTCTTGACGGTATCGGTCACCGGCAAGGCCGGGATCGCCGCGCCGGTCTTGGCCATGGCCGCGATCGCGCGCGAAACCAGCGCCGCGCTCGCGAACGGCCGCGCCGCGTCGTGGATCAGCACGATGTCGGGTTTGCGGGGCGCCAGCGCCTCCAAGCCGGCGCGTACCGAGGCCTGCCGGGTGGCGCCGCCAAAGGCCGGCGGCAAGAGGTCAAATCCGGCGGCCGAGCGGCGGTAAATCTCGGCATCCTCGGGGCGAATAACCGGCTGTACGAGGCCGACGTTGCTATGTTCTACGAACATGGACAGCGCGCGCCGCAACATGCTTTCGCCACCGATCGGCCGGAATTGCTTGGGCAGATCGCCACCCGCGCGCGATCCCCGCCCCGCGGCAACGATGACGGCTGCCACTCCTGCCATGCGCCTGGTTCTCCTCGATTTCCGCTTGGCTTTAGCGCGTTCTTGCTGCAACGGGAATGGATTAGCCGGTCTGGGGCGGGGTTAGCCGTAAACAACTTTTTGCAGTGCAGCACTTGCGTCACTTGCCAAAATGGCTAAACTCTGGGCAATGGCAGATGTCGCCTAAATGGTAGGCAATAACCGCGTGCGGGACGAAATCAACGAGATTGCGGGTACTTCGTTGCAGATCGGCGCCGTGAAGGTGCCGAACCGCGTTATTTTGGCGCCGATGTCGGGCATTACCGACGCTCCCTTCCGCCGGCTTGCCGAGCGGCATGGCGCGGGTCTGGTGGTCTCGGAAATGACGGCTTGCGCGGCGCTGGTCGAGGGCCAGCGCGAAGCGCAGGTCCGCAGCGAAGGACAGGGTGTTGCGATTCACGTCGTGCAGCTTGCCGGCTGCGAAGCGCATTGGATGGCGGAAGGCGCGCGCGTGGCCGAAGCGCAGGGCGCGCACATCATCGACATCAACATGGGCTGCCCCTCCAAACAGGTCACCAATGGTGCGTCCGGCTCGGCCTTGATGCGCGATCTCGATCATGCGCTCGCGCTAATTGAGGCAACGGTCACCGCAGTGCGCGTGCCGGTCACGCTGAAAATGCGGCTGGGCTGGGATCACGACAGCATCAATGCGCCGGATCTGGCGCGCCGCGCGGAGTCCGCCGGGATTTGCATGATCACGGTGCATGGCCGCACCCGCTGCCAGTTCTACGACGGCAGCGCCGACTGGTCGGCGGTGCGCGCCGTGAAGCAGGCAGTCACAATTCCGGTCGTTGTTAATGGCGATATTGTGTCGTTCGACGACGCCACGCGCGCACTTTCGTCTTCTAGCGCCGACGCGGTGATGATCGGCCGCGCCGCGCAAGGGCGTCCGTGGTTCCCGGGGCAGTTGGCGCGCTATCTGGCGACCGGCCAGCGCGAGCGCACGCCGCCGCTGACCGAGCAATTCACGCTGATCGATACGCTCTATGACGAAATGCTCGCTCACCACGGGCTAACGATTGGCCGCCGGCACGCCCGCAAACATCTGGCCTGGGCGCTGGATTGCGCGGCGGCAACCGCCGGCGCATCGATCGATCTTCTCAAGAACCATCGCGCCCGCGTGCTCACGGCCGAGGAGCCGGCGCAGGCGCGCCGGCTGCTGGCCGATGCCTACGATGCCTTCGCATGGAGAGCCGCCGCATGAGCCGTGCGCACGCCATCTCCGCCACCGTCAATTCGCCGGCCGATGCGGTGCTGAATGCGCTACCGCATCCGGTGCTCATGGTATCGCCGGACGGCAAGATCGCCGATGCCAACGTCGCCGCCGAGCAATTCTTCGAGGCCTCGATCCCAGTGCTGCGGCGGCACATGCTGCGCGACCTGGTGCCATTCGGATCGCCCTTGCTCACGCTGGTCGAGCAGGTTCGTCAACGCGGCGCCGCGGTGAATGAATACAAAGTGGACTTGGCGACGCCGCGCAATCCCGGCGAACGGCTGGTCGATCTGCATGTGGCGCCGCTGCCGGAATATCCCGACCACGTCGTCGTGATGCTGCAAGAGCGCACCATCGCCGACAAAATGGACCGACAGCTTACCCATCGTGGTGCGGCGCGCTCCGTGATCGCGCTCGCCGCCATGCTCGCGCACGAGATCAAAAATCCGCTGTCGGGCATCCGTGGCGCGGCGCAGCTGATCGAGCAGTCGGCCGGCGACGATGACCGCTCGCTCACCAAACTGATCTGCGAAGAAACCGACCGCATCGTGAAGCTGGTCGACCGCATGGAAGTGTTTGCCGACGAGCGGCCGGTCGAGCGCGAGCCGGTCAATATTCATGTGGTGCTCGACCACGTGAAGCGTCTGGCGCAAACGGGTTTCGCCCGCCACATCAAATTCGTCGAAGAATACGATCCCTCGTTGCCGCCCGTTCTCGCCAATCGCGACCAGCTTATTCAGGTGTTTCTCAACCTGGTGAAGAACGCCAGCGAGGCGATCGGCGAGGAGGCCACCGACGGCGAAATCCAGCTGACGACCGCGTTCCGCCCGGGCGTACGGCTTGCCATGCCAGGCAGCAAGGCGCGCGTATCGCTGCCGCTCGAGTTTTGCGTGAAGGACAACGGGCAGGGCGTTCCCGAAGACCTCATGCCACATTTGTTTGATCCGTTCGTCACCACCAAGCAGAGCGGGAGCGGCCTCGGACTGGCGTTGGTCGCGAAGATCGTGGGCGACCACGGCGGCATCATCGAATGTGAATCGCAGCCGCGGCGAACGATCTTTCGCGTGCTGATGCCGATTTACAGTGGCGGCGGCGCGCCGCCCGTACAGGACCCGTGAGGACGACAATGCCAACGGGAAGCATATTGGTTGCCGATGACGATGCCGCGATCCGCACCGTCCTCAATCAGGCTCTCTCGCGCGCCGGCTACGAGGTGCGTTCGACGGGCAATGCTGCGACTCTCTGGCGCTGGGTCAGCCAGGGCGACGGCGATCTGGTCATAACCGACGTGGTGATGCCGGACGAGAACGCGTTCGATTTGATCCCGCGCATCCGGAAGGCGCGTCCCGACCTGCCGATCATCGTCATGAGCGCGCAGAACACCTTCATGACCGCGATCCGTGCGTCCGAACGCGGCGCTTACGAATATCTGCCGAAACCGTTCGATTTGAAGGAACTCATCGCCATCGTCGGACGCGCGCTGTCGGAGCCGAAAGAAAAACGGCCGGCCAACGCCAAGAACGAGGAGTTCGACAGCATCCCGTTGGTTGGCCGCTCGCCGGCGATGCAGGAAATCTACCGCGTTCTGGCCCGGCTGATGCAAACCGATCTGACGGTGATGATTACCGGCGAATCCGGCACCGGCAAGGAACTGGTCGCGCGCGCGCTGCATGACTATGGCAAGCGGCGGGCGGGAACCTTTGTCGCCATCAATATGGCGGCAATCCCGCGCGATCTGATCGAATCCGAATTGTTTGGGCACGAGAAGGGCGCGTTCACCGGCGCCAACACGCGCAGCGCCGGCCGCTTCGAGCAGGCCGAGGGCGGCACGCTGTTCCTGGACGAAATCGGTGACATGCCGATGGAAGCGCAGACGCGGCTGTTGCGCGTGCTGCAACAGGGCGAATACACGACGGTCGGCGGACGCACGCCGATCAAAAGCGACGTTCGCATCATCGCCGCTTCCAACAAGGAACTGCGACAGCTCATTCAACAAGGCCTGTTCCGCGAAGATCTGTTTTTCCGCCTCAACGTGGTGCCGCTGCGGCTGCCGCCCTTGCGCGAGCGCATCGAGGACGTGCCGGATTTGATCCGTCATTTCTTCGCCCAAGCCCAGCGCGAGGGGCTGCCGCCGAAGCAGGTCGATCAGGCCGGCCTTGAGCGGCTTAAGCGTCACCGCTGGCCGGGTAATGTGCGCGAGCTGGAGAACCTGGCGCGCCGATTGGCGGCGCTCTATCCGCAGGAGACCATCACGGCGGCGGTGATCGAGGCGGAACTGGCGCAGCCCGCGCTGCCGGCAAGCAGCGATGAGCCGCGCGCCGAGGAAAGCCTCAGCGCCGCGGTGGAACGGCATTTGAGCGCGTATTTCTCGGGGTTTGCCGACGGTCTACCGCCCGCCGGTCTGTATCATCGGGTCTTGCGCGAGATCGAATATCCGCTGCTGACAGCGGCCCTTGCCGCCACGCGTGGCAACCAGATCCGCGCCGCCGATCTGCTCGGGGTCAACCGCAATACCTTGCGGAAGAAAATCCGCGACCTCGATATCCAGGTATTTCGCGGCGGCAACTAGCAGTCTGAGCCGCCGAAAACTCGCCAGCGCCGGCAATCGGCCTGGAAATAGGAATATTCGCCAGAAATCCGACGTAGATAGCCTCGGATAAGTTGATCGAGCTTGCGGTTTTGGGCCGCGCTTTTGTCGCAATTCGGCAACATTGTTGTATAAAAGCATCATTGCCGAGGGGTCTCTCCCTCTTGGTCCCCGCTTTGGAGTCGCCGCGCTCCACCATCCGCCGATAGGGGTCCATGAGCGTAGAACAGGCCGCCAACGCCGAAACCGCGCTTGTCGCTCCGGCTCCCAAGCGGGGGGAAACGCGGATGTTAGGGCCGGTCGCGGTTGGCCTCGCCCTGCTATCCGCCTTTATCACCTTCATCGTTCTCGCCGACTTCACGCCCATTTTGCCGACCCACAGAGTGGTCGTCACGTTGCTGCTCGCGAACGCCGCGACCGTGCTGCTGCTGCTTGGCGTGATCGTGCGCGGCGTGTGGCAGGTGGTCCAGGCCCGGCGCACCGGACGGGCGGCTGCACGGCTGCATGTGCGCATCGTCGGACTATTCTCCATCATTGCGGCCGCGCCCGCGATCCTGGTGGCGATCGTCGCCAGCGTCACGCTCGACCGCGGCCTCGATCGGTTGTTCTCGACCCGCACGCGCGCGGCCATCGAGAATTCGCTGATCGTGGCGGAAGCCTATCTGCGCGATCACGCGCAGATCGTGCGTTCCGATATCATGGTCATGGCCACTGAAATCGGGCGTTCCAAGCCGATATTGGAGCAAGACCCCGGAAAACTGGGGCAATATCTAACGTTCCAGGCCTCGGTGCGCGGGCTGGCCGCCGCCATTGTGATCGACAAGAACCTCGACGTCATTGCGCGCGCCGACCTCAAGATCAACCAGACTTTCGCCATGCCGCCGCGTGACGCGCTGCCCCATATCGGCGAGCGCGATCCGCAGATGGTCTTGCTGCCGGACACCAATTATGTCGCGGCGGTCATCAAATTGCAGAATTACGACGACTATTATCTTTATGTCACCCGGCTGCTTGATCCGAGCGTCGTGCCGCAATTGCAAGCGACCAAGGCCAGCGTGACCGAATATGCCGCGATTGAGGCGCGTCGCCTCGGGGTGCAAGTCGCATTCGCCCTGATGTACACCGTCATCGCGCTCACCGTGCTTTTATCCGCGGTCTGGATCGGATTGAACTTCGCCAACCGCCTGGTGGCGCCGATCCGGCGCCTGATCGGCGCCGCCAATGTTGTTTCCACCGGCAATCTGCATGTGCGCGTGCCGGTTCATCAGTCGGAAGGCGATCTCGCGCAGCTCGGTGAAACCTTCAATCGCATGACGCAGGAGCTGCGCACGCAGCGCGACGATATCATGCGCGCGCGCGACCTCATCGACAGCCGGCGGCGGTTCACCGAGGCCGTGCTCGCGGGCGCCAGCGCGGGCGTCATCGGCGTGGATGGCGACGGTTGCGTGAGCATCCTTAACCGCTCGGCGGAAAAACTGATCGGCCGCACGGAGCCTGAGGCGCTCGGCCGCCCCTTGATGGAGGTGTTTCCAGAACTCGCCGATTTCATGACGGCGGCCAAAACGGGCGCACGCACGCAAGATCAGGTGACGATCACCCGCAACGGCCGCGAGCGCAATCTGTCGGTGCGGATTACCAGCGAGCAATCCGGCGAATCGAGCCACGGCTATGTCGTGACGCTCGACGACATTACCGAACTGGTCGCCGCGCAACGCACGTCGGCCTGGGCGGACGTTGCGCGCCGCATCGCCCATGAGATCAAGAATCCGCTCACGCCCATCCAATTGTCGGCCGAACGCCTGCGCCGCAAATACGGAAAAATGATCGGCGACGACCGCGCCGTGTTCGAACAATGCACGGATACCATCGTGCGCCAGGTCGACGACATCCGGCGGATGGTCGACGAGTTCTCGCATTTCGCGCGCATGCCGAAGCCGGTGATCACCGCCGAGGACGTCGCCGACACCGTGCGGCAGGCCGTGTTCCTCATGCGCGTGGGCAATTCGGAAATCGACATCGACACCGAAATTGCCGAGGATCCGATGCCGGCGCGATTTGACCGGCGCCTGATGTCGCAGGCGCTCACCAATCTCATCAAGAACGCGACCGAAGCGATTGCCGCGGTGCCGCCCGCCGAACTGGGCAAGGGCTCGATCCGGATTATTGCGACGCGCGAGGGCGGCGACATCGTCATCGATGTCGTCGACAACGGGATCGGCTCTGCCGAAGGAAAACCGCAGCCGGCTGCTCGAGCCTTATGTCACGACGCGCGAAAAGGGCACCGGGCTCGGGCTCGCCATCGTCGGCCGCATTGTCGAGGATCATGGCGGCAGCATCGAGTTGCATGACGCGAGCGGCAAAATTCCCGGCCAGCGCGGCGCCTGGGTGCGCGTGCGTTTCGCGGCCGCCGGCCACGCGGAACCGGCTGAAGCTAAAACACCGAAGAATATGAACGGGTAACGCTATGGCTGCAGATATTCTTATTGTCGACGACGAAGCCGATATCCGCGATCTCGTGGCCGGGATTCTGCAGGATGAAGGGCATGACGCGCGTACCGCGCGCAACAGCGACGAGGCGCTCGCTGCCATCATGGCGCGGAAACCGAACCTGGTTTTCCTCGACATCTGGCTGCAGGGCAGCAAGCTCGACGGGCTGCAATTGCTCGATATCATCAGGCATGATCATCCCGAGGTGCCCGTGGTGATGATCTCCGGCCATGGCAACATCGAAACCGCCGTCGCTGCCATCAAACTCGGCGCCTATGATTTTATCGAGAAACCGTTCAAGGCCGACCGGCTGGTGCTGGTCGCGGAGCGCGCGCTCGAGACCTCGCGGCTTAAACGTGAGGTCAGGCAGCTCAAGCAGCTGGCGCCGCAACCGGCCACGCTGATCGGCCGCTCGGCGGCCATTGTCCAACTGCGCCAGACCATCGAGCGGGTGGCGCCGACCAACAGCCGGGTTCTCGTCGTCGGCCCTTCCGGCTCGGGCAAGGAACTGACCGCGCGCACAATTCACCAATCCTCCGGACGCGCCGCTGGTCCGTTTATCGTCATCAATGCCGCCGCCATCACGCCGGAGCGCATGGAAGTCGAATTGTTCGGCGTCGACCGCTCCAATGGCTCGGAAGACCGCAAACCGGGCGCTTTGGAAGAGGCCCATGGCGGCACGCTGTTTATCGACGACGTCGCCGAACTGCCGCGCGAAACGCAAAACAAGATTTTGCGCGTGCTTGTCGATCAGACTTTCCAGCGGGTCGGCGGCAGCAGCAAGGTTGCGGTCGATGTGCGTATCGTCTCGTCGACCGCGCGCAATATCGAAGCCGAGATAGCGGACGGAAAATTCCGCGAGGATCTCTATCATCGCCTTTCGGTGGTGCCGATCCGCGTGCCGCCTTTGGCCGAACGGCGCGAGGACATTCCCGATCTGGTGGAATATTTCATGGACCAGATATCGCACGCGACCGGCCTGCCGAAGCGGCGCATCGGCGACGACGCCATGGCGGTGCTGCAGTCGCATAATTGGCCGGGCAATGTCCGCCAGCTGCGCAACAATATCGAGCGCTTGATGATCCTGGCCGGCGGCGATCCGGATGCCGTGCTCGATGCCAGCATGCTGCCGCCCGATGTCGGTTCGATGGTGCCGACCATGCCCAACGGCAATGGCGGTGAGCACCTGATGGGCCTGCCCTTGCGTGACGCGCGTGAAGTGTTCGAGCGCGAATATCTGGTGGCGCAGATCAGCCGCTTCGGCGGCAATATCTCGCGCACCGCCGAATTTGTCGGCATGGAGCGCTCGGCGCTGCACCGCAAGCTCAAGGCACTCGGGATAGGGTAGAGCCGCGCAAGGAAGAATAAGCCTTCATGTCGCGCATCGCCTATGTCAATGGCCGCTATTTGCCGCGCGCGCAGGCAAAAGTCTCGATTGATGATCGCGGCTATCAATTCGCCGATGGCGTCTACGAAGTTTGCGAGGTGCGGGGAGGGCGCCTGGTCGACGAGCGCCGGCACATGGCGCGGCTCGATCGCTCGTTGAATGAACTGCGCATCGCGCACCCGATGTCGCCGGCCGCGCTTTCGATCGTGCTGCGGGAAACGGTGCGGCGCAACCGCGTGCGCGACGGCATCGTCTATGTGCAAATCACCCGCGGCGTCGCGCGGCGGGATTTTGCATTTCCGCCGGCGGATACCAAGGCCTCCATGGTGGTGACGGCGCGCAGCAACGATCTCGCTCGGCTCGAGCAATTGGCGGCCGAGGGCATCGCCGTGGTCACCGTGCCCGACATCCGCTGGCAGCGGGTGGACATCAAGTCGGTGTCCTTGCTGCCGAATGTGCTGGCCAAGCAGGCTGCGCGCGACCAGGGCGCGCGCGAAGCCTGGCTGGTCGACGAGGCGGGCCGTGTCACCGAAGGCGCCTCGTCGAATGCCTGGATTGTCAGCCGCGACGGCAAGCTCATCACGCATCCGCTCGGCCGCGATATCCTGCCCGGCATCACGCGGTCGGTTGTGGTCGATATGGTCAAGGCGCAAGGGCTGATGTTCGAGGAACGCGCATTCTCGGTCGAAGAAGCCTACGCGGCGCGCGAAGCATTCATCACCTCGGCGAGCCAGATCGTGCTGCCGGTGGTGAGTATCGATGGCCGGCCGGTCGGCAACGGCGCGCCCGGCCTGGTCGCCGCTGCCTTGCGCCGCGACTATCACCGGCACGCCGAGATTGCGTAAGGTTGCTTGCTGTGGGCGTCCGGTAGCCCGATCGCAAGCCGAAGTCATCCCGGGCTACCATGACGGGTCTGGAATGATGGCGGAAAAGACCAAGAAATATCAACTATCTCAACGGTTTGGTCGGCCAACCGCCAACTTGTGCTTGCACCGGGAGAGCACCTGCCATCTAATAGCGCCTCTTGAGCCTGACACCGCTTTTGCGTGGGGCTAAGCGGCGCATGCAGTGGAACCTGCATGTGCAGGACTCGGGCAACGAAGATCTCGCGCCAGTCGCGGGCAAAAAATGGAACACGGCCATGGCAGCCGAACGTGCGCAAAATCTGCAAGACACATTTCTCAATCACGTCCGCAAGGCAAAAATCCCGCTCACTATTTTCTTGGTCAACGGGGTCAAATTGCAGGGCGTAGTGACCTGGTTCGATAATTTCTGCGTTTTGTTGCGGCGGGACGGGCATTCCCAACTCGTCTACAAGCACGCGATTTCGACGATTATGCCCGGTCACCCGATCCAGCTGTTCGAAGGCGGTGAAGAGCCGCTGGCCGGGGATAAGGTCTAGCGCATGATCCCGGAAAGCATGTCCTCGACCCCGATCGGGGATGGGAACCGGTTTTCGGAACAGATCATGCGCAAGAAAATTGTCAGGGATGCGCGGTGAAGCAATCTAATTTGGTCACCCTCTAGTTGGAACAACGCCAACGCGACAAGCGCGCCGATCGCCTGAGCCCAACGGCACCGGGCGCGGAGACCGGCCGCGCCATCGTCATCGAGCCCTGGCTCAAGCGTGAGGTCAGGGGAGTTGCCGGCCGCTCGTCGGCGGAAGCGCGCTCGCCGGAGGCTCGCCTGGCGGAGGCCGCCGGGCTCGCCCGCGCCATCGACCTCAATGTGGTGCAGGCGGGACTCGTCACGCTCAATCGCGTTCAGCCTGCGACCTATATCGGCACCGGCAAGGTCGATGAAATCGCCGGGTTCGTCAAAAGCCTCTCCGCATCGGTCGTGGTGATGGATTGCCCGGTTTCGCCGGTGCAGCAGCGCAATCTGGAAAAAGCCTGGAATACGAAGGTCATCGATCGCACCGGCTTGATCCTGGAAATCTTCGGACGGCGCGCGCGCACGCGCGAAGGAGCGCTGCAAGTCGAGCTCGCGCATCTCAATTATCAAAAGGGCCGGTTGGTTCGCTCCTGGACCCACCTTGAGCGCCAGCGCGGCGGCTTCGGCTTTCTCGGCGGACCGGGCGAGACGCAGCTCGAAGCCGACCGGCGCGTGATCGAAGACCGCATCGCGCGCATCGAAGGCGAGCTCGACAAGGTCAAGCGCACCCGCAAGCTGCATCGCGACAGCCGCAAGCGGGTGCCTTATCCGATCGTGGCGCTGGTCGGCTACACCAATGCCGGCAAGTCGACGCTGTTCAACCGCATGACCGCGGCGAGCGTGCTGTCGGCTGACATGCTGTTCGCCACGCTTGACCCGACTTTGCGGGCGGTCGCGCTGCCGCGTGGTAACCGCATCATTCTGTCGGACACCGTCGGCTTCATCTCCGATCTGCCGACCATGCTGGTGGCGGCATTTCGCGCCACGTTGGAGGAGGTGATCGAGGCCGACGTCATCCTGCATGTCCGCGACATGTCGCACGAGGATTCGGCCGCGCAGTCGCACGACGTCGAAAAGGTGCTCGGCGAGCTTGGCATTGAGGCCAACGATCCGCGCCTGATCGAGGTTTGGAACAAGATCGATCGGCTCGATGCT
Organism: uncultured Alphaproteobacteria bacterium; assembly: GCA_963762285.1. Lineage (GTDB taxonomy): Bacteria > Pseudomonadota > Alphaproteobacteria > Rhizobiales > Xanthobacteraceae > Pseudolabrys. The sequence goes on along the minus strand of CAVXKE010000012.1, from coordinate 214,021 downwards.
GACGCCCGTGCGCGGCTGTTCAATCTTGCCGATCGGCAACCGGAGCCGCGCCGGCCGGTGCCGGTGTCGGCCTTGAGCGGGGAAGGGATCGATCGCCTGGTTATCGCAATCGAAACGCGGCTGAGCGAGAAGCGGCAGACCATCGAGCTGGCGATCGATCCCGCCGACGGCGCCGGCTTAAGCTGGCTCTACCGCCATTCGGAAGTTCTATCCAAGGGCATGCGCGACGATGGCCGGCTGGCGGTGACGATACGCGCGGATGCCGACAAAGCGGCGCGGGTGAGGGCGAAGTTTGGGGTTTGAGACTGCCGATATGTCGGGGTGTCTTTCAATTTGATTTTCGCGGCGGGCATGCGGTGATGATCTTGATGAGATCGCCGGCGACAAAACGAGAATCGATCAACTGTAAGCCGGCCTCCGGCACATGTTCCTCGGTGCGGCGGTCGAAGCCTGCCCCGTAAGCCCAATACACCCAGGGTTCCCAGATTTTCGTGATGGCGCGCCGAATGCGCCCCACTGGGGCGGGTGTATTCCAGAAGCCGGATGAGGCCGCCGGGCTTAACGACACGCCCCAGTTCCTTGAGTGCCGGCACCTGAAGCTCGTCGGGAAGCGTGCAGAACAGAAACGTCGCTACGGCACTGTCAAAGTACCGGTCGGGATAGTCCAAGCGGGTGACATCCATTTGCCGCAACTCGACCGGCGCGGCGGCCAATCCGCGCCTTCGTTCCGCTCTGGCCAGCATTGCCGGGCTCAGGTCGATGCCGATGACTTCGGCCTTTGGCGGGTAAAACGGAAAATTCCGACCTGTGCCGACGCCGGCGTCCAACAGCCGGCCCGAGAGACCTTCAAACAAGAGCGGTCTTATTTTCCGGTAACGGCCATATTCAAATGGCAGGTCGAGGAAATCGTAGAAAGCCGCTATGCGTTCGTAGCGTGCAAGATTGGACATTCACTTACTTTAACATCACGCACGGCCTTGGCGGAGAAAAGCGGAGGGGATTTCCCGCACTATGCGCCTTAGGCGGATTTGGTCGCGTCCTTCTCGGCCGCCTTCGCCTCGTCCCACAGCGCATCCATCTCGGCCAGCGTCGCCTGTTTGGGTGTCTTGCCGCGCGCGGCGAGCGCGCGTTCGATGGCGGCAAATCGCCGCTCGAATTTGAGATTGGTCTGGCGCAAGATATCTTCCGGGTCGGCGCGCAGGTGGCGGGCGAGGTTGACCACCGCGAACAAGAGGTCGCCGACCTCGGCTGCCGCCGCCTCGGCCTTATCGGGCTGATCAAGTTCGGCTTCGATTTCGTCGGCTTCCTCGCGGATCTTGGCGAGCACAGCGCGCGGGTCGTTCCAGTCGAAGCCGACACGGCCGGCCTTGTCTTGCAGTTTAAGAGCGCGGGTTAACGCGGGCAGGGCAATCGGCACTCCGGCGAGCGCGCCGCTTGGGGCCGCCTCGCCCTGTTCGGCCCGTTCCTCGGCCTTGATACGCTCCCATAAACCCTCGACTGCGACGGCGGTGCGGCCCTCAGCATCGGCGAAAACGTGCGGGTGGCGGCGGACCAGCTTGGCGGTGACGGCCTCGACCACGTCGCCGAAATCGAATGCGCCTTGTTCCTCGGCCATGCGGGCATGGAACGCGACCTGGAGCAAAAGGTCGCCCAGCTCGTCTTTGAGGTCGGCGAGATTACCGCGCGCGATGGCGTCGGCGACCTCGTAGGCTTCCTCCAGCGTGTAGGGCGCGATCGTGCGGAAGTTCTGCTCGAGGTCCCAGGGGCACCCGCTGCCGGGCGTACGCAGGGCCGCCATGATCTCGATCAGCCGGGCTATGTCGCGGGAGGGCTTCACGGACTGTGAGCTCGTTGCGGCAGGAGCGAGCGACTTTCGCAAAGTCGGCCCCAGGCCGCGATCTCGGATGCATAAGTCGCATAAGACATATTATGGAATATTTCCATATGGGCCATCGAGCTTCAATCCATCGTAGCCGGGCTCGACTCCCGGCGGCAGACTGGCCTGCAACGCCGCAAAATCCATATCGCTGTGCAGATTGGTGAGGATGGCCCTTTTAGGCTTGAGCCGCGCAATCCAATCCAGCGCCTCGTCGAGATTGAAATGGCTCGGGTGCGGCGCCTTGCGCAGCGCATCCACGATCCAGACGTCGAGGCCGGCCATTGCCGCCATACTTTCCCCGGACAGGCTCTTGATGTCGGCCGAATACGCCACATTGCCGAAGCGGAAGCCGAGCGAGGGGATGTCGCCATGGTTCTGCAACACGGGCAATGCCTCGATGGCGCCGCCCTGCCCGACGATACGCACCCGCTGTCCGGGCACCAGCCGATGCTCATTGAGGATCGGCGGATAGTCGCTGCCGGGCGGCGTCATGAAGCAATAGCCGAAGCGGGCGTGCATGGCGCGTGAGGTCGGCTCGTCGAGCCAGATGTTGACGCGCTGGCGCTTGTGCACGAACAGCGGGCGCAAATCGTCGATGCCGTGGGTATGGTCGGCATGCTCGTGGGTGATCAGCACGCCGTCGAGCCAATCGACCTCGGCGTCGAGCAGCTGCACGCGCAGATCCGGCGTGCAGTCGACCAGCACCCGCGTCACGCCCTTCGCGTCGCTGCGTTCCACCAATAAAGCACAGCGCCGCCTGCGGTTTTTCGGATTGTTGGGATCGCAGGAACCCCAGCCGAGCGCAACGCGCGGCACGCCCATAGAAGACCCGCAGCCGAGGATGGTGAAGCGCAGGCTCATGCGGCGTTCGCCAGATTTCGCGGAACTTTATTGAACAGGCGGAAGAAATTCTCCGTGGTCTGACGCGCGATGTCGTCCGCCGTCACGCCGCGCGTTTCGGCCAAAACCTTCGCGGTTTCCGCCACATAGGCCGGCTCGTTGCGTTTGCCGCGATACGGCATGGGCGCGAGATACGGCGCATCGGTCTCGACCAGGATGCGATCGGCCGGAAGATCGCGCGCGATGTCGCGCAAGGCTTGCGAATTCTTGAACGTGAGAATGCCGGTGAACGAGATGTAGAGGCCTAAGTCTATGGCTTTGAACGCCAAATCGCGGCCGCCGGTGAAGCAATGCAGCACGGCCGGGAAGGCGCCCTCGCCCGTTTCCTCTGCCAGAACGCGCGCCATGTCGGCGTCGCAGTCGCGCGCATGGATCACCAGCGGCAACCCGGTTTCGCGAGCCGCCGCAATGTGTTGGCGGAAGCTCTTCATCTGCGCATCGCGCGGGCTTTTGTCGTAGTGATAGTCGAGGCCGGCCTCGCCGATCGCCACCGATTTTTGGATTTTTCGTCAACGCGATCAATGCTTTCGCATCGATGTCCAATTCCTCCTGCGCGTTGTGCGGATGGGTGCCGACCGAGCAGAATACGTCGGGAAAATGTTCCGCAATTGCAAGCACCTGGGCGTGCTTCTTCACGCGCGTCGAGATGGTGACGATGCGCCCGATGCCGGCGGCGCGCGCGCGGCCGACCACCGCGTCGAGCTCGCTGGCGAAATCGGGAAAATCCAGGTGGCAGTGGCTATCCACCAGCATTGTCAAGCCTTTGGCTCCGGCTCGACGTAGCGCGGGAACACCGGCGCCGGCGGCGGCAGCGTGCTTCCGGGCGCTATGCGTTTCTCGCCGTTAAGCTCGTAGAAGCTGCGTTGCTCGGGCCGAACAGCGAGAAGCTCGAGCAGTTTTACGGCCGAGGATGGCACGAACGGCTGCGCCATGATGGCAACGCAACGCAAGACCTCCGCCGTCACGTACAGGATGGTGCCCTGCCGCTGCGGATCGGTCTTGGCCTTGGCCCAGGGCGCCTCGGAGGCGAAATAGCGGTTGGCGTCGGCCACCACCGCCCACACCGCGTTGAGCACCTGGTGCAGCTGCTGCGTCTTCATGTGCTCGCGCGCGAGGCCGATCATGCCGTCGGCCGCCGCCAGCATGGTCTTGTCTTCGGCGGTGAACGCGCCGGGCGCCGGCAGCACGCCGCCGAACTGTTTGGCGATCATCGACAGCGAGCGCTGCGCCAGATTGCCGAGGTCGTTGGCGAGATCGGCATTGATGCGGTTGACGATCGCCTCGTGGCTGTAATTGCCGTCCTGCCCGAACGGCACCTCGCGCAGGAAAAAATAGCGCAGCGGATCGACGCCATAGGCATCGCACAGCGCGAACGGGTCGACCACATTGCCGACCGACTTCGACATCTTCTCCCCGCGGTTGAACAGAAAGCCGTGCGCGAAGATGTGCCGCGGCGGCTCGATGCCGGCCGACAGCAGGAAGGCCGGCCAATAGACCGCGTGGAAGCGCACGATGTCCTTGCCGATGACGTGCAGCGCCGCCGGCCAGTAGCGCTTGAACATTTCGCTGTTGTCGTCCGGGAAGCCGACGCCGGTGATGTAGTTGGTGAGCGCGTCCACCCACACATACATGATGTGCTTGGGGTTGCCGGGCACGCGGATGCCCCAGTCGAAGGTGGTGCGCGAGATCGACAGGTCCTGCAGGCCGCCGCGCACGAAGCTCGCCACTTCGTTCAGCCGCTCCTTCGGCAGCACGTAGTTCGGCCGCGCGTAGAGCTCGAGCAGCTTGTCCTGATAGGCCGACAGCCGGAAGAAATAGCTCTCCTCCTCCACCCAGTCGACCGGCGTGCCGGTCTTCGACGACACCCGCACCTTCTGCTCGTTCAGATGGGTCTCGTCCTCGGCGTAATAGGCCTCGTCGCGCACCGAATACCAGCCGGCATATTTGTCGAGATAGATGTCGCCGTTCTTCTCCATGCGCCGCCAGATTTCCTCCGACGAGCGGTGATGGCGCTCCTCGGTGGTGCGGATGAAATCGTCGTTCGAGCACTCCAGGCGCTCGACCATGGCTTGAAAGCGCGGCACGTTGCGCTCGAGCAGTTCGTGCGGCGTCAGCCCCTCCTTGGCGCCGGTCTGCTGGATTTTCATCCCGTGCTCGTCGGTGCCGGTGAGGAAATAGACGTCGTAGCCGTCGAGCCGCATGAAGCGGGCGATGGCGTCGGTGGCGATCGCCTCATAGGCGTGGCCGATATGCGGCGGGCCGTTCGGGTAGGAGATCGCGGTGGTGATGTAGAAGGGCGTCTTATCGCCGCCCGCTACGGCCTTAGGCTTGCTGGTCTTGGGCTTGCCTGGGCGTGGCAGCCTCGCGCTTTGGGGTGCCGCGCTTCGCTTTCGTGGCAGTGGCTTTGCCCGCTGCCGACTTCTTTCGGGCGGCTTTCTTCGGCTTGGCCGAAGCAGCTTTCCGGCCCTTCTTGTTCCTCGCTGGCAAGGCTTTCTTGGCCTTCTTGGATTTCGATTTCGTTTTCTTGGCCATGGCGGGTTCGTTCAATCGGGCTTCGAGACTATCCGGTCAAGGACGTGGATGGCCGGGACATGAGGCGTGAAGACGGCGCTTCGCGCCTTTACCCGGCCATGACGAGTCAGGGTCTAGGTATCAATCGCGAGGCGCTTGGGCAAGCAAGGCGAAGGTTGCGCGGGCGTGCGCTTTCTGAAATCGGGAAGCGGATCAGCACGCCGTCGCCCACGATATACAGCCGCTTGCCCCAAGGCGAACTTCGCATCGGCCGCTCAAGGTTTTTCGAAAATCGCGCCGTAGTGATACGGCGGCAGTTCGACGATCCGATCCAACCGCAACCCCGCCGGCTCGACAGCGGCTGCCGTTGTTTCGGGGGTCATCCTGAGTTCGGTCGAACGGGCCACGCGGCTCGCCCAAGATCGTCGTCTGCTCGCGCGGCCGTGCGTGCCAGTTCACAATCGCAAAGCGGCCACCGGACTTGAGCGCATGCGCAACGGCCCGCGCAAGCCGGGTGCGCTCCGGCACGCCGTGAAACGCATTGGCCAGAAAGACAAAATCCACCGGCTGCGGCACGAGTTCGGCGATGCCGTAGGCATCGCCCTCGACGAAATCGCAGTTCGTGAAACCGCTTTCGGCGAGCCGCGATTTGGCAAGGTCGAGCAATTTCCGGTCGATATCGATGGCAATGACCCGGCGCGCGATCCTGGCAATTTGCAGAGTAAACCAACCGTCGCCGGAACAAAGGTCAATCACAGTCATGCCGGCCCGGATGCCGACTTGATTGAGTACCGTCGCGGGGTCGGGCCATAATGCCTCCCACCATCCGGCGGTCGGCATTTCCGTTCCTTTGAAAAAGCCAGGAAGCGCCACGTTTGAATATCCTTTCGCGGTACCATGGACGTACGGATAACCCGACAGGCAGCGAGAATGCATCGAACTACAGACGAGAAAAAGGGCGGTTCGACCCCTCTTCTGGAAAACAAGTTGCCGGCCGCGGCAATCGATCTTTTCGCCGGCGGCGCTGCTGCGCGAAGCCAGACGGCAAAAGGGACTGGCGACGACCGATGTGCCGCCGGTCTGCATCCTCGATCCTGACGGCGATATCCTGCGGCGCCTGATGAATTCGGGCGAAGCGAAGCGTTTCGATGCGTGGCCTTGCTATCACACCGACCTGTACAGCTTTTCTCTCGCGGGCGAGACGGTGGGCATCGTTGGCTGTGTCGTCGGCGCGCCTTTCGCGGTATTGATCGCCGAGGAACTATTCGCTTGCGGATGCCGCCATCTGCTCAGCCTGACTTCGGCGGGCCAAGTTGTTGCTGCGGCGAACCCGCCCTATTTCGTTGTCATCGACCGTGCGCTCAGGGACGAGGGAACAAGCTACCACTACGCCGCACCTTCGGAATTTGCGGAAGCCGATCCGCGTCTTGTCGCGAAGGTCGCGAAAGCACTGAGAGAAGAAGGTCTGTCCGCGCTCGTCGGAGCAAGCTGGACGACCGACGCGCCGTTTCGCGAGACCGCCGAGGCGATCGAGGCCGCACGCGCGAAGGGCATTCTGGCGGTCGAAATGGAAGCGGCGGCGCTGTACACCTTCGCTCGTGCGCGCGATGCCTCGGTGCTGTGCCTTGCGCACGTCACCAACACGATGGGCTTGGCCGAACAGGACTTCGAAAAAGGGGAACTGGATGGCACCACCGATGCATTGCGGGTTCTTGCAATAGCCGTGAAGGCGATGCGCTCGGCGTAGACCCTTATCGTGAAGCGGGCGACTCGATCGAGAGTTTGTCGCCGGCTTCCCGTCGGCAAGCGCGAGCAGGTCGTCGCGTTCCTAGAAGCCGCAAATCCGTCACTCTGAGGTGCGAGCCGCACTAGCGGCGAGCCTTGAAGGGCGACGGCCAATACTCTGAAGATTTTGGCCGTTCATCCTTCGAGGCTCGCTTCGCTCGCACCTCAGGATGACGGAGCGCTCGCCACCCTCTCCCTTCGGGCAAGGAATAAGAAAGCCCGTAGCCCCGAATAGCGCGTATAGTCCCGTGAACCGTTCGGGGCGAAAGCGCCCACCCGGCCACTCGCTCATTTGCAAACCAGTCAATTCCGAAGGGAAACCCCATGGCTTTCAGGCCGAATTACGGGATGCAGCGCAATGACCGCAACCGCGCGGCGCAGGCCCGCAACGAGGAAAAACTGCGCAAGCGAGAGGAAAAATCCGCGCATCGCAAAGCCGAACGCTTAGCTGAGACCAAGAGCTCAACCGACGATGCGAAGGCAGAATAAGGAACGATCGATGACCAACGCCGAATCCAAGGCCCTCAAGAAGGGTAGCCGGGTTTATTGGCAAGGCGACGCCGCCGACCGCGGCAGCATCACCGAAACGAGCTGGGATGCCGTCACCATCGCTTGGGACAATGGTCAGGTGGCCAGAGTGCACCACGGCGATATGCGCGAAATCCGGCATACGCCGGCAAAGCCGGTGACCGCGCAGATATAGCGTCCACCCGGTCGCCCGACCCTCCCCCGCCAATTTAGATTGCCGAACGCGGGTAAACCCGAGTTCGGTCGGGGAGGATTAAGAACGCTCAAAAATTGGCGGCAAACCGATCGGCATAGCCGCGCCGCTCGATGGCGACGCGCGACGGCGCATCGTCGAGATGGCTCACCACGACCAGGCGTTTGACCTCGCCGTTCAAATAGGCGTGCAGGAACTTGTCATAGTCGCGGAACGACACGCAGCCGTTCGACTGGCCGTTGGGGCCCAGCATGTAAGTATGCGCCAGCATGCCGGCGCGGCCGTGCATCTTGTCGTCGTCGACCGGATTGAGGCGGATGGCGCGCACGCCGTGGAACAGTTCCTCGCGCAAGGTGAGATCGTAGACGTTGGGCGGCGTCGGACCGCGCATGCGCACTTTGACGAAGCGCGGGTCGTCCATCTTGTCGCCCAGCCCGGAATGCGCCTCCAGCCGCTCGCCGTTGGGCAGATAGACCGTGTGCGCTTCGATGTCGTAGACCGCCGTGCGGCCGTCGCGGCCGGGCAGCGGCTTCGGCTTTTCGGGAACCTCACGGCTCGCCACGCGCTTTTCGGCCGGCGGCGGTGGCGGCGCTTTGGGCGCGACCGGCTTCGCAAGCGGCAGCGGCGCGGCCGCTGCAATCTTCGGCGCGGGCGGCGGGGCGACCTTGCCGATAGAAGCCGTCGTGATCTCGCGCTCGCCCGGATAGGGCCGCGGCAGCGGCACATTGTCCGCCTGTTCGGCCGGGCGCTTCGGCGGCAGCGGCACGGCACTGTCGAGCGCGGAAGCCGCAGCGGGAGAGAGTTGCGCGACCTGCGCCGGACTTGGCGGCGGCACCGCGGTATTGTCGGCGCTTTCGGCGGGCTGCGGCGGCAAGAGCGGCACGGCGCGGGCCTGCATGGAGGCCGTCGCCTGCGCCCATCGGTCGGCAAAGCTCACATCCGGGCCGCCGCCAAACGTCGGGGTATCCTGCGCGAGCGCCAGCGTCGCCGGCCCCATCGCCACCCGCGCGTGGATGTGCGGATCGCTGGCAAGCGTCGTGTTGACGATCCAGGCGGCCGCCAGCGTGACCGTGGTGACCAGCAGGCCGGCGGCGGCCACGGCTGCGACGCCGGTGCCGATACCGTTGGCGACAACCCGAACAGTCCGGCGAGATCCGCGGAGAGGGAGAACACGACCGTCGAAGGAAGAGACGTCGTCGCACGCGGCGGTCGCAACTGACATAATTTACGCCACTCAAACTCGGCTGCCGACGTCCACGCCGCAGCCGCGCGCGCCGGGTGCAGCGCGTCGGCCTATCTCGATCGCGTGGAAGAAGCAGAACTTGGTCCCGGCATCCCCATGCCACCGCCTCACGAGCTGTGAAGCGGCGGAAAATTATGCCGCGATTAAAGTTAAGCGGCCGTAAATGGGCGCGCGCTTCAGGGCGAGGAGTCGCGCCGCACCGCAATATTTATTAGAAATCTGTCATGCGAATCGCATAGCCTCTCACCTCATGGCGGTTCGTCAGTTACGGATCGATCGGCAACCTGGGTCTTCGCGGCCCTCGCGTTCTCGGACGCACATCTTGCCGCCGCCTCGCACGCAAGCTCCATCCCTCCCCTTGCCGACGGTCGCGCGCCCGCGCGCCGCCGCTTCGGCATTCATCCTACCGTTCACCAGAAGGAGTTGGCCCTTGGGCAAGAATCTCAATCGGAAAAGACGCCGTCACGAGCGCCAGTTCGGATCCGCCGAGATCATAAATTTCCTCGATCCCAAATTCGAAATCGAGCGCGCGCTTCCTTCCATCAAGGCCCTCAATCCGACCCAAGCCGACTATCTCGAAGCCCTTCGCAAAGCGCCCCAGGTGATCGTGCTCGGACCGGCCGGCACCGGCAAAACCTGGATCGCGGCCACTTACGCCGCCGATCTCTACCGCAACCGCCGTATCGACAAGATCATCCTCACCCGCCCGAACGTGCCGTGCGGGCGCTCGCTCGGGTTTTTCCCGGGCAGCCTGGAGGACAAATTCGCGCCCTGGGCGGCGCCGGTCGCGGAGGCGATCAAGGAGCGCATCGGCAAGGCGGCCTACGCCATCGCGCTGAAGAACGGCGGCATCGAGCTGGTGCCGTTCGAGGTCATGCGCGGCCGCTCCTGGAAGAACGCCTTCGTGCTGCTCGACGAGGCGCAGAACGCCACGCCGGCCGAGATCAAGACCTTCCTCACCCGCATCGGCGAAGACTGCACGGTGGTCATCAACGGCGACGTCAGCCAGTGCGATCTCGACAAGGACAGCGGCTTGCGCACGGTGATCGAGATGATCGACCGGCAGAACCTGCCGGTGCCGGTGATCGAGTTCACCCGCGCCGACATCGTGCGCTCGGGCATCTGCGCCATGTGGGTGAACGCCTTCGAGGAGGCGCAGATCTAGCCGGCCGGCTGCGGCACGACGCGGCCAATTGACGGGGCAAGCGAGCAGCAGGCGCGCCGGCTAACCGCGCGAATTCCGGCTTGCGCGGCGTTGTAGATGCCGTCATAGAACGCCATATAGACGGCACCGAGCCGAATCCCCTCAAGGAGCATGAATGAGCAGCTTTCGAAGCCCCGACGTAATGCAACGCCGCAGCAGCGCCGACGCCGTCAAAAAGGCGATGCTGGAGAAATTTCGCGCCGTGACGCAGGATTCCGAGCGCGCCGAGCAGCAGCGCGCCAAAAGAGTGGCCGTAAACGAGGCGCGCGCGGCCCGCGTAGCGGCCCGCGAAGCCGCCAGGAAGTTGCGCGAAGCGGAACTCGCCGCGGAGGCCGCGCGGGCCGCCGAAATCGCCGCGCAGGCGCAACGCGAGGCCGACGAGCTTGCGGTTCTTATGGCCGCCGAAAAGGCCGAACAGGCGGCCAAGCTGGCGGCCGAGCAGAAAGCCGAGCGGGATGCCCGTTACGCCGCCCGCAAAGCCGCGAAAAAAGTACGGCGGCGCGGCTACTAAGCGACGGTATCGACCATGTCGCCGCTTGACCCCGAACATATGACAGTGACCGAGCCGGTTGCCGGCTCGCCGTTTCCCGTTCACCTGACGTATGTCGAGATGGTCGACGGCGCCTACATTCCGATCGGCTTGCGCAAGCCGGACGGACCGGGGCCGTTTCCGCTGGTGCTGTTCGCCACCGGCAATGGCGGCGGCGGCATGGCGATGCTGCGCGACCACGTCCAGAGCAAAAGCTGGACGCAGGACCAGTTGCTCGAGCGCGGCTATGCGGTCGCCTGGATGCGCTACCGCGCCGAGGTCGACTATGCCTATGACAAGATCGGCAAGCTCATCCAATCCGGGCGGCAAGGCCGCCAATTGTTCAATCGCGGGCCGCTCGAATACGAAGACGCCATCGCCGTCGCCGAATACGTCAAGACCCTGCCCTTCGTCGACGGCGAGCGTCTCGGCTATATCGGCGTCAGCCACGGCGGCGAAATGGCCTTCAAGATCGCCTCGGAATATCACGGCTTCAAGGCGATGGTGGCGAGCGAGCCGGCGAGCCATGAATTCTTGCGGCTGCGGCCCGACAATACCGCGCATGTCGATCCCAAGACCGGGCTATTGAACGTCGAAAAGATGCTGATGCGCGAGGCCGCCAAGGTACGGCCGCGCATCACCGAGGCAGTGGCGCAAGAGCGCGTTCGCACCATTGCAACGCCGATCTTCGTGCAGGGTCGCGATGCCGACGAGCTGCAGGGCATCTTTCGCGTGAGCTACGACCTGCTGCACGAAGCCGGCAAGGACGCGCAATGGAAGAGCTACGATCACGCGCTGCACGGCTTCGTCTATCCCGTGCGCAACGCCGACGGCACTTTCACGCCGGATGCGATCCAGCGCCAGGCCGTCGCCGATACGATCGCGTTCTTCGATAAATATATGAAACGCTAAAGCGCGATCCGATTAGAATGAATCACTGTGCTTCCCTAGCATTTTGCTTGCGCATGATCTTATCCGAAAACCGGTTCCCACTTTTCGGGATCATGCGCTAGGGCTCACGCCCGCGCCGCTTCCGCCAGCAAGCCGAACACCGAGAACACCAGCGGCTTGCGTTCGAGATTATAGATCTCGACCTCGCGCGCGGCGCGGTTGACCTTCTCCCACACCTCGGCGGTGCGTGCCAAGCGCTGTATTTCCCTTGTGTCGCCGGAAAGCCGCGCCGACAGCCAGCCATTGACCATATCCATGAAGGCGGCGAGCGTGGCCGGCTCGTTGCCGCCGAGCGCGTCGCCGAGCGCATGCAGCGCGCGCGGATCGGGATCGGGAAGCTGCGCGAACAGTTCGAGCACGCGCTGGCGCAGCGCCAGCGCCGGCCCGTCGAGGAAGGCGAGCGCGCGCGCCACGCTGCCGTCGGCGGCGGCCGCGGCATCCTGCACCTCCGCGTCGTCGGCGCCGCGTCCGGTCGCCGCGGCGATCGCGAACGCCACATCGGCGACCGAAAGCGGGCGCAGCAGCAGACGCCGGCAGCGCGAGCGGATGGTGGGCAGTTCACGGCCGGGCGCGTTGTTCACCAGCAGCAGCAAGGCGCGCGCCGGTGGCTCCTCCAGCACTTTGAGCAATGTGTTCGCGCCAGCCGCATTGAGTTCGTCTACGGAATCGACGATGGCGACGCGCCAGCCGCCTTCGCCCGCGGTCGAGCCGAAGAACGGGACGCTGCGCCGGACGTCTTCCACGCGAATTTCGGTGAACAGCTTGCCGGTCTTCTCATTGATGACGCGCTCCAGCACCAGCAGATCGCCTTGCGCCTGCGCGGCGATGCGGCGCGCCACCGGGTGATCGGCGGCGACCGCAAGCGATGTCGCGTTCTGCACCGCCGGGGCTTGCGGATCGGGATGCGCGAGCACGAAGCGCGCCAGCCGGTAGGCCAGCGTCGCCTTGCCGATGCCGGGCGGCCCGCCGATCAGCCAGGCGTGCGGGATGCGGCCGCCCTTGTAGGCATCGAGCAGCGCGCGCTCGGCCGCGTCGTGCCCGAACAGCGCGCTGGTTTCGCGCGGGCGCAGGACGTCGCTGTCGGCCTCGTCGTCGCTCACGGCGCCGCCGTTTCCGCAACGCGCGGCTCGGGATGCAGGCGCTGCTCGACGGTCTTCCAGATGCGTTGCGCCACCACGTCGCGCGGCGCGCGGCCGTCGATGACGACGCAGCGCTTGGGCTCCTCGGCGGCCAGCGCGTTATAGGCGCTGCGCAACGCGTCATGAAATTCGGCCGACTCCGCCTCGAAGCGGTCGGTCGTGCCCTTGCCGCGCCGGCGCTTGGCGCGCGCCAGGCCGACCGTCGCCGGCACGTCGAGGATGAAGGTGAGATCGGGCATGGCGGCGCCGACCGTCACGCGTTCGAGACTGCGGATCAGCTTGGCGTCCACCTTGCCGAGCGTGCCCTGATAGACCCGCGTGGAGTCGATGAAGCGGTCGCAGACCACCCATTTGCCGGCTAGCAGCGCCGGCCGGATCGTGGCGCGCACGTGATCGTCGCGCGCGGCCGCGAACAGGATCGCCTCGGTTTCCGCCCCCAGCGGCTTGGCGAGGCCGGAGAGCAACACGTGGCGGATGATCTCGGCGCCGGGCGAGCCGCCCGGCTCGCGCGTGAGCACCACATCGATGCCGAGCGCATTGAGCCGGTCGGCCAGCAGGCGCGCATGCGTGGACTTGCCGCTGCCCTCGCCGCCTTCGAAGGTGATGAATCGTCCGCGCATGAATCCCGTGTCAGCCGTCAGTAATGAGCCCAAAAACAACGCAACTTCGCCATGGCCGGGACAAGGCGGGCCATGGCAGAAACCTATAGCCGCTCGGCCCCGGCGCGGAACAGCGCGATCACCGTTTCCGTTACCGCATCGAGGGCGCGCTGGGAAATATTGCCTTTCGCCACGCCGGCGGCGGCCTTGAGCGGCACCTGCAAGACCAGCTTGTCGTCGCGCCAGACCTTGAGCAGGCCGATCGGCTGGCCTTGCGCGACCGGCGCCGGCACCGGGCCGCGATAGGCGATGCGCGCGATCACCTTTTCGCCGCCGCTTTTCGGCACCATCATTTTCACCGGGCCGTCCGCCTGCAACGGAACGGAGCCGCTGGCGCCGCCATAGATCTTGGCGGAGCCGATGATCTGCCCTTCGGCGAATAAATGGCGCTGCTCGAAGCTGCGGAAGCCCCATTCCAGCAGTTTCTTGGCTTCGTCGGCGCGCTCCTTGGCGTCTTTGGCGCCATTGACCACGACGATCAGCCGCAAGCCGTTCTGCACCGCCGAGCCGACCAGGCCGTAGCCCGCCTCCTTGGTGAAGCCGGTCTTCAAGCCGTCGGCGCCGGTCACGGAGCCGAGCAGCGGGTTGCGATTTTGCTGGCGGATCTTGTTCCAGGTGAAGTCGGGCTGGCCGAAAATCTTATAGAGCTCGGGATATTCGAGGATGATGTGGCGCGCCAGCATGGCGAGTTCGCGCGTGGTTACCTTGGTGTTGGGATCGGGCAGCCCGTTCGAATTGGTGAACACCGATTTGGCGAGGCCGATCTCGCGCGCACGCTCTGTCAGCTTGACGCCGAAATCGGCTTCGTTGCCGGCGAGCGCCTCGGCCAGCACGATGCAGGCATCGTTGCCGGACTGGACGATCATGCCATGCAGCAGGTCGTCGACGGGAATCTTGCTGTGGATCGCCGCGAACATGGTGGAGCCGTGCGAGGGCGCGCCGCCCTTGCGCCAGGCGTTCTCGCTTACGGTGTATTCGTCGGTCAGCTTGATGTGGCCGAGCTTGAGTTCGTGGAACACGTATTCGGCGGTCATCAGCTTGGCGAGACTGGCCGGGAAGATCAGCTTGTCGGAATCGCGCTCGTACAAGACGCCGCCGTTCTCGGCGTCGATCAGGATGGCGTGCGGCGCGCCGATGACCGGCTCGTCCTTGTTGCGGGGCGCTTCCTTCTTTGGCGCGACCGCGGTGGCGGCTTTTGCCGGCTTCGGGGGATGCTCCGGCGCGGCAAGGGCGAGCGAGCCGGCGGCGACGAGCGAGGCCACCGCCACCAGGAGCCGTCCGATTGCGCTCTGCCGAAGGACCATCGTCAACGTTCTTTCGCCGGCACGCGGGCACGCGCCTCATGGCGGCTTAACGGCGATGGGGCTGAAGTTCGTGGCTCAGTAAAGGCCGCGGCCGCTCATGAATCCCGCACGCGCATCATAGCGCACCGGGGCATAGGCGGAAACCGGCGAAGCCTCAGGCTCGGCGTCCGGAAGCGGTGCCCGCGTGACGGCCGGCGAGCGGCTGGCGGCCGCGAGTTCCACGGTATCGGCCGCAGCCTGCGCCGGCACGTCGCGGGCGCCCTCGCCCAGCCGGAACGGCCGCTCGGGCGGCGCCGGAACATTGGCCGACACCTGGGTCATTGGCTGAGCATCCGAGAAGTCTGGTGCGTATGGCCGGTTGGAAGCTACCCGTACCGGCGGGCCCGTGTCCGGCACGCCTTCGCGCAGGGTCGCCATCAGCTTGCGGTCGTCGGAGCCTGCCAGCGGCGCGCGCCCGACATATTCGACTTTCACTCTGGTGAGCCCGTCGCCGTAGAACCCTAACAGCTTCGCCGTCTTCACCGACACGTCGATGACGCGGTTGCCGACATAGGGCCCGCGGTCGTTGACCCGCACCACGATCGAGCGATGGTTGGCCATATTGGTGACGCGCACATAGGACGGCAGCGGCAGCGTCGGATGCGCGGCCGAGAGCGAATTCATGTCGAAGATTTCGCCGTTGGCGGTGTAGCGGCCGTGGAAATCGTCGCCGTACCAGGAGGCCATGCCGACGGCGCGGTAGTTGGCGTCCTCATGCGGCACGTATTCGCGCCCGCCGACCATGTAAGGCTTGCCGACCCGGTAGACGCCGCCGCCCTTCGGCACCGGTTCGCCCGGCGCAACCACGCGGGCGCTGGCGGCGACGCCGTATTTGGGATCGACCCGGCCGGACAGGCCGCTGGAGCAATTGGCGAGCGCCAGGCAGCCGGCGCCCAGCCCAAGCAGGCGCGCGATGCGGCTCCATCGGCCGTTGCCCCCGAATCCACCCATCCCGACTAAAATCCCCGGTGCGAAGCGGCTAGAATACCGCACTGCGGCCGTTCCGGGAACAGCCCTAGCAGCCGCGTGGTAAACAATTGGTTCCGCAGCATCTTTGGCGCTATCCTGGTGGCCGGCCCCGGCATAGCCAAGCCACGGCGCTCTTGCAACTGCGGCTGTCTTCGACCATGGGATTAGCGTTCCGGACGGGCGGCCGGTTTACGGCGGCGATGGCAATTCGGGTAGGGTTTTCGGCTTGAACAATATGACGAACGCCGCCGAAGCTCTTGCTTCAGCCTTTCAGCACTTTAAATCGGGCCAGCTTGCTGAGGCGGAAGCGCTTTGCCGGAAAATCATCGCGGCACAACCGCAGCAAGCCGACGCCCTGCATCTACTCGGCGTGATTGCCCATCAGACCGGCCATTACGAACCCGCGGTGAAGCTGCTCGGCCGCGCCATCGCAATCAACGGCGCCGCCGCGCAGTACCACAATAATCTTGGCAATTCGCTGCTGGCGTTGAAGCGACGCGCTGAGGCGATGCAAAGCTACCGCCGGGCCGTGGAGCTCGACCCCAGCATGGCCATCGCCCAATACGGTTTGGGGCTGCTCGAATACGGAAATAAAGATTACGCCGGCGCGGCCAAGAGTTTTCGCGCCGCCGTTGCCCATGCGCCGAACATGGCCCAGGCGCACGCTTACCTTGCCAATGCGCTGTTCCAGATGGGCAGGCTGGAGGAAGCGATCGACTGCTATCGGCGCGCCATCGCGCTCGATCCGAGCGACGCAGTGGCGCACTCGAATTTGGGATTGGCGTTGCAGGATCTCGGTTCGTTGGACGAAGGCATCGAGCATTGCCAGCGTGCGATCGCGATCAAGCCGGACTTTCCGGCGGGGCACAATCATCTGGGCCTCGCGCTCCTGCTCAAGGGGGATTTTGCAGCCGGCCTGCCGCATCATGAATGGCGCTTTCAGGTCAGGGGCCTGCGAATTGGCGGCCGCCGTTTCGAGCGGCCGGCCTGGCGAGGCGAGCCGTTAAACGGCGGGCGCATCCTGCTGCATGCCGAGCAAGGCGCCGGCGATACGCTGCAGTTCCTGCGCTATGCGCCGCTGGTGGCGGCGCGCGGTGGCCGGGTCTTTGTCGAAGTGCCGCGCGAGCTGAAGCGGCTCGCCATGAGCGTGAAGGGTGTCGAGCAAGTCATCAGCGCGGGCGAGGCTCTGCCGGCTTTCGACCAGCATTGTCCGCTCTTGAGCCTGCCGCTCGCCTTCGGCACCACGGTCGCGACCATTCCGGGCGATACCCCCTATCTGGCGGCACCCGAGCCGTTGCTGGCCGAGTGGCGCGCGCGCCTGGCTTCCGGCGCAAGCCCTCGGGTCGGCCTGATCTGGGCCGGAAGCCCGGATCACCGCTGCGATCGCGCGCGCTCGATCGCGCTTGCCACGCTCGCCCCCCTCGCCGCCACCGGCGCCACCTTCTACTCGCTGCAAAAGGGGCCGGCCGCGGCGCAGGCCAAGTCGCCGCCCCCCGGGCTGGTGCTGCACGAACTGGGAGCGCCGCTCGGCGATTTCGCCGATACGGCAGCGGCCATGAGCGCGCTCGACCTCGTCATCTCGGTGGACACCTCGCCTGCGCATCTGGCCGGCGCGATCGGCAAGCCGGTCTGGCTGCTGCTCGCCCACGCGCCGGACTGGCGCTGGCTGCTCGATCGGGAGGACAGTCCCTGGTACCCCACCGCCCGCTTGTTTCGTCAGAGCAAGCGCGGTGACTGGGCGCCGGTCATCGCGCGTGTCGTTGCCGAACTACAGCGCTATATGGCCGGCGATGCCACGGCACTCGCCCCGCAAAAGCAATCCAAAGCGGAAGGCTGAATCCCGGCGAAACCGCGCGCCACCTTAGAAATGCCAGCCGATGCCCGCCTTGCCGCTGGTGTTTCGACTATCGCCTTGGCCGCCGACCCGAACGTTCGGGTCGCTCGCACAGGCTGCGAGGAGAAGTGCGGCGGCGATCAGCAGGCAAATCGTTCGCATGAGGGTGATCCCAGGCGATGCATGACAGGCGATTGAATGGCAGAAAATTCTCCCATCATTTAAAGATGCGATCAACCGGCCGGGGCCATGGGAGGCCGGTTGCAAGCTGCCGTGGCAGGGCAATTTGTGGTTTCGCGCTCGCCGGCATTTTGCTAAC
Organism: uncultured Alphaproteobacteria bacterium; assembly: GCA_963762285.1. Taxonomy (GTDB): domain Bacteria; phylum Pseudomonadota; class Alphaproteobacteria; order Rhizobiales; family Xanthobacteraceae; genus Pseudolabrys. The sequence goes on along the minus strand of CAVXKE010000012.1, from coordinate 196,035 downwards.
GCATTGAAATACCAGCACGGAAGGGTGGCCGAGTGGTTTAAGGCACCGGTCTTGAAAACCGGCATACCCGCAAGGGTATCGTGAGTTCGAATCTCACCCCTTCCGCCAGTCCGCGCGGATTTGCGTGCAACTTACTTCCGATAACCCCTCTTCTCGCCGGCAATATTCCTCCAAAGCCGGCATGGAAATCTATCTCTTGGTCCCAGACATCACGGCGCTTGCAACGCTGGGGCTAAACGCGATGTGCGCATCGCGAAGCCCTTGACCACCGCATAGATCGCCGGAATGACGACGAGCGTAAGCACCGTCGACGATACCATGCCGCCGATCATCGGCACGGCAATGCGCTGCATCACCTCGGCGCCGGTGCCGTGGCTCCACATGATCGGCAGCAGTCCCGCCATGATGGCGGCGACCGTCATCATCTTGGGACGCACGCGCTCGACCGCGCCGGCCATGATCGCTGAATAAAGATCGTCATGGGTGAAGGGCCGACCTTCCGTCGCGCGCTGTGCCTGTAGTGCCGTGAGCGCGTTATCGAGATAGATCAACATCACCACGCCGGTTTCGGCGGCGACGCCGGCAAGCGCGATAAACCCGACCGCGACCGCCACCGACAGGTTGAAGCCGAGCCACCACATCAGCCACAGGCCGCCGGCGAGCGCGAACGGAACCGAGAGCATGACGATCAGGGTTTCGGTGACGCGGCGGAAATTCAGATATAGCAACAGAAAGATGATCAGCACCGTGACCGGGACGACGATCTTGAGGCGCGCCTTGGCGCGCTCCATGTATTCGAATTGACCGCTCCAGGTGACGTAATAGCCGGGCGGGAACTTGACCTGCGTCGCCACCGCCTTCTGCGCGTCGGCGACGTAGCCGCCGAGATCGCGGTCGCGCAGATCGATGTAGATATAGGCGGCAAGCTGCGCGTTTTCAGTTCGGATGGTGGACGGCCCCTTGGCCAGTTCGACCTTGGCCACTTCGCCGAGCGGCACCGTGCCGCCGTTCGCCAGCGGTATCAGCACCTGGGTGGCGATCGACTGCGGGTCGCTGCGCAATTCGCGCGGATAGCGGATGCTCACGGTGTAGCGCTCGCGGCCCTCGACGGTTGTCGTCACCGCTTCGGCGCCGAGCGCGGTGGCGATCACGTCCTGCACGTCGGTGATCATCAAGCCGTAACGCGCCAGTTGCGCGCGATTGGGCTCGATATTGAGATAATAGCCGCCGATGATGCGTTCGGCGAAGGCGCTGGTCGTGCCCGGCACCGTGCGCACCGCCGCCTCGATCTGGCGGGCGATATTCTCCATCTCGGCCAAATCTGTGCCGTACACCTTGACCCCGACCGGCGTGCGGATGCCGGTGGCGAGCATGTCGATGCGCGCCTTGATCGGCATGGTCCAGGCGTTGGAAACGCCGGGAAACTGCAACGCCTTGTCCATCTCCGCGATCAGCTTCTCGATCGTCATGCCGGGCCGCCATTCGGCTTCCGGCTTCAAATTGATCACGGTCTCGAACATCTCGGTCGGCGCCGGATCGGTGGCGGTGGTCGCGCGTCCGGCCTTGCCCCATACCGATGCGACCTCGGGGAACGTCTTGATGATCTTGTTCTGGGTCTGCAGCAGTTCCGCCGCCTTGGTGACCGAGAGGCCCGGCAGCGTGGTCGGCATGTAGAACAGCGTGCCCTCGTTGAGCGTAGGCATGAACTCGCTGCCGAGGCGCGATGCCGGCCACAGACTGCCGAGCAGCACAACGATCGCGATCAAGATGGTGGCTGCCTTGTAACGAAGAGCGGTGCGGATCACCGGCCGATAGATCCAGATCAGCGCGCGGTTCACCGGGTTCCTATGCTCCGGGACGATGCGGCCGCGCACGAACAGCAGCATCAGCGCCGGCACGAGAGTCACCGACAACAAGGCTGCCGCCGCCATCGCGAACGTTTTGGTGTAGGCGAGCGGCTTGAACATGCGGCCTTCCTGCGCTTCGAGCGCAAAGATCGGCAGGAACGACACCGTGATGATGAGAAGGCTGAAAAACAAGGCCGGCCCAACCTCGACGGCCGCTTCGATCAGCACCTCGCTTCTCGGTTTGCCGGGCTTGGCGCGCTCCAGATGCTTATGCGCGTTCTCGATCATCACGATCGCCGCATCGACCATGGCGCCGATGGCGATGGCGATGCCGCCGAGGCTCATGATGTTCGAGCTCAAACCCAACAGGTGCATGCACATATAGGCAATGAGGATGCCGAGCGGCAGCGTGATGATCGCCACCAGCGCACTGCGCACATGCAGCAGAAACACCACGCAGACGATCGCGACGATGATGCTTTCCTCGACCAGCGTGCGCTTGAGCGTGTCGATGGCGCGGTAGATCAGGTCGGAGCGGTCATAGACCGCGTCGAGGGTGACGCCTTGCGGCAGGCTCGGTGCAATTTCGGCGAGCCGCTCCTTGACATTCTTGATGACGGAGAGGGCATTTTCCCCGAAGCGTTGCAGCACGATGCCGGTGACCGCTTCGCCCTCGCCGTTCACCTCGGTGATGCCGCGGCGCTCGTCCGGCGCCAGTTCGACGCGCGCGACGTCGCGCAATAGAACCGGCACGCCTTGGTTGGTCTTGACCACAATCTGTTCGAGATCGTCCAGGTTCTTGATATAGCCGCGACCGCGCACCACGAATTCGGTTTCGGCGAGTTCGATGGTGCGGCCGCCGACGTCGATATTGCTCGAACGCAAGACGTCGCGAATCTTCGACAGCGCAATGCCGAGCGACTGTAGCCGGCGCGGATCGATCACCACGGTGTACTGCTTGACGAAACCGCCGACGCTGGCGACCTCGGCGACGCCCTCGGCCTTGGCGAGACCGTAGCGGATGTACCAATCCTGCAGGCTGCGCAGCTCAGCGAGATTCTTTTGCGCGCCGCGCACGACATATTGGTAGACCCAGCCGACGCCGGTCGCATCCGGCCCGAGACTTGGCGCGACGCCGGCCGGCAGCCGGCGGGCGGCCGAGTTGAGATATTCGAGCACGCGCGAGCGCGCCCAGTAAAGGTCGGTGCCATCCTCGAAGATCACGTAGACGAACGACACCCCGAAGAACGAGAAGCCGCGCACCACCTTTGATTTCGGCACGCTCAGCATGGCCGTGGTCAGCGGATAGGTGACCTGATCTTCGACGACTTGCGGCGCCTGTCCGGGATATTCCGTGTAGACGATGACCTGCACGTCGGAGAGATCGGGAATCGCGTCGAGCGGCACCCGCGACACCGCGTACAGGCCGGCAAGCGTCAGGAAGACGCCGGCAAACCCGACCAGCAGAAGGTTGCGTGCCGACCAGCGGATGACAGCGGCAATCATTTTGGCTGCTCCTGCTCGGTGAATGTTTTCAGTGCGCTCTGCAGATTGCTCTCGGCGTCGATCAGGAACGTCGCGCTGGTGACGATCTCCTCGCCTTGACGCAGGCCCTCGACGATTTCGACGTGGCCATCGCTGCGGCGGCCAAGCTTGACCGGGCGCGGCTCGAAGCGGCCTTCGCCCTTGGCCACCAGCACGATTTGCCGCGTACCGGAATCGATAATGGCGCTGATCGGAACGGTCGTGACCGAGGCGTGGTCCGCGTCGGCGTGAAACACCACGTCGGCATACATATCCGGTTTTAGCCGCTCGTCCGGATTGGCGACTTCGATGCGCACGCGGATGGTGCGGGTTTCCGTCCTCACTTCCGGGTAAATGAAGGTCACCACGCCATCGACCGGCTGGCTGCGGTAGGCCCGGAACGTCACGGTGGCGCGGTCGCCCAGCTTGATGTCGGCGAGATCGCCTTCGGCGACATCGGCGATCACCCAGACATTCGTCAGATCGACGATGCGATAGAGTTCGTCGCCGGCGACCACGCGCTGGCCGTTGATGATCCGCTTGACGGTCACCGTGCCGCCGGCCGGCGCCAGCCAGTCGATGGTGCGCGGGTTGGCGCCGCTGTCGCGGATTTCGCGGATGCGGCTCTCGGACAAACCGAGATTGCGCAGCCGCTGCATGGAGCCGTCGACCGATCTTCCCATGCTAGTTTCTGCCGCGCCTCGCGGCGACCAGCTCTTGGCCACCAGCAGGTCGCTGAGCGCCTGTTGGATGTCGGGGCTATAAACGCGGAACAGCGGTTCACCGGCGCGCACGTGTTGACCGGTCGTATTGACGAACAGATCCTCGACATAGCCATCCGAGCGCATCGTCACGATGGTCGCCCGGCGCTCGTCGATTGCGACGGTGCCGACCGCGCGCAGCGGACGAACGAGGACGCGGGCTTGCGCCGGTTCGGTGCGCACGCCGCTGCGCTGGACCCGATCGAGACTGACCTTGATGGTGTTGCCGTCGCCCTGTTCGTCGCCTTCATAAACCGGGATGTAATTCATCCCCATCGAGTCCTTTTTCGGCACCGGCGAGGTGTCGGGCAGGCCCATGGGATTGCGATAGAAAAGGATCTTGCGCTCGCCCTGTGCGGGTTTCAGCATGACCAGCGGCGGCGGCTCGAATTTTGGTTTCTCGTCGTCATAGACCGGCAAGTAGGCGCGGCCTTGGGCGTCGTTCTTCGGTGTCGCCGACCAGAACGGCGCGCCCGTCGGATCGCGGTAATAGAGGATCGCCCGCTCGGCAGCGGATGCCTGCGAGGGGATGCTCAACGACGCCGCGGGGCCGATTAAGCGGTGCGTATACGCGTAGCTCGCGACGGCGCCGGCCGCGAGCACGAGCGAGAGAATAAAAATGGCGCGAGTTTTGGTCATGGCGACCTCGATATGTCCAGTCCTGCCGTGACGGCGGGTGAGCGGCGGCGGCCACTGATGCGGCCACCGCCCGGATTGCTGTCGGCGAGCGGCCGGCTCACTTGACGGCTTTGAAAATGACCTTGCCGACGACCGTTTCCGGCTCGCCCTGCACTTTCGCGGTCACGCTCAGCAGGTACCGCCCCGCCATCGGCAGATCGGTCTTGAAGGCGTAGACCCCCGGCTCGCTGCTCGGCTGTGGCGCGACCGGCGACACCATGTCCGCCATGTTGTCGGGGGCCATGTCGACGCGGGTGCGCACGATGACGGCGTCCGCCACCGGCTTCCCAGTCGGCTTGTGCAGCAAGCGAACGGCGACGACCACGTCGTCGCCCTTCTTCAATTCGGCGGCGACCGGCTCGAAGGTGTAGTCCACGGCGGCGGCCCACGCGGCGGCACCGGTCAGGCTCATGCCGACCGCAAAAGCGGTGGCAAGCAGATACTTCGCAATCATGATTTCAATCTCCTGATGATTCTCTGCTCGGCGCCACGCGATGTCATCGCTTGGCAGCCGAATTCCCGCGCGAGCCTGCGGCTCACGCGTCGCTATGCAGCTTCAGAGAGATCAAGAGCGGGGAGGTCGGAAGGGCGGACTTCCCATTTGCGAGGAAATATTGTCGCTCGCGCGGATTTGTTCGATCGCGGTGCCGGTCGACGTTATGAAGGTGACGCTGGAAAAGCCGACCACCGTCGTCGTGAAGCACTTGAGCGCGCAGCCGGCCATGGAATCACAGCCATCGGTGCTCTTTGGCGTCGTGTCGCGCGGCAGATCGCGATGGTGATCGCAGTCCGGCACGGCCGCGGATACCGACGTTGCCACGGCTTTGCTGGCAGCCGCAAAACTAGCCGTCATGGGCAGTATCGCGACCGAAAGGGCGACAACCGTCGCCAAAATGGCTTTGCCAATGCGCTTGTTCATATGGATTTTATTTAGTCCGAATTGGCACCGTTCGAAAGCCGCTCCAGCAGGCAACTGCGCAATCATAGCGGATACGCGGCGCGCGATGCTCCACATAGCTATGATATATTGGACTAAACCGTCGATGCGGTATTGATTAAGATCAAATGTCGATCCTTGGCTGATGTCGGCTTTTGGCACCAAGCGGACATTCCGGAAGCCACCAATCAATGTCCGTTTCTTGAGGTAACAACGGACATTTGCTGCGGCAGCGATTGTGATTCGCAAGCTAGCCGGTTCGGAGCCGTCGTGGCGCATGACCAACGGCGTTCTCGAACAGCACCCCCGCCTCAGGAGCCGGCAGGGTCAGCCACCGAGCCTGAAAGGCATTGGAACTCAGTGGAGGCATCTGCCACGCTTTGCCAAAGTAACGTATTGATTTCATTCGCGCACGATACTTTCACCGCTTCCGCCAGTCCGCGCGCAAATCGCCGGGTAACGCCAGTGCCCAGCTTATCCCCACGCCCCTAACGCAAGCATATGCCACATCACTTTCACCCGTGTACGCTAGCATTCCGAACGCGTAATATGGGTGCACTCTGCTGAGCGAGGACGGCGCGATGTTCACCAGACTGGCAAGATACTTGGCGAGAATTCTGGGAACCGTTTTTTACTGGGTCGGCTGGGGACTGGCGATCCTTGTCATCGCGCAGGCGATCATTCTGTCCCTTACAACCGGCGGTCCCGCCATCGCATTGCTTATCGGTGCCGGCGGCGTGGTTGTATGGCTGATCGGGCTCGGGCTTTACACCTTACTGGCGAGACCGTCGCGCAGCAGCCCGCAATGACAGCCCGGCGAGGGATCGACGCAAGCGCATAAGGCTTGCTCTTTGCCGATACCCGCCGAAGTGTCCGCTCCTTTTTCGAGTGGGCTTATCGAGCCCAGGCTCAATTGGCCGACCGCTTTTGCCGACTCCCCTTCCGCCGCGAACCGGCCTACCAACGAAAGCGTGAATGCGTGACGACCATGGAGGCGGACAATGCAGCGTAAGGTGATGATCGCGTGCGCGGTGACCGGCTCGGCCGATACGCCGGCGCGCAACCCCGCCGTTCCGGTGACGCCGCCCGAGATTGCCGCCTCCGCCGTCGATGCGGCCAAGGCGGGTGCGGCCATCGTCCACATCCATGTGCGCGATCCCAAGACCACGCGGCCCAGCATGGACGGCGCGCTCTATCGCGAGGTGGTGGAGCGCATCCGCGCCAGCGGCACCGATGTGCTGATCAATCTCACCACCGGCCCCGGCGCGCGCTTCATTCCGGGCGCCGACGATCCGCTTAAAGCCGCCCCCGGCAGCACGCTGGCTTTGCCGGCCGCGCGCGTGCGCCATGTGGTCGAATTGAAGCCGGACATCTGCAGCCTCGACATGGGCAGCATGAACATGGGCGGCCAGGTCTTCGTCAACACGCCTCCCCATCTCGAAGCGATGGCGGTGGCGATCCGCGAGGCGAACGTCACGCCCGAACTCGAAGTGTTCGAGGCCGGTCACCTGATGCTGGCCAAGCGGATGATCGAGACCGGCCACATCAAGCCGCCCGGCCTGTTCCAGATCTGCCTCGGGATTGCCTGGGGGCAACCCGCCACCCCGGAAGCGGTCGCCTACATGCGCTCCCTGCTGCCGCCCGACTGCGTCTGGTTCGCCTTCGGCATCTCGTTGCACCAATTTCCCATCGCCGCGCAGACCGTGCTGCTCGGCGGCCACGTGCGGGTCGGACTGGAGGACAATCTCTACCTGGAGAAGGGCAAGCTCACGCCCAGCAATGCCGCGCTGGTCGAAAAGGCGGCGCGGATCGTCGAAATTCTCGGCGATCAGGTCGCCACGCCGGCGGAGGCGCGGCAGATTTTGAAACTCAGCGGCCGATGATCTGCTGGGCAAGCGTGGGCGTGCGGCCTCGCCCCTTCGCGCTGCCCGCGAAGATCATTCGGCGATGCTTTGGTCGGGTAACTGATGCTCGTGCCACACGGCATTGAGAATGCCGCAACCGCAGGCAAAGCCAAGGCCGAGTATCCAGGCGAAATACCACATGACTTTGCTCCTCAATAGAGATTGGCCGAATTGCCTTCGATCTGCTTGGCGGTGACCGGCCCCTTGAGCACGCGGAAGGCAAAGCCGGTATAGGCCAGCACGATCGGCAGGAAGATCAGCGTCGCGATCAGCATCACGAACAGTGTCAGCTGGCTGGAGGTGGCGTCCCAGACCGTCAGGCTCGCCGCCGGCATGATGTCGGACGGCATCAGGAACGGGAACATGCTGACGCCTGCCGTCGAGATGATGCCGAGGATGCCGATGGCGCTGGTCACGAACGCCAGACCCGCCCGCTTGCCGGCGGTGAGCAGCAAGGTGAGCAGCGGCCCAACGATGCCGAGCAACGGCGCCAGCATCATCCACTTGTAAACACCGTAGTTGTGCAGCCACTGCCCGCGCGCCATCACGACCGTCTTCATCAGCGGGTTGGACGGACCGTCGACCGGCGCGCCGGCGGTGATCGCATAGCCGCTGATGCCGAACGCGATCCAGATGCCGCCGATGCACGAACAGCACGACGGTGGCGAGCGCGCCGATGCGAACAACGCCGCTGGCGCGGTCCTTGACCGGACCTTCCGCCTTGACCGTCAGATAGACGGCGCCGTGTGTGGTCAGCATCGCCACCGAAACCAGACCGCACAGAATGCCGAACGGATTGAGCAGCTCGAACAGCCCGCTGCCCTCGTACAGCACGCGCAGGTCGCTATCGATGCGGAACGGCACGCCCTGCAAAATGTTGCCGAACGCCACGCCGAACACCAGCGAAGGCACGAAGCCGCCGGCAAACAGCGCGTAATCCCAGAACGTGCGCCAGCGTGCATCCTTGATCTTGTTGCGGAACTCGAAGCCGACCGGCCGCAAGATCAAGGTCGCCAGCACCAGGAACATGGCGATGTAGAAGCCCGAAAACGACGCCGCATAAATCGGCGGGAACGCGGCGAAGATGGCGCCGCCGCCGGTGATCAGCCACACCTGGTTGCCGTCCCAGACCGGCCCGATCGTGTTGATCGCCACGCGCCGCTCGCTGTCGTTGCGCGCCACGAACGGCAGCAGGGTCGCGACGCCGAGATCGAAGCCGTCCATGATGGCGAAGCCGATCAGCAGCACGCCGAGGAACAGCCACCAGATTACGCGAAGGATTTCATAGTCGACGGGAATGTGCATGACGATGTCTCCTTCACCGCACAACCATGCCGAACGCCGGCGAGCGCGCCACGCCGAGCGCCTCAACCGGCCCCATGCGCACGTATTTCCGCATCAGGATCAGATCGACGACCGCCAGCGACGAGTAGAACAGGATGAAGCCGGCGAGCGTGAACAGCACCTGCGCGGTCGACACCGCGGACGACGCCAGGAAGGTGGGCAGCACGCCGTCGATGGCCCAGGGTTGCCGTCCGTATTCGGCGACGAACCAGCCGAGCTCGGCCGCCAGCCACGGCAGCGGCAGCGACCACAGGAACAGCCGCAACAGCCAGGTGCGCGAGAAGTCGAGCTTGGACGTGTACCAGAACGCGGCCGCGAACAAGAAAATGAAATAGAAGCCGAGGCCGACCATGATGCGGAAGGTCCAGAACAGCGGCACCACGCCGGGCACCGTGTCGGCTGCGCCGCTTTCGCGATCGTGGCGTCGTCGGCCTTGCGCGGATCGGCGATGTAGCGCTTGAGCAGCAAGGCATAACCGAGATCGCGCGCGTTCAAGGTCAGGTCGGAACGCGCCTTGCTGTCGTTGCGATCGGTCTTCAAGTGTTCGAGCGCGTCATAGGCGACGATGCCGTTCCTGATCCGCGTCTGCGCCCGCGTCACCAGGTCATTGATGCCCGGCATCGGCGTATTGAGCGAGCGGGTGGCGATGATGCCGAGCGCCCAGGGCACCTTGATCTCCATGCGGTTCTCGTGGTTCGCCGCATCGGGCACCGCGAACAGCGTGAACGAGGCCGGCGGCGGCTCGCTCTTCCACATCGCCTCGATGGCCGCCAATTTCATCTGCTGGTTTTCCGTCACCGTGTAGCCGCTCTCGTCGCCGAGCACGACGACCGAGAGCGCCGACGCCATTCCGAACGCGGAGGCAACGATGATCGAGCGCTTGGCGAAGGCGTGGTGGCGGTTATTGAGCAGGTAGTAGGCGCTGATCGCCAGCATGAAGATCGAGCCGGTGACGTAGCCGGCGCTGACCGTATGCACGAACTTCGACTGCGCGGTCGGATTGAACAGCAGATCCCAGAACGAGGTCAGTTCCATCCGCATGGTGTCGGGATTGAATTGCGCGCCGACCGGATTTTGCATCCAGCCGTTGGCGATCAATATCCACAAGGCCGACATGCTGGAGCCGATCGCCACCAGCCAGGTCACCGCCAGGTGACCGAGCTTGCTCATGCGATCCCAGCCGAAGAAGAACAGGCCGACGAAGGTCGAACTCCAGGAAGAATGCCATCAATCCTTCGATGGCCAGCGGCGCGCCGAAGATGTCGCCGACATAGTGCGAGTAATAGGCCCAGTTGGTGCCGAACTGGAATTCCATGGTGATGCCGGTGGCCACCCCCATGGCGAAGTTGATGCCGAACAGCTTGCCCCAGAACCGCGTCATGTCGCGCCAGATCTGCCGGCCGGTCATGACATAGGCGCTCTCCATGATGGCGAGCAGAAACGACAGCCCAAGCGTCAGCGGCACGAACAGGAAGTGATAGAGTGCGGTCATCGCGAACTGAAGTCGCGCCAGACTTACCGGATCGATATGGTCCATGGTTTTCTCTTTCTCTCATTCACGGCAGCGACGCGGGGCCGAGCAAGCGGCTGACTGCCGCCGCGTCGACCACGACGTGCTGATCTGCGAATTGGAAATAGACGATCATCGCCACGACCGCGATCAACTTAGCCGTAAGCACGACCACGATCGCGCGGGCGAGCGGGCTGCTCGGCCGCAGGCCGGCGGCAACGAACGCCGCCAGCGATGCAAGCAGGGGTCGCGGCGACATGAGCTCTTCTCGATCGAAGCTCATTTCCATCCGCTCCTTCAACCGGGACCGGGGCGCACGGTACCTAATGCTTGTTCGGTTCCGTGCAAAGCAAAAAGCACTATGCCGACTGAGCTACATTGACCCAGGTCAATGCAATGTCACGGGCGCGGTATTATCGAAACTCAATCTGCGGACATTCGAAGGGCAAGAACTCCCAAGTGTTGTCGCGCGCGTTAGCGATTCGCCGACGCTGGCGAAGCCGAGCGTCGCCGCCCTAGAAATCGATCGGCAGCAACGGCCCTCCCCTGCGTACGGCACGCGCGCTGGCAAGCGCGGTCGGCGGCGTCGGCGCGCTTGAGGCAATGTCCCTGCCTGTCCCGCTCAAGGCAGGCGGCCAAGTTCCAGGTCGTGGTGGAGCCGCAATCGCTCCAGCAGGCGCCCGCGGCCCATATCGATTGGGCGCGCTTGCTGAGCGGGAATGCCGGCTCCGCGCTGTGCCGGTCGTAGCGCCAGATCGCCGCCTCGCCGGCCGTAGCTGGCGCGGCCGGCAGCAATGCCATGCCGGCGAACAAAACAGCGAACAGCGGCGGCAAGAACTTCATGGCTGGCCTTTCCGTGGCCAACAGCATAGCGCCGCGGCGCCAGTGCGCCAAATGCGGGCGGTGCACAGCCTGCCCGGCCGGGAACTTCCGTCCGCCGGCGCCCATTGCTATTGTCATAAATCGGCGGGGCGCGCCTGGTTAAGGAGTAACGAGTGAGCGTTGCAGAGCGGCGGGCCGAAACCGCCCAAGATCCCGCCCAGAAATTCGGCACGGCCGGCATCAAGCCGCTGGAACGGCCGAGCCTGGTCACGCGGGCGTTCATGCGCGTGGTGGCCTTCGTCGAACGGCTCAACCTCAAATACAGCAAGGTCGGCAATCCGCCGATCTATGACAACGCGGTGTTCCCGTGGACGAAAGGGATCGAGCGCGAATGGCGCGCCATCCGTGCCGAGCTCGATCGCGTGCTCACGCGCAAGGACGACCTGCCCGGGTTCCATGAACTCGCCACCGACGTCGCCACCATCAGCCAGGACCGCGGCTGGAAGAGCTTCCTGCTGTGCGGCTACGGCTTCCACTCGGAAAGCAATATCAAGTCGTGCCCCGAGACCTGGCGCATCTGCCAGAACATCCCTGGGTTGATCACGGTGATGTTCTCGATCTTCGAGCCGGGCAAGCATCTGCCGCCGCATCGCGGCCCCTATAACGGCGTGCTGCGGCTGCATCTCGGCCTGATCGTGCCGGAGCCGCGCGAGCAACTGGGCATCCGGGTCGAGAACGAGGTTTACCGCTGGAAGGAAGGCGAAGCGGTGGTGTTCGACGATGCCTACGAGCACGAGGCCTGGAACCGCACGCCCCATACGCGGGTGGTGCTGTTTGTCGATTTCCGCAAGCCGCTGCGCTTCCCGGCCAATTTTTTGAACTGGCTGCTGCTGCATCTGGCCGTGTTCACCCCCTTCATCCGCGAGGGCATGGATAACCAGAAGGCCTGGGAGAAGAAGTTCTACGCGGAAGCGGAAGCGATGAGGAACAGATGATGCTGTCATCACCCGCGAAAGCGGGTGATCCAGTAACCCCGGCGCTGCGATCTATCACCAAAGCTTGCGATTACTGGATGCCCCGCCTTCGCGGGGCATGACGGTCTGTGGGTTGCTATTCGCCGCGATCACCATTAGCTCCAAGCCCGCATGCCCGATCCCGACAAAAAGCCAGACACGGCCGCGCCCAAGGTGAGCTTCGTCTCGCTCGGCTGCCCGAAGGCGCTGGTCGACTCCGAGCGCATCGTCACGCGCCTGCGCGCGGAGGGCTATGAGCTCACGCGCGAGCACGCCGGCTCCGACCTGGTCATCGTCAACACCTGCGGCTTTCTCGACAGCGCCAAGGCGGAGTTGCTCGGTGCCATCGGCAAGGCGCTGAAGGAAAACGGCAAGGTCATCGTCACCGGCTGCATGGGCGCCGAGCCGGAAAGCATTTCGGCCGCCTACCCTGACGTGCTGGCGATCACCGGCCCGCAGCAATATGAAAGCGTGGTCGACGCGGTGCATCGCGCGCTGCCGCCGCAGCACGATCCGTTTCTCGATCTGGTGCCGCCGGAAGGCATCAAGCTCACGCCGCGCCATTACGCTTATTTGAAAATTTCCGAAGGCTGCAACAACCGCTGCACATTTTGCATCATCCCGCGCCTGCGCGGCGACCTGGTGTCGCGTGCTGCCGGCGATGTGCTGCGCGAGGCGGAGAAACTGGTCGCCGCCGGCGTCAAGGAACTGCTGGTGATCTCGCAGGATACCTCGGCTTATGGCCTCGACATCAAATATGCCGCGAGCCAGTGGCGCGGCCGCGAGCTGCGCGCGAAGTTCATCGACCTCGCCAGCGCCTTGGGCGAGCTCGGCGTCTGGGTGCGGCTGCATTACGTCTACCCCTACCCGCACGTCGACGAGGTCATTCCGCTGATGGCCGAGCGCAAGGTGCTGCCTTATCTCGACATCCCGTTCCAGCACGCCGCGCCCGACGTGCTCAAGCGCATGAAGCGTCCGGCCGCGCAGGAAAAGACCCTGGAGCGCATCGCGCGCTGGCGCGAGATTTGTCCCGACCTCACGCTGCGCTCGACCTTCATCGTCGGCTTCCCGGGCGAAACGGAAGCGGATTTCGACTATCTGCTGCAATGGCTCGACGAAGCCGCGCTCGATCGCGTCGGCTGCTTCAAATACGAGCCGGTGCGCGGCGCCGCCGCCAACGATCTGGCGGCCGCCGTGCCGGACGAGGTGAAGGACGAGCGCTGGCACCGCTTTATGCAGGCACAGCAGAAGATTTCCGCCCGCCGGCTCAAGCGCAAGGTCGGCACCCGCCAGCAGGTCATCATCGATGAAGCCGGTCCTACCGTGGCCAAAGGCCGGTCGATGGCCGATGCGCCCGAGATCGACGGCGCGGTTTATGTGGCGAGCCGGCGGCCGCTGCGCGTGGGCGAGATCGCGACCGTGAAGATCGAACGCGCCGACGAATACGATCTGCACGGCACGGCGGTCGGGTTTTAGCCCTCTGTCGTCCCGGCCAAGCGAGCATAAGCGAGCGCGAGCCGGGACCCATACGCCGTGCCCTCTCGATAGACTGCGGCGTATGGGTCCCCGCCTTCGCGGGGACGACAGCAATTACACCCGGTAAAACTTCACCGCGTTGTCGTGCAGCACCGCGCGCTGCTCGGCCTCGGTGTATTCGGACAGCACCCTGCGGTAGATGCCGAGAAAGTCGGCGTAGCTGGCGTGCAGCTTCTCCAGCGGGAAATTGCTGCCGTAGATGGTGCGCTCGACCCCGAAAATCTGGATGGTATCGCGGATCACCTGGCGCGCCTGCGCGTAAGTGATGCCGCTGCTGTACATGCCGAGCCCGGAAATCTTCACATGCACATTGGGGAACGCCGCCATGGCGGTGAGCGCGCCGCGCCACTGCTCGATCATCGCCGGCGCGCGGTCGGTCAGCATGCCGGCATGCACCAGGATCATGCGCACGTTCGGAAACGCCTTGATCAAGTCGAGCGCGTATTTGGCCTGCCCGGCATAGACCTGCAATTCGAAATGCAGATCGTGCTTCTCCAACAGCGCGAAGCCGCGGCGGAAATCAGGCATCGTTGCAATAGTCCGGCCCGGCTGGCGCCCTGCCGCACCGGGTCGCTGTCCCAATAGAGCATCTGCCGCACGCCGCGCAGATTGGGAAATTGTTTCTGCGCCTTGAGTGCGGCCTCGGCGTCTCGGTCGGCCAGATCGACGTTGCAGACGATGCCGTGCGGAAAGCCGTGCTTGTCGGCGACCGCTTGCAGCCAGCGCGTCTCGTCGAGCGCGCGGCCCGGACCCCACATGGCGGTGACATGCACCGACTTGGTGACGCCCTGCGGCACGATGTCGTTGATCCATTCCTCGACCGGATAATCGCGGCGGATGCCGAAGTAATCGCCGAACATGCGCGGGATCGGCGGGTCGGCGAGCCAGCCGACGTCCTTGCGCAGCCAGATGTGATGATGGGTATCGATCACCGGTCCCGAATAGAGCGGCATGGTTTCTCCCTAGGCTTTTATCGAGCGCACGACCGTCACCACCGCGTCGGTCAGTTTTTTCAAGTCGTCGGCTGCGATGGTGAAAGCGGGCGTCAGATAGACGATATTGCCGAACGGGCGCACGAACACGCCCTGCTCCACGAAGCGCGCGCGCAAGGCGTCGAGATTGTCGATGCGCGCCAATTCGACCACGCCGATGGCGCCCTTCACGCGCACGTCCCTGACGCCCGCCATGCCGCGGCAGGGCGCGAGCCCCTGCGACAGCCCGGCGGCAATGCCGGCCACCTGCTGCAGGCGCGGCTCCTGCTCGAACAAATCGAGCGAGGCGTTGGCGGCGGCGCAGGCGAGCGCGTTGGCCATATAGCTCGGCCCGTGCATCAACGCCTTCTTGGGATCGTCCGACCAGAACGCGTCGAATATTTTTCGCGTGGCGACGGTGGCGGCGAGCGGCAGGGTGCCGCCGGTGAGCGCCTTCGACAGCGCGATGATGTCGGGCACCACACCGGCCGCCTCGCAGGCGAACATAGTGCCGGTGCGGCCGAAGCCGGTGAACACCTCGTCGAAGATCAGCAGCACGTCGTATTTGTCGGCGAGCGCGCGCAGGCGCTTGAGCACGCCGGCGTCGTGGAATTTCATGCCGCCGGCGCCCTGCACCAGCGGCTCGACAATAATTCCTGCGAGGGTATCGGCACGTTCGGCGAGCAGCCGGTCGAGCGCCGCCGCTGTCGCATCGTCCTCCGGCAGGTCGACGATGTGGTGCTGCGGCAGCAACCGGCGAACAGTGCATGCATGCCGCCTTCGGCGTCGCTCACTGCCATGGCGCCGGTGGTGTCGCCGTGGTAGCCGCCCTTGAAGGCGACGAATTGCCTGCGCCCCTTCACGCCGCGGTTGATCCAGTATTGCACCGCCATCTTGAGCGCGACCTCGACCGCGACCGAGCCGGAGTCGGAAAAGAACACGCGGGCAAGATCGCCCGGCAGCAGCGCGGCGAGCCGGCGCGCCAGCGTCAGCGCGCCCTCATGCGCCAGCCCGCCGAACATCACATGCGGCATCTGCTCGAGCTGCCTGGCGACCGCGTGCCGGATGTGCGGCTGGTTGTAGCCGTGGCAGGCGGTCCACCAGCTGGCCACGCCGTCGATCAGCTCGCGGCCGTCGGCCAGCACGAGGCGGGAGCCCTCGGTGCGCACCACCGGCAGCGGCGGGCTGACCGTCTTCATCTGGGCATAGGGCAGCCAGACGTGGCCGAGGCCCTCCGCATACCAGTCCGGGCAGCGCGCTGTTTTTGCTGGTGTCGCCCGCCATTTGGCGCTTCCCTGTTGCGGCTTTCGCGGGCATTTAGCCTATTGTGCTAACCAAGGTCACCATGCATTCGCTCGACGCCTTCGCGCAAGAAAAGCTCGACGATTTGCAGCGCCGCCACCTGCGCCGGGCGCTGGCCGAGACCATGCGCGAGGACGGCATCTGGGTCGAGCGCGACGGCAAGCGGCTGTTGTCGTTTTCCTGCAACGACTATCTCAACCTGACCCAGCACCCGGCCATCAAGCAGGCCGCCATCGCCGCCATCGAGACCTATGGCGCGGGTTCCGGCGCCTCCCGCCTGGTGACCGGCAACCACCCGCTCTACGCGCAACTGGAAGCGCGCCTTGCCCGCATCAAGCAGACCGAGGCGGCGGTCGTGTTCGGCTCCGGCTATCTCGCCAATGCCGGCATCATCCCGGTGCTGATCGGCAGCGACGGAATGGTGCTGGCGGATGAGCTGTCGCACGCCTGCCTGTTCGCCGGCGCGCAATTGTCGCGCGGCACGGTGATGACGTTTCGCCACAACGATGTGGTGCATGCGCGCGAGTTGCTCGCGCGTCACCGCAACGAATACGATCATGCGCTGATCGTCACCGACGGCGTGTTCTCCATGGACGGCGATCTGGCGCCGCTCGCCGAGTTGCTGGCGCTGGCGAATGAATTCGACGCCTGGCTGATGTCGGACGACGCGCACGGGCTGGGCGTGGTCGGCGGCGGGCGCGGCTCGAGTTACGTCGGTAATGCGCATATTCCGATTCCCTTACAGATGGGCACCTTGTCGAAAGCGATCGGCGCCTATGGCGGCTATCTGTGCGGGTCGTCGGCCGTGATCGATTTGATCCGCAACCGCGCGCGCACGTTGATCTATTCGACCGGCCTGCCGCCGTCGTGCGTCGCCGCCGCCATCGCCGCGCTCGACCTGATCGAGCGCGAGCCGGGCTACGCGGCGCTGCCGGTGCAAAAGGCTAAAGCCTTCACCGAGGCCGTCGGCCTGCCGGCGGCGCAAAGCCCGATTGTGCCGGTGATTATCGGCGAGGAAGAAGCGACGCTCGCGGCCTCCCGCCTGCTCGCCGATGAAGGCTTTCTTGCCGCCCCGATCCGTCCGCCCACGGTGCCGGCCGGCACCGCGCGCCTGCGGCTCACCTTCACCGCGCAGCATCCCGACGATGCAGATCGCGCGCCTCGCCGGCCTCGTGCGCGACAAAATTTTGAAACACAGCGCATGATCCCGAAAAGTGGAAACCGGTTTTCGGATAAGATCATGCGCAAGGTGAAATGACCTTGGCCGCCTATTTCGTCACCTCGACCGGCACCGACATCGGCAAGACTTTCGTCACCGCCGGGCTGATCCGCTATTTGCGCGAGGCCGGGCAAGCGGTGCATGCGCTCAAGCCGGTGGTGAGCGGCTACGATCCTTCCGTGGCCGAGACCAGCGATCCGGCGGTGCTGCTCGCCGCGCTTGGACGGCCGGTGGCAGCCGACGAGGTCGAGCGCATCGCGCCTTGGCGCTTTCGCGCGCCGCTCTCGCCCGATCTCGCCGCCGCGCGCGAAGGCCGCAGCATCGACTTCGAGCAGTTGATCGCCTTTAGCCGCAAGGCGATCGACGCCACCAACGGCATGCTGTTCATCGAGGGCGTCGGCGGCATCATGGTGCCGCTCGATGCCAACCGCACGGTGCTCGACTGGATGGCGGCGCTGCAAATCCCCTTGCTGCTGGTGGTGGGCGGCTATCTCGGCACCATCAGCCACACCCTCACGGCACTCGACGTGCTAACGCAGCGCCATCTGAAGATCGCCGCCATCGTGGTGAGCGAAAGCGAGCGCAATCCGGTCGAGCTCGACGACACCGTCGCCAGCATCGCCCGCTTCGCCCATGGCATCGGCGTGGTCGGCCTGCCGCGACTGCCGGGCGGCATCAACCAGCACCCGGCCTTCGCGAAGATCGCCGCGTTGTTATAGTCGGCGCGTTATCTTTTCACGGCGGTCAGGTCACTTTGCGACCTTCGCAATGCCCTTGCGCAGATCGTCTCCGGTCATGACCGGTACGATCTCGACTGCCGCATTGAGATTTGAAAAGAGCGGTTCGGCAATCTCGACAATCTGTGATGCATCGGCGAGATCAAAAAACATCATTCCGCTACGCTTCCCATCCGATGGCCCGAAGTAAGCGGCCTCCGGTTTGAGTTTAGTCATTATCAACTCCAGCGTTTTCCCGAGCGAACCGTCCTTGAAGGCCTGGTTTCCCTTTTCTACCGGAAGCGTAAATCGAAGCATCATACGCATTGGCAACTCCCATCTGTGATAAAAAATTATTTGCCGCCCGGACTAGAAAGTTTAGATGCGCCCTGGACGCACCGCAATCGTATTCCGCAACTCTATATCGCAAATTTATGTCGACGCCGTCGGCCGGCGACGTCGGCGCCCACACGACTTTAGTGGGACGGCGCGCGGCGGGCTGCCGGTCTCAGCTCAGCCATTTCAGGGCGACGAAGGTCTCGATCATGCCTTCGGTATTGATCAGCGCGTGCAGCAGGATGGTCAACAGCGTCGAGCCGCTCGCCCAGCGCATCCAGCCGAGCAGCAGGCCGAACGCGAAAACCTGACCGATCACGTACCAGTCGTATTGCACGTGGATGAGCGCCCACAGCAGCGAGGTGACCACGATGACCGGCCAGACGTCGCGCGGCGCCTTGAGCCAGCCGCGGAACAGAAAGCCGCGGAACAAAATTTCCTCGCCGATCGGCGTCGCCACCACCACGGCCAGCCACAGCCAGAGCAGCCAGCCGCCCGCGCTTGCCGTCGTGTAAATATCGACCTGAAACGGCGTGACGATCGGGCGCCCGAGCAGCCAGCTCACCACATTGCCAGCAATGATCACCACCACCAGGACGGCAATGCCGAACACCACTTCGCCGCGGCGCGGCCAGATCAGGCCGAGGTAATCGGCGGCGCTGGTGCTCGCGCGCTGGGCGAACAGCGCCAGCAGCAGCACCTCCACCGGGGTCGATACCGCGATCACCAAAGTGATGGCGGCGCCGTCGCCGCTGAAGTTCGGCAAATCCGCCAATCCGCGCCCGTACCACCAGGTCAGCGCCAGCAGCGCCACGATCTGCCCGGCCAGCAAGGCGAACGCCGCCAGCACGAAGGTCGCCGCTCGGCCGATCGGTTTGGTCCCGGCTGTCATGGAAGCGCCTTCAGCCAGCGGCCAAACGCGGCGCGCTCGGCCTCAGTCATGCCGGTCTGATTGCCGAGCGGCATCGCCTTGTTCTGCACGGTCTGCATGTAGCTGCGCTGCGCGTATTTCTTCAGTTCCGCGACGGTCTCCAGCGTGACGTTCATCGGTGCTTCCTGGAACGCCTCGTGCGTCGGCTTGAGCCGCATGACACATCACGCAATGCTTGCGTGCGATCGCCAGCGCCTCGGCGTCCGTGATTGCGGCGCCGCCAGCTGACGCGCACGGCGCACCGACAACGAAAACGGCCAGCGCCACCGTCTGTCGCGGCGCGGCCGTATTCACTCGCGCGCGCGAGCAATCTCGCCGCTACGGAACCAGGATCGACGAGCCCGTCGTGTCGCGCTCTTCCAGTTCCTTGTGCGACTTGGCGGCATCCTTGAGCGGATATTTCTGGTTGACCGGGATCTTCACCGTGCCGGAACCGACGACCTTGAACAAGTCGGCCGACATCGCCATCAGATCGTCGCGCTTGGCCGCGTAGTGGTTGAGTGTCGGCCGGGTGGCGAACAGCGAGCCCTTGGTCTGCAGCAGGTTGATGTTGAAGGCGTCGATCTGTCCCGACGCGCTGCCGAAGCTGACGAAATAGCCGAGCGGATGCAGGCAATCGAGCGAGGCCGGGAACGTGGTCTTGCCGATGCCGTCATAGACCACGTCGCACAGCTTGCCGCTGGTGATTTCCTTCACCTTCGCCACGAAATCCTCGTCGCGATAAAGGATGGTGTGGTGGCAGCCATTGGCCTTGGCGAGTGAGGCCTTTTCCTTGGAGCCGACGGTGCCGATCACGGTGGCGCCGAGATGATTGGCCCATTGGCAAAGGATCAAGCCGACGCCGCCGGCGGCCGCGTGCATGAGCACGATCGTGCCCTTGCCCACCTTGAAAGTGCGGTTGACCAGGTATTGCACGGTCATGCCCTTGAGCATCATGCCGGCAGCCTGCTCGTAGCTGATGTTGTCCGGCAGCTTGACCGCGCGCTCGGCCGGCACCAAACGCTCGGCCGCATAGCCGCCGAGCGGGCCCACATAGCCGATGCGGTCGCCGACTTTGAGATCGGTCACGCCGGGACCGACCGCGATCACCTCGCCGGCGCTCTCGTTGCCGGCGATGAAAGGCAGCCCGACCGGCGAAGGGTAGCTGCCGTTGCGGAAATAGCAGTCGATGAAATTGATGCCGGCCGCATGCGTTTTGATTTTGACCTGGCCCTGCCCCGGCGCCGGAATGGCGACGTCCTCAAGGGTCAGGACTTCGGGACCGCCTGCTTTGTGTACGCGTACTGCCGCGACCATAATTTCACTCCCTCAAAAGACTTGGCTTGTTCTGTGGACCGATTTCGGCGGCGATCATAGGCAGCCAAGCGCCGAACACAAGGCGCATGAAGTTGCAGGCCAGAGCCTAGCGCGCTCCCGAAACCCTTATGTTCGCGCCATTGACGTAGGATGACGCGTCCGACAGCAAGAACAGGATGGCTTCGGCCACCTCCTCCGCCTTTCCGGGCCTGCCCATCGGCAGCATCGGCGTCACCCGGTCAATCCGGCCGGGCGGCTGGATATCGGTGTCGATGACACCGGGCGAGACCGCGTTGATCCGCATACTCTCTTTGGCCACTTCGCGGGCAGCGCCCACAACCATGGCGTCGACGGCGGCTTTCGCCGCCGCATACCAGACGCATTCATTGGCGCCGCCAATGGTTGCCGCCATCGACGAGACCATCACCACGGATCCGCCTTTGCCGCCGTGCTTGGTCGACATACGGCGCATGCAGGCGCGTAGGCAGAGCATGGCGCCGAACGTGTCGATATCGAGCACGTCGCGGATCGTCTGCGCGGAAGCCTCGTCCAGCCGGGAGGCGTCGCCGACGATGCCGGCGCTGTGCAAAAAATGCGTGACCGGACCGAGAGATTTCGCCGTCTGATCGAACACGCGCTCGATTGTTGCTTCGTCGATCATGTCGCCCTGCAACGCGACCGCCTTGCCGCCCGCCGCTTTCACGGCGTCGACGACGGCGCCTGCGGCCTTGGCATTGCTCTTGTAGTTGACCGCCACGTCGTAACCGCGCGCGCCCGCGAGCCGCGCGGTCGACGCGCCGATGCCACGGCTGCCGCCGGCAATCAGAAGAACAGGTCGTGCCATGGAAAACTCCCGCAAGATTCAACAGATCCGAAGCGAACACAATCAGCCGGCCGGCGCAACAGGCCGGCGGCGAAAAAATAGATTGCAATGGCGACCAGCGGCCCCGTCACGTAAGGACCCGGCGCGAGATCCTGGATTACCGCCAACAGCGCCAGCACGGCCCACGCCGCCAACAGCGCGATGTTGAGCGGGCGCAGGCGCTTGACGCGCAGCGGATGCAGGAACCTGATCGGCGCGAAGCTCAAGCCGGCGAGCGCGGCAATCATCGCGGCGGCGAGCCAAGGCGGCGGCGCCAACAGATAAAGATAGAACGCGCCCAGGTTCCACACCGCCGGAAAGCCGCGGAAATAATTGTCCGCTGTCTTCATCTGGCGGTCGGCGAAATACAGCGCGCCGGAGATCACCACCACGATGCCGGCGGGAACCGCCAGCGCATTCGGCAGCAACCCGCTGGCGGCGATCGCGTAAGCCGGCACGAACACATAGGTGGTGAAATCGACGATGAGATCGAGCGTCTCGCCCGACCAGCGCGGCAACAGCTCCGCCACCTTGAATTCGCGCGCCAGCGGTCCGTCGGCGCCGTCCACCGCCAGCGCAAGCCCTAAGCAAAGGAACATCGCCGCCCAATGCTCGCCGGTCGCCAGGATCAGTGCCAGCAAGGCCAGCGCCGCGCCGCAGGCGGTGAAAATATGCACGGCAAAGCCGCGGACTGTGGTGAAACTAGACACGCAATGGTGTTTCCCAGTTGGCTGATCCTAGCACCGCTCATTCCCGCTTATGCGGGAATCCAGCGCTTGCCCACAGCGGCCAGCGATTATTGCCCTGATCCCCGCTTGCGGAGGGATGAGCGGAAACGGCCAAGCGCTATTGATTGCCCCAATCCAACTTGACGATCTCGGCCGAGCGGCCGGCCAGGTTCCAATTGCGCCCATAGCCGCGGAAGCGCGACTTGTCGGCGCGCGAGACGATGACGTCGGGCCCGATCCAATATTGGCTGTTGCGGATGACGACGTTTTGCCCGTCCTGCTTGCCGCGCACCGGCGTGATGGCGCCGTCGACATATTTCTCGATGCGCACGATGCGAGTCTCGCCTTGCGTCTCGTAGGTGATCGGCACCTGCCGCACGCCGAGGAATTGCCCGACCAGGATCGAGAGCAAATGCGTGGTGCCGCCGACGCGGCCGGTGAAGATGCGGGTGAGGCCCTTCACCGCGAGCGCCGAGGCCTTGTCGTCGACGAACAGCCCGGCGGTCCAGTTGCCGCGCGACATGATGCCCGGCAGATCCATCATCAGGCCTACGCGCAGCCCGGAAAGATCTTCGCTGTCGATGTGCCCATCGTCGATGCGGATACCGGCCCAGGTCTGACAGCGCTCCTCGGTGGGCGGATGATCGCCGAGCGAGAGCACGCAAGGGCAGAACACCATGCAACTGCACGACAGCGCCAATTCGCCTTTTAAGCTCCAATTTTCCGCCAACGTTTCCTCCCGGCTTTTTATTCCGTTTACTAGTTCAAGCTGCGTGCACCGGCCAATGGGCGACGAACGCCGTCAGCACGAAGCCGGCGCCGGCCACGATCAGCGCGACGCCTAAGGCATACGTGAAGCGCTTGCCGGTGCCGATCTTCTCGATCGTCATCAGCACGCCGAGCCCCGCCATCCAGATCACGTTCATCACGCCGACCGCGAACATCACCAGCATCATCGCCCAGCAGCAGCCGAGGCAGTAGAGACCCTGCTGCACGCCGAGCCGAAACACGCCGCGCGGCGTGGTCTGCCAATGCGCGAAGAAGAATGGGAACGGGCTCTGGCATTGCGTCAGGCAGGCATGCTTGAGCGCGGAGAACTGGTAGACGCCGGCGCCGATGAAGATCGCCCCGGAAAACAGCCCACTCGCCGATGCCATGCCGCTGTCGAGCCACGCGGCGCGCGTGAACAGAAATTGCGCCAGCGTGGCGGCGGCGGCGAAGCCGAGCCACACCACCATATAGCCGGCGGCGAGCGTGAACGGCGACACGATGCGCTCCTGCTTACGCGCGGCGGTGTCGGCGATCTCGGCGTAAGTGAGGATCATGGGAGCGGCGCTCGGCAGCATCATGGCGAGCGTCATGGCGCCCCACATCAGGGCGACGACGGCGAAGCCGCTGACGCCCCAGCCGGCGCCAGGCAAAGCCATTGGCCGGCACAGGGTCTCGAACGCGCCCATGCCGGAATGCATAAGGCCGAGCGCCAGCCAGCCCAGGGCCGTCAAGACAATCACGCAAATGGCGGCCAGCACTTTCGGCCGCGCAAAGGCAGCGCCCAGCCGGCCGGCGGCGGGCGGCAGATGGCTCAATTCGCGGTCGGCGGCCTCGCTCATCGCCTGAATGCCTTCTAGCGCATGATCCCGAAAAGTGGGTGCCGGTTTTCGGATAAGATCATGCGCAAGCAACTTGCCTGCATAGCGCATCGCCCGGCGGCGGGGTACCGGAACCCTTTGGCGTGGTTTCCGCGCCCGCCTCGCGCATGCTAATCGGTTATCGCTCAACAGGATCGGGCGCTTTGATGCCGGACAAATATGGCAACGGGCCTTCGGCTATCGTGGTGGGCGGCGGGCCGGCCGGCCTGACCGCAGCCGTAGCGCTCGCCGGCGCCGGCCTCGCCACCGTGCTGGTGGGAAAGCGCCCGAGCCGCCCCGACAACCGCACCACCGCCCTGTTCGCCGGCTCCGTCACCGCGCTCGCGACCCTGGGGGTGTGGCCGCTGTGCAGGGCGCAGGCGGCGCCGCTCAAGATCATGCGCATCGTCGACGACACCGGCCGGCTATGGCGCGCGCCGGAAGTGAAATTCTCCGCCGACGAAATCGGACTCGACGCCTTCGGCTACAATATCGAGAACTTTCATCTGGTCGCGGCATTGGAGCAACGCGCCGACACACTCCCGGCGCTGCGCCGGGTCGAGGACGAAGTGTCGAGCGTCGCGCCGGGCGACGACGCGGTCACGGTGACGCTCAGGAGCGGCGGCAAGTTGCGCGCGCCGCTGCTGATCGCCGCCGACGGCCGCCGATCGCTGTGCCGCGCCGTCGCCGGCATCGCGGTCGACGAACGCGACTACACGCAGGCCGCGCTCACCGTCTGCCTGAAGCACACGCGGCCGCACCATGACACATCGACCGAATTCCACACGCCGAGCGGGCCGTTCACGCTGGTGCCGCTGCCGGGCCTGCGCTCGAGTCTGGTCTGGGTGCTCGATCCGGCGCAGGCCGACGCCATTGCCGCCCTCGACAACGGCGAGCTGGCGGCGGAAATCGAACGCGCCTCCCATTCGATCCTCGGCAAGATCGAAGTCGAGCCGGGGCGCGGACAGTTTCCGCTGTCGGTTGCGACCGCGCGGCGCTTCGGCGCCCGGCGCATCGCGCTGGTGGGCGAAGCCGCCCATGTGATCCCGCCGATCGGCGCGCAGGGGCTCAATCTCGGCCTGCGCGATGCCGCCAGCATCGGCGAGCTCGCCATCGCCGCCCAGCGCGACGGGTGCGCGACATCGGCGGCGACGATGTGCTCGACGCTTACGAAAAAATGCGCCGCGCCGATGTCGGCAGCCGCACGCTCGCCATCGACCTGCTCAATCGCACGCTGCTCACCGATTTCCTGCCCGTGCAGGGCATGCGCGGCCTCGGGCTTTACATGATCGACCGCATCGGCCCGCTGCGCCGCGCCGTGATGCGCGAAGGCGTGCAGCCGGCCGCCGCACAGCCACGGCTGATGCGCGGGGAAGCGCTGTAACTTCCGCGTCATGCCCGCGCTTGTCGCGGGCATCCACGTCTTTCGTGTTTGAGCAGGCAAGGCGTGGATGGCCGGGACAAGCCCGGCCATGACGATTAGGTGAGTTTCGGCGCCTTCTTGCCGCCCGGCTCGTCGCGAAACTGCGGCGCAATCGGCAGCGGCAGCGCCGGGATGGTCTTGCCCGCGGCGCTTTCGACTTTGTAGTCGAACAATCCGCGCGCGACGAAATGCGGATCGCGCATCGCCTGCTCCAGCGGCAGCACAATGGTCGTGCAGCAATCGGCGGCGGCGAAGATCGGCCGCCATTCGTCGGAGGTTCGCGCGGCAATGAGCTTTGCCACCGCATCGCGCGTCGCTGCCGGATCGCGCAGGTCGTCGACGAATTCCGCCGCCAATCCAATCGCTTTGCAGAACGCTGCCCAGAATTTCTGCTCGAGCGCGCCGCAGGCGATGAGCTTGCCGTCCTTGGCCGGATAGAGCCGGTAGCGCGGCGAGCCGCCCACCAGCCAGTGCTCGCCCGGCTTGGGAAATTTCCCGGTGGCGGCGCCGAGCGCCAGCGCCGCCCAGCCGAAGGTGAACATGGCGTCGGTCATGGCGATGTCGAGGTGGCAGCCCTGCCCGCTTTGGTCGCGCGCGCGCAATGCCAGCAGGATGTTGATCACCGCCGGAAAACTGCCGCCAGCGATGTCGGCGGCCAGCATCGGCGGCACCACCGGCGCGTCGGGCGGCCCCGGCTGCAAATCGAGCAGCCCGGTATTGCCGATGTAATTGATGTCATGCCCGGCCTCGCCGGCGCGCGGGCCGCTCTGGCCGTAACCGCTGATCGAGCAGAAGATCAGCCGCGGGTTGAGCGCATGCAACGTTTCATAGCCGAGGCCAAGACGCGCCATCACGCCGGGGCGGAATTGCTCCAGCAGGATGTCAGCGCGCTCGATCAGCGGGATAAGTTTGGCGCGATCGGCATCGTTCTTCAGATTGAGCATGAGACTTTTCTTGCCGCGATTAAGCAGCGCGAAGATGGCGCTTTCGCCGTCGACGATGGGCGGAAAATGGCGCGCATCCTCGCCGCCCGGCCTTTCGATCTTGATCACCTCGGCGCCGGCTTCCGCCAGCATCAGGCTGGCAAGCGGGCCCGGCAGCAGCGTGGTGAAATCCAGGACAAGGAGGCCCGACAATGGTTGCACTATGTCACCTGAACAGCAGTTGCGGCAGTGTGCCGGTCTTCACCATCCACATCACGCTGGTCAGCGTCACCACCGACACCAGCGTGCCGATCAGCACCGCGCTCGAGGCCTGCTCGACCCAGACGTCATATTGCCGCGCGAACACGAACACGTTGAGCGCCGGCGGCAGCGCCGCCATCAATACGGCGGTGTAGACCCAGGTCTGGTCGAACGGCCCGAACAGCGACAGCAGCAGGAACACCAGGATCGGGTGCAGCGCGAGCTTCACCAGCGTGAGGAACGGCACCTCCCACGGCATTTTCTTCAGCGGCCGCAGCGCCACCGTCACCCCAAGCGTGAACAGCGCACAAGGCGCCGCGGCGTTTTGCAGGAATTGCATCAGCCGGTCGAGCGCCACCGGCGGCTGGAAATGCAGCGCCGCCGACGCGACGCCGAGCGCGCTC
This sequence comes from uncultured Alphaproteobacteria bacterium, assembly GCA_963762285.1. Lineage (GTDB taxonomy): Bacteria > Pseudomonadota > Alphaproteobacteria > Rhizobiales > Xanthobacteraceae > Pseudolabrys. The sequence continues at coordinate 169,159 of CAVXKE010000012.1, read as the reverse complement.
GCGATGATCAGCGGATGCAGGGTGACGCGCTTGACCACTTCGAGCGCGGTGGCGCCGAGGCTCGCCTGCTGCGGCTTCGCCAGCGCCATCAGGATCGGCAGGATGGTGAACAGGATGCTGTTGTCGAAGCAAAAGATCAGCGCCACCGGCACCGCCGCCGCCGGCCCCAGCGTCGCCAGCGCCAGTCCCGGGGCCCATGAAGCCGATATTGCCGTAGCCGCCGGCCATCCCGGCGATGGTCGCCTCCGCGATATTGCCGTGCCGGATCACCATGCCGATGGCGAACGCCACCGCGAAGGCCCAGAACGTCGCCAGCGTGGTGGCAAAGATGAAGTCGACCTGGGCCAGCTTTTCGAGCGGGGTCTGCGCCAGGATGCGGTAGAACAGCGCCGGCAGCGCCACATAGAGGATGAAGAAATTCATCCAGGCCAGCGCGGTATCGGGGATCTGCTTGAGCTTGCCGCAGGCAAAGCCGATGAAAATCAGCCCGAAAAACGGCAAAGCGAGGTTGAGAACGTCGATCATCCGATAGGGCCCCGGCCGCCCGAAATTCGGCCACTTGGCGCGGCCTTTGCATTGCTCTAAAGGGCAGAACGGCATTTTGGAAGGACCCGTGAACCCGTGAAACTGCCGCGTCAGTTCTTTGCCCCCCTCGCCATTGGCGCCCCGGCGCCTATGCGTGAATTGCCGGTGCGGCTGGAGCGCATGATCCACTTCGTGCCGCCGCACCTCGACAAGCTGCGCGCCAAGGTGCCCGAGCTAGTGCGCCAGGTCGATGTTGTGCTCGGCAACCTGGAGGACGCCATCCCGGTCGAGGCCAAGCAGGCGGCGCGCAAGGGCTTCATCGAGATGGCGAAGAGCGTCGATTACGGGGCGACCGGATTGTGGACGCGCATCAACGCGCTCAATTCGCCCTGGGCGCTCGACGACGTGATCGAGATCGTGGGCGCGGTCGGCGACAAGCTCGACGTCATCATGCTGCCCAAGGTCGACGGCCCCTGGGACATCCACTATCTCGATCAGCTGCTGGCGCAACTCGAAGCGCGCCACAAGATCAAGAAGCCGATCCTGATCCACGCCATCCTGGAGACCGCGCAGGGCGTCAACAATGTGGAGGCGATCGCCGGCGCCTCGCCGCGCATGCACGGCATGAGCCTCGGCCCCGCCGATCTCGCCGCCTCGCGCGCGATGAAGACCACGCGCGTCGGCGGCGGCCATCCGGAATACAAGGTGCTGGCCGATGCTGCAAGGCGACAGCCCGCGCGCCGCGTTCCAGCAGGACCTCTGGCACTACACGATTGCCAAGATGGTGGACGCCTGCGCCGCCGCCGGCATCAAGCCGTTCTACGGACCGTTCGGCGATTTCTCCGACGCCGCCGCCTGCGAGGCGCAATTCCGCAACGCCTTCCTGATGGGCTGCCTGGGCGCCTGGTCGCTGCACCCCTCGCAGATCGCCATCGCCAAGACGGTGTTCTCGCCCGATCCGGCGGAGGTGGCTTTCGCCAAGAAAATCGTCGCCGCCATGCCGGACGGCGCCGGCGCGGTCATGATCGACGGCAAAATGCAGGACGACGCCACCTGGAAACAGGCCAAGGTGCTGCTCGACCTCGCCAAGCTGGTCGCGGCCAAGGACCCCGACATGGCCGCGCGCTATGCCTTGTGAGCCCTAGCGGATGCCGCAATCTTGCACTATGTGGTGACTGTCATGGATAAGATCCGCACCGCCAAGTACAAGATCGGCCAAGTGGTCAAGCACCGCGTCTATCCCGTTCCGCGGCGTGGTGTTCGACATCGATCCGGAATTCGACAACACCGAGGAATGGTGGGAGTCGATCCCGGCCGACGTGCGTCCGCGCAAGGACCAGCCGTTCTACCATCTGTTCGCCGAGAACGCGGAGAGCGAATACATCGCCTATGTCTCGGAGCAGAACCTGCTGCCCGACACCTCCGACAAGCCGGTCCGCCATCCCGATGGTCGAGGACTTTTTAGCCTCGCTCGCGACCCATCTGATCAACTGATAACAAGCAATCCATTTTGAAATGGCGCGCCCTGGACGGGCCGTTTTTGCACGAGCGGTGGGGCGTGTTGCCGGCGACGGTGCGGCTAGCCGATAGCAACGGGCGTCAAGCCACCTGCACTGCCATGTAATCCGCGGCGGAAGCCATAACGTCTTGGCCGGCGGGCGTCAGACGGCCGAACTTCCTGACCGTCTTGAGCCCTTCGCTAAAAGTCTCCACGTCGCGTTCGGCGGCTTCGCGGATGAAGCGAACGTCGCTCGCGGGCATGAGGCCGGAAGCCAGCAACTCCTTCATGGCGAAGTGCATGCGCGCCGATACAAACGTCGCATGATAGACGCCGTCCATCGGACGGGGGTCCACCCGCAACGGCGAGGGAAAGCGCTCTTCGTCCGGATTGAGAACCAGGCCATCCGAAACCTGAAGGCCAAAGAGAAATGTATGCGATGCCTCGTGCGCGAGAGTCTCAACCAGCGATCGTACAGTGCGTTCGACGCTTGGATTGATGAACAACGCACCCCACAGGGTGAATGTAGATCCAGCGAGAAATGCTTCATTGGTTGCAACGTTGGTGCCATCGCAGAGCACGATCTGGTCGACCAATTCGGAGAATTCTCCATAGGTTTGCGGGCATCCGCGCTCCATCAGCCGCATAGACTGTGCAAGAATGGCACGGCACGAAACGACATCACCATCGGATGACGGCGCGGCGAATACGTGCGGCGTGGCGGGATCGGTGTCCATCATACGCCCGTACCGCTCCACCATGTCGGCACCGAACGTCGCATTGTCCAAGACGACAATGCTCAAGGGCTGTTGAATTGGCTTTTCATTGATAATCGACGCCAAACAACGCTCGGCGTCATCCAAGCGGTTCTCGAGAATCGCATCGACGATGTCGTAGTAGAGCGCGAATGTGGTTGGGGGGAACCGCAGGTTTCCCCGCAAGGCCGTCGTCAGATCACGAAGCTTCCCGTCGTTGACGTTCAGAAGACCCCGGCTCTTGTCGACAACATGTTCCAGGCTGGCTGCCAGACGAACCCGCAGGTCCTGGTCCAGTCTGCGAGCCCGTGCGGCGTCGGGTACGAAAGAATACGCTGCTCGAGCACTCATTACGCGGCAGTATTCACTCGATCGGCCGGCGCGGGCACCTCTCCTGCCATCTCGGTAACCCACTTTTCACCGATTTTTGCGGAGCCGCGTTTCGCGATACGCTTTTCGTCGGAGCCAACGACTGAATAGCCGAGCAGCTTATCATGATCGAGTTCGATTGCGCGCATTTCACGTCCCCTATCGGAGCAAACAGGCGCCCATCACGCAGCGGCGTGCGCGCGCTCGGCCGATGCGGTCACCTCTCCTGCCATCTCAGTAACGCACTTATTACCGATTTTTGCGGAGCCGAGTTTCTTGACACGGTTTTCGTCGGAGCCAACGACTGAATAGCCGACCAGCTTATCATGATCTCGAGTTCGATCGTGCGCATTTCACGTCCCCTATTGGAGCAAAACAGGTGCCCATCACGCAGCGGCGTTCGCGCGATCGGCCGATGCGGTTAGCTCGTCCGACGTAACCCTCTTAATACCAAGTTTTGCGGAACCGAGTTTCTTGATACGCTTTTCGTCGGAGTCGACAATTGCGTAGCCAACCAGCTTATCAAGCTCGAGTTCGATTGGGCGCATTTTACGTCCCCTATATGAGCAAACAGGCGCTCATCACGCGGCGGTGTTCGCTCGATCGGCCGATGCGGTTAGCTCGTCCGACGTAACCCTCTTAAAACCAAGTTTTGCGCAGCCGAGTTTTTGATCCGCTTTTCATCGGAGCCAACAATTGAATAGCCGACCAGTCTATCAATCTCGAGTTCGACTGGGCGCATTTTACGTCCCCCGATTAAGAGCAAAAAAGCACTCACTAAGAAGCGGCGCTTGCTCCATCGGTCGACGCGGTCAACTCGCCCGGCGTCGCAGTATTCATCCTCTTACCACCGAGTTTTGCGGAGCCGAGTTTCTTGATACGCTTTTCGTCGGAGCCGACAATTGCGTAGCCGACCAGCCTATCAATCTCGAGTTCGATCGTGCGCATGTCACATCCCCTATCGGAGCAAATAAGCACTCATTACGCAGCGGTGCTCACTCGATCAGCGGATTCGGTCAGTTCTTCCGACGGCGCAGTACCCAGCTTACAACCGAGTTTTGCGGAGCCGAGTTTCTTGATACGCTTTTCCCCGGAGCCGACAACTGCGTACCCGACCAGTCTATCAATATCGAGTTCGATGCTGCGCATGTCACGTCCCCCTGTGATAACCAATAAGACTAGTTTAAACGCGGAGGGACTGTCAATTTCGACGGGCCACGCCAACCCGCAATGATTATTTTCCTCGTGGCAGCGGGCCACCGGTACACGCATCTGCGCCTGTTGTCCGAAACGGGCGGTCCTGCCGTTTCTGTAGCTTGCTATCATGAAATTCTTGCGAAACCGCAAGTTCCTGCGGGCACTTACATCTTCACGGACTTTGATCGGCTCAATTTTTGGCAGCTTGAGGTTGCCGCCGAGGCCTTCCGCGCCATTAAATCTTCGGGATCGCTCGCGCTCAACGATCCTGCGCGCGTACGACAGCGCTATGCGCTCCTGCGCCAGCTTCAGCGCGAGGGAATCAATCGGTTTGGCGTTTATCGGATTGAGGCGGGCGAAATGCCGGAACACTATCCGGTGTTCCTGCGCAGCGAATCTTCGCATCGCGGTCCGGTTTCCGGGCTCATTGCCGACAGTCACGCGCTAAAAGCCGCCATCGACGATGTGCTGACCAAGGGAGCGGTGCCGGAACACCACCTCATCGCCGTCGAATATGCGGCGGAACCCATAGCCGAAGGCATTTTCCGCAAAATGGCCGCGTTTCGAGTTGGCGATCGCATCATACCGACCCCTTCGGTGCATGAAAGATCGTGGATTGCCAAGGATGGCGAGCGCGGGGTTGCGGGCGAGGCTCTCTATCAAGAGGAGAAAGAGCTGCTGCGAAGCAATCCTTACCGAGAGTTGCTCACGCGCGCATTCACGCTGGCCAACATTGAATACGGCCGAGCCGATTTTGGTGTCGTTGCCGGAAACGTACAAATCTATGAAATCAATACAAACCCCGCGCTTCCTCAAGCGGGCTCCGAGCACCCCTCGGCCGCACGGCGCGAAAGTCGAGATTACAGTTGGAAACAGTACGTCTCCGCGCTTCAAGCAATCGATAGAACGGGTGGATCAGCCATCGCCCTGGACGGTCCCAAGCTGCAACGATGGCGCACTGTTTTCGGCAGCCCCTGAGTTGGTAATTTGCGCGATGACCCGGCCGGCGCGTGGGCCGGCATGGTCAACAAAAAAGGCGCGGCCGCAGCCGCGCCTTTCGCGTTCGTCGCAGCGATAAGCGGCGAATTATTTCTTTTGCGCCGTCGCCGGGGCCGGCGGCGCCGGCTGCTGCGCTTCCAGCTTCTTGCGCGCCTCTTCCGCCCGCTTCTGCAGTTCTTCCTGCAGTTTGCGTTGCTGTTCCTCGACCACCTTCGGATCGGTCGGCGGGCCGTCATAGGCCTTGGCGAAATCGTTCAGCGGCAGCGGCAGGCTGATCGGCGTGCCCTGCATGTTGATCGCCTGCAGGGTGATCATCTGCCCCTTCTTCATGTTGGCGATCATGTCGTCGGTGACCGGGTAATCGGACATGCAGCCTACCGGAAAGCATATCTTGTAGGGCGACTGCGCTGGCTGACCCTGATCGATGATCATGCGGGTGCCGTGCTGCAGTTGCATGCCGAGTGGCACCGTGACGCGCATCACCTTGGGCTCGCCTTCCGGCTCGAACAGCTGGACGATCGCGACCGGCATGCCGTTTTCAAGGCGGCCGTCCTTGGTGAGGACGCAGACCTGCTTGTTGTTGGTTTCCGGGCCCTTGCCGCAGACCTTGATCCACGGCGAATACATGAGCTGCGGCTGCTGCTGTTCGCCGCCGGCCTGCGGTTGCGGTGCCGGCTGCTGCGGCTGTTGCGCCGCCGGCTTGGCAGGCGCCGGTTTTTGCGCCGTCGTTTTCTTCGCCGGCGGCTTCGGCGGCTGCTGCGCGAATGCGGGCGTCGCCACGACCATGGCCGCAGCCAGCAAGCCCGCGGCGGCGAATGAGGCGGTCAGCGCCCGGCCCAGCGGCCGGGCCGAAGCGATCCGGTAAACCATTGCAATTCGTCCTTTTTCTCGCACCACTCGCGGCCTAGGCCCGACCCGAACGGTCGCCTCGTCAGACCGGGTCTCTCCCCGTGAAATACGGCGGGAGCGTGACAGTTCAGGGCTGCCTGATAGCCGATATTGCGCCTGCAATAAAGCCATCAATGCGCCAAAAATGCGGGTCCGCCAGCGCCACAACCCTGTGATAAATTGCGCAAAACCGGAAACGAATCGCATCCGCCCCCTGTTCGCGCCCTCGTCCGCCTCCCGCGCCGTGCTGCAATGGCAGCCATCCCGGCGCACGCTGATGCTTGGGGCGCTATCTGGCGGCCAGCGGGCTCGCCCGCACCCCGGCGCGGGCGGCGGAGGCGCGCCACGCCATCGCCATGCATGGCGAGCCGGCCTGGGGGGCCGGTTTCAGCCATCCGAGCTATGCCGATCCGGCGGCGCCCAAGGGCGGCCAACTGGTGCAAGGGGTGCTCGGCACCTTCGACAGCCTCAATCCGCTCATCGTCAAGGGGCTGCCCGCCGTCAATATCCGCAGCTATGTGATCGAGAGCCTGCTGGCGCGCGGCTATGACGAGCCGTTCACGCTCTACGGCCTGCTCGCCGAAAGCGTCGAGACCAATACCGCGCGCAACGTCGTCAGCTTCACGCTCAATCCGGCGGCGCGCTTTGCCGACGGCAAGCCGGTGACGCCCGACGACGTGATCTTCTCCTGGCAACTGCTGCGCGACCGCGGCCGGCCGAATTTCCGCATCTACTACGCCAAGGTGGTCAAGGCGGAGGCTATCGACGCGCGGACGGTGCGCTTCGACCTGGCCGGTGCCGACGACCGCGAACTGCCGCTGATCATCGGCCTGATGCCGGTGCTGGCCAAGCACGCGATCGATCCCGCCAAGTTCGAGGAGACGACCTTCGAGCCGTTGCTCGGCAGCGGTCCCTATACGGTCGCCGCGGTCAAACCGGGCGAAAGCGTCGTCTTCAAGCGCGATCCGAATTACTGGGGGCGCGACCTGCCGATCAATCGCGGCTCTGTGGAATTTCGATGCCATCCGCTTCGATTACTACCGCGACGGCAACACCCATTTCGAGGCGTTCAAGAAAGGCCTCTACGACGTGCGCACGGAGACCGATCCCGGCCGCTGGCAGACGGCCTACGATTTTCCGGCGCTGCGCGCCGGCCGCGTCGTCAAGGAGGAATTCCCCTACGGACTGCCGAAGGGCATGGACGGCCTGGTATTCAACACACGGCGCGCCATCTTCGCCGATGTGCGCGTGCGCGAGGCGATCCTCCAGCTGTTCGACTTCGAGTGGATCAACCACAATTATTTCTTCGATCTCTACAAGCGCACCGCCAGCTATTTCGACGGTTGCGATCTCTCCGCCCACGGCGTGCCCGCCAATGCGCGCGAGCGTGAACTGCTGGCGCCGTTTGCGGGCGTCGTGCGCGCCGACATCATGGACGGCCGCTGGGCGCCGCCGGTCAGCGACGGTACGGGGCGCGATCGCGCCGGCTTGCGCCGGGCGTTCGACTTGTTTGCCGCGGCCGGCTACCAGCTCAAGGGCACGCGTTTGGAGCACGTTGCCAGCGGGCGGCCGCTGGCGTTCGAAATCCTCACCACCACCCGCGATCAGGAGCGCCTGGCGCTCGCCTTCGTGCGCAATCTCAAGCGCGCCGGCATCGACGCGCGCGTGCGCAACGTGGACGCCACCCAGTTCGAGCGGCGGCGCATCATGTTCGACTTCGACATGATGCAGTATCGCTGGGAGCAGTCGCTGTCGCCCGGCAACGAGCAATTGTTCTACTGGGGCTCGGCGGCGGCGAGCGAGGAAGGCAGCCGCAATTACATGGGCGTCCAGTCGAAGGCGGTCGACGCCATGATCGCCGCCATGCTGAGCGCCGACAGCCGCGCCGACTTCGTTTCCGCCACGCGCGCGCTCGACCGCGTGCTGCTGTCCGGTTTCTACGTGGTGCCGCTCTATTTCCCGCCCCAGCAATGGGTGGCGCGCTGGACCCGAATCAAGCATCCCTCGCCGACCTCCCTGTTCGGCTATTTGCCGGAAACCTGGTGGCACGGGGACGCGCAATGATCCTAGGCGGCACGGAACAAGCGGGCGGCGAGCGCGCCACGATTGACGATCTGTTCCGCCGCGCCGGCGTGCGGCACAGCCACGCGCTCGCGCTGATCGATCCGCCCAACAGCGCAAGCGTCAACGACGCGTCGCCGCAGCGGCTTACCTTCGCGCAAGCCGACAACGCCATATCGGCGCTTGCCGGCAAGCTGCACGGCCTTGGCTTGCCGACCGACGCCGTGGTGGCGGTGCAACTCGCCAACACCGTGGACAGCGTGATCGCGCTGCTCGGCATCTTGCGCGCGCGCCTGATCGCGGCGCCGCTGCCGCTGCTCTGGCGCAAGCAGGAGATGGTGGCCGCGCTCGCCCGCGTCGGCGCCAAGGCGATCGTTACCTGCGCGCGCATCGGGGCGAACGCGGCGGCAGAGACCGCGGTGCAGGCGGCGGCCGAATTATTTCCGATCCGGCACATCTGCGGCTTCGGGCGCGATCTGCCCGATGGCGTGGTGCCGCTCGACGACGTGTTCGCGCCCGGCCCCGCGGCATTCTTCCAGCCGCCGGCCCGGCCGCGCAATGCCGGCGCCCATGTCGCCGCCATCACCTTCGATGTCACCGGCGACCGGCCTCGTGCCGGTCGCGCGCAGCCATAGCGAGCTGATCGCCGGCGGGCTGGCGGTGTTCCTGGAAGGCGGCCTGGCGCGCGACGCAACCATCCTGTCGGCGGTCCCGCCCGGCTCGTTTGCCGCCATCGCGCTCGGCGTCATGCCGTGGCTGCTTGGCGGCGGCGCACTTGCGCTGCATCACGGGTTCGATCCGGCCGTGTTCGCCGAACAATGCCGCGCGCTTGACCCGCCAACCGTTGTATTGCCGGGTCCCGCGCTGCCGCCGCTGGCCGACGCGGGCCTGCTCGGCCAGCCGATCAAAACGATCCTCGCGCTCTGGCGCGCGCCCGAGCGGCTTGCCGCTGCCACGCCGTGGCGGGGCGATGCGGCGCTGATCGATATTGCCAGCTTCGGCGAGGCCGGTTTGCTGCCGGCGCGGCGCGGCCCCGACGGCCTGCCGGCGCCGATCCCGCATGGCGCCGTCGCTACGCCGCGCGGCGCTCCGCACACGATTGCGGCTATCGAGACCTTGCGCACTAAGTCCGGCACGCTGGCGCTGCGCGGTCCGATGGTGCCGGCGCAAGCCTTTCCGCCGGGTGCCGCGCCAGGCGGCGATGCGCGCAGCGCGCCGGATGGCTTCGTCGACACCGGCTTTGCCTGCCGCCTCGATCGCGCCACCGGCACGCTCACCGTCACCGCCCCGCCCGCCGGCATCACGGCGGTCGGCGGCTATCGCTTCCGTCAGCGCGCGATCGATGCCGAAGTCGCGGCCGCCGATCCCGCCGCCATCATCGCCGCGCTGCCCGACGCCTTGCTCGGTCAGCGCCTCGCCGGCAGCGCACGTGACCCCGCCGCCACTGCCGCCGCATTACGGGTGCGCGGCGCCAATGCGCTGCTTGCCGGGGCGTTCCGCCCGGCCAGCCGGCCGGTTGCCGCCGAATGACCGGATGTCTAGGTTAGCTCAAACAGGAGCGAGCCTATGGCCCATCAAATGTCCCTCCGCATCGACGTCGTCTCCGACGTGGTCTGCCCGTGGTGCTTCATCGGCAAGCGCCGTTTGGAAAAGGCGCTGGCGCTGCGGCCCGACATTGCGGTCGAGGTGCACTGGCGCCCCTACTTCCTCAACGACTGGATTCCGCGCGAAGGCATGTCGCGCGAGCAATATCTCACCACCAAGTTCGGCTCGCCCGAACGCTACGCGGGCATCGCCCAGCGCGTCGTCGCGGCGGCGGCGGCGGAGGGCCTGACCTACGCCGTCGACAAAATGAAGCGACAGCCCAATACGCTCGACTGTCACCGTCTGATCCGCTGGGCGGACGGGATCGGCAAGGCAGCCGACATGAAGCAGCGATTGATGGACCTTGTATTTCACCGAGGGCGCCGATCTCACCAACCACGCCGTCCTGGTGCAGGCGGCCGCCGACATCGGCCTCGACCCGGAGGATGTGCGCGCGGCGCTGTTGAGCGACAAGGACGTCACCGAGGTTGGGCAGGAGGCGCAATCCGCCAAGGCGGCCGGCATCGAGGGCGTGCCGTGTTTCATTTTCGGCGGCAAGTTCGCGGTGTCGGGGGCGCAGTCGCCGGAATATCTCGCGCGAAGCGATCGATCGCGTGGCGCAGGCGCAAGACGCGGCCGAATAGCCGGACCGATAAGTGGGACGAAAACGTGGGCAAGCGGGGCTGTCGAAAAACATCAGCCTGCTTGCCTGAAGTTTGCTGTTAAGCCCGCAACACCCAAGCTAGTCTCGACGCACTAGCGGACCGCAGAAAGCGATGTCTGCACGCACGGTATTGTGCCGAACGCAGCAAAGCATCGAAACGGCGGCCAGCCCACAGGGAGATAACGTCATGAATGTTCCGAACAGCGGCGGCAGGCTGCCGCGATGGATCGCGGCAGCGCTGACGATTATTGCGATGGCTTTCTCGGCTACCACTAACCCGGCGTCCGCCCAACAGCCGATTACAATCGGCTTTAGCGTTTCGTTGACTGGCGGTCTCGCGTCATCGGGAAAAGCGAACCTGCTGGCGCAACAGATTTGGCTTGAGGAAATCAACGCCAAAGGCGGCCTGCTCGGCCGCCCGGTCAAACTCATCTACTACGACGATCAAACCAATGCGGCCACGGTGCCCGGCATTTACGCCAAGCTGCTCGACATCGACAAAGTCGATTTGCTGATGGGCGCCGCCACCAATCTTATCGTCGCCGCCATGCCGCACATCATCGAGCGCAAGAAGATGGTGATGGTCCTCGTGGCGCTCGGTAGCAATGATGAATTCAAATATCCGCGTTATTTCCAGTCCGCAGCCTGGGGACCGGACGCCAAGGGCGTGATTTCGGAAGCGTTCTTCGAAGTCGCAAAAACGATTTCACCGCGGCCGCAAACGGTCGCACTTGTCGGCGCCGACGCGGAATTCTCCAACAACGTCCTGCAGGGCGCCCGCGCCAACGCCAAGAAATACGGCTTCAAAATCGTCTACGACCGCACCTACCCGCCGGCAACCGTCGACTTCACGCCGATCGTGCGCGCGATCCAGGCCACCAGCCCCGATGTCGTCTTCATCGCATCCTATCCGATCGACTCCGTCGGCATGGTACGCGCGGCGACTGAAATCGGCCTCAAGACGCAATTGTTCGGCGGCGGCATGGTCGGGATGCAATATGCCTCGTTCATGACGCAGCTTTCCGAAAAGCTCAACCGCGTCGTCAACTATCACCTCTATGTTCCCAACCCGAAGATGAAGTTCCCGGGCATCGAGGAGTTTTTGAAGAAGTATCAGGCGCGCGCCCCGGCCGTCGGCACCGATCCGCTAGGCTTCTATCAGCCGCCTTTCGCCTATGCCGCCATGCAGGTGCTCGAGCAGGCCATCACCGCGACCAAAAGCCTGAATGACGATACGCTGTCCGAATACATCCATAAGAATGCCTTCAAAACCATCGTCGGCGAGATTCGCTTCAACGCGATCGGCGAATGGGCAAAGCCGCAATTGCTCATGGTGCAGTTTCAGAACGTGCAAGGAAACGGGCTGGAGCAATTTTTAACCGGAGGCAAACAAGTGGTGTTGTATCCGGAGCAGTATCGGAACGGCGAGGTGCAATTTCCCTTGACCAAGTAACATCGTACGATTGAACGTCGCGGCGTGCCGGCAAAACCGGCGCGCCGCACCGTAGCAGCCGAAAAGTGCCTAGCATGAAAATAACAGCCGCCGTCGTGCACGAGCGCTCCGGCCCGTTCAAGGTCGAACCGGTCGAGCTCTGCGATCCGCGCAGCGATGAGTTGCTGGTCGAGGTCGCGGCCTCCGGCATGTGCGCCACCGACCTGCACGGCCGCGACGGCTACTATTCGACGCCCTACCCGGCGGTGTTCGGCCACGAGGGCGCCGGCGTGGTGCGCGCGGTCGGCGCCGGCGTGACGAAATTCAAGACCGGCGACCATGTGGTGATGTCGTATCCGTGGTGCGGCGAGTGCCCGAACTGCCGCACGCAACGGCAGAGCTATTGCCTGCATTCGTTCGAGCTCAAGATGAACGGCCGGCGCGCCGACGGCTCGACCCTGCATTCGCAAAATGGCAAGCCCGTCTACAGCGCCTTCTTCCAGCAGTCGTCGTTCGGCAATTTCACCATCGCCAACGAGCGTTTCGCGGTGAAGGTGCGCAACGACGCGCCGCTGACCAGCTCTGCGCGCTGGCCTGCGGCGGGCAGACCGGCGCCGGCGCGGTGCTCAACGTGATGAAGCCGCGCGACGGCGACAGCATCGCGGTGTTTGGCGTCGGCGCGGTCGGCCTGTCCGCGCTGATGGCGGCGAAGATCGCCGGCTGCGATCCGATTATCGCGGTCGACGTGCACGAGCATCGGCTGAAGCTGGCGCGCGATTTGGGCGCAACCCACGTCATCAATCACAGCGGGCGCGGCGACGTGGTGGCGGAAATCCGCAAGACTCACCGGCCCCGGCCTGCGCTATTCGCTGGAAACCTCGGCGCTGCCCGCCGTGTTCCGCGAAGCGGTCGAGGCGCTGATGCCGGCCGGCACCTGCGTGCTGCTCGGCAGCGCGCGCGCCGGCACCGAGGTGTCGTTCGAGACGCCGTTCCTGCAGAATGGCCGCACCGTGCGCGGCGTGATCCAGGGCGACAGCGTACCGAAAGAGTTTTTGCCGCTACTGGTCGATCACATCGTCGCCGGCCGCTTCCCGATCGAGCGCATGATCACCTTGTACGATCTCGCCGACATCAACCGCGCCGCCGCGGAATCATCGAGCGGGCAGACCATCAAGCCGGTGCTGCGAATGCCGCATTAAGGGCGGAATCACGCCGCCTTGGCCTGCTCCGCGATTGACGACAGCTTGCGCAAAATCGCCGCGGTGCCTTTCAGCCGATATTCCGGCTTCTCCCAGTCGTCATAGAACACCAGTTGCTGGGCCTTGGCATCCTTGGGATCGGGCCGCATGCGCACGCCCGAGCCCTGCTCGCGGATATAGGCAATGAGCCCTTCCGGATTGGCGAAAATATTGTCGCGGAACGACAGCACGACGCCCTTCGGCCCGGCCTCGAGCTTCTCGACATTGGCGCGCCGGCACAGCGCCTTGATCGCCACCACCTGCAGCAGATGCTCGACCTCGCGCGGCAGCGGACCGAAGCGGTCCACCATTTCCGCCGCGAAACTGTCGATGTCGCGCTCCTCCTCGAGCTCGGCCAGCCGCCGGTAGAGCGCCAGCCGCACCGACAGGTCGGCGACGTAGTCCTCCGGAATGAGCAGCGCCGTGCCGATGGTGATCTGCGGCGACCAGCGGTCGGCGGCCGGTGCGCTGACGCCGGCCTTCAGGCTGAGCACCGCCTCTTCCAGCATCTGCTGGTAGAGCTCGAAGCCGACTTCCTTGATGTGGCCGGACTGCTCCTCGCCGAGCAGATTGCCGGCGCCGCGGATATCGAGATCGTGCGAGGCGAGCTGGAAGCCGGCGCCCAGCGTATCGAGCGATTGCAGCACCTTGAGCCGGCGCTCGGCCTGCGGCGTGATCGCGCGGTTGGCCGGCAGGGTGAACAGCGCATAGGCGCGCAGCTTGGCGCGCCCCACCCGCCCGCGCAGCTGATAGAGCTGCGACAGGCCGAACATGTCGGCGCGGTGCACGATCAGCGTATTGGCGGTCGGGATGTCGAGGCCGGATTCGATAATGGTGGTCGACAACAGCACGTCATACTTGCCGTCGTAGAACGCGGTCATGATGTCGTCGAGCACGGTCGGCGGCATCTGCCCGTGCGCGACGCCGACGCGCACTTCCGGCACATGCTTGTCGAGGAAGTCCTTGGCGCCGGCCAGATCCTCGATGCGCGGGCAGACATAGAACGCCTGGCCGCCGCGGTATTTCTCGCGCAGCAGCGCTTCGCGCACCGTCACCGGATCGAACGGCGACACGAACGTGCGCACCGCCAAGCGGTCGACCGGCGGCGAGGCGATGATGGAAAGATCGCGCACGCCGGTGAGCGCGAGCTGCAAGGTGCGCGGGATCGGCGTCGCGGTGAGCGTGAGCACGTGCACCTCGCTGCGCAGCGTCTTGAGCTTCTCCTTGTGGGCGACGCCGAAATGCTGCTCCTCGTCCACCACCAGCAATCCGAGGTCCTTGAACTTGATGGCCTTGCCGAGCAGCGCATGGGTGCCGATGACGATGTCGACGCTGCCGTCGGCCAAGCCGGCCTTGACCTTGGCGAGTTCCGCCGCCGGCACCAGCCGCGAGGCCCGCGCCACGTTCACCGGGAAGCCGCGGAACCGTTCCGAGAATGTCTTGAAATGCTGGCGCGCCAGCAGCGTGGTCGGCACCACCACGGCGACCTGCTTGCCGTCGATGGCGGCGATGAAGGCCGCGCGCAGCGCCACTTCCGTTTTGCCGAAGCCGACATCGCCGCAGACCAGCCGGTCCATCGGGCGGCCGGTGGCGAGATCCTTGATGGTGGCGTCGATGGCGGTGAGCTGATCGTCGGTTTCCTCATAGGGGAAGCCGGCGCAGAACTCGTCATAGGCGCCCGGCCCGACATTGAGCCGCGGCGCCTCGCGCAACAGCCGTTCGGCGGCGACCTTGATCAATTCGCCGGCGATCTCGCGGATGCGGCTCTTCATGCGCGCCTTGCGCGCCTGCCAGTTGCCGCCGCCGAGCCGGTCGAGCTCGACATTGGCCTGCTCGGCGCCGTAGCGCGACAAGAGGTCGACGTTCTCCACCGGCAGGAACAGCTTGGTGTCGTCGGCGTAATGGATTTCCAGGCAGTCGTGCGGCGCGCCGGCCGCCATGATCGGCTGCAAGCCGGCAAAACGGCCGATGCCGTGGTCGACATGCACCACCAGATCGCCGGGCGCGAGGCTGGTGGCCTCGGCGATGAAATTGTCGGCACGCCGCGTGGCGCGGCGCGGACGCACCAGCCGGTCGCCGAGGATGTCCTGCTCGCTGACGATGGCGGCGTCTTCGGTCTCGAAGCCGGACTCGATGCCGAGCACGGCGAGCGCCACCGCCGGCTTCGGCAGGCTTGTCGCCTGCGGCCACGACCCCACAGGCGTGAGATTGTGCAGCCGGTGGTCGGCGAGCACGTGGCTCATGCGTTCGCGCGCGCCCTCGCTCCAGAGCGCGATCGCCACCCGCTTGCCGGCCGCCTGTAACGCCAGCACGTGCCGGGTGACCGCCTCGAATACGTTGGCGTTCGGCTCGGCGCGCTCGGCCGCGAAAGTTGTGGCCGGCGTGCGCGCCGACATCGATCACGCCCGGCCCTTCCGGCACCGCGAACGGCGTGAGCTTCGCCTGAGCGGCACCGTCAAGGCGCTTTTTCCATTCCGCCTCGCCGAGATAAAGCCGGTCCGGCGGCAGCGGTTTGTACGGCGGCGTCACGCCGTCCTTGAGCGCCTCGCGGCGCGCATCGTAGTAATCCGCGATCTGCGCGAAGCGCTCATGCGCGGCGTCTTCCGCCAGATGCTCGAGCGTGAACGCCGTGCCGGGCAGATAATCGAACAGGGTTTCGAGCCTGTCGTGGAACAGCGGCAGCCAATGCTCCAGGCCCGGATAGCGGCGGCCCTCGCTCACCGCTTCGTACAGCAGATCGTCCGGGGAGCCGGCGCCGAACGCGGCGACATAGCCGGTGCGGAAGCGGCGGATGGTCTCGGTGACGAGCTGGAATTCCGCCACCGGCACCAGATCGAGCCCGCGCAAGGCGGTTTCGCTGCGTTGCGTCTGCGCATCGAAGGTGCGGATGGTTTCCAGCGAGTCGCCGAAGAAATCGAAGCGCACCGGCATGTCGAGGCCGGGCGGATAGAGATCGAGGATGCCGCCGCGCACCGCGTATTCGCCCGGCTCGCGCACGGTGGAGGCGCGGGTGAAGCCGTTGAGCTCCAGCCAGGTCACGATGCTCGCCATGCCGATGACGTTGCCGGGCGCGACCGACAGCGCGTGGGTGGCGACGAAGTCGCGCGCCGGCACGCGCTGCAGCGCGGCATTCACCGTCGTGAGCAGCACCGACGGCTTGTCGCGGCCTTTCACGCGGGCGAGGCGCGACAGCGCGGTCATGCGCTGCGCCACCACCGACGCATTGGGCGATACCCGGTCGTAGGGCAGACAATCCCAGGCCGGAAATTCCATGGTGAGGATGTCGGGGCCGAAGAACGCCAATGCGCGCGCAAGCGCCGCCATGCGCTGGCCGTCGCGGCAGATCACGGCCAGGGAAATTGCCGGCGCGTTCGGCTGCGCCGCAATGGCGCGCGCCAGATCCGCCAGCACCAGCCCTTCGGCGCCGTCGGCGACCTGCGCCAGCGTGAGCGCTTTGCCGGCTTGCAGCAGTTCGGCGGGCGATCTAGCCATGGCTTTGGCTGAGATGGAATTCGCGCAAGCGGCGGAACAGTGCGGTGTCGAACTCGGGCGGTACCGCTTGCGCGCCATTCACCCAGGCGAAGATGCGCTGGTCGGGGACTTCGAGCCAGCGCTCGTACTCGTCGAGGTCGGCGTCGCTCAATTTTGCGATGTGCGCGTCGGCGAAGCGGCCGAGCACCAGATCCATCTCGCGGATGCCGCGGTGCCAGGAGCGGAACAGCAGCCGCCGCCGCCGCGCATCCAGGCCTGCGCTCGAAATCCCAATGCCGGTCATCGCCTCGCTCCAACGCCAAAAACCCGGACGGGGCCGGGCGGGGTTTATATAGAGGGACCGCTCACCAATGTCATGGCCTCAGAAATCGTCATGCCCGGCCTTGGGCCAGGCATCCACGCCTTACTTATTCTGTCGCGGCGGCAAAAAGTAAGGCGTGGATGGCCGGGACAAGCCCGGCCATGACGGCTGAAATTCTGCAATGATCCGCTCCATGCGCCCGCTCGTGCTCAACCCCCTGTTCGCCTCGCTCACCAGCCTGCCCGGCGTCGGGCCGAAGCTGGAAAAGCACTATGCCCGGCTGCTCGAGCGCGAGGCGCCGCGCGTGATCGATCTCCTGTTTCATCTGCCGTCGGGCGCCGTCGACCGCCGCGCGCGCCCCAAACTGCGCGACGTGCAGCCCGGCCAGGTGGTCACCGTGGCGGTGACGGTGGACGATCACCGGCCGGCGCCGCCGCATCGCGCGCGCGCGCCCTATCGCATCTACGCCCACGACGACACCGGCGACATCACGCTGACCTATTTCAACGCGCGCCGCGACTACCTGGAGAAGCTGCTGCCGGTGGGCGAGACGCGCTACGTCTCCGGCACCGCCGAATTCTACGACGGCATGCTGCAGATGGTGCATCCCGACCGCGTGGTGGACGAGCAAGGCTTCGCCGCGCTGCCGCTGATCGAGCCGGTCTATCCGCTGACCGAGGGGCTGGCCGCCGGCAATGTGCGGCGGGCGATGAACGACGCGCTGGCGCGGCTGCCGGATCTGCCCGAATGGCAGGACGAGGCCTGGGTCGCGCGCGAGCGCTTTCCCGCCTTCGCCGCCGCGCTGCGCCATCTGCACCGGCCGGCCGAGCCGCACGACATTCTGCCGGAGAGCCTGGCGTGGACGCGGCTCGCCTATGACGAATTGCTGGCCGGCCAGCTCGCGCTCGCGCTGGTGCGCGCGCATATGCGCCGGCAGGCCGGCCGCGGCTCGGCCAGCGAAGGCCGCCTGCGCGCGCGCGTCCTCAAAAGCCTGCCCTATGCGCTCACCCATTCGCAGCAGAAGGCGGTCGACGACATCATCGCCGACCTCGCCCGCCCGCAACGCATGCTGCGGCTGCTGCAAGGCGATGTCGGCTCCGGCAAGACCGTGGTGGCGCTGATCGCGGCGGCCGCCGTCATCGAAGCCGGGCGGCAGGCCGCCTTCATGGCGCCGACCGAAATCCTCGCCCGCCAGCATCTCGCCACTATCGCGCCGCTGGCGGAAGCCGCCGGCTTGCGCGTGGCGATCCTGACCGGGCGCGAGCGCGGCGGCGAGCGCGAGAGCATTCTCGACCGGCTGACGCTCGGCGACATCGATCTGTTGATCGGCACCCACGCGCTGTTCCAGGAAGAAGTGGCGTTTCACGATCTCGCGCTCGCCATCGTCGACGAGCAGCACCGCTTCGGCGTGCACCAGCGGCTGGCGCTGGCGCAAAAGGGCGAAGCGGTCGACGTGCTGGTGCTCACCGCCACGCCGATCCCGCGCACGCTGGTGCTGACTTATTTCGGCGACATGGACGTCTCCGAATTGCGCGAGAAGCCGCCCGGCCGCCAGCCGATCGACACCCGCGCCATTCCGCTCGACGCGCATCGCCGAGGTGGAGGACGCGGTCGGCCGCGCGCTCGGCGAGGGCAAGCGCGCCTATTGGGTCTGCCCGCTGGTGGAGGAATCCGAAAAGATCGATCTTGCCGCCGCACAGGCGCGCTTCGAGGAATTGCGCCAGCGCTTTGGCGACAAAGTCGACCTGGTGCATGGCCGCATGAAGGGCGCGGAAAAAGATGCCGCCATGGCGCGCTTCGCCGCCGGCGAGACGCAGCTCCTGGTCGCCACCACGGTGATCGAAGTCGGCGTCGACGTGCCGCAAGCCACCATCATGGTGATCGAGCACGCCGAGCGCTTCGGCCTCGCGCAACTGCACCAGCTGCGCGGGCGCATCGGGCGCGGGAGCGGGCACTCGACCTGCCTGCTGCTCTACAAGGCGCCGCTCGGCGAGACCGCCAAGGCGCGCCTCGCAATCTTGCGCGAAACCGAGGACGGCTTCCGCATCGCCGAGGAGGACCTGAAGTTGCGCGGCGAAGGCGACCTGCTCGGCACCCGGCAGAGCGGCCTGCCCGGCTTCCGCATCGCGCGCATCGAGACGCACGGCAAATATCTCGGCGCCGCGCGCGACGATGCCGCGCTCATCCTGGCGCGCGACGCCACACTGGAGACGCCGCGCGGCGAGGCGCTGCGCCAGCTGCTGTATCTGTTCGGCAAGGACGAGGCGATCAAGCTGATAAGAGCAGGATAGAGTCGCGCGTTTGAAAGTCAGTCGAGCGGGTTCGGTCCAAACCGGTTGCCGCCTGGCGTTCCGCTAAAACAGAACCAGATGATCAAGACGATGCCGCCGATGCCGGTCAACGCGAGCAGCGCCCACCAGCCGGTCCGATCCATGTCATGCAAGCGCCGCACGCCCACCGCCAGTCCCGGCAGAAACAGGCTCACGGCCGTCACGGCGGCGATCGGACGCGGCTCATCGAACGGAAAAATCGCGTTATCGAGAATCCCGGCAACGATGGTGACCAGGACGGCGAACAGCACCCAATACCAATATTCCGATCGCGAGGCGCGGCCGGAGAAGTTCACATAGTTCCAAAAACCGGATTGAATGGCCTCTGGGAATTGCATCGGCGCTGTCCCTGCGTATTTCAAACGCTAACAAACATGCCCTCACATTAACAGGCAGGCGCCGCGGCAGCGATTATTATTGCACCGCTTCCGTCTTCTTCGCCGCCTGCGCCGCGCGCGCGGTGGCGGCGAGCGCGGCCAGCTTCTTCTGCGCCTCGCCATCGGGCTGCACCATGCCGGCCGAAATCAGCAGCGTCATCGCGTTCTCCACCGAGATGTCGAGCACGATGAGGTCCTTGCGCAGCACATAGAAGAAGAATCCGGTGGTCGGGTTGGGCGTGCAGGGCATGAACGCCGACACATGCTCGCCTTGCGGCAGCCGCTTGGCGATGTCGCTGCTCGGCGGCTGCGACAGGAACACCAGCGACCACATGCCGGGCGCCGGAAACTCCACCAGCGCCACCTGCCGGAAGCTCGAGCCGGTCTTCGAGAACAGCGTCTCGAAAATCTGCTTCATGGTCTTGTAGATCGGCCGCACGATCGGCATGCGGCTGAGCAGGCCCTCGCCCCATCTGACCAGCGTGCGCCCGACGAAATTGGCGGTGAGGAAACCCAGCAGCATGAGCGCGGCAATGGCGATGATCAGGCCGGTGCCCGGGATCGGCCACGGCAGATAGCTTTCCGGCCGGTATATCGGCGGGATGAGCGGGCGCACCAGATCGTCGACCCAATTGACGATCGACCAGATCAGCCAGGCGGTGACCGCCAGCGGGCCCGCCACCACCAGGCCGGTGAGGAAATAGTTGCGTAGGCGGGCGACAATACCGCTTTGCTGCGGCGACGCCGCATTGACCGCCGGCATATCGTCAAGTTTCGGGTTGAAATCGGTCATGGCTTAGCGACTTTTTCTATTGCGCATGATCTTGTCCGAAAACCGGTTCCCACTTTTCGGGATCATGCGCAGTCTATTCCACCGTGACCGATTTCGCGAGGTTGCGCGGCTGGTCCACGTCGGTGCCGATGGCGGCGGCGGTGTGATAAGCGATCAATTGCACCGGAATAGCATAAACCAGCGGCGTCACCGTCGAGGCCATGTCCGGCAGCGTGAGCGTCACCGTCGAATCGATGGTGGCCTCCCGGGCGCCCTTCGCGTCGGTCAGCAGGATGATCTTGCCGCCGCGCGCGGCCACTTCCTGCATGTTCGACACGGTTTTCTCGAACACGCGGTCGTGCGGCGCGATCACGATCACCGGGATGCTCTCGTCGATCAGCGCGATCGGTCCGTGCTTGAGCTCGCCGGCGGCATAGCCTTCGGCGTGGATATAGGAGATTTCCTTGAGCTTGAGCGCGCCTTCCAGCGCGATCGGGAAGCTGGTGCCGCGGCCGAGATAGAGCACGTCGTGCACTTTCGCGAGTTCCTGCGCCAGCTTTTCGATCTGCGGCTCGAGCGTGAGCGCCTGCGCCATCAGGCGCGGCACCTCGATCAGCGCATGCACCAGGTTTTGCTCGTCGGCTTCCGACAATTCGCCGCGCGCGCGGCCGGCGGCGATCGCCAGGCACGCGAGCACCGCGAGCTGGCAGGTGAAGGCCTTGGTGGAGGCGACGCCGATCTCGGGCCCCGCCAGCGTCGGCATCACCACGTCGCTTTCGCGCGCGATGGTCGAGGTCGGCACGTTCACCACCGACAAGACGTGCTGCTTGTGCTGCTTGGCGTAGCGCAGCGTCGCCAGCGTATCGGCGGTCTCGCCCGATTGCGAAACGAAGATGGCGAGGTCACCCGGCTCGAGCGGGGCTTCGCGATAGCGGAATTCCGACGCGATATCGATTTCCACCGGCAGTTTGGCGAAGCGCTCGAACCAGTATTTTCCCACCAGCCCGGCATAAAATGCGGTGCCGCAGGCGGACAGCGACAGGCGCTTGAGCTTTCTCCAGTCGAACGGCAATTTTCCCGGCAGCGCAACCTTTTCGGTCGTCATGTCGATGTAATGGGCGAGCGTGTGACCGACCACTTCCGGCTGCTCATGGATTTCCTTGGCCATGAAGTGCTTGTGGTTGCCCTTGTCGACCAGTTGCGCGGAGGCCGTGGATTTGACCACCGCGCGCTCGACCTTACGGCCCTGCTCGTCATGGATCTCGACGCCCTTGTGCGTCAGCACCGCCCAGTCGCCGTCCTCCAGATAGCTGATGGTGTCGGTGAACGGGGCGAGCGCGATCGCATCGGAGCCGAGATACATCTCGCCGTCGCCGTAGCCGATGGCGAGCGGCGAGCCCTTGCGCGCGCCGATCATCAGGTCGTCCTCGCCGGCGAACAGGAAGGCGAGCGCGAAGGCGCCGCGCAACTGCTTGAGCGCGGCGGCCACCGCCTCGACCGGCGGCTTGCCGTGCTTCATCTCGTCGGTCACCAGATGGGCCACCACTTCGGTGTCGGTCTCGCTGCCGAACTTGGCGCCGCTCTTGGCGAGCCGTTCGCGCAGCTCGCGAAAATTTTCGATGATGCCGTTATGGGCGACCGCGACGCGGTCGGTGGCATGCGGATGAGCGTTGCTTTCGGTCGGTTTGCCGTGCGTCGCCCAGCGGGTATGGCCGATGCCGATATTGCCGGCGAGCGGCTCGCGCACCAGCCGTTCTTCCAGCGCTTGCAGTTTGCCCTGGGCGCGCCGGCGCCCCAGCGCGCCATGATCCAGGGTGGCAATGCCGGCGGAGTCGTAGCCGCGATATTCAAGGCGCTTGAGCGCCTCGACCAGATGGCCGGCCACCGGCTCGCGTCCGATAATTCCGACGATTCCGCACATCCGTTTGGACGGCCTTTCTCTTTTAAGTTCTTGCTTTAGCCGGCTTCGGCAACCATCGGGAAATCAAAACGCATTTCGCCATGTGACAATGGCGGATACGGCCGCAAGATTCATTTCGTGGGCGTTTTGGTTATCTTCTTGCCCAAGCTCTTGAGCTGCCGCAAGCGTTTTGCCCAGCCAACCTTAACGGTCTGCTCGCCGCGCGCGACCGTCAGCGCGTCGGCCGGCACGTCCTTGGTCACCACCGAGCCCGAGCCGACATAGGCGCCGTCGCCGATCTTGACCGGCGCCACCAGCGCCGAATTCGAGCCGATGAAGGCGCCCTTGCCGATCGTCGTGCGGTGCTTGGCGACGCCGTCATAATTACAGGTGATGGTACCGGCCCCGATATTGGCGTCCGCACCCACCGACGCGTCGCCGATATAGGCCAGATGATTGGCCTTGGCGCCGGCCTCGATCTTGGCCTCCTTCACCTCGACGAAATTGCCAATATGCACGTCCGCGCCCAGCTCGGTGCCCGGACGCAGCCGCGCGAACGGGCCGACGCGGGCGCCCTTGCCGACATGGGCGCCTTCCAGATGCGAAAAGGCGCGGATCAGCGCGCCGTCGGCGACCGTGACGCCCGGTCCGAACACCACATTCGGTTCGATAGTGACGTCCTTGCCGAATTTGGTGTCGGCGGACAGAAACACCGTCTCCGGCGCGATCATGGTGACGCCGGCATCGAGCGCGGCGGCGCGCAGGCGCTGCTGCAACACCGCTTCGGTTTCGGCGAGCTGCGCCTTGGTATTGATGCCGCGCATGTCGTCCTCTCCGGTTTCGATCGCAACCGCCTTCAAGCCCATATCGCGGGCGATAGCAACCGCGTCGGTGAGATAGTATTCGCCCTTGGCATTGGCATTGCCGATGCGGTCGAGAATGCTGAGCGCGCTCTTGCCGGCCAGCGCCATCAGTCCGCCATTGCAGAGCGTGATCTTGCGTTCCGCGTCGCTGGCGTCGCGTTCCTCGCGGATCGCGACGAGTTCATCGCCGCGCGTGAGCAGCCGCCCGTAGCCGGTCGGATTCGCGGGCCGGAAGCCGAGCACCGCCACCGCCGCGCCGCGCGCCAGCGCGCCGCGCAATTTGCGCAGCGTCTCCGGCCGCACCAGCGGCGTATCGGCGAACATCACCAGGATATCGTCCGGCTTGCGCGCAATGGCCTGGCGCGCCGCCAGCACCGCATGCGCGGTGCCGAGCCGTTGCTTCTGCTCGAAAATCTTCACCTTGGGCGCGAGCGCGCGCGCCTCTGCCGCCACCGCGTCGTGATCGGGCCCGACCACCACGGCGATGTCGCCGCCGCCCGCCTTGCTCGCCGCTCCGAGCACATGTGCGAGCAGCGAGCGTCCGCCGACGGCGTGCAGCGCCTTCGGCATGGCCGAGCGCATGCGGGTGCCTTCGCCGGCCGCCAGCACGATCGCAAGGCACGTTCGTCGCTGCATTGTTTTTCGGCTCACGGCGTAGCCACCTTTGCGGCGCAGGCGAAGCGCCGAGCGCGCCTGCGCGTCCCGTGCTTACCCGTTCACGCAACGCAATGAAAGCCAGCATTGCCGGATTCTGCTAACGTTTTCAATGAGGTGATTCGTCCCTCTTCCGAGGCAATGCATGGCGATCAAGACCGCGCCGCCGAAACCCGATTGGCCGACGACTCGCCGGCACCGGCGCGCGCTGCGTTCGCTTTGGCTCATATTCGGCTGGGGCAGCGCGGCGGCCGTCGCGCTCGCCGCCGTCGCGGTTACCAGCCAAACCAGCGCCGGCAGCCAACGCCTGCAACTGGCGCTCGCCTATATGAATGAGCCCGCGCACGCGATTGCCCTCATTCCGCCGCGCCCGAGCGAGGCCGAGGCCGAAACCCAGCGCCTCGCCGCACAGGTGCGCGCCTTGGCGGCCGAGCGCGAGCAGCTCAATGCGCGCGTCGCGAGCCTCGAGCGCAATCTCGACGACGTGACCGGCTCCATCAAGCGGCAGGCCGCGCTGGCGGCGCTAGCCCCGTCGGCCAACCCGCCGCCGGCGCCGAGCGCGCCCGCCAGCATGCCCGCGGTCACTGCCGCCGAGCCGGTACCGGCGCCACCGCCGCCAGCAGAGGCCGCGACCGAACCGGTTCCGCTGCCGCCGATCCGCGTAGCGGCGGCGCCGGCGAGCGAACCAGCGACCGATCCGCTATCGCCGCATAAGCCCGGGTTCGGCATCGATCTCGGCGGCGCTTTAAGCGTGGAAGCGCTGCGCGTCCACTGGGCGGCGATGCGGAGCGATTACGGCGCCCTGCTGGCCGGGCTACATGCGGTCATCGCGCAGCGCCCGCGGCACCCTTCCGGCATCGACTATCGCTTGGTGGCGGGGCCGCTGCCGACTGTCGCGGCGGCGGCGCAATTATGCGCCCGCTTCCCGGTCAGCCGAACCGGCTGCCGCCCGGCCCGGTTCAGCGGCATCCATCTGGCGGAGCCTTGATTGTGGCTGCGCCGGCCCGCCGGCATAATCGCCTCGTCTGTCGGAAACCGCCGCCATGAAGCTGTTCCTGCCGAGCGCGCGTGCGACCAACTATCTGTTGATCGTCGGCTTCTGCTCGCTCGGCTACGCGCTCTATATCCGCTATCTCGCCATCGAGCAGTCGAGCGTCGGCCTCGCCTGCGCCGCCGGGCTCAATACCTGGCTGTGTTTCTCGCGCCGCATCGCGATCGCGCTGTTCGAGAACTCGGTGTTCGGCTGGGCCGCGCTTGGCGTCGCCGCGCTCAATCTGCTGCGGCCGTCGCTGGTGTTATTTGCCGTCGCCCTCGCCTTCGCCTGCTTCGGCATCGTGCTCTACAACATCGCCATGTCGGCGCTCGCGTTCGGGCTGCTGGTGCTCAGCTTTGCGCGTCGCGCACCCGAACCAGGCTGAACACGAGCGCGACCAGCGCCGCGCACAGCCAGAGCGACTGCCAGTTCGCGAAACTTTCATTGAGCGCGATGTAGGGCACCGAAAGCGCCAGCATGCCGGCGGCAGTCCATTCGGCGGCGCCGTGGCGGCCGAGCGGCCGCGGCATCGTCGCGCTGTGCATGTAAAACGGCACGATGGCCGCGGTCAGCGGCGCGAACGGAAAATCCCGGTAGCGCGGATCGAACACCAGACTGAGCGCCGCCGACAGCGCGAGCAGCGTGGTGGCAATCAGGATCGCGCCCACCACAAGCGCGAGCGGATCGCGGCGGTGCTCGGCGGCCGGATTGAGCAGGCGCGAGAAGCGCGGCAGCGGCGTGCCGCGCATCACCGCCGCGCTTACGCTCAGCGGCGCCAGTACTGCGACGGCAATCAAGGCCAGCGAACGCAGCCAGCCGCCGGCGCCTAAGGATTCGACCGGCGCGTTGGCGATGCTCCAGCCGATCAGCGTGCCGCCGGCGACCGCATTCGCCGTCACCGCCAGCCAAAGCGCGGACGGCGGCGCCTCGCGCCGGGCGGCGAAGGCCGCGCCGAACACAAGCAGCGCGAAGACAATTCCGCCCGCCGCCTGCCAGCGCCACAGCGGATGATTGGACACCGCCTCGCCCCATACGAACTTCGGCGCGCGCGTCGCATCGTCGAGCAGCCCCCAATGGCCGCCGACGGTGCCTTCGAGCGCGCGCTTCCACGGCTCGTCGAACGCCTCGATCACGTTGACGCGGAAATTTTCGCGCTTGCCCAGCGCCAGCACGTCCTGGATGACGCGCGCCTGGTTGGCCGGCGACGGCAGCGCGCCCTCGCGCATGCGCCCGGCGCTCGGCCAGCCGACCTCGCCGATGATCACCTCCTTGCCGGGAAAGGCGTCCACCAGCTGGCGGCGGATCGACTCGACATGGGCGGCGGCGTTGCGCGCCGGAATCGGAAAGTCCTCCCAATAGGGCAGGATATGAATGGTGACGAAATCGACGGCGGCGGCGACATCGCGGTTGCGCAGCCAGAATTCCCACACGTCGGCATAGGTCACCGGCACGCTCACGCGCGCCTTCACCGCGCGCACGGTGGCGGCGAGGTCCTCGGCCGACATCTCGCCGCGCAGCAGCACCTCGTTGCCGACCACCACCGCGCGGATGGTGCCGGGATATTTGTTGGCGAGCGCGACGGCGGTTTCGATCTGCACGCGGTTCTTGTCCGCATGGCTCGACAGCCAGACGCCCTGCATAACCTTGAGGCCATGGCGGGCCGCGATCCCGGCGATCCGGTCCTGGCCGTAGTCGATCGAATAGGTGCGCACGCAATCGGTGATTTTCGCCAGCCGTGACAAATCGTCCTCGATCTGGCTGGCGGAGATCTGGGTTTCGGCATCGAGCGGGGTCTGACCGCCGCGGAACGGCGAGTAGGACAGGCAATAAAGCTTTTCACCGGGTTGCAGCGGGGATTGCGGCATCGGCACCGGCGCGCCGAGCCAGGCCCAGGTACCGGCGATGATTGCCGCCGACAGGGCGAGGCAAGCTAGACCAAGGCGCATCGGCGAAATCCAGTTCGGCGGCGTTAGAAAGTCACCGGGACGGCTTATAGCGCGCGCCCGGCACTGCCAAGTCTCCGGCTTCTTAAGCAAACCGCAGGCAAGTGCTGGACAAAACCCGGCCGATGAGGCCAAGTCTTGCGGCGAGAAAATTCCGCCGCGAGCGGCGGTTCGAGTCGAGAGTTCGCGTTCGTAAAGGCAAGCTTCGCCGGGGCGGCCGGCAGAAAACGCCGTAATCGCGTCCCAATCCGGTTGCATAGACGGCTGGACAGCGGGCGGGCGGCTTCCATCAAAAACCGGCGGGACAATGCCGAAAGTGTCTTTGTTGCGTGTATTTTGTGCTGTATTTTGCGTAACGGCCTTGGGATTTAGCGCCAGCGCGGCGGTCGCCCAAAGCGGCAATATCAACCCGCCCGAGCAGCAGAAGCCGGCCGGCGATACCGCCAAGGACGGCCAGAGCACCATCGACGAGATCGCCGAGGCAGCCCGCCTGCTCACCGGGCCGGCCGGCAACCCGGAATGCGTCTGGCTAGGCCGCCGGGTGGTCAGCCTGCTGTGGCGCGACGACCTCGATACCGCCTTCCGCCACCTCGACCTTTACGACCGCTTCGGCTGCCCCAGCACGCATATCCAGGCCACTTTCCGCTGTTTGGTGCGCCAGGGCCATATCGACCCCAAGTCCCAGGAAAGCCTGAACGGCCGGGTCCACGCCTGCTGGCTCAATCCGGCCCTTGCCCCCACCCCGGCGGCCGCCGTCAAGCCGGCCCCCGCCGCCGCGGGCGGAACGCCTGCCCGCTGATCCGCGGCTAACCAGCGAAAAAAATTCATGCGGGTGCCATGCGCGTGCCTAGGAATTGCCATGTCCGCTCATTACTTGAATTGGCACCTGACGCCGAGCTATCTTGCATTGCCGTAGATTGAGCTTTGGCTGAGCCCAGGGGACGGGTTCAAGGGTCTGCCATCCTGCCCCATTTGGTCGTAAGTGTTATGCGCACCGTCGCTGCCGTGATCGCCCTCGTGGCGTGCGTGCAAGCCGGCTTGTGGGCCCTCGCGCAGGATCACCTGAGCGCCCCCAACATCGAAGGCCAGCTCGCGAGCGTTTCCTACGCGCCGTTTGGCGGCACCGCCCATCCCGACTCCGGAACGCAGGCGCAAGCCGCGCAAATCCGTTCCGATCTTCGGATGCTGGCGCCGCTGACCCGCGCCATCCGCACCTATTCGTCCACCGGCGGCGTCGAGCTGGTGCCCGGCATCGCCCAGGAATTCGGGCTGCGCGTCACGATCGGCGCCTGGATCGACAAGCACCAGGAGCGCAACGAACGCGAAATCCGCTCGGTGATCGAACTCGCCAAACGGAACGGCAACGTCAACGGCATCATCGTCGGCAACGAAACCGTCTACCGCGGCGAGCAGAAGGTTTCCGACCTGATCCCGATGATTCAGCGGGTCAAGCGGTCGACCAACGTGCCGGTCACCACCGGCGAAATCTGGCACGTCTGGATCGAGCATCCCGAGCTGGTGTCGCAGGTCGACTATATCGCCGCGCACATTCTGCCCTATTGGGAAGGCTTTTCCGAAAGCCAGAGCGTCGATCAGGCGATCCTGATCTACGACAAGCTGCGCGCGGCCTATCCCGGCAAGCGCATCGTCATCGCCGAGTTCGGCTGGCCGAGCGCCGGCTACAATCTCAAGAACGCCAATCCTGGCCGCGCCGAGCAGGCGCAAGTGCTGCGCAACTTCATCGCGCGCGCCGAGGCCTATGGCATCGACTACAACATCGTCGAAGCGATCGACCAGCCGTGGAAAATCTTCGAAGGCGGCGTCGGTCCCTATTGGGGCCTGTTCGACGCCGCGCGCCATCCGAAATTCGACTGGACCGGCACCATCACCGATCCCGATTATTGGAATCTCGCCGGCATCGCCTTGCTGGTGAGCGTGCTGATGTCGCTGCCGCTGCTGGCGATGAGCGCGGTGACGCTGTGGCAGGCGATCACGCTTGCCACCGCCGCCAACGTGGTGGGCGCCTGGTCCGCCGCGGTGTTCGCCTATTGGAACGGACATTATTTCGTGCCGGGTGCGGCTTTCGCGCTCGGCTTGGGCGTGCTGCTGCTGATTCCGCTGGTCATCATTGCGATGGCGCGCATCGACGAGCTGGCGGCGATCGCCTTCGGCCGCAAGCCGCTGCGGCTGATCGAGGCGCCGCCGCTGGCGCCCGAGGCGACCGCGCCGAAGGTTTCGATCCATATTCCGGCGCACAACGAACCGCCGGAGATGCTCAGGCAGACGCTCGACGCGGTCGCGCGCCTCGACTATCCGAATTTCGAATGTGTGGTGGTGATCAACAACACGCCCGATCCGGCGCTCTGGCTGCCGATCGAGGAGCACTGCCGCGCGCTCGGCGAGCGCTTCAAGTTCGTGCGCGCCGACGACCTGCAAGGCTTCAAGGCCGGCGCCCTGCGGCTCGCCATGGTGCACACCGCGGCCGACGCCGAGGTGATCAGCGTCATCGATGCCGACTATGTCGTCGAGCCGGACTGGCTCAAGGACCTGGTGCCGCTGTTCCGCGATCCCAATGTCGCGCTGGTGCAGGCGCCGCAGGATCACCGCGACGGCGAGCGCAGCCTCATGCACTACGCCATGAACGGCGAATATGCCGGCTTCTTCGACATCGGCATGGTGCAGCGGAACGAAGTCAACGCCATCATCGTGCACGGCACCATGTGCCTGGTCCGCCGCGCCGCGCTGGAGGCCGTCGGCGGCTGGTCGAGCGACACCATCTGCGAGGACACCGATCTCGGCCTCACGCTGCTCGAGAACGGCTGGCGCGCGCACTACACCAACAAGCGCTACGGCCACGGCCTCTTGCCCGACAGCTTCGAGGCCTACAAGAAGCAGCGTCACCGCTGGGCCTATGGCGGCTTCCAGATCGTCAAGAAGCATTGGCGCCGCTTCCTGCCCGGCGCGAGCCGCCTCACCGGCGACCAGAAGCGCGAATTCGCGCTCGGCTGGCTCAATTGGCTGGGCGCCGAAACGCTCGGCGTCGCGGTCGCCATCCTCAATATCGTCTGGGTGCCGGTCGTCGCCTTCCTCGACATCGCGGTGCCCGACCGCATTCTCACGGTTCCGATCATCGCCACCTTCACCGTCTCGCTCATGCATTTCATCACGCTGTATCGGCTGCGCGTGCGCACCGGCAGCGGTCAACTGACCGGCTCGGTGGTCGCCGCCATGTCGGTGCAATGGACGGTGGCGCGCGCGGTCGGGCTCGGCGTGATCAAGGATCATCTGCCGTTCGTGCGCACCTCCAAGGGCGGCCTGCGGCGCAGCACGGACTTCGACGCCTTCTGGGAGGCGGTGCTGGCGGGCCTGTTGATCGCCGGCGCCGCGGTGCTGGTCGCCACCAACATCAAGGACGTGCGCGAGATCAATATCTTCGCCGTCGTGCTGCTGGTGCAGAGCCTGCCGTTCGTCGCGGCGGTCGCGCTCGCCTTGTTCGAGCGCACGCAGCTCAACGATTTCGCTTACTGGCGCACGCTGGAGGCGCGCCTCGGCGAGCTGATCGCCCGGCGGCCCGAGCGCGCACCGGCACCGGCGGCCAAGCGGCCCGAACTGGTGCCGTAAGCCGCGTCCGCATCAATCGAGATCGGCTTTAAGGGCGGCCGAGCGGTCTGGCGACGCGCGTGCCCATGATGCCGCGGTCGCCGGTGGCGCTCCAGTAGCGGTCGGCGGCGCGCAGGTATTTCGGATCGTCGTCCCAGGCGCCGCCGCGAAGCACACGCTGACTGCAATCCCCGGACATCCAGGCTGAGCCGCGCGTCGGCGCGCCGCGGTAGCTGTCGTTCCAGCAGTCCTCCGTCCACTCCCACACGTTGCCGAGCATGTCGTAAAGGCCGAAACCGTTGGCGGGGAAGCTGCCGACCGGCGCCGCGTAGGCGTAGCCGTCGTCGCAGGCGAGAAAGGTCTTATATTTCGGGAACGATCTCGACCGCTTGGCGCTCTGGTCCGCGCCGTTGCCATGCCGGCAAATGGCGTTTTCATCGTCACCAAAGATAAATCGCGGCGCCGGTCCCGGCTGAGTTCTTGCGCGGGCGGCGTATTCCCACTCGGCCTCCGCGAGCAAGCGGTAGCCCTTCCCGGTCTTGCTCGCCAGCCAAGCCACATAGGCCTTGGCATCGTTCCAGCTCAGGCAGGACGCCGGATACGAACCGGTCTGCGAATAACCGGGATTGCGCCAGGATCGGCCGTCTCTTTCTTCCGCTTCACCGTCTTCGATCGTCCAGCACCGTGAGCCCGCGTCGTAACCGGTCTCACGTACGAAAGCCGCGAATTGATCCACCGTCACCGCGAATTTTCCGACCGCGAACGGCCGGCTGAATGTCACGACGTGTTGCGGGCCCTCGCTCCGATCGCGGCCGCGCTCACGGGTCGGCGAACCCATGGTGAATGAGCCGGCCGGTATCACCACCATTTCGGGGCAGACGTCGCATTCCTTGAAGCTGTCCTTGGGCTGGAGTTCGCGCTCGCGCTCGGGGCTGAGCCCCTGGGCGGAGACTGACGCGCTAAAGGTGGCAGGCGAGCAATAAGACGGTCAAAATGAACAAGACCAAGCCGCGCATAACCGTCTCCGCAATTCATCCTTGCAAGGTTATAGGTCCGGACATTTGAAAAGCCGACGAATGCCGGACACAGCCCGCGGTCTATGCACGTCAGCATATGGGCTGCGCGTTGATGAGCGCCGCGCGCTTCAAGCCGGCAGCGCGGTTTCCACCAGCTTCACCCAGTACGAGGTCCCGACCGGGATCACGTCGTCGTTGAAATTATAAGCCGGGTGGTGCAGCCCCGCGCTGTTGCCGTTGCCGACGAAGATGAAGGCGCCGGGGCGTGCATTGAGCATGAAGGAGAAATCCTCCGCCCCCATCACCGGCGCCAGCGCGGTGTTCACTTTATCCTCGCCGGCGATGCCGGCGGCGACCGTGGCCGCAAATTCGGTTTGCGCGGCGTGATTCTTGAGCACCGGATAGCCGCGCCGGTAGTTGAACTTTACTTTGGTGCCATAAAGCTTGGCGGTGCCTTCGATGATTTCGTGCATGCGCTTTTCCACCACGTCCTGCACATAGGGCACCAGACTGCGCGCGGTGCCGCGCAGCTGCGCGGTCTGCGGAATGACATTGTCGGTCGTGCCTGCGTGGAACATGCAGACCGACACCACCGCCGATTCCAGCGGATCGACGTTGCGCGACACGATGCTCTGCAGCGCATTGACGATCTGCGCGCCAACCAGAACGATATCAATCCCGAGATGCGGGCGCGCGGCGTGGCTGCCGACGACCTTCGAGGTCGATGGTGAAATGATCGGCCGCCGCCATCAGCGGCCCGGCGCGCAAGCCGAATTGCCCGACCGGCATGCCGGGATAATTGTGCATGCCGTAGAATTCATTGATGCCGAAACGCTGCAGCAGCCCGTCGTCGAGCATGGCCTTGGCGCCGGCGCCGCCCTCCTCGGCCGGCTGGAAGATCACCACCGCGGTGCCGGCGAAATTGCGCGTCTCGGCGAGGTAGCGCGCGGCGCCGAGCAGCATGGCGGTGTGGCCGTCGTGGCCGCAGGCGTGCATCTTGCCCGGCACCGTCGACTTGTACGGCAGATCGGTCGCCTCCTCGATCGGCAGGGCGTCCATGTCGGCGCGCAAGCCGATCACCTTGCCGGACTGGCCCTTGCGGCCGCGGATGACCCCGACCACGCCGGTGCGGCCCAGGCCCGCCACCACCTCGTCGCAGCCGAAGCTCTTGAGCTTCTCGGCGACGCTCGCCGCCGTGCGCTGCACGTCGTAGAGCAGTTCGGGGTGGGCATGCAGATCGTGCCGCCATTCGGCGATTTCGCCCTGCAGGTCGGCGATGCGGTTGACGATCGGCATGGTTTTAACTCCCAGGGCGGGGGGCGCGAAAAAACAGTGTAGCAAACCGCAGCGGCCTCGCGCGAGTTCAACATTGAGGCGAATGCGGCTATTGACCGGGCATTCCGGCCCCCCTACACAGCGGCTAGCGCATGATCCGTGCGCCCGGTGGCGAGCGCGTAGCTCAGGTGGTAGAGCAACTGACTTTTAATCAGTAGGTCATGGGTTCGAGTCCCATCGCGCTCACCAATAAAATCAGACACTTCTGCATTATTCCAAGCAGATGGACCGTTTGCTGACGGCGCAGTTGGTCGCGCCTGTTGCATGCCATCATTTAATGTGGCGCGAGGCCGACCAGGTCTGATCGGTTGTTCGCAATCAGGGCGTCTACCCATAAATCCAGATTGGTGTAGTCCCTGGCGCTAGACGATATTGGACTATTCTGGTCAGATTTCGCCGCGCTGAACCGCCTGAAGCGAAATGATCCTTTCGATGCAATCCCTTTTTGTCATATCTCTCCCGCGCTCCCTGTCTTCTATGACCTACACCGCTGTTCAAACAGCGCTTGGGTTAAAGGCGCCTTTGTGGACCACTGCCGGCGAAATATTGAATATCGATCGATACGTCCAACTGCCCGAGCAAGCGGACGACATGGGGTGTAAAGTTCACCCTGAAGGAGCGCGATCCCGAACGATTCGATGCAATGTCCGAATTTCTCGATCAGGTGACGGCACCGGCCGGATTTGCCTACAAGGACGTTGTTCAGCCATTCGTTGTCGCGGAGTGGCTGCGATCGCACGCTCATCAATACCGCGTTCTCAGGATCAAACGTCGCCTGCCCGATGTAGCTTTCGCAATGCTCGCGAAGCGATGGCTATATCCGTGTCGAGCGGCATCCGATTCGATGCAATCGACGGATTCACTTATCGCCGGGCTTATTCGGGCGGATCGGGCGTTAGACACAGTGCCGGGTGAGCACGTTCATTTTGACGATCTCATTGCCGGTGGGAATGCCCTGCGCATTGCCCTGAATGCTTTGTATCCGGGTATTCAGGTTCAGGTTTCCTTTGCTCGCAGCTTTTATGCAATGCGAGATCAGATCTTGCAACGTAGAAACTCGGATCAATACAAGCAGCTGGAACAGAGAGTATTTGTGGCAATGGCCAATACGTAGATTCTTTGCGCGCATCGCATCGCGCCCCGCGTGACGGACATTTGGCAAGATCAAGCAGTGCCCGCGCATTGCCGCCCGCCACTGGAATTGCGATCGGCAAGCCATGCCGATAATATCGGGCGGCGCGCGGCCGACGAGGAAAGTAAAGTAATGACTAAATTGTTCGCTGCTGTTTTGGTTGCTGCCGCCGTGGCGCTGTCGGCAAGTGCCGCCCAAGCCATGCCGTTTGGCAACGATCGAACTCAGGATAGTTTGCTCATTCCCATCGCCGACGGATGCGGCATCAACAAGTATCGCGACTCCAGTGGCGTATGCCGGCGCAAATACTATTTCCGCCGCGCCGGCCCGCGGCAATTTTATGGTGCATGCGGCGGCAAGCGGGCCCACCGTGTGTGCGATTTCATTGGACAATGCTGGATGGTCTGCGATTAATTCCTTCAGTTTTCCAGCGCCGCTTCGGTGGGGCTTTCCGTTCAGGCTACCGATGCGGCCGCCAATCCCCATGACCCTCGGCAAGACGACGAGCCGATGCCATCGTGCGGCCCGCGGCGCGGGCACCGGGGCACGGAAGTTGCACCGAATTTGACTAAAATG
This sequence comes from uncultured Alphaproteobacteria bacterium, assembly GCA_963762285.1. Taxonomy (GTDB): domain Bacteria; phylum Pseudomonadota; class Alphaproteobacteria; order Rhizobiales; family Xanthobacteraceae; genus Pseudolabrys. The sequence goes on along the minus strand of CAVXKE010000012.1, from coordinate 134,625 downwards.
TGCCAGCAAGACCTGAGCCGGCGGACGAGCATCGCGTCCGAGATTAGGGTATGAACGCACGAATCCGCCGCCGGCGCGCTCGCCCATGTCCGTTCTGGATAATCCATGATTGAACTGATCCACGACCTCGCGCTCGCGACCTTGATGGCCTGGCTCATTGGCGTTGCCGCCCATGTGCTGCGCCAGCCGCTGATTTTGGCCTATCTCGTCGCCGGTTTCGTGCTGGGCCCTTCCGGCCTGCAATGGGTTAAGTCGCAAGAATTGATCGGCACCATCGCCGAGCTCGGCCTCATTTTCATGCTGTTCATGATCGGGCTGGAGATCGATCTGAAAAAGATCATCCAGGCCGGCAGGGTCATCGTCGTCACCGCCGCCGCGCAAATCCTCGGCTGCTGCGTGCTCGGCGTGCTACTTTTTGTCGCAATGGGATTGCCGTTCGGCGGCGGCCGCTGGGACGCGCTCTATCTCGGGGTCGGCGTCGCGCTTTCGAGCACCGTCATCATCGTCAAGGTGCTGTACGACAAGCGCGAGCTCGACACCCTGCCCGGCCGCATCACGCTGGGCGTGCTCGTGCTGCAAGACTTGTTCGCCATCCTGTTCCTGGCGGTGCAGCCAAGCCTCAACGACTTGAACATCGACGTGATCTTCCTGTCGTTCGGGCGGGTCGCCATCCTGGTTGCCGCCGCGCTGCTGATCAGCCGTTTCGTGTTGCCGTTTCTCTTCCATCGCATCGCCCGTCTTCCGGAACTCGTGCTGGTCGGCGCGCTGGCGTGGTGCTTCTTTGTCGGAGAGTTTGCCGAATACCTGAAGCTTTCGCGCGAGATGGGCGCCCTGGTGGCCGGCGTCTCGCTGTCCACGTTTCCCTATGCGCTCGACGTCACCGCCCGGGTCACGGCCTTGCGCGATTTCTTCATCACGCTCTTCTTCGTCGCCTTGGGCATGATGATCCCGGTGCCGGGCGCCGGCGTCGTCTTGCTCGCGATCGTCATCATTGCTTTCACGCTGGCGAGCCGATTCGTCACCGTCTTTCCGCCGCTCTATGCGATGAAGCAAGGGCTGCGCGCGAGCCTGTTGCCCGCGATCAATCTCGGCCAGATCAGCGAATTCTCCCTGGTGCTGATTCAGGTCGGCGTGCAGTCCGAACAGACGACGCCCCAGATCGCCAGCGCCGCCTCATTTGCCTTCGTGGTCCTGGCCGTGTTGAGCACCTTCACCATGACGCGCAGCGACGGCCTTGCCCGCAGTGCCGTCGCCGGCCTCAAGCGCATCGGTCTGCGCGACCTCGACCACAAGAACCGCGAGATCGAGGCCAAAAGCGAGGAGGAGCGCAAGCGCCGCATATTGCTGCTGGGATTTTACCGCACCGCCAGTTCGTTCCTCAGCGAGCTGGAACGCCGGCACGCCTCGCTGCTCGATCAGGTGTGCGTCCTCGACTTCAACCCGGTGGTCTTCCATGAGTTGCGGACCCGCCAGGTGAAGGTTCTCTACGGCGACATCGCCAATGCCAACACGCTCGCGCATGCCGGCATGGCCGAGGCGGAAATCGTCATTTCCAGCGTGCCGGATTCGCTGCTGAAGGGCACCACCAACGAAAAGCTGGTGCGCTACGTCCGCGCGGTAAATCCGACGACCAAGATCGTGGCGACGGCGGAAGTGTTTGCGCAGGTCGACGAGCTGTATGCCGCCGGCGCCGACTATGTGACGGTGGCACGATTGGCCGAGGCCAACGAACTCATCGAGGTCGTCACCGCCGCCGAGGATGGCTTGCTCGATCAGTTGCGGGAAAAGCTCGATCCGCGCCTGCGCGACCGCCGGGAAGTTCTGCCCTAGCAAATCTCCCGCTGCGCGGCGGCGGCCGGATTGCTGCCGCAGGTCTTAATTATTTGGCTTAACAAGCATGCTCGCGGCCCAGGTCGGGGCGAGCTGGCGCGGTCACAAAATGACCCCATAAAAGCCCATTTGTGGATCGAAAGAAAACGCGCTCGTCACGCACATGGCGGCCCTCTCCAATCATAACGGGAAGCCAAAATGGTGAAGCGAGTACGCGTGAGCTTGGTTGCGGCATTTTTATTTTCTGCCGGATTGATTGCCACTTCATCCTTAGCGCAAGCCCAAACAGGAATTGCCTCCGTCTATTCGGGCGGCAAGACGGCCAACGGCGAAACGGCTAGCGCGCGCGGCCTCACCGCAGCGCATCGCACGCTTCCATTTGGAACGCTGGTGCGCGTCACCAGCCGGCGCAGCGGCCGCTCGGTGGTCGTCCGCATCAACGACCGCGGCCCCTTCGTGCGCGGCCGCGTCATCGACGTCACGCCGGCGGCGGCGCGCGCGTTGGGATTCTCCGGTGTGGTGCCGGTGACGCTTCAGGTCGTCCAAAACCGCAGCTGAAATTTCAATTCATGGCCTCGCCGGCACGCGCGCTGCTGCTGACAGCGCGGTGATGCCCGCGCGCACGGCACTCGCGGCAGGCCTGCCCGGTTCTTTGTTACGAAACTTTAGTATTCCGGCCACCAAAGTTTCACTGCGGCGTCTCGGCATCGCCACGATCCGCCTCTACCCACGGGTGCGGGGGAGACGATCAAAGGAGACCGAACCCGATGCAGTTCCATGCCTCTATGACAACGCTCGCTGGTATCCGCTCCTTCGCCTCGCCCGTGCGCTGCCCGCATTGCGGCGACTGGATGGTCGCTCCCGTGGTGTCCGAATTCGTCGAGGACGGCGAAATCCGCCACCACTGGGAATGCGACACCTGTGGCGCATCCTCCACCACCGCGATCGCCCTCACGACTCATTGAACGCAGCGAAAAGAAAAGCCGCCGCTCGGCGGCCACCCGAAAAGAGCAGCCCGCCGGTCGCACAACCGGCGGGTTTTTGTTATCGATCTAATTGTTCCGCCGCCCTTGGCGGCTGGCCTGTCGGCGTTTTAAGCTTTGTGCAGCGAACGTTTCGCCAATAACCCATTTCCTAAGGAGCAATCATGGCCGGCAAGAATGGAGGCTCGGCGCCGTTTCTGGTGTCGGGCGGCGGCATCGGCGGGCTCGTCACCGCCTACGCGCTGGCGCAGAAGGGCTTTCCGGTACGGGTCTTCGAGCAGAGCCCGGAGTTCCGCGAAGTCGGCGCCGGCATCCAGCTCGGCCCCAATATCTTCCGCGCGCTGGAGAAGATCGGCCTGAAGGATGCCGTGCTGGCCGATGCCCACCGGCCGCCGGCCCAGGAAATGCGCGATGCGCTGACCGGCAAGCTGATCACCCAGGTGCCGCTCGGACCTGCGTTCCTCGAGCGCTTCGGCCAGCCCTACGCGGTCACCCATCGCGCCGACATCCACGGCACGTTTCTGAAAGCCTGCCAGGGTAGCAACCTGATCACGCTGGAGACCAGCCGGCGCGTCGATGGCTTCGAGGAGCATGGCGACGGCGTCGTCGCCACGCTGGAAAACGACGAAAGGGTCGAGGGCTGCGCGCTGATCGGCTGCGACGGCATGTGGTCGAAGGTGCGCGAGCGCGTCGTCGGCGACGGCAAGCCGCGGGTGTCCGGCCACATCGCCTATCGCGCCGTGCTCAAGCGCGACGAGGTGCCGGCGGACCTGTGGCGGCCCGATGTGGTGCTGTGGGCCGGCCCGCGCACCCATTTCGTGCATTACCCGCTGCGCCGGGGCGAACTCTACAATCTGGTCGCGGTGTTCCACTCCGACCGCTACGAGGAAGGCTGGAACGAGGAAGGCAGCGCCGATCTGCTCTGGCAGCATTTCAAGGGCCAGCGCCCGGAAGTGCTGCGCATGCTCGAGCGCATCGAGACCTGGCGCATGTGGGTGCTGTGCGACCGCGAGCCGGTGAAAAACTGGTCGCAGGGGCGCGTCACGCTGCTCGGCGATGCCGCCCATCCGATGCTGCAATATCTCGCGCAAGGCGCCTGCATGGCGACCGAGGACGCGGTGGTGCTGGCGGAGAAGGTCAAGGCCTCGCCGGACGACCTGCCGGCGGCGTTCGAGGCCTATCAACAGGCACGCTATCTGCGCACCGGCCGCACCCAGATCATGGCGCGCGTCTATGGCGATTTTTATCACGCCCGCGGCGTCACCGCCGAATTGCGCGACTGGCGCTCGCCGGCCGCACGGCGCAGCAAAGCTACGACGGCATCGCGTGGCTGTACGGCGGGCCGTAGCTACTTCTTCGGAATCCCCGCCTTCACGATCACCGCGTCCCATTTGGTGATGTCGGAGGTGAGCCGATTCATCATCTCGCCCGGCGTCGAGGCATGCGCGACCACGCCGACCTTCTGGAACTTCTCCTTCACGTCCGGCATGGCCAGCACTTCGTGCATCGCCGTGTTCATGGTCTCGATGACGTCCTTCGGCGTGCCCTTGGGCGCGGCGACGCCGTTCCACGACACCACCTCGAAGCCCTTGACGCCGGCCTGCTCGACCGTCGGCACGCCGGGCACCACCGGCGACGGCTGCGGGCTCGAGGTCGCCAGGATGCGCAGTTTGCCGTCATTGACCTGGCCCTGCACCGCCGGCGGGAATTCGACCAGCATCTGCACGTCGTTGCGCAGCAGCGCCACCACGATATCGGGCGAATTCTTGTACGGCACGACCTGCACATTGAGGTCGGCCATCGACTTGAACAGTTCGGCGCCGAGATTCTGCGTGCCGCCGACCGCGATGGTGCCGATGTTGAGCTTGCCGGGGGTGGCCTTGGCCGCCTTGATGAAATCGCCCAGCGTCTTGTACTCGGACTGCGCGTTGACCACGAACACCAGATCGAAGGTGCCGAGCAGCGACACCATCGAAAAATCCTTCACCGGATCGAACGGCAGCTTGTTGAAGGCGGCGACGCTGATCGCGGTGCCGTTGGTGACCAGCGCCATGGTGTAGCCGTCGGGCGGCGCATTCACCACCGCGCGCGCGGCGGCGATGCCGCCCGGGCCCGGCATGTTCTCCACCACCACCTGCTGCCCGAACTTCTCGCTCAGCTTGGCCGCCATCACGCGCGAGGTGACGTCGGCGACGCCGCCCGGCCCGAACGGCAGCACCAGCTTCACCGGCTTCTCCGGCCATTTCGCCTGCGCCTGATCGAGCGGCGCGAGCGCCGCCAGCAGGCCGAGCGCCGCCAGCGCGATAAACAATTTTCTCATCGTGATCCTCCCTTGATTCCTGCCGGTTTTGTTTCTTGTTACTCGAAACCATAAAGCCGGGCGGGATTGTCCACCAGCAAACTATGCTGCGCCAGCGGGGTTGCGGCAAATTGCGGCACCAGATCGACCAGATCGGCCTCGTCGGCCTCGTGGGTGGCATTGGGATGCGGGAAATCGGTGCCCCACAGCACGCGGCTCGGCGCCGCCTCGAGCAAGGCGCGGGCAATCGGCACCGCCGCCGCATAAGGCGGCATGGAAATGCGCTCGGCCCCGCACACCTTGATCCAGCAATTTTCCAGCCGCGAAAGTTCGAGCAAGGCGCGCAAAGGCGGCTGATCGACGCCGTCGGCCGCCGGCACGCGGCCCATGTGATCGATCACGAACGGCAGCGGCAGCGCGCGGATCATGGGCGAAAGCGGCACGATATCGGGCGCATTGACATGCAGCACCACGTGCCAGCCGCGGCCCTTGACGCGGTCGATGACGCGGTGGAACACGGCCATGTCGGGCGCGCCGCCCAGGTGCTTGACGAAATTGAAGCGCACGCCGCGCACGCCGCCGGCGTCGAGCCGGTCGTAATCGGCATCGCCGAAGCTGTCGTCCACGATGGCGACGCCGCGATAGCGTTTCGGATCCGACGCGATGCAATCGAGCATCGCCGCGTTATCGGTGCCGTGGCAGCTCGCCTGCACGATCACCGCACGTTGCACGCCAAGATGCGCGTGCAGCGCCGCCAGCATCTCCTTCGGCGCGTCCGCCGGCGTGTAGCGCCGGTTCGGCGCATAGGGAAATTTGTCGTGCGGTCCGAACACGTGGCAATGGGCGTCGGTCGCGCCCGGCGGCAAGTTGAAGTTGGGCTTGCGGCGATGGCTGAGAAAAGACGGCTGAATGTTCATGACCTGCGTTTAGCCAAGGCGCTGACGAGACAACCCTCTCTCGGCCTCATGCTGAGGAGGCCGCACGGCCGTCTCGAAGCATGGGGCCGCCCCATCCTTCGAGACGCGCTCCTTCGGAGCGCTCCTCAGGATGAGGGCGGAGCAATATCGCCCTGCTCCCACCGCGCCTTGGTCGTCACCTGGAACTCGGCAAAGCGGCCGCCGGCAATCGCCGCGCGCATGCCGGCCATCAGCTCCTGGTAATAGGCGAGATTGATGGTCGACAGCAGCACGGCGCCCAGCATCTCGTTGGCCTTGGTGAGGTGATGCAGGTAGGCGCGCGAGTAGCTGCGCGCGGCCGGGTGCGCGCTCTCTTGGTCGAGCGGGCGCGCATCGTTGGCGTGCCGCGCATTGGCGAGATTGATCGAGCCGAACCGCGTGAAGGCCATGCCGTGGCGGCCGTTGCGGGTCGGCAGCACGCAGTCGAACATGTCGATGCCGCGCGCCACCGCCTGCAGCAGGTCGTCCGGCGTGCCGACGCCCATCAGATAGCGCGGGCGATCTTGCGGCAGCATGGGCGCGGTCTCGGCGACGATCTTCAGCATCACGTCCTGCGGCTCGCCGACCGCGAGGCCGCCGATGGCGTAGCCGTCGAAGCCGATGTCGACGAGCGCGCGCGCGCTCTGTTCGCGCAAAGCGAGATCGTCGCCGCCCTGCACGATGCCGAACAGGGCCCGCCCGCCGCGCACCGGTTCAAAAGCGCGTTTGCTGCGCTCGGCCCAGCGCAGCGACAAATGCATGGCGCGCGCGATTTCGTCGCGCGCACGCCGGCAGCTTCAGGCATTCGTCGAGCTGCATGGAAATGTCGGCGCCGAGCAGCGCCTGGATCTCGATGGCGCGTTCGGGCGAAAGCTCCACCATGGCGCCGTCGAGATGCGAGCGGAAGGTGACGCCGCGCTCGTCGAGCTTGCGCAAGGTTGCCAGCGACATCACCTGGAAGCCGCCGGAATCGGTGAGGATCGGCCGCGGCCAATGCATGAAGGCGTGCAAGCCGCCGAGCGCGGCGATGCGCTCGGCCCCCGGCCGCAGCATCAGATGGTAGGTGTTGCCGAGCACGATCTCGGCGCCGGTCGCCGCCACCGCCTCCGGCGTCAGCCCCTTCACCGTGCCTTGCGTGCCGACCGGCATGAAGGCCGGCGTCTGCACGCTGCCATGCGGCGTGACGAGTTCGCCGCGGCGGGCGGCGCCATCGCTGGCGAGCAGGCGGAAGGAGAACGCCATCAGATCAGCGGGGTCATGCTGACCACGGCATATTCGGCGGTGTCGTCGCCGTAAGACCAGCCGATGCGCTGGCCGATCGACATGTCCTTTTCCAGCAGATCCGTCTCGTAATAGCGGTCGGCGCCATCGTAGCCGGTGCCGAAATCGACCTGGCCGTCCGGGCTCAAGGTGAACGGACAGCGGGTATCCGCCTGGTGGTCCTGCCACAGCCCGTAATATTCGATGCCCGGCTTCGGCCGCGCTCCGGCAAAAATCAGATCGACGCTGATTTCCTGATGCCGCTGCTCGGTATTCTGAAAGACAATTCGCCCCAGCCGATCGCCCGCCGCCATGTGCCCCTCCCTATTGTTGCTGCGGATACAGCAAACATGCGTCGCCATAGGAATAGAAACGATAGCCGCTGGCAATCGCATGGGCATAGGCGCGTTTCATCGCGGCGAGCCCGCTGAATGCCGCCACCAGCATGAACAAGGTCGAGCGCGGCAGGTGGAAATTGGTCAGCATCAGGTCGGCGGCGCGAAACTTGTAGCCCGGCGTGATGAAAATGGCGGTTTCGCCGGCAAAGGCCCGCAATTTTCCGTCCGCGCCGGCCGCGCTTTCCAACAGCCGCAGCGCGGTCGAGCCGACCGCCACGATGCGCCCGCCCCGGGCGCGCGCGGCGTTGAGCGCGTCGGCGACCTCCGCCGGTACGCTGCCGAATTCGGCATGCATGGTGTGGCCTTCGGTGTCCTCGGCCTTCACCGGCAGGAAGGTGCCGGCGCCCACATGCAGGGTCACCTTGTGGATGGCGATGCCGCGCGCCGCCAGCCGGGCGAGCAATCCTTCCGTGAAATGCAAGCCCGGCCGTCGGCGCCGCCACCGAGCCTTCCGGCACGGCAAAAACCGTCTGATAGTCGGCGCGATCCTGCTCGTCGGGCGGGCGTCGGGAGGCGATATAGGGCGGCAGCGGCATCGCGCCGCGCTCGGCGATGGCCTGGTCGAGCACCGGGCCATGGAAGGAGAACGAGAGAGTTACCTCCCCTCCCTCATCTTTTTGTGAAACTTGAGCATCGAGCTCGCCGAGGAAGCAGACCTTGCCCTCGGTGCCGAAACGCAGCGTGTCGCCGACCTGCACCTTCTTGGCGCCGAGGATGAAGGCGCGCCAGTGCGAGCCGTCGATGCGCTTGTGCAGGGTGGCCTCGATCGCAGGCTCCGTGGCCCCCCGCCCGATGCGGCGGCCCCTGAGGCGCGCGGCGATCACCTTGCTGTCGTTGACCACCAGGCAATCGCCGGCCTTGAGCAGGTCCGGCAGGTCGGCGACTGGCGGTCCTCCAGTTCGGCGCCTGCCCCGGCCGCACCACCAGAGCCGCGCGGCGTCGCGCGGGACCACCGGCCGCAAGGCAATGCGGTCGGGCGGCAGCTCGAAGTCGAACAGGTCGGTTTTCATGCTCGCTCGGTGTCATTGCCCGCGAAAGCGGGCAATCCAGTACGCCGTGACGTTGTTAAGTTTCACAAGCGCCTGAGTTTACTGGATGCCCCGCCTTCGCGGGGCATGACAATCGGAAATGCGGGCGAATGGAACTACGCCCCCATGGTCGCCTTGATGATCTTGTCGGGGTCGCGCACCGGCTCGCCGCGCTTGATCTTGTCGACGTTCTCCATGCCCTCGATCACGTTGCCCCAGGCGGTGTACTGGTTGTCGAGGAAGCGCGCGTCGGCGAAGCAGATGAAGAACTGGCTGTCGCCGGAATCCGGGTTCTGCGCGCGCGCCATCGACACGGTGCCGCGCACATGCGGCTCCTTGTTGAACTCGGCCTTGAGCTTCTTGCCGGAGCCGCCGGTGCCGGTGCCCTCCGGGCAGCCGGTCTGCGCCATGAAGCCGTCGATCACGCGGTGGAACACGATGCCGTCGTAGAAGCCTTGCTTCACCAGTTCCTTGATGCGCGCGACGTGGCCGGGCGCGAGATCGGGGCGCATGGCGATCACCACCTTGCCCTTGGTGGTCTCCAGCGTGAGGGTGTCTTCCGGCTTGGCCATTGGTTTGTTCCTGTTTTTGCTAAATCACTTCGCGTCGGCGGCGACCTGCATTTTCAAAATCTTGTCCGGATTGCTGACGGCGCCGTTCTCCGCTTCCGGCCCCTTCTTGATCTTGTCGACGATGTCCATGCCGGAGACCACCTGCCCGACCACGGTGTATTGGCCGTTCAGGCCGGAATTCTCCGCGTACATGATGAAGAATTGCGAATTGGCCGAGTTCGGGTCGGAGGTGCGCGCCATGCCGACCACGCCGCGGGTGAACGGCACGTTGGAGAATTCCGCCTTCAGGTTGGGATATTTCGAGCCGCCGGTGCCGTTGCCGAATTGCCCGTCGCCGGTCTGCGCCATGAAGCCGGCGATCACGCGATGGAACGGCACGTTGTTGTAGAAACCGTCGCGCGCCAGCTGCTTGATGCGCGCGGCGTGCAGCGGCGCGATGTCGTTGCGCAGCTTGATGACGACGCGGCCATATTTGGTGTCGAGCAGAACGGTGTTCTGCGGATCGAGGCCGGCCGGCAGCTTGGGCTGCGCGAAAGCGGGCGCGGCGCAGACGAGCGCGATGACGACGGCGACAATGCGGATCATGAAGTCTCCTGATTTTGATTTTTCCTGGCGCATGATCTTGTCCGAAAACCGGTACCCACTTTTCGGGATCATGCACTTAGCGCGAGAATTTCTTCTTCAGCCGCGCCGCCACGGCGGCCGGCACGAAGGCGGATACGTCGCCGCCCATGCCGGCGATCTGGCGCACCAATGTGGCGGTGATCGGGCGCGCCAGCGGCGAGGCCGGCAGGAACACGGTCTGCATCTCGGGCGCCATCGCCTCGTTCATGCCCGCCATCTGCATTTCGTAGTCGAAATCGGTGCCGTCGCGCAGGCCCCGGATCAGCAGTGTCGCGCCCGCCTTGCGCGCGGCCTCCACCACCAGGCCGGAAAAAGTCACGCATTGCAGTTCGCACTTGGCCTCGCGCGCCAGCGGCGCGCAGATTTCCTGCAGCATGGCCAGCCGCTCGTCGGCGGAAAACAACGGCGCCTTGCCGGGATTGACGCCGACCGCCAGCACCAGCCGGTCGGCCAGGCGCACGGTGTGGCGCACCACGTCGAGATGGCCGTTGGTGACGGGATCGAATGACCCGGCGTAAAGGGCGGTTCGCGGCATGGGCGCGGGTCTAGCCCGGGTTTTTGCGGCCCGCAAGGCCGTGAACGGCCGCCTTGCACCTTTTGGCCCCGGAATGCCCCGAGTGGGTAGTCACCCCGCCCATCGGCGGGACGAGATCGCAAACCAGGCGATGGGATGGCTGCAATCCCGGTTTGGCTACAGTTGGGGCGAGTGGCAATATTGCACCTTCAAGCCAAGATTGTTTCTTGAGGAGTTTATCGATTTCGGCGACGGCCGCGTGCCGGACGACTACAAATTTTTCTGTTTCAGTGGAAAGGCTCATCTCATCGAGATCGACGTGGATCGCTTTACACAAACGCGGACGGGCTTCTACCATCCATCTTGGGAGCACATACCAGTCGCTTATACTAAGGAGCCGATTCAGCGCGAGCGGCCGCACAACCTCGAAGAAATGCTCCGCGTCGCGGAGGCCATCGCGCACGGCATGGAGTTCGCGCGCATCGATCTGTACTCGGACCGGAAGTCGAAGATAAAATTCGGCGAGATCACCTTTACCCCCAGCAATGCAGGCGCCCGCTTCTCCGATTCCAAGTTCGACCTGTGGCTCGGTAGCCACTTCGGCCAGGACGCCGTCCTCCCGTATTCTTATTTTCGCCCCCGCGACATGTTGGATCAAGCGGGTGCGCATTGACCTTACCTAGTTCTTCTGCGTTATGATTGCGTAGCAGTTTTCGCCGTGATACATCTCGGATGGCTCAGGGCGCGATCCCGATCTTGCCGGCCTCAATGCCTACGCGCGGACTGTGCTACACCCCTCGATACAGATGAGCGTTCGCGAAATGCAAGCTTTCCCCCGCGGACCGAGCGGGAAGGTCGATGGGTTCATGCCGCATATTCCAGTCTCTGCACTGACGAGCCCGGCCTCGTAACGATGGCGCTGATTCCAAACCAAGAGCATTTCCGCGAGGACCTTCCGCGACTCGCGGCAGAGAATTTCGCCATTGCCAACCGCACCTGCCTTTCATGCGGACATATGCATGCACTCTGGCCGTACATTCGGCTAGCGCGTGCCTCAACCGGGATAGAGGGGGAATCGTCGGACCTCGATCGTGTATTGCGCGAGCTCATCGCAAAGGGGCAACGGAGGGTGCTGATTGCCGGTTCACAGGATACCGGGCTCATGGCGCTCGTCGCTCGCGCAGCGGGAACGAGCGCCGTCGAAATTACCGTCCTCGATCGGTGCGCGTCTCCGCTTGAGTCCTGCCGCCGTCTCGCACAGGCTTGGTCGCTGCCGATCGAAACGATGAAGCAGGATCTGATGGACCTTGAGGTGAAGGATCGTTTCGATATTGCCCTCGTCCATCAAACACTTCATTATATTCCACCCGATCGCCGCGTCGACGTTCTGGTACGGCTACGGCAGGCGCTTCGCCCTGCCGGCGCGCTCGTAATGATGTTCAACATCAGTAATCGTCTCGTCGGTGAGCTCGCTTCTGAAGGGCGCAACTACTATGCAAGATGGGTAATCGAGGAATTGCGGCGTCTCGGAGTCCCATTGCCGGAGGAGCGTGAGGCTTTTGCCGCCCGCCTGTCTATTCACGCCGAGAATTGGGAACAACGCGAGGGCGCCTTCAGTCGACCCGAAGAAGTCCAGGAACTCCTCGCCCGATCAGGATTTGATATGCGCCAATGTTTCGAGAGTGGCGTCAAACTGGCCAATCCAATGCAGGATTTCGTCTCGAAGCTGTCAAAGCGGCGATTTCTCGTTATCGCTGAAGCTCACGTTTGAACTCGCGAGAAGTAACTGTAACGGTCAATTGGCGGCATATTTGATGGTGAGCTTGTAGCGCGACGTACGCGGCTATTTGCCCACCAGCTTGGCCGCATCGTCATGCACGCTGGTGTCAATGAGCGACTCCACCGGCACCGGTTTCTGAATGACGCCGGCCTTGACGAACAGTTCTTGCATCCACTCAAGGCGGTCGACGGGAAGCGCCAGCGTCGGATCGATCTGCTTGTTGCTCAGCGCCTGGTCGAAAATGAATTCGGCGCGTTTGTCATCCGGCTTGGCGTGGGTCATCTCGTGCGCCAGCTTGATGGTCTCTGCGCGGTGGGTTGTGGCAAATTGGTAGGCATCCATTTCCGCCGCGATAAACTTCACCAGATCGTCGCGACGCTCAATGAGCACTTTGCTGCTGGTAGCCACGCACACGCGGATGAATTTCGGAACGACGACATTGGCCTGCATCAGCACTTTAATGTTCGACGGCATTACCGCCGCGAATTCATTCGACACTACGGCGGCGTCGGTGATACCGGCGACCAGCGATTTGTAGCGATCGAGATCGGCACCCTGGCTCGCGAACTTTACTTCTGAAACCGGGACTTTCTCGGCGTCCAACATGGCGCGGAACAAGAGATCGGGCAGCGAGCCGGGCGAGGAAATAGCGACAGTCTTGCCCTTGAGATCGGCCGGCGTCTTAATCTCGGCCTTGGCCAGGACGACATGCGGTACGCCCGGCCAGGTGCAGCCGACTATTTTGACGCCGGTGCCGCGCGCCGCCGCCACGACCAACTCCCCTGCACCAACTTCGACGCTGTCGATCTCGCCCGCGATCAGCGCCTTTATCAAGGTGGCGCCGGCCTTGATCTGCAGCAATGTCCGCCCCCCCGCAAGCGGACATTCGTCTTACGTTTGCTCGTTTTGCTCAGGCCCGGAATGACAGGGTGGGTCGCACGCTAAGACTAGCCCGCCAGGGGCATCCAAGATCCCGCGGGAGGACTTCATCATGCGCCGGCTCGTGCTTGTGGCCATAGCGCTGCTGTGCGCTATGCCGGTATTCGCCCAGTCTTACCCGGACCGCCAGGTCCGCATCATCGTGCCGACGCCGCCGGGCGGCCCGGTCGACGTGATGGCGCGCCTCATCGGCAACGGCCTGCAGTCGCAGCTCGGCCAGACGGTTTTCATCGAGAACAAGCCGGGCGCCGGCAACACGCTGGGCTCGCGCCTGGCGGCCGAGGCCGCGCCGGACGGCTATACGCTGATGGTGTCGTCGGTCAGTGGACTGATCATGAGCCCGCTGATCTTTCACAATGCCGGCTACGACGCCGCCAGTTTCGCGCCCATCGTTTTGATCGGGGTGACGCCGCAATTGCTCGTGGTCGATCCGAAACTGCCGGTGCAATCCGTGGCCGAGCTGATCGCCTACACCAAGGCCAATCCCGGCAAGCTCAATTATTCGACCGGCGGCATCGGCACGCTGCCGCATCTGGCTTCCGAGCTGTTCAAGAAGATCACCGGCGCGCAAATCGTGCACGTGCCCTACAAGGGCGGCGGCCTCGCCTTGCAGGCGGTGATGACCGGCGAGACGCAAATGACTTTCGACACCATCGGCACGTCGTTGCAGCTCGTGCGCCAGGGCAAATTGCGCGCGCTCGCCGTCGGCGGAACCACGCGGGCGGCCGAACTGCCCGACGTTCCGACCATGATCGAAGCCGGCTACCCGGCACTCACCACCGGCGCCTGGACCGCGCTGCTGGCGCCGAAGGAGACGCCGCCGGCGATCGTCGCCAAGCTCAACAGCGCCGCCAACGCCGCGCTGGTGTCCGAGCCGATGAAAGGCACGCTCGCCAAACTCGGCGCGCAACCGCGCGGCGGCAGCCCGAAGGATCTCGCCGATTACATGGCGAGCGAACGGACAAAGTGGCAGCCGATCATCGAGTCGCTCGATCTGAAGATGAATTGATTGATCTTGCCGATTGCGCCGCGGAGCGCCACGCTGGCGGCTGCCGCAAATTTACCGCAGCAACGGAGGCGTTGGCCATGAGCGTCGAATTCCTGATCACCTCGCTCATCGTCATCGTCTCGCCCGGCACCGGCGTGCTTTACACGCTGGCGACGGGGCTCGCGCGCGGCTCACGCGCAAGCATCGTGGCCGCGTTCGGCTGCACCATCGGTATTGTCCCGCACATGGCCGCCGCGACCATGGGACTGGCGGCGCTCCTGCACACCAGCGCAGTGGCCTTCCAAACCTTCAAATATCTGGGCGTCGCGTATCTGTTGTATATGGCCTGGAACACCCTGCGCGAGCGCGGCACCTTGCAGGTGGAAAAGCACCTGGACGCCCGTTCGGCGGCGCAGACCATCGTGACCGCCATCCTGATCAACTTGCTCAATCCGAAGCTTTCGATTTTCTTTCTGGCGTTCCTGCCGCAGTTCGTGAGCGCGGGCGAACTGCATCCGCTTGCGCGCATGCTCGAACTGAGCGCGGTCTTCATGCTGATGACTTTCGTGGTGTTCGTCGGCTACGGGCTGTTCGCCGCGTCGGTCAGCGACCACGTGATCTCGCGTCCGCGGGTCATGACCTGGATGCGCCGCAGTTTTGCCGGCGCGTTTGTCGCGCTCGGCGCCAAGCTTGCCTTGGCCGATCGCTGACGCGGGCGACGCGCAGCGAGAATTATCCCGGCCGCCGCACCAGGCTGAGCCAAATCCCGCCGCCGATCAGCACCGCGCCGGATACCCGGTCGAGCAGCCGGTTGTGCTTGGGCTTGAGGAACCAGGCGCGGCCGAGGCCGGCGGCAACGGCCCAGCCGGAATCGAGACAGGTGCCGAGCGTCACCGACACGGCGCACATCACCAGCAATTGCCGCTCGACCGGCAGCGTCGGATCGAGAAACTGCGGCAGGAAGGCGGTGAAGAAGGCGATCGTCTTCGGATTGGTGATGGCGACGATGAAGCCGCGCCAGGCGTGCACATGGGCGCCGGGCGCCGCCGCCTCGCTCTTGGCGCCGGCATGCCGCCAGGCCTGGATGCCGAGGAACACCAGATAGGCGGCGCCGATCCAGCGCAGGTAATCGAAAATCTCCGCCGAGGTTTTCAGAATCCAGCCGAGCCCGACCGCGATGCAGCCGACCAGCACGGCATTGCCGGCGCTGGCGCCGGCCACCGTCAGCAGCGCGGCGCGGATGCCGCGGCGCGCGCCGGTCGCGACGATCAGCGTGACGATCGGCCCCGGCGTGAGGAACAGCACGGCCGAGATCAGCAGGAAGGCGGTGAAGAGAGTCCAGTTCATGATGGTGTCATGCCCGGCCTTGTGCCGGGCATCCCGCTTAGTTGGGCAATGCCAATAATTCCCTTATCGGGATGGCCGGGACAAGCCCGGCCATGACAGGCTTACTTACTCTTCCTCTTCCTCGCTCAGCCGCTCGACCGACACCACGCGCTCGTCCTCGGCGGTGTTGAGCACGATCACGCCTTGCGTCGAGCGCCCGGCGATGCGGATGCCGGCAACCGGCGTGCGGATCAGCTTGCCGGCGTCGGTCACCAGCATCACCTGGTCGGCCTCCTCCACCGGGAACGAGCCGACGATGCGGCCGGTTTTCGCCGTCAGCGACATCGCCACGATGCCTTTGCCGCCGCGGCCGGTGGTGCGGTACTCATACGACGACGAGCGCTTGCCGTAGCCGCGCTCCGACAGCGTCAGCACGAACTGCTCGGCCGCCGACAATTCGACGTAACGCTGCTCGCCCAGCTCGATGGCGCTGTCGACCGTCTCCTCGGCGTCGGGCGCCGCCTCCTCGGCTTCGGTGCCGCGGCGGATGGCGCTGGCGCGCTTGTGATAGGCGGCGCGCTCCTCGGCGGTGACCTCGACGTGGCTCAGGATCGACATGGAAATCACCTTGTCGTCCTTGGCCAGCGCGATGCCGCGCACCCCGTCCGAGGTGCGCCCGGAGAACACGCGCACCTCCGGCACCGCGAAACGGATGCACTGGCCGCCGCCGGCGGTCAGCAGCACGTCGTCCTTCTCGGTGCAGATCTGCACGTCGACGATGGCGTCGCCGTCGTCGAGCTTCATGGCGATGATGCCGGACGGCCTGATCTTCTCGAAATCCGACAGTTTGTTGCGCCGCACATTGCCCTTGGTGGTGGCGAACATCACGTCGAGCTGGCCCCAGGTCGCCTCGTCCTCGGGCAGCGGCATGATGGTGGTGATGGTCTCGCCCGGATCGAGCGGCAGGATGTTGATCAGCGCCTTGCCGCGCGCCTGCGGCGCCGCCAGCGGCAGCCGCCAGACCTTTTCCTTGTAGACCTGGCCGGCCGAGGAGAAGAACAGCACCGGCGTATGGGTGGAGGCGACGAACAGCCGCGAGACGAAATCCTCCTCGCGCACCTGCATGCCGCCGCGGCCCTTGCCGCCGCGCTTCTGCGCGCGATAGGTCGAGAGCGGCACCCGCTTGATGTAGCCGAGATGCGAGACGGTGACGACCATGTCCTCGCGCTGGATCAGGTCCTCGTCCTCGACCTCGGCCTCCTGTTCCGCGATCACGGTGCGCCGCGGGGTGGCGAATTCCTTCTTCAGCGCCGCCAGTTCGTCCTTGATGATGGTCTGGATGCGCGCGCGCGAGCGCAGGATTTCCAGGTAATCGGCGATCTCGCTGGCGAGCTTGTCGAGCTCGGCCTTGATCTCGTCGCGGCCGAGCGCCGTGAGG
Organism: uncultured Alphaproteobacteria bacterium; assembly: GCA_963762285.1. Classification (GTDB taxonomy): domain Bacteria; phylum Pseudomonadota; class Alphaproteobacteria; order Rhizobiales; family Xanthobacteraceae; genus Pseudolabrys. The sequence continues at coordinate 117,711 of CAVXKE010000012.1, read as the reverse complement.
CGTTGCAGGCGCAGATCGAGGATAGCCTTGGCCTGCTCGATCGACAGCCGCGCGGTGCCTGCCGAGCTGACTTTGTGGCGCGGATCGTCGATCAATTCGATCAGGGTGGCCGCCGTGGTCGCCGGCCATTCGCGCGCCATCAAGGCGTCGCGCGCCTCGTTGGCGTCCGTCGAGGCGCGGATCAGCTTGATCACCTCGTCGATATTGGCCACCGCGATGGCGAGGCCGACCAGGATATGGGCGCGGTCGCGCGCCTTGCCGAGCAGATGCTTGGTGCGGCGCGACACCACCTCTTCGCGGAAGGCGACGAAGGCGACCAGCAGGTCCTTCAGCGTCATCAGCAGCGGGCGGCCGCCGTCGAGCGCCACCATGTTGGCGCCGAACGAGGATTGCAGCGGCGTGAAGCGGTAGAGCTGGTTGAGCACCACATCGCGTTCGGCGTCGCGCTTGAGCTCGATCACCACGCGGTAGCCGTCGCGGTCCGACTCGTCGCGCAGGTCGGCGATGCCGTCGATCTTCTTCTCGTGCACCAGTTCGGCGATGCGCTCGACCATCGACGCCTTGTTCACCTGATAGGGAATCTCGGTGATGACGATGGCTTCGCGTTCCTTGCGGATGGTCTCGAACGCGACCTTGCCGCGCATGATGATCGAGCCGCGGCCGGTCTGATAGGCGCTGCGGATGCCGGCGCTTGCCGAGGATGATGCCGCCGGTCGGGAAATCCGGCCCCAGCACGATGGCATTGAGATCGTCGATGCTCAAAGCCGGATCGCCGATCAGCGCCACGCAGGCGTCGATCAGTTCGCCGAGATTATGCGGCGGAATATTGGTCGCCATGCCGACGGCGATGCCGCCGGCGCCGTTGACCAGGAGATTGGGATAGCGCGCCGGCAGCACCACCGGCTCGTGTTCGTTGCCGTCATAATTGGCCTGGAAGTCGACGGTGTCCTTGTCGATGTCGTCGAGCAGCGCCATCGCGGGCTTGGCCAGCCGGCATTCGGTGTAGCGCATGGCCGCCGCCGGATCGCCGTCGACCGAACCGAAATTGCCCTGCCCGTCGATCAGTTGCAGGCGCATGGAGAAATCCTGCGCCATGCGCACCAGCGCGTCGTAGATCGCCTGGTCGCCGTGCGGGTGATATTTGCCCATCACGTCGCCGACCACGCGCGCCGATTTCACGTATTTCTTGTCGGGCGTATGGCCCTGCTCGTTCATCGAATAGAGGATGCGCCGGTGCACCGGCTTGAGGCCGTCGCGCGCATCCGGCAGCGCCCGCGACACGATCACGCTCATGGCGTAATCGAGATACGAGCGCTTCATCTCCTCGGTGATCGAGACGGGGCGGATATCGGAGGGACTGCCGTCCCCCGATTTTGGATTTTCGATGTCGGCCAAAGCTGGCTTCCTGTGGGTATTTTACGGACTCATTTTCTTAACTGATTCACCCCCGCGACGCCATCCGAATTCGCGCCCGATACAGGCTATTATTCCGTTGCGTTTCAAAGGCTTATTCGGCTTTTTCGGAGCCGCGCCGCGGGCCGCAAAACGGCCACATATCGGCGCGGTTTCCGCAGCCCATTTGACCGCACCGAAAGCGGCCGCTACGCGAAACCCATGCCGGTCGAGTTCCTCATCTCCGCTTTGGTCACGCTGGTGGTCGTGGTCGATCCGCTCGGCCTGGTGCCGGCCTTTGTCGCCATCACCAACGGCCTGCCCGAGCGTGCGCGCCGCAACGTGGCGCTGCGGGCCTGTTTGAACGCCGCGTTCATTCTCGCCGGCAGCACGCTGATCGGCGACTGGCTGCTGCGCACCCTGTCGATCTCGCTGCCGGCATTCCGCATCGCCGGCGGCTTGCTGCTGTTCTCGATCGCGTCGGAAATGGTGTTCGGCGTGCGCATCACCCGGCAATCGCAACAGGCCGAGCAAGCGCTCGACGAGCACGTGCGCAACATCGCCGCCTTCCCGCTCGCCATTCCGCTGATGGCGGGCCCCGGCGCGATCACCGCCACCGTGCTGCTGGCCGGCCGCGCCGGCGGCGAGCCGCTGCACTTGGCCATTCTGCTCGGCGTCGTCGCCGTCGTGCTGGCGCTTTGCCTGCTCGTGTTCACGCTCGCCGCGCGCATCATGAAGCTGCTCGGCACCACCGCCAATGTGGTGATGTCGCGCCTGCTCGGCGTGCTGCTGGCCGCGCTCGCCGTGCAATACGTGATCGACGGCGCCCGCGCGGCGCTGGCGGGGTGAAGCTAAACCCGTGCTCACTCTCCCGCAGGCAGAGGTCGGCGAATCGCAGTGCGTCGGGTGAGTAGTTCAGCTTATCGCAGTGGATCCCCGCTCACCGCGGGGCACGAACGGGAGAAGCTATCCGGACCGCATCCGTCGCACGTTCAGAACGGAATCTCGTCGTCCATGTCACCGGACTTGCCGGCGCCGGCCAGCGCCGGCTTGCGCTCGCGCGCCGCGCTCGGCCCGCTGGAGCCGAAGTCGTCCCCGCTGTCGGCGCCCGCGCCGCCGCCGCCCCGCGTATCGAGCATGGTGAGCTGCGAATTGAAGCCCTGCAGCACCACTTCGGTCGAATAGCGGTCGTGGCCGTCCTTGTCCTGCCATTTGCGCGTCTGCAGCGCGCCTTCCAGGTAAACCTTCGAGCCCTTCTTGAGATATTGCTCGACGATCTTGCACAGGCCTTCGTTGAAGATCACCACGCGGTGCCACTCGGTTTTTTCCTTGCGCTCGCCGGTGGTCTTGTCGCGCCAGCTTTCCGAGGTGGCCACCCGCAAATTCGCGATCGGACGGCCGTCCTGGGTGCGGCGAATTTCCGGATCCGCACCGAGATTGCCGATGAGGATCACCTTATTGACGCTACCTGCCATGATGCTCTCCGCGTGACGACCTACGGTCCTGGCGGCTTGCCGAAAGCCGCCGCCGGTCGCCGTTGACGGCGCCGCCTGCCGCCGGCGGCCCCCTGGAATGACTGCTCACCCTAGACCTCGCCCGGGGTGCGGCAAGCTCGTTCGGCCTTAATCCACAGGCCTTCTGGGCGCTCGGCCGTTGCGGGCGGATAACGGCCCGCCGCGCGAGTTCTTGTTATGTTCTAGCCGTTTTCACGCCGCCGCGCAACTGTTTCGGGCCGCTAATTTGCATTTCTCGATCCGCGCAGTACACCGTTTTGCATCAAGCACGGCATATGGGTTCCGCCGCTGCTTCGCCGGATCTTGTTGCCGTAGCGCAACATAGGCTGCTCGTCCCCGGGGATTTTTCAAATAACGGCTTATCCTGGTATTACGCACGCGGTAATATTCGCCAACGGCTCACCATTAGATCGAGGAGGCGAGCATGCGCCGAATTCTTACCGCTGCTGCGGCGGTCGTACTGAGTTCAAGCCTTGCGATGGCTGCGGACATGGCCGCGCCTGCGCCTGCGCCCGCCTATAAAGCGCCACCCCCGGCTCCGGCCGTCTTTAATTGGACCGGCTGCTACGTGGGCGGCAACATCGGCTATGGCAGCGCGCACGAGCAATGGAACTACGGCTATTACGCCGGCACCGATTACAACCAGGATTATGGCTCGCACCGTACCAGCGGAGTCCTCGGTGGCGGTCAGTTCGGCTGCGATTATCAGATGGGCGTGTGGGTTGTCGGGGCCGAGGGCGATTTCAGTTTCACGGGCGCTAAAGGCGACCACGCGTATTCCAGCTATTTCCAAAACACGAAGCTCGACTGGATCGCAACCGCGACCGCCCGCATCGGCTACGCCTTCGACAATTCGCTGATTTATGTGAAGGGCGGCGCTGCCTGGGATCGCGGCAGCTACGACATGACGCTGAGCGGCATCAGCTATTCCGACAAGATCACCCGCTCGGGCTGGACGATCGGCGGCGGCTGGGAATACGGCTTCGCGCCGCACTGGTCGGTCAAGGTCGAATACAACTACATCAAGTTCGGCTTCCACGATGTGTGGTGGAACTATCAATACGCGAGCCCGCCGGATCCGTGGAGTTTCCACGTCGATCAGGCCATCAATGTCGTGAAACTCGGCCTGAATTATCGCTTCTAGGTTTAGCGCGCCGCCGAGCGCGGCTTGCAAGCAAACCAGCAACGGCCGGCCTCGCGCCGGCCGTTCGCTTTTGGCGGCGGTTTTCAACCGCAATCGTGGGGGCGCACTGGCAAATCCGCACCGTTCTTACTACGTTCCTTGCCGATACCCGATCCCCCAGCCAAAGGCGCCCGGCGGCGCCGCAAGTCCAGGTGCCATGGCCGAGCCCAAGCCGTCCCGCAGCGATGCCCGCGCCATCAGCATCCGCGGCGCGCGCGAGCACAATCTGAAGAACATCGACGTCGCCATTCCGCGCGACCGGCTGGTGGTGTTCACCGGCCTGTCGGGCTCGGGCAAGTCCTCGCTCGCCTTCGACACCATCTATGCGGAAGGCCAGCGCCGCTACGTCGAGAGCCTGTCGGCCTACGCGCGGCAGTTCCTCGAAATGATGCAGAAGCCGGACGTCGACCAGATCGACGGGCTGTCGCCGGCCATCTCCATCGAGCAGAAGACCACCTCGAAGAACCCGCGCTCGACCGTCGGCACCGTCACCGAGATCTACGACTACATGCGCCTGCTGTGGGCGCGCATCGGCGTGCCCTACTCGCCGGCGACCGGTCTGCCGATCGAAAGCCAGACCGTGTCGCAGATGGTCGACCGCGTGCTGGCGCTGCCCGACGGCACGCGCATCTATGTGCTGGCGCCGGTCGTGCGCGGCCGCAAGGGCGAGTACCGCAAGGAGCTCGCCGACTTCCTGCGCAAGGGCTATCAGCGCGTCAAGATCGACGGCGCCTTCCACGAAATCCAGGACGTCAAGCCGCTCGACAAGAAGTTCACCCACGACATCGACGTGGTGGTCGACCGCCTGGTGGTGAAGAGCGACATCGGCACGCGGCTGGCGGATTCGCTCGAGCAGTGCCTGAAGCTCGCCGACGGCCTGGCGGTGGTCGAACTCGCCGACACGAAGGCGACGGGCGCCGCGGCCAATCGCGGCCGCAATGCCAACGCCGAGCGCCTGATCTTCTCGGAGAAATTCGCCTGCCCGGTGTCCGGCTTCACCATTCCGGAAATCGAGCCGCGGCTGTTCTCGTTCAACAATCCGTTCGGCGCCTGTCCGGAATGCGGCGGGCTCGGGCTCGAGCAGCACATCGACGCCAGCCTGGTCATCCCCGATCGCCGACGCCACCTTGCGCAAGGGCGCCATCGCGCCCTGGGCGAAATCGTCGTCGCCCTATTACATCCAGACGCTCGACGCGCTCGCCAAGCACTACCGCTTCACGCTCGACACCAAATGGAAGGACCTGGCGAAGAAGACGCAGGACGCCATCCTGTACGGCTCGGGCGAGGACGACATCAAATTCGTCTATGACGACGGCCTGCGCGGCTACACCACCAAGAAGCCGTTCGAGGGCGTCATCACCAACCTCGAGCGCCGCTTCAAGGAAACCGAGAGCGAGTGGGCGCGCGAGGATTTGCAGAAATATTTCACCGACGTGCCCTGCGCGGCCTGTCACGGCGCGCGGCTGAAGCCGGAAGCGCTCTGCGTCAAGATCGCCGGCAAGAACATCTCCGAGATCGCCGAACTGTCGGTCAGACGCGCCGGCGAGTGGTTCACCGAGCTGCCCAAGGACCTGAGCGCGAAGCAGAACGAAATCGGCACCCGCGTGCTGAAGGAAATCCGCGAGCGGCTGAAATTCCTGGTCGATGTCGGCCTCGATTATCTCACGCTGGCGCGCGCCTCCGGCACGCTCTCCGGCGGCGAGAGCCAGCGCATCCGCCTGGCCTCGCAGATCGGCAGCGGCCTCACCGGCGTGCTCTACGTGCTCGACGAGCCGTCGATCGGCCTGCACCAGCGCGACAACGCGCGCCTGTTGGAGACCCTCAAGCGCCTGCGCGACCTCGGCAACACCGTGATCGTGGTCGAGCACGACGAGGACGCCATCCGCACCGCCGATCATGTGCTCGACATCGGCCCCGGCGCCGGCATCCACGGCGGCCACATCGTGGCGGAAGGCAGCGTCGACGACCTGATCGCCGCGCCGCGCTCCTGGACCGGCAAATATCTTTCCGGCGAGCTGAGCGTGCCGGTGCTCGAGCGCAAAGCCCCCAACCAGCGGCGCACCATCAAGGTGGTCAACGCGCGCGGCAACAATCTCAAGAACATCGACGCCGAAATCCCGCTCGGCCTGTTCACCTGCGTCACCGGCGTCTCGCGGCGGCGGCAAGTCGACGCTGCTGATCGACACGCTCTACAACGCGGTGGCGCGCAAGCTCAACGGCGCCTCGCTCGCCCCCGCCGCGCACGACCGCATCGAGGGTCTCGAACACATCGACAAGATCATCGACATCGACCAGTCGCCGATCGGCCGCACGCCGCGCTCCAACCCGGCGACCTACACCGGCGCCTTCACGCCGATCCGCGAATGGTTCGCCGCCCTGCCCGAGAGCAAGGCGCGCGGCTACGAGCCCGGCCGCTTCTCGTTCAACGTCAAGGGCGGCCGCTGCGAGGCCTGCCAGGGCGACGGCGTCATCAAGATCGAGATGCACTTCCTGCCCGACGTCTACGTCACCTGCGACGTCTGCAAGGGCAAGCGCTACAACCGCGAGACGCTGGAGGTTTTGTTCCGCGACAAGTCGATCGCCGACGTGCTCGACATGACGGTGGAAGAGGCGCTGGAATTCTTCAAGGCGGTGCCGCGCGTGCGCGACGTGCTGGCGCTGTTGCACCGCGTCGGCCTCGACTACATCCATGTCGGCCAGCAGGCCACCACGCTGTCGGGCGGCGAGGCGCAGCGCGTCAAGCTCGCCAAGGAGCTGTCGAAGCGCGCCACCGGCCGCACGCTCTATATTCTCGACGAGCCGACCACCGGCCTGCACTTCCACGACGTCGCCAAGCTGCTCGACGTGCTGCACGAGCTGGTGGAGACCGGCAATTCCGTGGTGGTGATCGAGCACAATCTGGAAGTGATCAAGACCGCCGACTGGATCATCGACCTCGGCCCGGAAGGCGGCGACGGCGGCGGCGAGATCGTGGCGCAGGGCACGCCGGAGGATATTGTGAAGGTCGGCGCGCAGTTACACCGGGCAGTTTCTGAAGCCGGTGCTGGGGCGGCGGGAGAACAAGCGCAAGAAGGGCGAGCAGAGGCGGCGGAGTAAGAGGCGTTCAGCTGGTCAGCGTGAGCACTTATGAAAGCGAAAATCGACACCTGCAGCAAATACTGGAACGAGTTCGTGCTGCCTGACCTTAAGGACTTCCAGGATGACCAGGGGAATGTGCGAAATGCGTTCCACAGCGCAATCTCGCTCTTCCACATGGCGGATTGGATCTATAAGGAAAAGGGGCTCACGTACTGGCAATCGGTCGGCCTGAAATTTAGGGACCGAACGGGCGCGCTGGTAACTGTTCACGACGACAAGTCGTGCAATGCAATAGCCACGGTCAATTCGGACTTTGAGTTGGTGCGAGGGTAGCGAATTCAGCCAAGACTTCGAACTGAAACAGCGCGGGAACCATGCAGCCGCACCGATCTCTTCTGCGAACACCTATTCGCGTATGGCAGCTTTTGACAGTTCAGCTTTCGATCAGACTGCCTTCGACGCAACTGATGAAGTGATGCTCGAAGGTCCGGGCGGGAATGACTTGCTGTTTATGAGAGAGCAATCGATAGTGTCTTTAGGAACGAGAACGCCAATGCCGGTGCCGTAATCGCGGGTGAGGATATTTCGACGACGGTTTCTGTCAAAGGGCACCCTGAAATTTCCGACGTAAAAGACCTCGTTCAAGCCTTTGCGTCGGGAAATTTGCATTACAAAGGAAATTCATCCTGGAGCCTCCTGGATCGTTGTATTTTTGGTTACGGCTGGGCGGCTGAAAGATCGCACTTCTACAACGCCATCGCCGCTAAGAAGGGCGCAGATGCTTTCCTAGCACCGCTTCGCGACGCCTTCTGTGAGAGCTGCTGCCGGCTAGAATCGCGATCTCAGGTCAACAGTCTTCTGGAAAAGCTAAAGGCCAGATCGCAAGACACATTGGCGAAAATCGTAGATACGAGCGGCAGAGCCAAATTTGCAATGAAGTTGCCATTCTTCACGGCTTATCTGATATCGATTTGCGACAATCCCAAGCAGTGCATCGATCACGCACTCCAAATGAGAAACAAAAGCGATTTTCGTGATTGCCGCGTCATACTTCACAACCTCAATCACCTCACAAGCCAGGATAGATATGCCGAGGTCAATAGCATTCTGAGACTTCTAGAGCAGTCATGTAATTCGCTCATGAAGAAATTCGGTGTTTCGACTGAAGGTGGCCTGCAAGTATCTATATCTCTGGGTCTAACAGGCGTCAGTGTCGGAATGGGCATAAAACTTGACAAACTCTTCGCTCCTTACAGGAACAGACCGTTTGCTCGGGTATTCAGGAACATTGCGCAGGATATGCTCAACGTCGAACGATTGGGCGGTCTGTATGAAAAGTTGTGTTCATCCATAAGAGAACATAAGGAAGCGACGTATCCGAAGATCGCAGTAACGCCGAAATTCATGGAGCGCAGAGAAGCGCACATGTCGCCCAGCTGAACTATGACGGTGGGAAGGTCGTCGGCAAGCGTAGCCCGGATGAGCGTAGCGAAATCCGGGATCGGCACTCGCGGTGAGATTGTCCCCGCATTCGCTTTGCTCATGCGGGCTACAAGCTAGCCTAACACATTCTCCGTTCATTCCCGCGCCAGCGGGAATCCAGCGCTGGGTCCCCGCTTTCCGCCTGCGCGCTCCGCGCTTCGGCGAACTCGAACCCGCCGTAGCGCGCGAAGCGAGCGAAGGCCGGGTCGCAGGGACGAACGGAAAACTCAAGCCCGGCCATGACAAACCGGCGCATCGATGCTATCTATTCGCGCATGCTGCGCATTGAAACCGAACGCGAGGAAGACGGCCGCTGGCTGGCAGAAGTGCCGGCCCTGCCCGGCGTGCTCAGCTATGGCGCGACGGATGTCGAGGCCCGCTCCAAGGCGACGGCGCTCGCGTTGCGGGTCATTGCCGAGCGCGTCGAGAGCGGCGAGGCGTTGCCGCAAGACCTCGCCGGCATGTTCCAGCTTGCATGAGCCGCTGGCCGGCCGCCAAGGCGTCGCGGGTGCTGGCGGCGCTGTTGCGGATCGGCTGGGGCATCAAGCGGCAAAGCGGATCGCACCGCACGTTGCAGCGCCCGGGCTGGCCCGACTTCGTGTTCGCCTTTCATGACGGCGACGAGATCGGCCGGCGTATGTTGGCACGCATCGCGAAACACACCGGCCTGAGTGAAAACGATTTATAGCCAAGCTACGGCTGGCTGATTTCTCCCAATACCTCTCGCATAACAACCCTCGCCTGCATGCGCCGCCAGCACCGCAGCGAGCCTCGCGCGCATTTGGCGCTCACTCCCACGACGCCTCACCCACCGCCCACCCTCGCGCCGGCGCCCGCGAAAATTTATCCCCGCCGATTCGAGAATAGCATCCGCAGATTGCGCCAAATTCAAAAAAACTTATCCCCGCCCGCCCATCTAGGCATATAATCCTCATTGCCCGATCCCCCGAGGGGACGCGAACCGGTTGCACCGTTCGTGGGGTTCGGGCCGGCGCCCGCGGGCGTGGCTTCGCAGGCCGCGCACTCGGGAGGCCCTGGCCAGCCGTCCGGCCCCACTACGGGGGCCTGCCTTCAATGGCTGGACGAGGCGGAGACGAAGGGCGGCGGAAGCCGCCCGGATCGGGGGCCCAGCAGGGCTCCGTTTCCGCCCGGAAGCTACGGCGCCAGGGACAGAAATCGCCGCGACGGCGCGCCGAGAGGCGCCACGCGTCCGCAAGACGCGTGCACAGACGGACTGCTTGCGCCCCTTGGCGCGCCGTCCCCCTCGCTTTTTCGAAAGCGAGGGCATCACCTAAAAGCTCGGGCGCATTGGCGCCGCGAGAACGATGGAGCTTGCCTGCATGATTGAAACGACGAGCACGCGAATAATGGACAGCGCCCGGGAAACTGGCGATCATGGCGGCCGGGTTGCGCTCGCGCGGGCTTTCAGGATGCGCCGTCTCGTTCTGCTTCTCGGCCTCATCGCCGCCGTCGCGGCGGGCGCCGCGCATGCCGGCGCGTTGCGGTTTCCGCCGGCGGGCAAACACGCCTTCCAGGTCGATCTGCCGAAAGGCTGGCAATCGAAGACGGACAAGCCGCGGCGGGCTGCTGCTGGTGCCGCCCTATCCGCACGCGCTCATCTACATCGGCATCCTGGCGGACGACAAATATCGCGACCAGCCCGACAGCGCGGTGGCCGGCGAAGTCGCCAAAATCGCCGGCATCGAGCAGATCGACGGCCAGGGCCCCGCGCGCATCTCGGACCCGAAGGGCGCGGTGTTTTTCCGGGGCACGACATTTAACGGCATGATCCCGGCCAAACGCGGGCTGGCGCGCAAGGCGAAGATCGTGCTCGTCCGTCTGCAGCCGACCGTCTGGGCGCAGGTCTGGGTCGTCACGCAGCCGGGCATCAATGCGGTCGAGCTCGCCGCGCTCGATCAGGTGCTCAACGGCCTGACGCTCGTCAGCGAACCGTGATGCGAGCGCGCATGACCGCGGCACGCGTCGTGAGCTCAAGTCACGCATGAATGTTCAGGGAAATGTGGCCATGTCCAATAACGTTCGCGACAACGCGCAACGCCAGCGCTTCGAGCTCGACGCCGACGGCCAGGTCGCGTTCTCCAACTACCGGCGCGACGACGGCACCCTCACCATCCTGCACACCGAGGTGCCGGCGGCGCTCAACGGCCGCGGCATCGGCTCGGCGCTGGCGCGCGGCCTGCTCGACCTCGCGCGCGCGCAAGGCCTGACGGTGAAGCCGCTCTGCCCGTTCGTCGCCGGCTACATCGCGAGGCACCCGGAATATGCGGATCTGCTGCGCTGACGATTTCGCTACTGCGCCTGGTGGCCGAGCGCCTCGACCTCGCGCAGCCACTGCTTGCGCGTTTGGTCGCCGACCGCCTCGATCATGCCGTAGACGGTGGAGCGCACCGGTGAGACGCCGATCAGATGCAGCACGTTGCGCCGCAGCAGCTTGAGCGCATGCGCGCCGTAGTACCAGCGATAGAACCAGCCCGGCATGCCCATGGTCATGATGATGCGCGCCGACTTGCCCTTGAAGATTTTCCAGTTCGCCTTGTCGCCGCGGCGTTGGATCGCCAGCAGGTCGGGCTGCAGCACGCGCTCGATGAAGCCCTTCAGGATCGCCGGCATGTCGCCGGCCCAGAGCGGAAACACGAACACCAGGTGGTCGCTGGCCTGCAAGGCCTGGCGCGCGGCCACCAGGTCGGGCTCGAGCGGCTGCTCGCGGCGATAGCCTTCGCGCAGGATGGCGTCGAAATTCATGCGCGCGAGCAGGAACAGCTTGGCCTCGTGCCCGCCGCTTTCGGCGCCGCGCAGATAGGCCTGGCCGAGCGCCTCGCTATAGCTGTCGCGCATCGGATTGCCGACCACAATGGCGATTTTCGACATGGGCGTCCCCACGGTTGCGCAAACGATAGCCGCGCGGCCGCGGTCCGCTTTGACATGGCGCAATCCGCGCGGCATGGCTTGCCCGCTATGCGCAAACGCACCGTCATAGTCCGCGACAAGATGCAGAACGGCTATCGCTATCGTGCTGACGGCCGCCGGTTGGGCGCGGCTTCGATCCCGCATTCAAGCCGCAACTGACGCCGGCCGAGATGCTGCGGCTCGGCGTGTTCGGCGGCAAATACATGACCGACTGCCGCCGCGAGTTCCCCAAGAGCTGGTTCGCGCGCGCCAAGCTCGCGAGCGCGGGCCGCGACCCGGCGCTCAATTTCTTCGGCGTCGATGCCAGCCAGCCGCTGTCGGAATGGCGGCGCAAGGGCTGGATTCACCCGGACGATCCGCGCGGCTGGTTCCAGTGGTATTGCCGTTACTATTTGGGCCGCCGCCTGCCGGACGAGGACCGCCGGCAGATCGCGCGCTGGAAGGCGATCCGCCGCCACGTGCGGCAAATCCAGAAGAACTGCGAGCCGGGCGACTTGCTGTGCCGGCGTCGCCAGCGCCAGGCGCTGTTGCACTGGGCCTATGACAGCCGCAAGATTTGAAGGGCGCCTCGCGCTATTCGGCGGCGACCGGGCGCGGACGCGGCGAACGGCCCCGGCGCGCCCGCACAAAATCGATCCCGACCACCGCAAGGCCGGCGGCGAGCACTTGCCAGCCCGGCCGGATGCCGACATCGAAATCGAACGCCACGTCGAGCACGCGCATCGGCGACACATGGAACGCGATGCCGATGCCGACCGCCTCGCCGACAAATGTGAGCAGCGACACCGCGATGCCGAGCGCGAGCAGCGTCAGCGTGGACAATTCGCTCGTGTCCTGCCACCAGGCGACCAGCCGGTACGCGAACAGCCACAAAAACAGGCTGGCGGCGAAGACCGGCACCGTGACGTCGGCCTTGGTCTGCTGGAAATAATGGACGAGCGCGAGCAGCGCGATGCCATAGACCGCCTGGTGCAGCCGCCGCCAGCGCAACGGCCCCAGCCGGCGCACCATGCCGTCGGTCGAGGTCGCGGCCAGCGTCGCGAGACCGAGCCAGGCGGTGCCGCCGACGATCAGATACCAACGATGGCTGATCTCGTGCACGACCTTGCCGAGGTCGAACATCTGGTCGGCGGTGAACAGCGTGAGATGGGTCGCGATATAGCAAAACGCCCCGACACCGAGAATACGGCGCACATCGATTAGATTGCCGTAACGCGCGATGCGCCGGAATGGCGTCACCGCCAAAGTCACGCCGAGAAAGACCAGCGCCCAGAAGCCGGCGCGGTGGATCAGGTCGTTGAGCGGGCGCGCGCCGTGCACGATGGTTTGCGCCTCGACCAGCGCCTTGGCGAGCGGGAACAGCAGCAGGGCGAGCGTGCCAACGCGCAACGGCGACAGGCGGCCGCGCCGGTCACGCCAGATTTGCCACGGGGCTTTCATCGCGCCTGCCCAGTCATTAGGCGACTGCCCGCAAAAAAGTCGTTTGTGACACGCAAATAATTCCGCGTCATTTTTCAAAGCTTCGCCCAACGCCTTGACATCGTGGTTTTTTCCGCCGCATTCCGTTGGCTGCATAACAGTTATACGGCTCCGCACAATGCTACCGTCCGAGTGGCCCGGAACGTGCTAGCATTTTTCTGTTCACACGATTCGTCACAACCGATCACAAGGTTGGGCGCAAGCAGCCGCTCTGGAGCCGAACCGGCGGCAATTCGTCAGTGCCTGGGAGGAGCAACCAAGAGACGCTGAGCCGGGAGGTTTTTATGGAGGCCACCCATGCCGCGCACTCTTACGCGCTCCCTGTTCGTGCTTGCTGTTTCGCTGGCGAGTTCCGCCGCCCTGGCCCACGACACCTGGATCAACCGCGGAACTTATAAGAATCCCGCCGGCGAATGGTGCTGCGGCGCCGAGGACTGCGGCGTGGTTTCGCCCAGCGCCGTGAAAGCGGGCAGCGGCGGCTATTCGCTGCGCGGCCCGGTCACCTATGGCGAAGCCGTCACCGGCAATGCAGCCGACGGCCCGACGCACCAGGAAAATGTCAACGAGATCGTGCCCTACAGCCAGTCGCTGCCCTCGCCCGACGGCGCCTATTGGCGCTGCAAGCGGCCGGACGGCACGCCGCGCTGTTTCTTCGCGCCGCCGCCGGGCAGTTGAAACTTTATCTGGCCGCCGCGCAGCTTACACGCGCGGCAGCGGACGGCCGCCAGCCGTGCGCGAAGGCACCTTCACCCAGGCCTCACCGTCGAGCGCGATCTCGCCATCGACCGTGCAGGTGCAAGTGAGCCGCGCGCGGCATTTCTCCGGCATCAATTCGGCCACCGCCACGCTCACCTCGACAGTGTCGCCGATCTTCACAGGCGCGCGGAAATTCAACGTCTGCGAGATGTAGACCGCGCCAGGACCCGGCAGCCGCGTGCCGAGCACTGCCGAGATCAGGCTCGCGGTATAGAGCCCGTGCGCGATGCGAGTGCCGAATGGCGTCTTGGCCGCGAAATGCTCCGACAGATGAATCGGATTGCGGTCGCCGGTGACCTCGGCGAAGCCGACCACATCGGACGATGCCACGGTCTTGGTCAGCCGCTCGGTCATGCCGACCGACAGATCCTCGAAATACAGCGTCTGCAATGTCAGCATTGTCACGCGCCCGTGGCTATCCGCGGTCGGCATACCGCCCATAACAGGCCGATCAGCACCACATTGATCAGCGCCAGCACCGTCAATACACCGATGGTCGCGTCGGCTCCACTGGCCTCGATCAACAACGCGCCGGCCGACGGCGCCAGCGCCTGCACGATCAGGCTGGGGAACGCCAGCTTGCCCATCAGGCGTGGAAAGCGCACCGGGCCGAACAGCGCCAGCGGCAACGTGCCGCGCCCGATCCAGGAAATGCCATAGCCGGCGCCGTAGAGCAGGATGACGATCACCAGGATCGGAAATCGCCCGACCAGCAGCAGCAGGCCGACCGCCATCAAGCCGCAGGAGCCGATCATGGTCCAGATCGGGTGGTAACGGCTGCCGAACAGGCGCTCCACCACGCGGGCGCCAACCTGCGCCGGGCCGAACAACGTGCCGAGGCTCACCGCCAGCGCGAAGTCCACGCCCCTCGCCTGCAAGAAAATCAACAAATGCACCACCACGATCGAGCCGATGCCGGCCGCGAGCGAAAGCACCAGCGCCAGCAGCGCGAAGATCAGTGTTTCATGGGCGATGCGCGCCGGCGCGACCGCTTGCGCATCATCGGCGGTCGTTGCGGCCGCGGCGACAGACTTCGGCGCGCGCCGAATCACCGCCATTTGCAGCGGCAGGGCGACAACCAGATGCAGCGCGGCATAGATGAAACAGGCGCCGCGCCAGCCGGCGTGCTCGATCATGAAGGCACTCAGCGGCCAGCAGACGGTGCTGGCGAAGCCGCCGAACAGCGTGAGATTGGTAATCGGCCCGCGCGCCCCGCTACCGTAGAGACGGCCGAGCGCGGCGAATACCGCGTCGTAGAGCCCGGTGCCCATGCCGATGCCGAGCAGTACCCAGGCCAGCAGGTAAACCGGCAGCGCCGGCGCCAGACCGATACCGGCGAGGCCCGCGGCATAGAACAGCGAACTCGCCAGCAGCACCGGCCGCCCGCCATGCAGGTCGATGATGCGGCCGACCTGCGGCGAGATCAGCCCGGCCACCAGCAGGCCGACCGAGGTGCCGCCGACCACGTAGCCGAGCGACCAGCCGGTATCGGCGACGATCGGCCCGGCAAACACCGCCGGGAAATAGAACGAAGTGCCCCAGGCCAGGATCTGCGCGATGCCCAGCGCGGTAATGACGACGCGGCGGTCGAGCGGGCGCGCCTCTGCTTGCAAGGTCAAAACGATGAAGTCCCCAGCCGTGCGGGCGGGCAATCTACACGATGCCGCCCTGCTTTGCCGCCCGCGACGACAGTATTGCGGGCGGCGCCGGGACGGCCGCCCATCGGTTCGGGTAAAAATGACCGAAAATGGCTGTTCTTGTTAATAATCAGTTGCTTAAGCTATGCGTTTTTTACATTGCTGCAGCGCAACATTATTGCTTTTCAAGCGGCCGAATATGCCTATTTTCCCGGTAACCAAATCGCCGGTCCAACGCCGGTTACACGAGAAAGAGGCTATTTATGCTTACAAACATTGTCCGAATGATTCGCGAGTGGAAGCGCTACAACCAAAGCATGACCGAGC
Organism: uncultured Alphaproteobacteria bacterium; assembly: GCA_963762285.1. Taxonomy (GTDB): domain Bacteria; phylum Pseudomonadota; class Alphaproteobacteria; order Rhizobiales; family Xanthobacteraceae; genus Pseudolabrys. The sequence continues at coordinate 101,935 of CAVXKE010000012.1, read as the reverse complement.
TGTCTCGCTTGGGCGACCGCGAACTCGCCGATATCGGCATCAGCCGCAGCGATATTCCGCGGGTGGCGTGGAACTCGGCGCACCGCCGCTAAGCCATAAGCACCATCGAATTCGAAACCGCCCGCGCTTAGACCGCGGGCGTTTTCGTTTCAGCGCATGATCCCGAAAAGTGGGACCCGGTTTTCGGATGAGATCATGCGCCATGTAAAATGCTTTCGTTGGGTTGCCGCCCCCGGAGCGGACGCCTAGTTTGCCGGGATGACCCTGAAATCCGTCCACGTCATCGGCGGCGGCCTCGCCGGCTCGGAGGCCGCATGGCAGCTGGCGCAGGCGAGTGTGCTGGTGACCTTGCATGAGATGCGGCCGCTGCGCGCGACCGCCGCGCACAAGACCGACGGCTACGCCGAATTGGTCTGTTCCAATTCGTTCCGCTCCGACGACAAGGACCACAACGCCGTGGGCCTGCTGCATGAGGAAATGCGCCGGCTCGGCTCGCTGGTGATGCGCGCGGCTGATGGCCATCAGGTGCCGGCAGGCGGCGCGCTGGCGGTCGACCGCGACGGTTTTTCCGCCGCCGTTTCCGCGGCGCTGGCCGCGCATCCGCTCATTACGCTCGAGCGCGGCGAAGTGGCGCGCCCGCCGGACGACTGGGACAGCGTCATCATCGCGACCGGCCCGCTGACCTCGCCCGATCTCGCCGCTTCGGTCCGCGCGCTGACCGGCGAAGACGCCCTCGCCTTCTTCGATGCCATCGCCCCGATCGTACATCGCGACAGCATCGATCTCGGTGAGGCCTGGTTTCAGTCGCGCTACGACAAAGCCGGCCCGGGCGGCTCGGGCGCCGACTACATCAATTGCCCGCTCTCGCGCGAACAATACGACGCTTTCATCGACGCGCTGCTCGCCGGCGACAAGACCGTCTTGCACGATTGGGAGGCCGCGACGCCCTATTTCGACGGCTGCCTGCCGATCGAGGTGATGGCCGAGCGCGGGCGCGAAACGTTGCGCCATGGCCCGATGAAGCCGTTCGGCCTGACCAACCCGCGCGCGCCCGACGCAAAGCCCTATGCCGTCGTGCAGCTACGCCAGGACAACAGGCTCGGCACGCTGTTCAACATGGTCGGCTTTCAGACCAAGTTGAAACACGGCGAGCAGGTGCGCATCTTCCGCAGCATTCCAGGCCTGCAGAACGCGGAATTCGCGCGGCTCGGCGGCCTGCACCGCAATACCTTCCTTAATTCGCCCAAGCTGCTCGACCCGACACTGCGGCTCAAATCCAATCCGCGCTGGCGCTTTGCCGGCCAGATCACCGGCTGCGAGGGCTATGTGGAATCCGCCGCCGTCGGACTGATCGCGGCGCGCTTTGCCGCCGCCGAGCGCCGCGGCGAGCCGCTTGCGCCGCCGCCGCCGACCACGGCGCATGGCGCGCTGCTCGCCCACATCACCGGCGGCCATATCGAGACCATCGATGCCGGACCGGCCTCGTTCCAGCCGATGAACGTGAATTTCGGGCTGTTCCCGCCGATCGCCGCACCCGCCGCGCCGGAAGGCCGCAAATTCGGCCGCGGCTCGGCCAAGAACCTGGCGCGCAAGGGCGCGCTCAGCGCGCGCGCGCTCGCCGATCTCGAGCGCTGGATTGCCGGCGAGTTGCCGGCCGCCGCAGCGGAATAACTTAAGCCTTGAAAATCCGCCCCGGATCGCGCGCCGCGCGCCACAGCTGCCATTGCCGGCGCCAGGGCGATGCCGGTTCGACCTGGAACGGCTGGTGACCCGCCCGCTCCATCCGCCGCAACGTCGGCCCGACGAGCGCCGCCGGCAGCAGCGCCGGCAGGATTTCGGGCGGCGCCGATTCTAGTTTCGTTTGCGCCGATGCCAGGTGCCGGCGTGCTGCCGCGCGCAGCTCGCTGAGCGCGGCGCGCAACGGATCGCCTGCCTGCCCGGCGAAAATCTCGTCGCGGTTGACGTGATGGCGGTTGAGCAGATCGAGCGGCACATAGAGCTGCCGGCGTGCCGCGTGCCGCCCGAAACCGTGCAGAATTCCGGCGATTGCATAGGCGATGCCGGCATCCAACGTCAGCAGTTCGCCCGGCGCGCCGCCGGCGCCGAGTATTTCCGCGGCCATGGCGAACAGCGCCGACTGGGTCTTGATGCCGTAGATTTCCAGATCGGTCAGCGTCGCCATCGGCTCGTCGTAGAGATCGAAGGCGCGCGCATCGATGAGGGCGACGAGCCGGTCGCTGGCCAGGCCGTAGCGCTCAAGCGTCGCGCGCAACGCCGCCGCCACCGGATGCGCGGCCGCCTCGCCGTCGCGCTCGCCGGCGAGCACCTCGCGCCACCACTGCAGGCGGATTTCGCCGGGCATCGGCTCGCGCGCCAGATCGCGCACGCGCGCGATCTCCACATTGAAGGCATAAAGCGACCACAGCGCGTCGCGATGGACGGCCGGCGCGAACAGGGTCGCCAGATAGCGATCCCGGTCGGCCTCGCGCACCAGCGCGGCGCAGTGTTCGAAATGGTTCGGCATCGCCGCAGTCTAGTTCAAGTGACCGCGATCAGTCCCGCGCCGACGCGGCGCTTTTCCCCCAGCAGGATATTGTAGGTCTGCGCCGCCGGACCGGTGCCCAGGCAATCGACCGCTATCGACAGCGCGCGGAAGCGCGCCCGCAATGGCTCAGGCAGCGCGTAAGGGTCGCGCCCGGCGCCGATGAGAAACAGATCGAGCGCCTGCGCCCGCTCGAACACCGGCGCCAGCGCCGCTTCGGTCAGTTCGCCCACGCCGGTTAGCGGCCAAGCCCAGATGCCGTCCGGCAGGCACAGCAGCGAGCCGCGGTGTGACATGCCGCCAAAGCGGAAACCGCCATTGCCATAAGCATCGATCGGCGCCGGGTTCGGCAGATGCGGGGCATCGGGCAGATATCGTTCGACCTTGTCGCCCCCGGCCATGGCGTCAGGGCTTGTCGTCTTTTTTGCCGGGCGCCGTCATCGCATCGCGGCCGGTGCCGACGCCGAGATAGATCAGGATCGGCGAGGCGATGAACACCGAGGTGTAGGTGCCGACCAGCACCACGCCGAACATCATGGTGGCGGTGAATGAGTGGATCGCCTGCCCGCCGAACAACAGCAGCGACAACAACGCCAAGCTGACGGTCACGTGGGTGATCACCGAACGCGACAGGGTCTGGTTGACCGAGGCATTGAGCAAATCGGGCATCGGCAGCTTCTTATAGCGCCGCAGCATTTCGCGAATTCGGTCGTAGATCACCACGGTATCGTTGAGCGAATAGCCGAGGATCGTGAGCAGCGCGGCGATGCTGGTGAGATCGAAGTCGATCTGCGTCACCGACATGAAACCGATGGTGAGCACGATGTCGTGCACGTTGGCGATCATGGCGCCGAGCGCAAACTGCCACTCGAAACGAAACCAGAGGTAAATAAGAATGCAGAAAATCGCCAGTCCGAGCCCGATGACCCCGTAAGACAGCAGTTCGCCCGATACGCGCGGGCCCACCACCTCGACCCGGCGGTAATCGACCGCAGTGCCGAGCGCGCCGCGCACTTTGCTCACTGCCTGCTGCTGCGCAGCGTCGCCGCCCGGTTGCTCGGCGATGCGAATCAGCACGTCATCGGGCGCGCCGAATTGCTGCAACTGCACCTCGCCCAGGCCGAGCGCGCTCAATGCGGAGCGCATAGTGGCGAGATCGGCCGGCCCCGCCTTGGTTTGCACTTCGATCAGCGTGCCGCCCTTGAAGTCGATGCCGAAATTCAGTCCGTGGAAGAAATAAAGCGAGATCGCCAGGATCGACATCAGCGCGGAAATGGGAAAACTGATGCGCCGGAAGCGCATGAAATCGAATTTGGTGTCGTCGGGTACGATGCGAAGCAGGCGCAACGGTTATTTCTCCTGGCCCATGAACTTATCCGAATGCCGGTATCCACTTTTCGGGATCATGCGCGTTCCTAAATGGGCACGTGTTGCGGGCGCCGCCAACGCACCCAGGTGGCGACGATCAGCCGCGTCAGGGTGAAGGCGGTGAACACCGTGGTGATGATGCCGATGCCAAGCGTCACCGCGAAGCCGCGCACCGGGCCGGTGCCGATATAGAACAGCACCGCGGCGGCGATGAAGGTGGTGATGTTGGAATCGAGGATGGTGGCGAGCGCGCGGCTAAAGCCGGCGTCGATGGCGTTGATCGGCGTGCGGCCGCCGCGCACTTCCTCGCGGATGCGCTCGTAGATCAGCACGTTGGAATCGACCGCGATGCCGACCGTGAGCACGATGCCGGCGATGCCGGGCAAGGTCAGCGTGGCGCCGAGCATCGACAACACGCCGAAGATCATGGCGACATTGATCGCCACCGCGATATTGGCGAACAGCCCGAACAGCCCGTAGGTGACGAGCATGAAGACGATCACCATCGCCGCCCCGACATAGGACGAGATCTTGCCTTTGGCGATCGAGTCGGCGCCGAGGCCGGGGCCGACCGTGCGCTCCTCGATGATGGTGAGCGGGGCCGGCAGCGCGCCGGCGCGCAGCAGGATGGCGAGATCGTTGGCGCTCTGGACCGTGAAGCTGCCGGAAATCTGGCCCGAGCCGCCGAGGATCGGCTCGCGAATGACCGGCGCCGAGATCACCTCATTGTCGAGCACGATGGCGAACGGCTTGCCGACGTTTTCCTGCGTCACCTGGGCGAATTTGCGCGCGCCGCTGGTGTTGAAGCGGAACGAAACGATCGGCTCGCTGGTGCGCTGGTCGAAGCCGGGCTGCGCGTCGGTGAGATCGCCGCCCGACACCAGCACGCGCTTCTCGACCAGATAGGGCGTCTTGGGCTGGCTCGCGCTGTACAGCAGATCGTCCTCCGGCGGCACGCGGCCCTGCACCGCCTGTTCCGGCGACGTGCCGGTGTCGACCATGCGGAAATCGAGCTTGGCGGTCTTGCCGAGCAGCTGCTTAAGGCGGGTCGGGTCCTGCAGGCCGGGAACCTGCACGAGAATGCGGTCGGTGCCCTCGCGCTGAATCAGCGGCTCCACGGTGCCGAGTTCGTTCACGCGCCGCTCGATGATCTGGATCGACTGATCGACCGATTGGCGAACCCGCTCGATGATCGCCGGGTCGGTGAGCGTGAGCCGGATCAGCCCGCCGGCCTCAGCGGTGACGTCGATGTTGCGCCCTCCGGTGCCGCCGAGAAGTCCGCCGAGCGGTTGCGACAGGGTTGCGAGTTTGACCTGCGCCTGATCCGCATTGGCGGCCTCACGGATGCGCACCTCGGCGCTGTTGCCGCGCACCACCAGCCCGGTATAGCCGAAGCGGGCTTCGCGCAGCACGCGGCGCATGTCGTCGCGCAGCGTCTCCAGCATTTCCTTGCGCACCGCTTTGGTGTCGACCTCAAGCAGGATGTGCGAGCCGCCCTGCAAATCGAGGCCGAGCACGACGTGGCGCTGCGCCCATTTCGGCCAGCTCTGCACGATCTTTTCGGGCAGGAAATTAGGAACGGCGAACAGGCAGATGAACAATGCCGTGAGAACAATCGCCGCCGCTTTCCAGCGCGTGAAATAAAGCATGATGTCCCGACTTAGCCCGGAAAACTTGAATTGAAAAACGCTGCCACGGCGATCAGCCGGCCGCCGCCTCGTCCTTCACCGGTTCTCCCTTGGCGCGAACGTCGGTGACCATCTGCCGCAACTGGCGGATGCGCACGTCGTCCGCAATTTCGATTTCGATCTGGTCGTCGTCGATCACCTTGGTGACCTTGCCGATGAGCCCGCCATTGGTGATGACGGTGTCGCCGCGCCGAACGTTCTTGACCATATCCGCGTGCAGCTTCGCCCGCTTTTGCTGCGGGCGCAGGATCAGGAAATACATGATCACGAATATCAGCGCGAACGGCAGCAGCGACATCAGCATGCCGCTGCTATCGCCGCCTGCCCCGCCGAACAGAGACCCTAGCGACCCTTGCGCGAACGCGGTCGAAATGAACATCGAAGCTTCCCTTGCGTGGTTTCAGTGCACGCCGGGCAAGCGTCCCCGGCCCGGCATCAAAAGCGTAAATTCGCGCGGACTATAGCGGCCGCCGCCCCAATTGCAACGCCGCGCGACCCCTCAAAACCGGCCATTTTTGGCCACTTCCGCGTCAGCCCGCTTGCGGGGGGACGGCCGGCCCGCTAAGAGCAGCGCACTTTTCAGAAGCGGCCCCCCATGGCGAAATCGAAGTCCAAGTCGCAACGCGGTCCCAAATCCAAGCCGAAGCAGGCCGCTCCGAGCGCCGGCTAACGGCGACGTCCTCGCGCGCATTGCCAACGCGCTCGAACGGCTGGCGCCGCAGCGCGCCATCGTGCCCGATCTTGCCGGCGCGGACGCCTTCATATGGCATCCCGACGGACGCCGCCTGGCGCCGGTGGCGCACGTCAACCGCGTCGAGATGTCGCTGCTCAAGGGCATCGACCGCGTGCGCGACGTGCTGGTGGAGAATACCGAGCGCTTCGCCAAGGGGCTGCCGGCCAACAATGCCCTGCTGTGGGGCGCGCGCGGCATGGGCAAGTCGTCGCTGGTGAAGGCGGCGCACGCCGGCGTCAACGCCGAACTCGCGCGCCATGCCAAAGGCGCCCCGCTCAAGCTCATCGAGATCCATCGCGAGGATATCAAGAGCCTGCCGGACTTGATGGGGATTATTCGCGGCTCGCATTACCGCTTCATCGTGTTCTGCGACGACCTGTCGTTCGACGCCGAGGACACCACCTACAAGTCGCTCAAGGCGCTGCTCGGAAGGCGGCATCGAGGGCCGGCCGGACAACGTGATTTTTTACGCGACTTCGAACCGCCGCCATCTGATGTCGCGCGACATGATGGAGAACGAACGCTCGACCGCGATCAACCCGGGCGAGACCGTCGAGGAGAAAGTGTCGCTGTCCGACCGCTTCGGGCTCTGGCTCGGCTTTCACCGCTGCAGCCAGGACGAATACCTCGCGATGGTCGAGAGCTATGTCGCGCACTACAAGATTCCCGCGCGCGGCGAGGCGCTGCACCGCGACGCGCTGGAATGGTCGACCACGCGCGGTTCGCGTTCCGGCCGCGTCGCCTGGCAATTCATTCAGGATCTGGCGGGACGGCTCGCGGTCGAAATTAAGGACTAGGGCGCGGACTCATGGTCGCGTGGCCAAAGGCGGGTTCACGCGTCCACGCCTTTGCTTCGATTGCCCCGATGCAGTAGTGTTTTTTCCTCCGTTGCAAATCATCTGTCAGGTTCGGGCAGAATGGGTCGTTTGCGTTTTCCGCTGCTTGCGACCTTAGCGGCTTTTTTAGCCGGCTGTGTGGCGGCCGCTCCGCTGCCGCCGGCGCAAGACAGCGTTGCGACGACGCAGGAGAATGGCGCATCGCAGGCAGACGAAGCCGATCGCCCGGCCATCGCCGAGGAACCCGCGAACGAGCCCGTGGAGCAATCCGCCAAGGCAGAGATACCAAAGCCGCCACTGCCAAAGCCAAAGCCGGATGCGGCATCCAACGCGTCGCGCGCCAACGCGACCAGCCCGAAAGTCGGATCAGAGCAATGGAAAAACGAACGCGCCGAGGATGAGCGCAAAGAGAAACATTTGAAGGAAGTGATCGAAGGTATTTGCCGCGGCTGCTAGCCGCGGCCGATTTTCAATTTTTGCAGTCAGCGGCCCGGTCTTAAGCGCCGCCGAGATACTTGGTCGGATCGACCGGGGTCGAGCCCTTGCGGATCTCGAAATGCAGTTGCGGCGAGGTCACATTGCCGGTCTGCCCGGCATGCGCGATCACCTGCCCGCGTTTGATGGTGTCGCCGCGCTTGACCATAAGTTCGCTCGCGTTGGCGTAAGCCGACACGAAGCCGTTGGTGTGACGGATCAGCACCAGATTGCCATAGCCTTTGAGCTCATTGCCGGCATAGGCGACGACGCCGTCGTCGGCGGCCTTGATCGGCGTGCCTTCCGGCACGGCCAGATTGATGCCGTCGTTCGGCGCGCCGTTCGGGCGCGGGCCGAAGCCGGCGATGATGCGGCCCTTAACCGGCCAGCGGAATGACGGCATGCTGCCGGCCGGTTCCGCGGTCTGGGTGACGCTTTCGGTGGTGGTGGTGGTGGTGTGGGTCTCCGGGATGGCGACGCGCGCGGTTTGCACCGGTGCACTGGCAACCTTTTGCGCCGCCACCGTGCGCGGCTGCGCCAGATGCGGCGGCGCGGTCCGGCGTTCGGCAACCGTCCGGCCGCCGGGAATCGTCAGGCGGTCGCCGATGCTGATCTTGGCATAGGGCTGAATCTTGTTGGCGCGCGCCAGGGCGGTAAGCGTCACGCCATGCTTGTGCGCGATGCCGATCAGGCTTTCGCCCGGCAGGACGGTATGGACGCTTTCGGCCAATCGCGGCGATAGCCGCGGTGCCGGCGCCTGCGGCGCGCTGCCCGACACGTAGCGCGGAATGACCACGCGCTGGCCCGGCTTGACCGAAGCCGCATTGCTGATGCCGTTGGTCTGCAGGATGGCGGAAGCCGGCACGCCGTATTTGCGGCCGATGGTTTCGACGGTTTCGCCGTAACCGACCGTCACCGGCGAACCGCCGTCCCAGGTCCAATGACCGGCCGGCGCCGGCTGCGGCGCAGTAGGCGCGGCAACCGATCCGGTGACGTCCGAGCTGCCGGGCCGATAGGCGCCCAGGCCTTGCGCGCCGTAGGCGACGCCGCCGCCAGCGCGGCGGGCCGGCTCGGGGCCGGCAGCGGCTGCGCTTCGATACGGCCGCTGGCGGCCGAGCGCGACGCGATCGAGCCGGTCGTTTCTTGCGGCGGTGGCGATTGGCTCTTGCTGGCGAAGAGCCCGGAGTCGAAGCGTGCCGAATTCGAACAACCGGCGGCCGCGACGCCCACCAGGGCGAGGATTGCAACGCGCGGCCAGGCACGCGGACAAGACGGCACGTTGGAACGCTGCATTTGGTTACTCACTCACACGGTACAAACGTAGAATTTGAAATAAAGCAGCAGCGAGTAAATAAGCCTTTAAGAATTAGCGGATCGTTACGAAACGCATGAGTGTCCGGCAGAAATGTCACAGTCGGCGCGCAAGATCGCGCGCGCGCCGCCAAACGTCACAATTCCCGCGCCCGCCCCGGCAATAGCGGCACGAAACGCACGGCGATCAGATTTTCCCGGACGATCCCCGTTTGCGACTTGGTAAGCTTGACAATGTGTTGTGCGCCGTCGTGCGGCCCGAGCGGCAAAATCATCACGCCGTCATCGGCGAGCTGATCGATCAGGGTTTGCGGCAGCGTTTCGGCGGCGGCGGTGACGATGATGCGGTCGAACGGCGCCCTGCCCGGCACGCCGGCTAGACCGTCGCCGACGATAACCTCGACATTGTCGTAGCCGAGCAAGCGCAACCGCGTGCGCGCCTCCGCGGCGAGCGTGCGATACCGTTCGATGCTCACCACTTCGCGCGCCAGCCGCGACAGCACGGCGGCCTGATAGCCCGAGCCGGTGCCGACCTCCAGCACGCGGTGGCTCGGCCGTAACGCCAGCTGCTCGGTCATATAGGCCACCACATAGGGCTGGCTGATGGTCTGGCCGCATTCGATCGGCAGCGCCTGGTCGGCATAGGCGCGGTCGGCGAACTCCGGCTCGACGAAGCGCCCGCGCGGCACCTCGTCCATGGCCTTCAACACCGCATGGTCGCCGATGCCGCGCCGCCGCAGCGCCAGCAGGAACTCCATGCGATCCTCGTCGCGCCTCGTTCGTCACGACTCCCCCTTTAACCGCGCAAATTTAGCACGTTCCGCGGGAATTCATGTAAGCTTAGCCGCTCGTGCGCGGCGCGGGCGGCGAAAGCCCGGCGCCCGGCAAGACGCCTTGGTGGGTGGGAGCAGGCCATGCCCAAATCCTCGCTAGCGACGCCACGGCTTCTCGTGGTCGAGGATGAATATCTGATCCGCATGCTGCTGGAGGACATGCTCGCCGATCTCGGCTACGACGTGGCCGCGGCGGTCGGCAGCGTGGCGGAAGCGCGCGAGCTCGCCGCCCACGGCGACTTCAACGCCGCCATTCTCGACGTCAATCTCGACGGCCAGGAGAGCTATCCGGTCGCCGATATCCTGGCCGCGCGCGGCCTGCCGTTCGTGTTCGTCACCGGCTATGGCGAGCGCAGCCTGCCCGAGCCCTACGCGCAGCGCCCGGCGTTGCAGAAACCGTTCCAGGCCGGACAGCTCAAAGCCTTGCTCGACAGCGTGCTCGCCGGCACTTGATTTGAGTGGCGCATGATCTTTTCCGAAAACCGGTTCCCAGCTTTTCGGGATCATGCGCTAATCGAACACTTCCGCCAGTTTGGTCATGAACGGCTCGTCGGTCAGGTCGAGCCGCAGCGGCGTGATCGCGATGCGTTTGTCATTGAGCGCGGCGAGATCGCTGCCGTGCGCGGCGCCGCCGATGCCGCCGCGGCCGAAGGCGATCCAGTAATACGGATTGCCGCGGCCGTCGTGGCGCGCATCGATGCGCAGCAGCTCCTGGTCGCGCTTGCCCTGCACCGCGACCGCAACGCCGGCCACCTGCTCGGGCGGGCAATCGGGAAAATTGATGTTGACCAGCACGTCGCGCGGCATGCCGGCCTCGAGCACGCGCCGGATGAGATCGGGCGCTAAGCTCATCGCGGTTTCCCAATGCGGCATGTGCTTTGTCGACGCCTGATAGGCCTGCGACAGCGCAAACGACGGGATGCCGAGCACGGCGCCTTCCATGGCGCCGGCGACCGTGCCGGAATATGTGACGTCCTCGGCGCAATTGCGGCCGCGATTGACGCCGGACAGCACCAGGTCCGGCACCTGTTTCATGATGTGGCGCACGCCCATGATGACGCAGTCGGTCGGCGTGCCCTTGACCGCGAAATGCCGCTCGCCCACTTCGCGCAGCCGCAGCGGATCGTTGAGCGAGAGCGAATGCGACACGCCGGACTGATCGGTCTCCGGCGCCACGATCCACACCTCGTCCGACAGCGCGCGCGCGATCTTCTCGCAGGCCTCCAGTCCCGGCGCGTGGATGCCGTCGTCATTGGTGATCAGGATGCGCATTAGGCCCGCTCGATCTTCGTCAGGCCGCCCATATAGGGCTTGAGCGCCTCCGGCACGACGATGGCGCCTTTGTCGTCCTGATAGTTTTCCATCACCGCGATCAGCGCGCGGCCGACCGCGACGCCGGAGCCGTTGAGGGTGTGGACGTGGCCTTTCACTTTTCCGTCCTGGCCCTTGTAGCGCGCTTTCATGCGTTGCGCCTGGAACTCGCCGCAGTTCGAGCAGGAGGAAATCTCGCGATACATGTCCTGGCCCGGCAGCCAGACCTCGATGTCGTAGGTCTTCTGCGCGGCGAAGCCCATGTCGCCGGTGCAGAGCGTGACCACGCGGTAATGCAGATCGAGTTTCTTCAAGCACTTCCTCGGCGCAGGCCAGCATGCGCTCGTGCTCGTCCTTCGATTTGTCCGGCGTGGTGATGGAGACCAGCTCGACCTTGGTGAACTGGTGCTGGCGGATCATGCCGCGGGTGTCCTTGCCGGCGGCGCCCGCTTCGGCGCGGAAGCACGGCGTGCAGGCGGTCAGCCGCAGCGGCAGCTTGTCTTCGTCGACGATGGACTCGCGCACCAGATTGGTGAGCGGCACTTCGGCGGTGGGGATGAGCCAAAGACGATCTGGATCACTTCAATCAGTTCCGCGGCATCTTCATAGTATCTTCGATTTCCGGCAGTTCGCAATTGCTCGTCGTCATAATCTTGACGCGTTCCAAAACTCGTATGACTGGCGAGATGCCGCAAATTGATCCTCCTCAAATTTCGGCAATTGCGCCGTGCCAAACATTGCGTCGTCGCGCACCAGCAGCGGCGGATTGACTTCGGTATAGCCGTCGTCGCTCTTTCGTATCGGACCCGTATGCACATCGAGAAAAAACTGCCCGAGCGCGCGTTCCATGCGCGCCAGGCCCTTCTGCAACACCACAAAGCGCGCGCCGGACAATTTGGCCGCCAGTTCGAAATCCATCATGCCGAGCGCTTCGCCCAGTTCGAAATGCTGCTTGGGCTTGAAGGCATAGTCGCGCTTGGTGCCGTGCTGATGATGCTCGACATTGCCGCTGCTCGTCGGTGCCGTCCGGCACGTCGTCGGCCGGCATGTTGGGAATTTGCGCCAGCTCCTTGTCGAGCTCGTCGCCGAGTTTGTTCTGCTCCGCTTCCAGCGCCGGCAGCGTGGTCTTTAGCGCGTTGACTTCGGCCATCAGCTTCTGCGCGGTGGCCTCGTCCTTTTTCTTCTTGGCCTCGCCGATCTCCTTCGACGCCGCGTTGCGCCGCGCCTGCGCCTGCTCGAACTCGGTGATCGCCGCCCGCCGCCTCTCGTCGAGCAGCAGCAGCTTGCCAGCCAAGGGTGCGAGCCCGCGCCGCGTCAGCCCGCGGTCGAAGGCCTCCGGATGCTCGCGAATCCATTTGATGTCGTACATGGCGAGGCTTTTAGTCGGAATCCGGGTGTCATGGCCGGGCTTGTCTCCGGCGCATCCGAGCGATGCGGCGAGCCGGGAGATGCCTACCTCGAGACGCGGATCGCTCCGGCATCGAGGCTCGGGCATGACGCCGGGAAGGGACGAAGCTGGCCTACTCCGCCGGCTTGGCGGTGGCATCGTCCGGCGGCGCCGCGGCGGCCGCCGCCTTGGCGGCTTCCTCGGCCGCCGCCTTTTTCTCCACCACCCGCACCGACCAGATCGAGCCCTCGTAAAGCAGCAACAGCGGCACCGCCAGCGACATCTGGCTGATCACGTCCGGCGGCGTGAGAATGGCGGCCAGGATGAAGGCGCCGACGATGAAATAGCGGCGCTTCTCCCTGAGCTGCTGCGAGGTGATCAGCCCGATGCGGCCGAGCAGCGTGAGGATCACCGGCAACTGAAAGGCGACGCCGAAGGCGAGCACCAGCGTCATCATCAGCGAGAGATATTCGCCGACCTTGGGCAGCAGCGCGATCGAGGCCTCGTTCGCGGTTCCCGGCTGCTGCATGTGCAGCGAGAAGCGGATCAGCATCGGCAGCACCAGGAAGTACACCACCGTCGCGCCGAGCGCGAAGAAGAACGGCGTCGCGATCAGATAGGGCAGAAACGCCTTGCGCTCGTGCCGGTACAAGCCGGGCGCGACGAACATGTAGAGTTGCGCGGCCACCACCGGGAACGACAGGAAGGCGGCGCCGAACATCGCCAGCTTCAGTTGCGTGACGAAATATTCCAAGCAGCGCGGTGTAGATGAATTTGGAATTCTCCGGCCCCGCCACCCACACGAACGGCCACACCAGGACATTGTAGATGTCCTTGGCGAACACGAAGCAGAGCGCGAACATCACGCCGAAGGCGATCAGCGCCTTGATCAGGCGCGCGCGCAGCTCGACCAGGTGCTCGAGCAGCGGCGCCTTGGTGGCGTCGATGTCTTCCTGCGTCATGCCGCGCTCCCGGCCTTGTTGGCGGGCGGCGGTTCGGCCGGTGCGAAATCTTCATGGCTGACGGCGGCCGGCGGCTCCGGCAGCGGCACCGCGATTTCCGGCAGCGGCTCCGGCAAGGCGGCCGGCGGCGGGCTGGCGGCGTCAACCGGTGGCGTGGCGGGCGGCGTGGCACCGGCCGCCGGCGTCTCCTCGAAGGCGCGCTCCACGTCCTTTTGCGCGTCGGCGAGCGGATCGATGTGGCTGAACTCGCCGACCGCGCTCGATATGTCGTCGGCGTGCTTCTTCAGGTCGGCGAATTCGGCCTCGCGCAGCGCCTCCTGGAACTGGCCCTGGAATTCGTTGGCCATGCGGCGGACCTTGCCGATCCACTGGCCAAGCGTGCGCAGGACGGTCGGCAGCTCCTTCGGCCCGATCGCGATCAGCGCGACGATGCCGATGACGACGAGCTCGCCCCAACCAAAATTGAACATGGATAGATCAACTCCAGCGCATGATCCCGAAAAGCATGTCCTCGGCCGCGATCGGGGATGGCGAACGGGTTTCCGGACGAGATCATGCGCAAGCGAAAATTGCTGCCGCCCGTCTCTGCTCCACTTCGCCGCAGCCGCCTCTACGAGCGCGCGCGCTCGGCTTCCGTCTTGGTTGCGCCGGCGGCCTGATTGTCGATCGTCTTGGTCGGCTCCGGCTTGGCCTGCGCCGTGCTGTCGTCTTCCGACATGCCTTTCTTGAACGCCTTGATGCCCTGCGCGAAATCGCCCATCAGATTGGATAGCTTGCCGCGGCCGCCGAACAGCAGCATCACCACGACGATGACGATCATCCAGTGCCAGATACTCAACGAACCCATTGGCGAACCCTCCGCGGTTGCGGCTTCAAGCGTTGCGCGCCCCGCCCGTGATTTGAAATGAAACTAGGCTCCGCAAGCGGCAAAAACAAGGACTTACCGCCTTGCCCCAGCGGCCGTTATGTCGCGCCGGCGCCGATATTTACCTTAATTCCCGGGACGTTACGTCTCCGCTGCGCGAGGGCGGCGGGGCGAGGCCGAGATCGAGGTCGCCGGGGTCGAGCGGTTCCTCGTCGTCGCGCAGCGTGCTGTCGTCGGTCGGCATCGGCACCGCGAAGCCGGCCGGCAGATTGCCTTCCAGCAGGCCGGCGCCCTTGAGTTCGTCGAGGCCGGGCAGATCGCCCACCTCCTCCAGCCCGAAATGGGTGAGGAACTGCTCCGTCGTGCCGTAGGTGATCGGCCGCCCGGGCGCCTTGCGCCGTCCGCGCGGGCGGATCCAGCCCGTGCGCAGCAGCACGTCGAGCGTGCCGGCGGCCGCCACCACGCCGCGGATTTCCTCGATCTCGGCGCGGGTGACCGGCTGGTGATAGGCGATGATGGCGAGCGTCTCGATCGCCGCGCGCGAGAGCTTGCGCGTTTCCACCGTCTCCTTGGTGAGCAGCCAGGATAGATCGTCGGCGGTGCGGAACATCCACTTCTTGCCGACACGCACCAGATTGACGCCGCGCGTGGCGTATTCCGCCTTCAGCCGCGCCAGCGCGTCTTTCACATCGACGTCGTTGGGAAGCCGGCGCGCCAGCGTCGCCTCGTCGAGCGGCTGGCCGGCGGCAAACAGCAAGGCTTCGAGCAGGCGCAGCTCTTCCGGCCGCGGCGCCGGTTCCGCCGCGGGCGCAGCGGCCGGCTCGGCGGCCGGCGTGTCGTTGCTTCTGCACAATAACGAGCTTCTTGGCCACGCTCGGCATCGACTCTTTCTCCTTATGCGTTTTCTTGCGCGTCATGCGTCGCAGCGCTTCTATTCATGCCGACCCGCTTGCGCATATAGATCGGCGCGAATGATTCCTTCTGATGAATCTCGGCAATCCCCTCACGCACCAGTTCGAGCGCGGAGGCAAACGAGGACGCCATCACGGTCGCCGCCAGCGCCGGCTCGACCACGTAGGAAATCAGGAACGCGTCGATCCTCGACCAGTCCGACGACATTCCGATCAGCCGTTCCAGCGCGGCGCGCGCCTCGGCCAGCGACCACACCGTGCGTTGCTTGAAGCGCACGCGCGAGAGCGCGCTGCGCGCGCGCTGGGTGGCGTAGGCGCTGAGCAGATCGTACAGCGTCGCCGTCCATTCCGACTGCTTGATCTCGTCGATCGGCTCGGGCGCGCCGCGCGCGAACACGTCGCGATTGAGCTGCGGCCGCCCCATCAGCCGGGTCGCCACGTCGCGCAAGGCTTCCAGCCGGCGCAGCCGATAGGCCAGCGCCAGCGCCATATCCTCCGCGCTCGGCCCCTCGCCGGGCGCCGATTCCGGCAGCAGCAGGCGCGATTTCAAATAGGCGAGCCAGGCCGCCATCACCAGATAGTCGGCGGCGAGTTCCAGCCGCAATTTGCGCGCCGCCTCGATGAACGTGAGGTACTGGTCGGCCAGCGCCAGGATCGAAATCTTCGCCAGATCCACCTTCTGCGTGCGCGCCAGCGCCAGCAGCAGATCGAGCGGGCCTTCGAAGCCCTCCACGTCCACGATCATCGCCGGCTCGGTGGTGCCGCGATCCGCTTCCAGCGTGCTGTCGAATTCCTCAGGCGTCATGAACCGGTCTTCCGTTGCGGCGGCGCGGCGGCCACCATCTGAGCAAAAATCTTGCGCGCGTTGTCGACATCGAATGCTTCCGGCGCCGAGCGCTGCGCCAGCGCGGCATCGGCGCGTTGGGCGGCCCTGCCCGCCAGCAGCGGCGCCTCGCCGGCGACCGCGGCCATCTCGTCCAGATTCCCGTTGCAATGGAGCACAACGTCGCAACCGGCGGCAAATGCCGCGCGGCTGCGCTCGGCGATCGTGCCGGACAAGGCGTTCATCGAGACGTCGTCGCTCATCAGCAGGCCCTGGAAGCCGATAAACCCGCGAATCACTTCGCGCACCATTGTGACCGAAGTCGTGGCCGGCGCGACGGGGTCGATGGCGGAAAACACAACATGTGCGGTCATGCCGAGCGGCAGGCCGGCGAGCGGCCGGAAGGCGGCAAAATCGGTGGCTTCCAGGGTGGCCCGGTCGGTATCGACCACCGGCAGCCGGTGATGGCTGTCGGCGGCGGCGCGGCCGTGGCCGGGCAGATGCTTGAGCACCGGCAGCACGCCGCCGGCCAGCAGGCCTTGCGCGATCGCCCCGGCGATGGCCGCGACCTTGCCCGGCTCGGTGCCATAGGCGCGGTCGCCGATCACCGGGTCGCCGCCGGGGGCCGGAACGTCGGCCAGCGGGAGGCAATCGACGTCAATACCGAAATCCCTGAGGTCGGCCGCGATCAAATGACCGGCGAGCCGGGCAGCGGCCAGGCCAGCCGATTTATCGCGGTCATACAGTTCGCCATAGCGGGCGCCGGGCGGATAGACCGGCCAATGCGGCGGCCCCAGCCGCTGCACCCGGCCGCCTTCCTGGTCCACCAAGACGGGCGCTTCCCAGCCCAATATATCGCGAAATGAGCGAATGAGTTCCGCTACTTGCTGCGGCGTATTCACGTTTCGCTTGAAGATGATCAGGCCCCAGGGCCGGGCCTCCCGGACAAACGCGCGCTCGTTGGCGGAAATGCTGAGCCCGCCCAATCCGGTAATGAATGCGCGTGCCGTCATCGGCGCGGATTAGCCCGCGCCTGCCGCAAGTTCAAGTAAAGGCGCGCTAATTCCTCTGGACAATGCACTGCCCGCCGGCGGCCTTCAGGCCGCTGCACAGCGTGCTCGCCTCATTGGCGCTGGCAAAGGGACCCACCATGGCGCGGTAATAGGTGCCCTTGGCCCCCAGATCGACCCTATGGATCATCGCTTGCCGGCCGCCAAGCTGGTCGGGGTATTTGGCCTGTAAGCTGCGGAACGAGGCCTGCGCCTCCGCTTCGCTACGCTGTGACGATACCTGCACGGCATAGCTGCCGGATGCGGCGGCTCCCGTGGACGCCATCTGTGTCGGTGCCGCGGCCGAAGCGGTGCGTGTGGGCGCCCGCGCGGCCGGGGCCGCCGCGTTCGCCTCGTTCGCGTTCGGGCTCAGCGACAGCGGTGCATAGCTGGCCGGCGCCGCGTGCGGCACCGGCGCGGCGCGCGTTTCGGCCGGGCGCGGCGGTGCCGGCGAATTGATCGCCATCGGAGCATTGCCGGCGGCTTGCGGCGGCGCTTCCTCCCTGACCGGCGCGGCGATCGCTACCCGTGGCGGCGGTGGCGCCGGCGCGGCGGCGGTCACCGGTTGGGAATCGGCCGCGCCCGCCGGCCCGGGATGAATGGCGATGGTGCGGATTTTCTTCGGCTCGCTGGAAATGATTCCGCTGCCGAGCGCCGGCGGCTGTTCGGCGGCCGCTGGCGCGCTGTTCTGCACCGGCGCCATCGCGGGTGGCTTCATCTCAATCGGCCGCTCTTCGCGCGACAAAAGTTTTTCGTCCTGGGCGTGATCGGCGACCCGATCGTAGATCAGCTTATTCGGGGCCTTGTTGGCGTTCGCCGGCACGATCTTGCTCGGCGCGGTATCGGCCTTGATCACCGGCGGCGGCTTGCTCGAGCCGGAAGTGCCGAACACCGCGCGATAGCCGAGGGCGCCGGCGGTGCCGACCACCGCCAGCGCAAACACGGCGGCGATCGCCATGATGCCCATGCGCCGGCGCGGCGTTGGACTATCCTCATAATATTCGTCGTGCTCGCTGTCCTGCGGCATCTGCTGCTGGTGAAAGGCGTTGGCCTCGTAGCCGCCGGCTGGCGCCGCGGGATAGCCCGGCACTTCGCTCTCACCGTGAAAGAGATCGGCGCCCGCGGCGTAGGATGGATCGGCATAGGGCTGGTGCGGTTGCGGCGCCGGCGTTTGCGCGGCCGGCGGCGCTGGCCAACCCGCTGCGGGTTCGGCCGCTGGCGGCGGCGCGGCGCGGCGCGCGTCGTCGCGGCCGAATTCGGCGAACGGGTCGGTTTGTCCGATCAGGCGGGCAAGCTCGGCGAGCGGATCGCTAGCGGAATTGGAAGCCGATGCCGGCGCACGCGGCGGTGATTGAGTCGAACGATAGGGTCGTTGGGTCTGATTGTCGGCCATTCGGTCCCCGGTTTTTGATCGCGCACTCGCTCTGCCAATCGCGGGGCTGCGCCACGCGCGGCCCTCTGAGCGAGATTTAACGCATTTCTTCCGGCGCTTCGACCCCGAGCAATGCTAGGCCCGAGGCGAGAACTGTGACGACACCCTGCACTAAGGCGAGCCGCGCCATGGTCGTTTCTCGATCATTCTGGATAATGAAGCGTAAATGAGGCAAGTCTTTTCCCCGCGTCCAATGCGCGTGAAATTCACTTGCTAATTCATATAGATAGAAGGCGACCCGGTGCGGCTCGTGGGCCACCGCGGCGGCCTCGACCAGCCGCGGGTAAAGCGCGATCCGCCGCAGGATGGACAATTCGCCGGAATCGCTCAGCCGATCGAGCGGTGCATCCTTGAGCCAACGCGCGCGTTCATCGGCCGCCGCCGGCAGATCGGGCATCTCGGCGCGGGCATTGCGGAACACCGATTCGCCGCGGGCATGGCCGTACTGCACGTAGAACACCGGGTTCTCGCGGCTATGCTCGATGACTTTGGCCAGATCGAAATCGAGCACCGCGTCGTTCTTGCGGTAGAGCATGTCGAAGCGCACGGCGTCGCGGCCGACCTCGTCCACCACTTCGCGCAAGGTGACGAATTCGCCGGCCCGCTTCGACATCTTCACCGGTTCGCCCGCGCGCAGCAGCCGTACCAGCTGCACCAGCTTGACGTCGAGCGCGGCCTGGCCGCCGCTCACCGCCTTCACCGCCGCCTGCATGCGCTTGATGTAGCCGCCGTGATCGGCGCCCCAGACGTCGATCAGGTTGCGGAAGCCGCGGTCGAATTTCGATTTGTGATAGGCGATGTCGGAGGCGAAATAGGTGTAGCTGCCGTCCGACTTTTTCAGCGGCCGGTCGACATCGTCGCCGAAATCGGTGGAGCGGAACAGCGTCTGCTCGCGATCCTCCCAGTCCTCGAGATTGCCGCCCTTGGGCGGCGGCAAGCGGCCCTCATAGACTTCGCCACTTTTGCGCAGGCTCTCGATGGTGGCGCCGACCTGATCGCCGCCGCCCTCGATCAGCGAGCGTTCGGAGAAGAACACATCGAAATGCACGTTGAGCGCAGCGAGATCGTCGCGGATCGAATCCATCATCATGGCGATGGCTTTGGCGCGCACGATCGGCAGCCATTCGGATTCCGGCTTGGCGCTGCAGCGCCGGGCCATGCTCGGCGGCGAGTTCGCCGCCCACCGGCTTGAGATAGTCGCCCGGATAGAGCCCGTCCGGGATCGCGCCGATGTCCTCGCCGAGCGCCTCGCGGTAGCGCAGGAAGGCCGAGCGCGCCAGCACGTCGACCTGCGCGCCGGCATCGTTGATGTAGTATTCGCGCGTCACCGCGAAGCCGGCGAAGGCGAGCAGATTGGCGAGCGCGTCGCCGAACACCGCGCCGCGGCCATGCCCGACATGCATCGGCCCGGTCGGATTGGCCGAGACATATTCGACATTGACCTTTTCGCCCTGCCCGATGTCGCTGCGGCCGTAGTCGCTACCGGCCGCCAGCACCACGCGCAGCTCCTCGCCCCAGACATGCGGCTTGAGCGTGAGATTGATGAAGCCGGCGCCCGCCACCTCGGCCTTGGCCACCAGGTCGTCGCCGCGCAGGGCTTCGGCGATCTTGTCGGCGAGTTCGCGCGGCTTTTTCCCGGCGTCCTTGGCCAGCACCATGGCGGCGTTGGTGGCGAGGTCGCCGTGCGTGGGATCGCGCGGCGGCTCGACCACGATGCGCGACAGGTCGGCGCCCGGCGCCAGTCACGGATCAGTCGCACGCTGTGCGCACGCGGGCGAGCATGTTGGCGAACAGATGTTTGGGCTGGTTGAGCGGCAGGCATTGTGGCGCTGCGGCTAACGTAATTCCGGCGTCGAGTCAAAATACCGCGCGTGCTCGATCAGCGCGTAGCGGTCGGTCATGCCGGCGATGTAGTCGGCGACGTGGCGGGCGCGGGCGCCCGCGTCGGCGGCCGCGATCGCCTCCGCCCATTCCGCCGGCATGTCGGCGGGCGTCGCGACGTAATGGGCGAACAGGTCGCGCACCACGCCTTCCGCCTCCTCCATCACCCGCATCACGCGCGCATGCCGGTACATGCGCGGATAGAGAAAACCCTTGATGTCGGCGTCGGCCTGCTGCCAGCGCCGGCGAAAACGCCACCAGCGGCCCCGCCGCCTGGCGCACGTCGGCGGCGGAGCGCGGCTTGAGCGCCGCCACGCGCCGGCCGGTCTCGGCGATGACGTCCTCGATCATGCGGGTGATCAGCCGCCGCATCGTCTCATGCACGCGGCGGGCGGGATCGAGTTGCGCAAAATGCGTGTCGATCTCGCGCACGATGTCGCCGACGATCGGCACGCAAGCGATGTCATCGAGCGTGAACAGCTCGGCGCGCAGGCCGTCGTCGATGTCGTGGGCGTCATAGGCGATGTCGTCGGCGAGCGCGGCCACCTGCGCCTCCGCGCCGCAAAGGACCACAGCTCGAGGTCCTGGATTTGCGAATAAGCGAGGATCGCCGCCGGCACGCCGCGCTTGGCGTAGCGGCCGATTGGCGAGCCGGCGCGGTCGGTGAGCGGGCCGTTGTGCTTGACCAGCCCCGCCAGCGTCTCCCAGGTCAGATTGAGCCCGTCGAAGGCGGCGTAGCGGCGCTCCAGTTCGGTGACGATGCGCAGCGCCTGCGCGTTGTGATCGAAGCCGCCGAACCCGCTCAGGGCTCCGTCGAGCGCGCGCTCGCCGGCATGGCCGAACGGCGGATGGCCGAGATCGTGCGCCAGCGCCAGCGCCTCGGCCAGGTCCTCATCGAGCCCGAGCGCGCGCGCGAGCGAGCGGGCGATCTGCGCGACTTCCAGCGTATGGGTGAGCCGGGTGCGGTAGTGGTCGCCCTCGTGATAGACGAACACCTGCGTCTTGTGCGCCAGCCGCCGGAACGCGCTGGAATGGATGATCCGGTCGCAATCGCGCCGGAACGCGTTGCGGGTGGGGCTGGCCGGCTCAGGCCAGCGCCGGCCCCGGCTCAGGGCCGGATCGGCGGCATAAACGGCGCGCCCGTGCCCGGTTTCGATCGCCATTGGCTCATTGACCTTGCCGTTGGCCGCACTTAACTATTCACCAGCGCCTATGCCAATAGGCGCATGATCCCGAAAAGCTTGTCCTCGACTTGATCGGGGATGGGAACCGGTTTTCGGATAAGATCATGCGCTACAGCAAAAAGACGGCGCAAGGGCACCCGATGGACGTGAACGTCACAGTCAGCGAACGGGCGGCGCGGCGGATCGGCGAGATCCTCAAGAGCGAGCCGGAAGGCTCCATGCTGCGCGTCAGCGTGGAAGGCGGCGGCTGCTCCGGCTTCCAGTACAAATTCGGCGTCGAAGCGACACGCGCCGACGACGACATCGTCATCGCCCGCGACGGCGCCGTGGTGCTGATCGATCCGGTCTCGGTCAATTATATGGCCGGCTCGGAGATCGACTTCGTCGACGACCTGATCGGCGCCGCGTTCAAGATAAAAAATCCGAAAGCCACGGCGTCCTGCGGCTGCGGCACCAGCTTCGCGCTGTAGATTTTTCCGGCAACAACTTGAGCTGTCGTCCCCGCGAACGCGGGGACCCATACGCCGTGCCCTATCGATAGACTGCCGAGTATGGGTCCCGGCTCTCGCTTCGCTCGGCCGGGACGACAGCGGTGGACTACTCCGCCGCCACCGCCGGCGGCGCTTCGATCACTTCTTCCAGCTGCGGCTCGAGCCGGCGCTTGATCATGCGGTCGAAGCGGTCGAGGTAGAGATAGATCACCGGCGTGATGTAGAGCGTGAGCAGCTGCGACAGCACCAGGCCGCCGACCACCGCCACGCCGAGCGGCTGGCGCAATTCGGCGCCCGCGCCGGTGCCGAGCGCGATCGGCAGCGAGCCGAAGATGGCGGCGAAGGTCGTCATCATGATCGGGCGGAAACGCAAGGTCGCGGCCTCGCGGATCGCGGCCTCCGCCGAGAGGCCGACGCGCCGGCGCTCGATCGCGAAGTCGATCATCATGATGGCGTTCTTCTTCACGATGCCGACCAGCATCACGATGCCGATCATGGCGATCACCGACAGATCCATCTTGAACAGCATCAAGGTCAGGATCGCCCCGATGCCGGCCGACGGCAGGCCGGAGATGATGGTGATCGGGTGGATGAAGCTTTCGTACAGGATGCCGAGCACCACATAGGCCGCGAAGATAGCGGCCAAAATTAAAATGCCCTGCCCGCGCAGTAAATCCTGGAACACCTGCGCGGTGCCCTGGAAGCCGGTGTTGATAGTCGCCGGCAGGCGCTCGTCGCGCTCCAGTTTCTGGATCGCAGTCGACCGCCTGGCCGAGCGAGACGCCGGGCGCCAGGTTGAACGAGATCGTCGCCGCCGGCTGCTGGCCCTGGTGATTGACCTGCAACGGCCCGACCGTGCGCACGAAATGGGTGACCGCCGAGAGCGGCACCGTCTTGCCGCTGGTCGTCTTCAAATAAATCTTATCGAGATCGTTCGGGCTCTGCTGGAACTCCGGCTTGGTCTCCAGGATGACCTGATAGTCGTTTGCCGGCGTGTAGATGGTGGCGACCTGGCGCGAGCCGAAGGCGTTGTAGAGCTCCTGGCGCACCTGGTCGATGGAGACGCCGTAGACCGCGGATTTCTCGCGGTCGACCTCGACCGTCACTTGCGGATTCTTGACGTAGAGATCGGTGGTGACGTCGAGCAGGCCGGAAATCCCGGCGATCTTGTCGCGCAGCTCGGGCGCGATGCGATAGAGCGCTTCCGTGTCGTTCGACTGCAGCGTGTATTGATACTGGCTCTTGTTCAGCCTGCCGCCGAGATTGATGTTCTGGATCGGCTGGAAAAATATCTGCATCCCGGTGACGACGTTGGCGTTGCGCCGCAGCCGCCCGATGACCTCCTGCAGGCTGCCGCGCTCGTCGCGCGGCTTGAGTGCCACCAGCATGCGGCCGCTGTTGCCAAGCTGGTTGGGGCCGCCCGATCCGACCGTGGAATTCACATAGTCTACGGCCTTATCGGCACGCACGATGTCGGCGATCTTGCGCTGGCGCTCGACCATGGCCGGAAACGCGATATCGGTCTTGCCTTCGGTGATGCCGATCACATAGCCGGTGTCCTCGGTCGGGAAGAAGCCCTTGGGCACCACGATATAGAGCCAGATCGTGCCGGCGATGGTCGCCAGCGTCAGCACCAGCATGATCGCCTTGGCCTTGAGCACGCGGTCGAGCGTCCATTCATAGGTCTTGAGCGCCTGCTCGAACAGGCGTTCGAATCCGCGCAGGACGAAGTTCTGCTTTTCTTCGCTCTGGTGGCCCTTGAGCACGCGCGCGCACAGCATCGGCGTGAGCGTCAGCGAGACGAAGCCGGAGACGATGATCGCCACCGAAATCGACACCGCGAATTCCCGGAACACGCGGCCGACCATGCCGCCCATCAGCAGCACCGGGATGAACACCGCGATCAGCGAGAAGGTGATCGACACGATGGTGAAGCCGATCTCGCGCGAGCCTTTCAGCGCCGCCTCGAACGGGCGCATGCCGCCCTCGACGTGGCGCACGATGTTCTCCAGCATGACGATGGCGTCGTCGACCACGAAGCCGACCGACAGCGTGAGCGCCAGCAGCGTCATGTTGTTGATGGAGAAGCCGAAGGCATACATCGCCGCGCAGGTGCCGATCAGCGACACCGGCACCGCCAGCGCCGGGATGATGGTGGCCGAAACCTTCCGCAGGAACAGGAAGATCACCATGATGACCAGACTAATCGCGATCGCCAGCGTTTCCTGCACATCGGCGACGGCGGCGCGAATCGAGATCGAGCGGTCGAACAGCGGCGCCATCTGGATCGCCGGCGGCACCTGGGCGCGCATCTGCGGCAGCTTGGCGCGCACCATGTCCACCACTTCCACGGTGTTGGCGTCGGGCTGGCGCTGGATCGCCAGCACGATGGCGCGCGAGTCGTTGTACCAGGTGGCGATCTTGTCGTTCTCGGTCGAGTTGATCACCCGCGCGACTTCGTTGAGCTTGATGGGCGCGCCGTTGCGGTAGGCCACCACCACATCGCGGTAGTCGGCCGCGTGCGTCATGGCGCCGGTGGCGAGCAGCGTCACCGCCTGGGTCTGGCCCTGCAAGGTGCCGACCGGGGCCGAGGAATTCGCCTTGGCGACCACAGTGCGGATATCGTCGAGGGAAATGTTGCGCGCCGCCGCCGCCACCGGATCGACCTGCACGCGCACGGCAAATTTCTGCGCGCCGTAGACCAGCACCTGCGCGACGCCCGGCAATTGCGAGATCTGCGGCGCCAGCACGGTCTCGGCGTAATCGTCGACCGCCGATAGCTGCATGGTGTCGGAGCGCATGCTCACATAGAGCACCGGGAAATCGCCGGGATTGACCTTGCGGAAGAACGGCGGCGTGGTCATTTCCACCGGCAGGCGGCGTTGCGCCACCGCCAGCGCGGTCTGCACGTCGAGCGAAGCGCCGTCGATGTTGCGGTCGAGGTCGAACTGAATGGTGATCTGCGAGCTGCCGAGCGAGGACGACGACGTCATCGACGAAATGCCGGCAATGGTGGAAAGCTGCCGCTCGATCGGGGATGCGACCGACGCCGCCATGGTCTCGGGGCTCGCGCCCGGCAAGGTGGCGGTGATCTGGATGGTCGGGAAGTCGACCGCCGGCAGCGCCGCCACCGGCAAGCAGCCGGTAGGCGAAGGCGCCGAACACGATCAACGACGCCGTCATCAGCGTCGTCAGCACCGGTCGGCGAATGCAGGTTTCCGAGATGTTCATGAATCAGCTGCCGGCGATTTTTGCGTTGCGCGTGTTGACCCGCGTCCCGTTCGACAGCAGCAATTGACCGTCGGTGACGACGGTCTCGCCGCCGGCAAGCCCGCTGCCGATCACCGACAGGCCGCCGACCATGCGCTCGACCTTTACCGGCTGTACCTTGGCCACGTTGTCCTTGATCACGAACACGAAATTTCCGGTCTGGCTGACCTGAACGGCATCCGACGGCACCACCACCGCCTGCTCGATTCGCAAGGTCAGTTCGGTGGTGACCAGGGTTCCCGGCCAGAGCACTTCATGCTCGTTCGGCATGGTGGCGCGCACCGTTGCCATGCCGGTGACCGGGTCGACGGTATTCTCGATCATCGTCACCTGGCCGTTGGCGTGCTTCTGCTCGCCGGGGATAATCGCCTCGATGGTGGCGGTTTCCGCCGCCAGCGCCTGACGGATTTCCGGCAGGATGTTCTGCGGCACGGTGAAGCTGACATAGACCGGCGCCATCTGGTTGATGGTCGCCATGGCTGAGGTGTCGGCCTGCCGCACGAAATTGCCGACCTTGACGCTGGCCATGCTGATGCGGCCGGAAATCGGCGCGCGGATCGTGCAGAACCCAAGCTGAACCTTCAGGTTTTCGAGCTGCGCGCGGTTCGATTCCGCCGTCGCGCGCGACACATTGACCAAGGTCTGCGCGTTATTGAGCGTAATGACCGGGGTCGCGTTCTTGGCGACAAGGTCGGTGTAGCGTTCGACGTCGCGCTGCGCCTGTTCGAGCGTCGCCTGCGCGCCATCGATCACCGCCTGGACGCGCTTCATGTCGGCCTCGATCTGGCGGCCATCGAGCGTGAACAGCAGATCGCCCTGCTTCACCTCGGCGCCGTCGCGGAAATGGACGGCCGTGATCGCGGTATCGACCCGCGCCTTGATGGCGACGCTGGCGATCGGCGTGACGCTGCCCAGCGATTCGATGCGCACCGGCACCGCCTTGCGCACGGCGGTGGCGACCTCGACCGGCACCACGCGGGCCGCCCCTTGCGAACGCCCGGCGCCGTCGCCGGTCCACATGCTGCGGGCAAGCACAGCAATGCCGATCAGGGCGAGCGCCGCCACCCCAAATAGCCACTTTCGCTTCGTCATCGGCGATTGTCGGCCTGGGCTCGTGAGGGCCCTGCCCAGGCGCTCCCTAATTCCGCGGAATGCTTTGTTTCCACCACATCGAAGGGGCCGCGTTGGCCGTCTTCTAGCATATAAACGGCGCCGAGTGCATATCCCTGCGCTGGCTGGTAAACACCCCAAAGTCCCGTTTTATTCGGGTTTGCCCGCCGGAGCCGTGCGATGCGCATTGCCACCTGGAACGTCAATTCGATCCGCCAGCGGCTGGACAACATGCTGGCCTGGCTCAAGGAACGCGATCCCGACATCGTCTGCCTGCAGGAAATCAAATGCATGGACGACGCCTTCCCGCGCGAGGCGTTTGAAGGCCTCGGCTACAACATCGCCGTGCATGGCCAGAAAGCCTTCAACGGCGTGGCTTTGCTTTCCAAGCTGCCCTTCGACGAGGTGAAGTCCGGCCTCGATGGCGGCGACGGCGACGTGCAGGCGCGTTTCCTGGAAGCGCTGGTGTCGACCAAAACCGGCGTGCTGCGCGTGGTGAGCCTCTATCTGCCCAATGGCAACCCGCCTGACACCGATAAATATACCTATAAACTCAAATGGATGGACAGACTTATTGCTTTTTCACATGAACGACTGAAGCTGGAAGAGCCGTTTGCTTTGGCGGGCGACTACAACGTCATCCCGACCCCCGCCGACGCCCGCAATCCGGCCGCCTGGGCCAAGGATGCGCTGTTTCTGCCGGCGACCCGGGAGAAGTTCCGCGCGCTCACCAATCTCGGCCTCACCGATGCGGTGCGCGCCGTCAGCGACGCCCGCGACCTCTACAGCTTCTGGGACTACCAGGCCGGGGCCTGGGCCAAGGATGACGGCATCCGCATCGACCATCTGCTGCTGTCGCCGCAGGCCGCCGACCGGCTGCTCGATGCCGGCATCGACCGCCACGTGCGCTCATGGGACAAGCCGTCCGACCACGTGCCGGTCTGGGTGGATCTGGATATCGCCGGCCGGTGAAATTTCGTCACTCCGGGGCGCGCTCATCGCCGAGCCGCCGCTCATCCCCGCCGTGCCACAAATAACTCTGCCTACGGCTGCGCCGCTCGCCAGCCGCCGGGTGCATAGGCCTTGCGCGCCACTTCCGCGTACGGCACCGGGCTGACGGTCGCCCGCATATGCGTCTGCATATGGCGCTCGACCGTCGGCTTGGCGGAGCCGCCATCCGGCTCGCCCCATACGAAGATGACTTCCGTGCCGGGCTCGGCGTAGTCCGCATCGAGCACGGCCAGCGTCAGCATCTTGCCCTCGTTCGAGCTGTATCCGATCCAGGTGGAGACACCGGCCGTTTTCCCGTCCACGATCACGCGGTCGAATGGATGCATCGAATAGACCGCGGACGGCCAGTCGATGAACTTCGCCCGATTGTGCTTCTGGAAGGTGCTGCCGATGACGCGCGTTACATCCTCGTCGTCCAGCGCCAGCGTCACCTTCTTGCGATGCTGGCCGTTCGACATCTTCTCGAGCGCTGCGCGGCCGATGAAGTCATGATCGAATTTGATAAAGGCGCCGTAGCCCATGTCCCACGGCGTGAAATAATAGTCTTCGATATTCTCGGAATAGAAGCTGCCGCCGATCGAGGCCGAGCCTTCGTAGCCCGCCGCCGGCAGCCACTCGCGATAGGCCTTCATCTCCTTGCCGGTGTAGACGGCCGGAAGCGGCGACGGGATCCAGCCCGATTCCAAGGTATTGGAAGAATAGGCGCGGGCGCCCACCTGGCGCAGGCCAAATTCCTCGCCGGCCTTGACGACCGCTTCGCGCACGGCCTCGCCGTCATCCCACGGGCCGAACAGTTCCCAGCCCGGCTGACCGGCCATGCCGTGACGAAGCGCACGCACCGTCTTGCCGGCAATGCTCAGCGTCGTCATGTTGAAAAACTTGAGATCGGGCGGCACCTTTCCGATGACCTTCTCGATCACCTTCATGGCGTTCGGGCCCTGCACCTGGAAACGGTAGGACTTCCTCCTGCCGTCCGCGCGCAAAGCCGACCGCTGGTCGAGCTCGACCTTGACGTCATGCTTTCCCGTTTGCGCGTGATAGGTGACCCAGTTCAGGACGGGCGCGCGGCCGACCAGGTTGAATTTGTTTTCGGCCAGGTAGAAGAGAATGACGTCGCCGATCACGTAACCGTCGGGACTGCACGGCACGAATTGCTTGGCCTTGTTCACCTCGAAATTCTTGAAGGTGTTGAAGGCAAGGCTGGATAAAAGCTTGAACGCATCCGGCCCTTCCACCGCGAGATCGGCCATATGATAGGACTGATTGAATAATACGCAGGTCTTCTGCCAAGCCTGCTGTTCGTCCCGCCAGTTCGTGAACTCGGGCGGAACGCCGGGATAGACGTTCGGTCCGGTCTGCTGGTTACGCAGCAGATCGACCGGACTTTTCACGGTTTGCAGCAAGCTTTCCAAATTCCGGGCCGTCATAGATTCTTCCCCAAACAGCAAGTGTCGGCCGAGCGGACGACGGCGCGCGCCCGTCACATCGATGAGCGCGCGCCGTGGCCGGACACACGAGAAACGAGTTCGCGACTTGGCGTCCCGCTATTTTTTCAGCTTGGACGGATCCTTGAAGTTGGGAATTGTCTCGAACTCCACATTGTACAATTCGCCGCCAACCCGCTCGACCTTGCGAATGTAGATGTTCTGGATCACCTCGCGCGTTTCGGGATCGATGGTGACCGGTCCGCGCGGGCTGACCCAGCTCATGCCTTTCATCGCCGCGACGAGAGCATCGCCGTTGGTCGCTCCTTTCGTCTTCTTCAGCGCTTCGTAAATGACGTGCATGGCGTCATAAGCCTGCACCGCCATCAGATTGGGCCGCACGCCGTTGGTGGCTTTCTTGTAAGCCGCGACGAAACTCTTGTTTTCAGGACTGTTGTGCGCGGCCGAGTAATGATGCGAGGTAATGACGCCGAGCGCGGCATCCCCTATCTGATTGACGACATCGTCTTCGGTTACGCTGCCTTCGGCAATGAATTTCATACCTGATTTATCGAGCCCGCGCTCGACGAATTGCCGGATGAAGATTGGTCCGAGGCCTGCCGGAACGAAGGCCATGATCGCGTCCGGCTTGGCATCCGCGACCCGTTGCAGAGCCGGTGCGAAATCGTTGCTAGACAATGGCACGCGCAATGAATCGACCACTGTGCCGCCGGCGGCCTGGAAGCTGTTCTTGAACGCGGTTTCCACGTCGATACCCGGTGCGTAATCGGAAACGACTGTAATTACTTTCTTGATTCCATTCTTCGACGCCCAGGTGGCGAGCGGAACGACGGTTTGCGGAACCGAGAAGCTGACCCGCACGATATAGGGCGAACGCTCGGTGATGACCGAGGTGGCCGCATTCATTATGACCTCTGGAATCTTGGCTTCGGTCGCGATCGGTGCGGTGGCCATCGCGCCCGGCGTGAGTGCAAAACCTGTCAGAAACGACACCTTGTCGTTGACCACGAGTTCCTGGGCAAGCCGCTTGGTCATATCTGCATTGCCAGTGTCGTCCTTGACGATGAGTTCGATTTTCTTACCGGCAACGGTATCGCCATGGAGCTGCATGTAGAGCTTGGCGCCAGCGACCAAGTGTTTGCCGCTCGGCGTGAACGGACCCGTCAACGGCACGAGCAGGCCGATCTTCACGACGTCCTGCGCCAGGCTCGGAGCCGCCCAGGCGCATAGTAGTGCGGCGAGCGCCGCTGCAATGCTTCTCAGTGTCCTCATGGCGTTTCCCCCGGTTTGATTGTCGGCCACACGATAATGTGTTTTTGCGGCGCTGACGATACGGCATTGTTGCGCGATGCGTCGACGCGGCCCACGCGGGCGCGCAAGCGGGCAAATTCAGTGGGCAATAAAAAGCTTAGAGAAAGGCGTTCGGCCTGCCCACCCCTACCGGAGGAGTGGGACGCCGTCACGGCGCGCTATTCCCGCCGCGTCTCCAGCCAGCGCCGGAGATAGACCAGCGCCAGCGCGCGCTCATCCTCGGTCGCCTGCTGGAAGGCGCTGTCGTAAAGCCGGTTGATCCAGGCCTGATCGGCGCCGACGTTGTCCTTGGCGCTGTCCTTGGCGAGCGTCAGCCACATCAGCCCGCGTGCGGCCTGGCGCGGCACGTGGTCGCCGGCAAACAGCATGGCGCCCAGCATGGCCTGCGACTGGCACTGGCCCTTCTGCGCCGAAAGGCCGAACCAGCGCGCGGCCGTGCGCGGGTCGTGCGGTGCGCCCACGCCATCGAGATAGAGCCGGGCCAGAAAATACTGCGCTTCGGAGTCGCGGAAATACGACGCCGCATAGGCGAACATTTCGCGCGCGCGATCGGGATCGCGCTTGATCGCCGTCTTCGGGATGCCGTCGAGATAATAGTGGCCGAGCGCAACGAACGCGTTGGCGACAAAGCGCGCCTGCGGCGTGTCCGGATTGTCCTCGGCATGGCTGTCGGCGATGCCACGGAAATATTGGAATGCCTTGAGGTCGTCCTGCGTCACGCCATCGCCTTCGGCGTACATGCGCGCGAGCTTCCACTGCGCCAGCGCGTGGCCCTTTTCGGCGGCGTATTCGAGCGAGTGAACGGCCTTGGCCTTTTCGCCGGCCTTGAGCCAGTGCGCGCCCGAGCGGAAGGCCTCCATGGCCGTCAACGGCGGCGCGGCCGCCATCGCATCGCCGGACTTGCTGCCGTCAAACGCCATGGCCGGCGCCGCCATCAAGCCGGCGCCGATCACCAGTGCGCGCAATAGGAACTCAGCTATCCGCATAGCACGCCTTCTCGCCCGCCCCGCCCGGATGGGTGACCGCGCCCTTGACGGCCGGTCCCACCTGCTGGGCGTATTTCCACAAATAGCCGGAGCCGTATTCGGCCTCGCGCGCCTTCCATTGCGCCTTGCGCTTGGCCAGTTCCTCGTCCGACAGCTTGACGTTCATGGTGCCTTGCTCGGCATCGAGCTCGATGATGTCGCCGTCGCGCAGCAGCGCGATCGGCCCGCCGACCGCCGCCTCCGGCCCGACATGGCCGACGCAGAAGCCGCGCGTGGCGCCCGAAAAGCGTCCATCGGTGATCAGCGCGACCTTGGCGCCCATGCCCTGGCCGTAGAGCGCGGCCGTGGTGGAGAGCATCTCGCGCATGCCGGGGCCGCCCCTCGGCCCTTCGTAACGGATCACCAGAACGTCGCCTTCCTTGTACTTCTTGGTCTTCACCGCATCGAAACAGGCTTCCTCGCTGTCGAAACAGCGCGCCGGGCCGACGAACTTAAGCGCCGATGTCATGCCGGCCACTTTCACGATGGCGCCTTCGGGGGCGAGATTGCCTTTCAGGCCGACGACGCCGCCGGTGGCGAGCAACGGCTTATCGGCCGGACGCACCACGTCCTGGTCCGGGTTCCATTTCACGTTCTTCATGTTCTCGGCCATGGTGCGGCCGGTGACGGTCAGGCAATCGCCGTGCATGTAGCCGTGATCGAGCAGGGTCTTCATCAGCAACGGCACCCCGCCAGCCTCGAACATATCCTTGGCGACATAACGGCCGCCCGGTTTCAAATCCGCGATATAAGGTGTCTTTTTGAAGATTTCGGCGACGTCGAACAGATCGAACTCGATGCCGCATTCGTGCGCGATCGCCGGCAGGTGCAGCGCCGCATTGGTCGAGCCGCCGGTGGCGGCCACTACGGCGGCGGCATTCTCCAGCGCCTTGCGCGTGACGATGTCGCGCGGCCGGATGTTGTTGACGATCAGGTCCATGATCATCTCGCCGGCCAGCGTGCAGAACTTGTCGCGCATTTCGTAAGGCGCCGGCGCGCCGGACGAATAGGGCAGCGCCAGACCGATCGCTTCCGATACCGTCGCCATGGTGTTGGCGGTGAACTGCGCGCCGCAGGCGCCGGCCGAGGGACAGGCGTTTTCCTCCAGCGTGCGCAGATCCGCGTCGGACATCTCCCCGACCGAATGCCGGCCGACGGCTTCGTAGACGTCCTGCACGGTGACGTCCTTGCCCTTGAATTTTCCGGGCAGGATCGAGCCGCCATAAATGTAGATCGAGGGCACGTTGAGCCGGCACATCGCCATCATCATGCCGGGTTGCGACTTGTCGCAGCCGGCGACGCCGATCAGCGCGTCATAGGCGTGGCCGCGCATGGTGAGTTCGACCGAATCCGCGATCACCTCGCGCGAAGGCAGCGAGGCCTTCATGCCGGAATGGCCCATGGCGATGCCGTCGGTGACGGTGATGGTGCAGAATTCGCGCGGCGTGCCGCCGACCGCGGCGACGCCCTTCTTCACCGCCTGCGCCTGGCGCATCAGCGCGATGTTGCAGGGCGCGGCCTCGTTCCAGCAGGTGGCCACGCCGACGAACGGCTGGTGAATTTGCGCGGCGGACAGCCCCATCGCGTAATAAAACGCACGATGCGGCGCGCGATCCGGCCCCTCGGTGGCGTGCCGGCTCGGCAGCTTGGATTTCAGGTTGCTCTTGGCGTCCATTTCCGTCTTCTGGGCCCCCGCCCCAATTGCCGCTGCCGGTTGGCCGGCCGATTGTTCCGAGGGCAGCTCGCGCCAGCGGCAAAAGCTTAAAGTCGCACAATGGCTTGCGCTGTTGCCCGGCTGTCCCTCTGTCATAGAAGGGTATGGCCAAATCGCGGCGTAGCGGGGATCATCTGTGCCGAATGCTTAAATGTTATAAAACTGTTGCACGCTAGCCACAGATCCGACAGCCGCCCCATGGCCCTCCCCCCCAAGCTGCGGCGAAGCTTTTTCGACCGCTCCGTGCATAAGGTTGCGCCCGAGCTGATCGGGGCCACCCTGCTGGTCAATGGGGTCGGCGGGCGGATCGTGGAGGTCGAGGCCTATCACCACACCGATCCGGCGGCGCATTCCTACATTGGCCGGACCGACCGCAATGCCGTCATGTTCGGCCCGCCCGGCGTCGCCTATGTCTACCGCTCCTACGGCATCCACTGGTGCCTCAATTTCGTCTGCGAGGCGGAAGGCTCGGCCAGCGCGGTGCTGATCCGCGCCTTGCAGCCGGCCGAGGGCCTGGCGGTCATGCGGCGCCGTCGCGGCCTGACGGACGAGCGGGCGCTCTGCTCCGGCCCGGGCAAATTATGCCAGGCACTCGCCGTCAGCAGCCGCCATAACGGCCTGCCGCTCGACCGGGCGCCGTTCGAATTGCGTGCGCGCGCAGACACGCCGGATATTGCGGTGCGGCCCGCGCATTGGCATCAGCAAGGCGGTCGAGCACCCCTGGCGCTACGGGCTGAAAGGCTCGAAGTTCCTGAGCAAGCCGTTCAATAACCGTCGTCCCCGCGAAGTCGAGGACCCAACCGTGCCCCGATAGCCACGGATCGGTCCGCTCGCGCGCTCGACGTTCCGGGACGACAAATATCAATACGAAATCACGAACTCGCAGCCGGCCGCGGTCGGGAATTGCCGCGTGATACGCCCGCTCGCCAGTTCGAATTCCAAGGCGATGGCGGCGTCGTGGCAGCACAGAAAAGCGTGGCGGCCATCGGCGGCAAAGCCGAAGCCCATGGGCGCCATCGGCGTGGCAAAGCCGCCGATCTGCCGCAGGCTGTCGGCGTCATAGACGGCGGCAAAATTGTCCACATGCGAGGACGCGCAAACGTAACGCCCGTCGGGCGAGACGCGCACGCGGCGGAGCTGGTTGGCCTCGCCCGGCGCGCCGGCGATGGCAACCGTTTTCCGGTGCACGTGCGTGAACGTATCGAACACGTGCAGCACGCCCTGCCGGTGCGCGCAGACGAACAGCGTCTCGCCGTCGGGTGACACCGCGATGCCCTCGGCGCCGTGCGGGATCGGAATCGTAGCCGTAACACGGTGCGTAGCGGTATCCAGCACCGCGACTGCTTCCTTGGTCTTGAACGAAGCAAACAGCTTGCCGTTCGTGTGGCTGACCGCGATCCAATGCGGCGAACCGCCGACATCGATACGCTCGACCTTGTTGGTGTCCGGATCGATCGCCAATACCGCATTGCCGAGCTCGCCGGTCGACCACAGCGTGCCGCGCGCATCCATCATCACCGAATGCGGCGCGAGAGCGTCGCCCACGTCGATGCTGCGTTCGAGCGATTTGGTGGCGAGATCGATCACCGCGATGCGGCGGTCGGGGTCCTTGTTTTTGCCGAAAATGCCGCCGCCATAGACCGAGGCGTAAATTTTTTTGCCGTCGGGCGAGCGGATCATCTCGTGGGTGGAGCCCGGCATGTCGATCTCGCCGGTCTTCGTGAGCGTGGCGGCGTCGAAGAATTGAATTTTGTTGGCGCTCTTGGCGGTGAGGATCAAGTTCGGCCCGCCCGGACGGTTGTTGGGGTCGATCAGCATTCTATGTCGTCCCCGCGCAGGCGGGGACCCATACTCCCTGCCCTATCGATAATATACAGCGTATGGGTCCCGGCCCGCGCTGACGCTCGGCCGGGACGACAGCAAACTATTCAGTCCCCTTCAACCGCTCCAGCGCCTCCGCGATCTTGGCCTTGCGCCCGAGGCTTCCTCGCGCTTTTCCTTTTCCTCCTCGACCACTTCTTCCGGCGCGCGCGCGACGAAATTGGCGTTGCCGAGCTTGCCGTCGACGCGCGCGATGTCGGCCTCGGCCTTGGCCATTTCCTTGGCGAGGCGCGCGCGTTCGGCGGCGAGATCGATGACGCCTTTGAGCGGCAGCGCCGCCACCTCGCCGCGCACCACCAGCTGCACCGAGCCCGGCGGCGTAGCCGCGGCCGAGGAAATCTCCGACACCCGCGCCAGCCGCTTGATGAACTCGGCCCAGCGCTCGGCGCGCGCTTGCGTCTCGCGCGAGGCGCCGGCCAGCACCAGCGGGATCGCCGCCGTGATGTTCATCTCCGCCCGCACCGAGCGGATCGCGGTCACCAGATCGATCACCCAGCCGATCTCGGCTTCGGCCTTGTCGTCGGCCAGGCCTTCGAGCACCGGCCATTGCGACAGCGCCAGCAGCGCCTCGCGTTGTCGGCGCGGCCGTCACCGCCCACAATTCCTCGGTGATGAACGGCATGAACGGGTGCAGCAGCTTCAGGATTTCATCGCGCGCCCAGGCGACCGCGGCCTGCGTCTCGGTCTTGGCCGGGCCGTCGGGGCCGAGCAGCACGGGCTTGGCCAGTTCCAGATACCAGTCGCAATAGATGTTCCAGACGAAGCGATAGGCCGCGCCCGCCGCGTCGTTGAACTTGTAGCCTTCGATCGCTTCCGTGATCTCGCGCGCGGCATGCGCCGTCTCGTGCGCGATCCAGCGGTTGAGCGTCTCTTTCGCCGCTTTCGGGTCGAAGCCCGCCGCCGTGGCGCAACCGTTCATCTCGGCGAAGCGCGCGGCGTTCCACAGCTTGGTCGCGAAATTGCGGTAGCCCTCGACGCGCTGGGTCGAGAGCTTGATGTCGCGGCCCTGCGCCGCCATGGCGGCGAGCGTGAAGCGCAGCGCATCGGCGCCGTAGTCGTCGATGATGCGCGAGCGGGTCGATGACGTTGCCCTTCGACTTCGACATCTTGGCGCCGGAGGCGTCGCGCACCAGCGCGTGGATGTAGACGTCGTGGAACGGCACTTCGTGCATGAAATGCAGCCCCATCATCATCATGCGGGCGACCCAGAAGAAGATGATGTCGAAGCCGGTGACCAGCGCGTTGGTCGGATAGTAGCGCTTGAGCTCCGGCGTCGCGTCCGGCCAGCCGAGCGTCGAGAACGGCCACAGCGCGGAGGAGAACCAGGTGTCGAGCACGTCTTCGTCGCGATAAAGCGTGTACCGGCTCGCGCGAAGGCCTTCTGCATACTCGATGCCATCGAGGGCTAAAATCCGTCTCGTATCTTCGCTCTCTTGCTTTCATAAAATGAAATAGCTTCAGCAAGAGCTTCCGCTTCCGAAGATGCGGCAAATATTTTGCCGTCCGGCCCGTACCAAGCCGGAATCTGATGGCCCCACCAAAGCTGGCGCGAAATGCACCAGGGCTGGATGTTCTCCATCCAGTCGAAATAGGTCTTCTCCCAGTTCTTCGGGACGAAATTGGTCTCGCCATTGCGCACGGCGGCGATCGCCGGCTCGGCCAATTTCTTGGCGTTCACATACCACTGGTCGGTCGAGATACGGCTCGATCACCACGTTCGAGCGATCGCCATGCGGCACAACGTGCGCATTGGGCTCGATCTTTGACCAGGAGCCCCTTCGCCTCCATGCGCTCGACGATTTTCTTGCGCGCGGCGAAGCGATCCATGCCGTGCATTGCCAGCGTCTTCGTCGAGATCGCTCGACGCGCCAACGCCAGCGCTGAACGTCGTCGATTACCGCTTCAGTGTGAATGTTTTGGCCTCGACGTCTGAAGATATTGATCTGCGCGCAGATTGTGCCGCTTGCCGACCTCGAAATCGTTGAAGTCGTGCGCCGGCGTGATCTTCACCGCGCCGGTGCCCTTCTCCGGATCGGAATATTCGTCGGCGATAATCGGAATACTCGCGCCCGACCAGCGGCAGGATCACGTTCTTGCCGATGAGGTCACGGTAGCGCGGGTCTTCCGGATGCACCGCCACCGCGGTGTCGCCCAGCATGGTCTCCGGCCGCGTGGTGGCGACCACAATGAATGTGGACGGGTCTTCCGGATTAAAAGTCCTGCCCTCGATCGGATAGCGCAGGTGCCAGAGGTGCCCCTTGGTCTCCACCTGCACCACTTCCAGGTCGGAAATCGCGGTGAGCAGCTTGGGGTCCCAATTGACCAGCCGCTTGTCCTTGTAGATCAGCCCGGCGCGATAAAGCTCCACAAAAACTTTAAGCACCGCGCGCGACAGCCCCTCGTCCATGGTGAAGCGCTCGCGCGACCAGTCGCAGGAGGCGCCCAGCCGCTTGAGCTGGTTGACGATGGTGCCGCCGCTCTCGGCCTTCCATTCCCACACCCGCTTGAGGAACGCCTCGCGCCCCATCGCGCGCCGGCCGGGCTGCTGGCGTTCCATCAACTGCCGCTCGACCACCATCTGCGTAGCGATGCCGGCATGGTCGGTGCCCGGCTGCCACAGCACGTCGCGTCCGCGCATGCGCTCGAACCGGCACAAAATGTCCTGCAGCGTGTTGTTGAGCGCATGGCCCATATGCAGGGAGCCGGTGACGTTCGGCGGCGGGATGACGATAGAGTACGGCTTGGCGCCGGCGCGCTCCGGCCGGCCGGCCTTGAAGGCGCCCGCCTGCTTCCCACGTCCGGTAGATGCGGCCCTCGACCTCGGAGGGTTGATAGGTCTTATCGATCATTGTCGTTTTGCTTGTCCGCTTTGGCGCGCTAGAAAGCCCGCCGCACCACCGAGTGTCAACTTTGCCGGCATCCCCAGCCCCTCCGAGCGGCAGCGCCACCAGCGCCATTACGCTGCTGGCGCTCGCCTCGTTCGCCGCCCAGGGCATGGTGCGCTCGACCAATTCGCTGCTGCCGCAGATCGCCGCCGATCTGCATGTCACCGTCGGCGCGACCTCGGTCATCGTCACCTTCTACCTGCTGGCGCACGGCTCGGTGCAGCTGGTGATCGGGCCGATCGGCGACCGTTTCGGCAAATATCTTTGCGTCGCCATCGCCGCCGCCGGATCGACGCTGATGGTGGTGGCCTGCGGCCTGGCGCCCTCGCTGCCGGTGCTGGTGGCGGCCCGGCTCGCCTGCGGGCTCGCCACCGGCTGGATCATCCCGTTCGCGTTCGCCTTCATCGGCGACGTGATCCCCTATGAGCGCCGCCAGCAGGTGCTCGGCCGCTTCCTGTCCGGGCAGATCCTCGGGCAGTTGTTCGGCCAGGCCGCCGGCGGTGTGCTCGGCGATTATTTCGGCTGGCGCAATGTGTTCTTCATCCTGGCCGCCCTGCTCGGCCTCGCCACCGCCGGTCTGTTCTACGAGCTGTGGCGCAACCCGGTCACCCATGCGGGCCACGCGTCCGCGCAGCCCGGCCGCGGCTTCGTCGCCGATTACACGACCGTGCTGCGCTCGCCCTGGGCGCGCGCGGTAATCGTCATCGCCTTCATCGAAAGCGGCGCCATGTTCGGCGCCTTCACCTATGTCGGCGCCGATCTGCATTTGCGCTTCGGCGTCGGCTTCACGCTGGTCGGCTTGTTCGTCGGTGCTTTCGCGATCGGCGGCTTGATCTACAGCCTGGCGGTGCGCGTGCTGGTCAATCGCTTCGGCCAGATCGGCCTGGCCACCGGCGGCGGCGCGCTGCTGGCGCTCGCCTATGTCACGCTGGCGTTCGAGCCGCATTACTGGATTGCGCCGTTAGCCATCACGACCATCGGCCTCGGCTTCTACATGCTGCACAATACGCTGCAGACCAACGCCACCCAGATGACGCCGCAAGCGCGCGGCACGGCGGTCGCGATGTTCTCCTCCGCGCTCTATCTCGGACAGACCGCGGGCGTCGCCGCCGGCGGCGTCGTGTTCGACCGCCTCACCGCGGTGCCGCTGTTTCTGGGCGCGGCGGCCGTGCTGCTGGCGGTCAGCCTGTGGTTCGCGAACCAACTCAAGCGGCGGCGGGCGCTGACAACGAATTAATCCGTTCGTTCCCGCGCAAGCGGAAATCCAGGAACAAGATCGCGGCGTGACAAGATTGCTGGGTTGTTAGCGCCCGCGCGAGACGCGCTCGATCTCGGCCCGCACGATGCGGTCGACCAGGCCCGGCAGATTGTCGTCGAGCCAGGACTTGAGCAGCGGGCGCAGCATTTCCTTCACCAGATCCTCGAGCGTGCGCGCATTTTGCCCGATCACGGTGTTGGCGAGCGAATTGAACGCGCTGTCCACCGCCGCCATGGTCGAACTCGAGATCAGCCCGCGGTCGAGCGCGGCGGCTTGCGGGCTGGGCTCGGG
Source organism: uncultured Alphaproteobacteria bacterium (assembly GCA_963762285.1). Classification (GTDB taxonomy): domain Bacteria; phylum Pseudomonadota; class Alphaproteobacteria; order Rhizobiales; family Xanthobacteraceae; genus Pseudolabrys. The sequence continues at coordinate 62,653 of CAVXKE010000012.1, read as the reverse complement.
CGCCTTTTCGACCACGTGCAGCGCCGGTTCAACCGGTGTATCGAACGAGTGGTCGGTGAATACGACGTCGGATGACGCGTCGATGGTGCGGAAAACCGCCGCCGGTTCCGGCTCCGCTACCGGTTCCGGCTCCACCGCCGGTGCCGGCGTCGCCATCGCCTCGGTCAGATTCAACACATCCGATGGCGGCGGCGCGGCGGCCTCCGTCGCATCGAGATTCGCCAGCATGGCGTCGATGTCGTCCTGGCTGTTGCCGACGGCTGGTGGTGGCGCGGCCGGCGGCAGCGTCGACGCGCGCGCGCGCGGAGCCGGCTCGCTCGCAACCGCGGCCATCGGCAGCCGCTTGGCGGTCGCCGGCTCCGGCGGCTTGGCGGCCTTGCTGGCGTCGTCATCGGCAATAATGCGCCGGATCGAGGCCAGGATTTCCTCCATTGAGGGCTCTTGGACCTTTGCCGATTGGGTCATTCCTGCAATCCCGGACGCAATTCGCAACCACTTGCCCATTGACCCGCCCGACGGCGTCGGCCGGGGCGAATTGTCGTATCAGTCCTATTTATACGCCAGTGATGTGTAGGTGTGGCAGGTCGATCGTCGGCAATCGCGCAATGACCTGTGGACACTCGCCGCCTTAGCGGCCGTCCGGGGTGCGCACGCCGGCCCAGCTGTCGCGCACCTGCTGGTAATGCACCTGCGCGTCATAGACCGGCACGTGCAGACCGAGCGTCAAAGGCGCCAGCCGGCCGACCGCCGCCAGCAAGGAGTAGGAGGCGACCACGCGGTCGCGCTGGGCGGTCACCAGCGCCACGCGGGCATTCACCAGTTCCTGCTGGGCGTTGAGCACGTCGAGCGTGGTGCGCTGGCCGACGCGGGCCTCCTCGCGCACGCCGTTGAGCGCGATCTCGGCGGCCTGCACCTGCGCGGTGGTGGCCTCGATATTGGCCTTGGCCGCCTCGAGCAGGCCCCAGGACTGCACCACGTTCTGGCGCACCGTGTCGCGCGCGGTGTCGAGATCGAGACGCTTCTGCCCGAGCGTTTCCTTGGCCTGGCGGATGGCGGAATATTCCGCGCCGCCTTGATAGATCGGCACGCTGAGGGAGCCGAGCACCGAGGCGTTGTAGCTCTCGATGGTGTTGAGGTTGCCTACGGTCGCGTAGTTCTTCTGAAAATTGCCCTGCACCGATACCGTCGGATAGAGCGCGCCCTCCGCCACTTTCACCGCCAGTTGCGCCACGTCGACATTGTATTGCGCCGTGGTCACCGCCGGATGGCTGGCGGTGGCGCTGCCGATCGCGCCCGGCAGGCTGGCCGGCGAGAAACGGTCGACCGGCGAGCCGGGCGACAGCTTGCCCGGATTGCTGCCGATCACCTGCCGATAGGTCGCCGCCGACGCCTTGTAATTGGCTTCCGCGCTGAGCACCTGCGAGCGGCCGGCGGCCAGCCGCGATTCCGATTGCGCCACGTCGGTGCGCGTCACCTCGCCGACATTGAAGCGGTCGCGGGTCTGCCGCAATTGCTCCTGCAGCACCTCGACGTTGCGCCGCTGCAGGTCGAGGATCGCGCTGTCGCGCAGCAAATTCATGTAGGCGGTCACCGCGTTGAGCAGCACGGTCTGCTCGATGACGCGCAAGGTGGCGCGCGCGGCCAGCACCGCGCTTTCGGCCTGACGGGTCTTGTTGGCGGTCTGGAAGCCGTTGAACAAGGTCTGCGTCACGGTGGCGCCGGCGCCATAGGGCGCGTTGTAGCCGCTCTGGGTGAAATAGGTGGCCGGCGAACCGGCCGGGATGGTGGAGCCGACGACCTTCGAGGTCGAGGACAGCGCTTGCTCGCCGCCGGTGCCGGTGACGGTAACCTTCGGCCGATAGCCGGACAGTGCCTGCGGCACGCCTTCGTCGGTGGCGCGCGTGGCGGCGCGCTGCGAATTGAGCGACGGGTTGCTCTGATAGGCCTGCACCAGCGCCGAATCCAGCGTTTCGCCACGCACCAGCGACGCCGTCAGCGGCAAGGCCAAACAGGCCACCACCCCGGCCGCTAAACCACCCATCCACCAGTTGCGACCCCGACGGGACATAAAATCCAACCTGTTCGCGATCAGAGCGAACGCACCGATCACGCTAAAACGACCAACTGGGAATCATATTAGCCCCGGCAGAGGGTTAAAACCCCCTGCCGGTCGCTACCCACCGGAATGGCAGCCGACTGAGGATTTTCGGTCACGTTTTGGAATCGGCGACATCCGCCGACCATATCAGAAAGCGAAAGCCGGTGTTTCCGCGAAACCTGGCAAAAGCGCCGCCGTGGCGTCGAAAACCGCCCGGTCGCCCACCTCCCCGCCACTTCGGCGGTAAAGCATAGCCTTTGAGCCGGGACCCGAGCCCAGCACGCAGACCAGCCGCCCGCCATCCTTGAGTTGCTGACAGAGCGCGTGCGGCGCCACTTCGGTCGCCCCCTCCAGCACGATGACGTCATAGGGCGCGCCTTGCGCCCAGCCGTCGGCGAGCGGGCCGCTCACCACGTTGATATTCGGCTGCGACGACAGCGCCGCACCCGCCGCCTTGGCGAGGCCGGCGTCCTGTTCGAGCGCCACCACCTGCGCCGCGATGCGGGCGAGCACGGCCGCGCCGTAGCCGGTGGCGCAACCGGCGTCGAGCACGCGATCGGTGGCTTCCAGTTCGGCGGCTTGGATCAGCTTGGCGAGCACCATCGGCCGCAGCAGGCGGCGGGATGCGCCCACCGGCACGTCAAGATCGAGATAGGCGATCGCGGTCACCGCCGGCGGCATGAACTTCTCGCGCGGGACCTCCAGCATGGCGGAAATGACGCGCAGATCGGTGACGTCGGTGGTACGGACCTGGCCGTCCACCATGTGGCGGCGCGCGGCGGCAAAATCGGTCATCGCGATCCCCGGGGCAAGGAAGGATGGTGAATGCGCGGCTTTTGTGCGGCAACCCTTCGCAAAAGGCAAGCGAGCCGGGCAGCGTTGTCGATAGGCGCAGGCTCCTATATAGGCTTGGGACTTGGGGCGACGCGCGCGGCCTGCTAGGCGCGCCGGGCGCGTGTTCCGACGGCCACGTGGCGGAGTGGTTACGCAGAGGACTGCAAATCCTTGCACCCCGGTTCGATTCCGGGCGTGGCCTCCACCCGCCTTCGCTGAAGCTACGGCGGGCAAGGCCTTCGCGTGGCGGGTGCCCGCCGTAGCTTCAGCGAAGGCGGGCGGGCTCGCATGGCGAGGCCCTTCATGGCTTTGCAAAACAACGGCGCTTTGTTATAGCGCGCGTGCTGAAGCGCCGGCCCTGTTCCCGGGTAGCTCAGTGGTAGAGCAACCGGCTGTTAACCGGTTGGTCGCTGGTTCGAATCCGGCCCCGGGAGCCATCCTTTTCCATCCGACCGTCGCAATGCCTGCCCTTCGCGAGGCGCCATGATGCCCTCGAGCAGTCCGCTCACCACCGATCTCTACGAGCTCAACATGATCCAGGCCTATCTGGATCGGGCCGAGGACGGTCAAGCGGTATTCGAGTTCTTCGTGCGGCGGCTGCCGGCGCGGCGCTCGTTCCTGCTCGCCGCGGGGCTCGCCGACGCGCTCGACTATCTCGAAACGCTGCGATTTTCCGCCGCCGAGATCGGCTGGCTCAAAAGCACCGGCCGCTTCCGCGACAACCTGCTCGACTATCTTGCTGCCGTTTCCGCTTCACCGGCGATGTGCACGCCATTCCGGAAGGCAGCGTGTGCTTTCCCAACGAGCCGCTCATCCGCATCACCGCGCCGCTGGCGCAGGCGCAGCTGGTGGAAACGCGCCTGATCAACATCCTGCATTTCCAGACGCTGATCGCCTCGAAGGCCGCGCGCATGGTGCTGGCCGCGCCGGGAAAAATTCTTTCCGATTTCGGCCTGCGCACCGCGCACGGCGATGAGGCCGGATTGTTTTCGGCGCGCGCGAGCTATATCGCCGGTTTTGCCGGCGCCGCCAATGTGCTGGCCGGCGAGCGCTACGGCATTCCGATCGTGGGCACCATGGCGCATTCCTTCGTGCAGGTGCATGACGACGAGAGCCAGGCGTTTGAGAATTTCGCGCGCGCGCGCCCCGAGGGCGTCATCCTGCTGATCGACACCTACGACACCGAGCAAGGCGCGCGCAAAGTGGTCGAGCTGGCGCCGCGCCTGCAGGCCGACGGCATCGCGATCCGCGGCGTGCGCATCGACAGCGGCGATCTCACCGTCATGGCTGCCAAGGTGCGCGCAATTCTCGACGCCGGCGGACTCAAGGACGTCATTATCTTGGTCAGCGGCGGCATCAACGAAGACGTGCTGCAGTCAATGATGAAAGCCAAGGCGCCGATCGACGGGTTCGGCATCGGCGTCAATCTCGACGCCTCGATCGACGCGCCCTCGCTCGACTGCGCCTACAAGCTGCAGGAATATGCCGGCCGGCCGAAGCGCAAACTATCCGAAGGCAAGGCGACCTGGCCGGGCCGCAAGCAGGTATGGCGCGCTTATGACGGCGACGGCCGCATGTGCGGCGATATCCTGTCGCTCGAGAGCGACACGCCAGCCGGCGAGCCGCTGATCGTGCCGGTGATGCGCTCAGGGCAACGCATCGCGGGCGCGCCGACGCTCGCGCAGATTCGCGAGCGCGCCGCGCACGATCTCGCGCGCCTGCCGGAACCGCTGCGACGATTGGAACCAGGCGCCGGCTATCCGGTGAAAGTGGCCGACGCCCTCACTGCGCTGGCCGCTGAAATCGACGCCAAGGCGCGGCGCTGACGAACGTGTCCCGGGCGCAGCGCAGCGTGAAGCGAAGCGGAACGGTGCGCTGCAGAACCGGGGCCCCGGTTAATTAGCTGAACCCCGGATCTGCGTCGCACCACTTCGCTGCGCTCGTGCTGCGCCGCGTCCGGGGAACGCCACAGCTACCGCGCCGCCGTCCCCGCCCGGTTCCAGCCGCGCGCGCGCTCGCCGTAAATCTCGTGGCCCTGCTCGGTCACCACCACGGTGTCTTCGAGCTTGATGAAGCCGCGCGTGGGATGCTTGAGCGTGGTCTCCACCGACACCACCATGCCGGCTTCGAGCGGGCGGTCGGCATCGTCGGCCGGATACGGCACCGGGCCGCTGTCGGTGAGCCGCGGCGCCTCGTGGCTGACCAGTCCCATGCCGTGCGCGAGGAATTCGAGATTGTTGTGATGCTTGGACTTCGCCACCAGCGGCTCGGCGGCGGCATAGATGTCGCGCCCCATGGCGCCCGGGCGCATGGCCTTGAAGCCGGCGCGCTGGATCGCTTCGATCTCGGCCAGCAACTCGTTGAGCTCGCCGTCCGGCTCGCCCTGGATCGCCATACGGCAGACGTCGCCGATATAGCCGTGATAATTGCCGCCGCTATCGATCGACATGATCTCGCCCTTCTGCCATTTCTGTTCGGAGGGCGCGCGGTTCATGCTGGTGCCGCAGGTGATCAGGCAATATTCGAAGGTGAGGCCGCGCAAGGTTTCCTCGCGCCGCAGCGTCTCGACCACGTCGGCTTTGCTTGTGCCGGGAGGAGTTTTGGCGATCGTCGCCAGCATCGCGTCGATCACCGCTTCCGAGGCGAATTTCAGCATCGTGAGTTCGGCTGCGGATTTCTTCAGGCGCTGACGCTCCATCACATAGAGCGCATCGACCCAGTCGGCGTCGGGGAACGCCGCGCGCAGCACCTTGGACGCGTCATACGGCAGGAAGCCGAATTCGGTGGCGATGCGTTTGGGTCTTCAGGCCGGCCTTGCGCACATAGTCGCAGGCCTTCCGCATGGCCTCGACCGAGCCGTTCGCGGTGGTCTGCGTCTCCGGCGTCCACAGCGGCTTGGCCTGATGCTGGAAGGTTTCCAGGCGATGGCCGATATAGGCGGCCTTTTCCGGCGCGCCCTTGGGATAGACCAGCACCGGCAGATAACGGGTGATGCCGGTGGCATCCATGTAGTCGAAGAAATTGGCGCGGTGGCCGCCGAGCAGGTACTGCACATTGTGCTTGGAGGTGGCGAGCAGCAGGTCGATGCCGGCCGCGTCCATCAGGCCATCGAGCCGGGCGTGGTCGAACGGGATCGCAAGCGAACTGGAACGCTGCGCGTTGACGTTCATAGGCGGGGCTCCCTGCTCCGGCGTCTATCGCGCCGCTAATGGCAAGCCTAACGCATGATCCCGAAAAGTGGAATCCGGTTTTCGGACGAGATCATGCGCCGCGCAAAAACTACCAGAGTTCCTGGCTCGCAAGGCGGGCGCCTTCGACCAGCGCCTCCAGCTTGGCCCACATGATCGAGGGATGCACGCGGCGCAGGAACGGACCCTGCGCGAAGCCGCAATCGGTGCCGGCGATGACGTTCTCGCGCCCGACAATGCGGGCCAGCCGCACGATGCGCTCGGCCACCAGCTCGGGATGCTCGACCACGTTGGTGGCGTGGCTGATCACACCGGGGATCAGCACCTGGCCCGCGCCGAGCCTGGCGTCTTGCCAGACTTTCCACTCGTGCTCGTGGCGCGGATTGGCGCCCTCGATCACATAGGCGCCGACCTTCACCTTCAGGATCAGATCGACGATGTCCTTTAGCGGCACGTCGCTGACATGCGGGCCCGGCCAACTGCCCCAGCAGACGTGATAGCGGATGCGGTCGGCCGGCAACCCCTCGATCGCGTGGTTGATGAGGTCCACTTGGAAGGCGAGCCAGCGCCGGTAGTCGGCGAAGCTCGCCGGCGGCACCATGCGGTCATAGGTGTTGGCGTTGCGCGCATCGTCGAGCTGCAACAGGAAGCCGGCATCGATGATCATCTTGTATTCGGTGCGCATCGCCTCGGCGATCGCGGTCTGCAATTCGTCCTGGCTCTTGTAGAATTCATTTTTGCGGTCGGGGATCACGCTCGCCGGCGCCGCCACCGGCAAGAACGCTTCTTGCACCTGCACGCCTTGCAGCGCCGCCTTGAAGTTGTCGATGTCGCGCTGCAACTCGGCCTGCCCGGTGTAGCTGACCGGGCCGACGCAGACCGCATCGACCGTGGTGACGACCCCCTCACGGGCATCGAGCTCGGCGTAGAATTCCGGGAAGTGCGCGCGGTCGGCGCCGCGCGTGAACGGATTGGCCGCGGCATCCTTGATCGGCCGCCGCTCGAAGCCGGAAAGCCGCTCCAGCGCGTATTGCGCCCAGCTGATCGATTTGCCGAACTCGCCGTCGCTCACCACGTCGATGCCGGCTTGCGCCTGTTGCCGCACGATCGTCGCCGACCGACTCGGTCAGGCATTTCTCATAGGCCGGCTCGTCGAACGGCTTGCCGGCCTGCTTGGCGCGCAAGAATTCCTGCAGCGGCTGCGGGCGGATCAGGCTGCCGACATGCGTGGTGAGAATGCGGGTGTCGCTGCGCTTCATGGCTCACGGCGATGGCGATGTTCCGCAACCGCTATGCCTGCGCGCCGTGCCAAACGCAATGCCTTGGGAAAAATCGGCCGGCCGGCTTTGCGCGCGGCGCCGCGCGCCTCAGGCCGCGCTCTTGGCGGCGAGCGCCTCCGCCGAGGCCGCCGCGGCGGCGGCATCGGCTTCGTCTTTGCGCTTGAGCATCATTTCCAGCGATGCGACCTCGACCCGGTTGCGGCCGCGCTCTTTGGCGATGTAGAGCGCCTGGTCGGCCTGCGCCAGCAACTCGGGCACGTTGAGCGCCGCCTCCTGGCTATGCACCAGCCCGATGCTCACGGTCGCGCAGACCGGGCGACTGTCGACCTCCTGGGCCGCTTTGGCAAAGCTTGCACGTATCCGCTCGGCCACCCCCGCCGCTTTATCGCGGCTGGTATCGCTCAGCACGGCGGCGAATTCCTCACCGCCCAGGCGCCCGACCAGATCGGATGAGCGCACCGACTGGCGCGCGGCATCGGCGAAGATTTCCAGCACCCGGTCGCCGAGCGCATGGCCGAAGCGGTCGTTGATCGATTTGAAGTGGTCGAGATCGATCAGCAGCACGGCGGTCGGACGCGGATTGGCGCCGTGGCGCTTGGCCAGCTGCGCGGCGTCTTGCAGGAACGCGCGGCGGTTGGCGATGCCGGTGAGCGGATCGACCATGGCGGCGGTGCGGTGGCGGTATTCCGTGCGCTCCTTCGCCATCGCCAGTTGAATGAAAGCGATTGAAATGGTGAACAGCAGCGCTTCGAAGGAAAGCACGGTCAGCCATACGCTGCCGAACATGTGGTTGCCCACCGACCACGGCAGCAATGTCGCCAGCGGCGTGCGCAGCAGGAACAGCGCGCCGTGCGCGAACAGCATGAAGATCGCCGGCCAGCGCGACACCAGCGGTTCGCGGCGGCCGCGCCAGAACTCATAGGCGGTCAGCCACGTGTAACTGGTGATGATGCCGGACGCGATCAATGCGCGGGCTTCGACGGCGTCGGCGAGCGCCGGCAGGCGGCAGACCAGCAGCCAGAGCACCGCGCCGGTGACCAGATAAACCGGCTCGACCGCGCGGCCGTCGAACACGCGCGCGCCGGTCCAGGTGACCGCGAAGGCCGTGAACAAGAGCGCGTTGGCGAGATCGATGGTGATCAGGTCGGGCGCCGCGCCGTACATGCCGAACAGCACGACCGAGGCGGCGCGGATCAGATGGGCGAAGCCCCACCAGGCGACCGCGTGGATTGCGGTGTTCTGCACCCAGGCGAACAGCAGCAACAATCCGAGGATCGCCTCCACATAGATCGTCACCATGAAGAGGGTGTTGACGTCGAGATTCATCGACCGGCACCGTCCAATTAACGCCCCAGGTCCTGTTTTTTGCAGGCCGTGGGCTAACGAGTAGCGGGGGCCCGGTAAAAAGTGGTGAATGCGACCGAAGAGCGAGGTTCCAAAGCGCCGAAATGGTTTCGGAGACCTTTCCGAAACCATCGGCAATTGAATTGAGCGGCGCTTCGCGCACGCAAAACGGGCGCTCGCCATTTTTCGGGCTACCGGCGGCTGCAGCGGGCGCCGCTTTCAAGCCGGCCGAGCCCGCCGGCGCGGCATCCGTGGCCGGTCTTGTCGCCCTGGGAGGGCTCCACTAGGGTCTTGCCGTCCCCCACGGCCACCTGGAACCGGGCATGCAGATCCGCGACGGCATCGTTGACGCCATCGGCCATACGCCGCTGATCAAGCTTAATCGCGCGTCCGAGGCGACCGGCTGCACCATTCTCGGCAAGGCCGAGTTCATGAATCCGGGCGGCTCGGTGAAGGATCGCGCCGGCCGGCAGATGATCCTGGAAGCCGAGAAGCGCGGCGAGCTGCGCCCCGGCGGCCTGGTGGTGGAGAGCGACCGCCGGCAATACCGGCATCGGCCTGGCGCTGGTCGCCAATGCGCGCGGCTACCGCACCCTCATCGTCATTCCGCAGACCCAGAGCGAGGAAAAGAAGGACATGCTGCGGCTGTGCGGGGCCGAACTGCTCGAGGCGCCGGCGCTGCCGTTCAGCAATCCGAACAACTACCAGCATATCGGACGGCGATTGGCCGAAGACCTCAAGAAGACCGAGAAAAACGGCGTCATCTTCGCCGATCAGTGGAACAACCTGGACAACCGCAAGGCCCATTACGTCTCCACCGGGCCCGAAATCTGGCAGCAGACCGACGGCAAGATCGACGGCTTCATCTGCGCCATCGGCACCGGCGGCACCCTCGCCGGCGTCTCCGCTTTCTTGCGCGAACGGAAAAAAGACATCGTGATCGGGCTCGCCGACCCGCGCGGCGCGGCCATGTACAATCTATTCGCCCATGGCGAGGCGAAAGCGAGCGAAGGCGGCTCGATCACCGAGGGCATCGGGCTCGGGCGCGTCACCCCGATCATCGCCGACCTGCAAGGTCGACAAGCCCTATCTCATCCCCGACGACGAGGCGGTGCCGCTGATCTTCGATCTGCTGCTGCATGAAGGGCTCTGCCTCGGCGGCTCCTCCGGCATCAATGTCGCCGGCGCCATTCGCCTCGCCAAGGACCTCGGCCCCGGCCACACCATCGTGACGGTGCTGTGCGATTACGGTTCGCGTTACCAGTCCAAGCTGTTCAACCCGGCCTTCCTGCGCTCGAAAAATCTCCCCGTACCGGAATGGCTGGAGCGCAAGCCGGCCATCACGCCGCCACTCGTGACGAGTTGAGAGCGCATGATCCCGAAAAGTGGATACCGGTTTTCGGATAAGATCATGCGCCAGAGGAAAACTCGATGCCGACCGACTGTCTGTTCCGCGACGACAGCTATTTGAAGGAATGTCAGGCGCGCGTGCTCGCCGTCACCGAGCAAGGCGGCATCGTGCTCGACCGCACGGTGTTCTACGCCAATTCCGGCGGCCAGCCCGGCGACAGCGGCACCCTCAGCGCGCCCGACGGCAGCCGCATCGCGATCGACACTGCGATCTATACCGACGCGGCCAAAGCCGAGATCGCCCATGTGCCGGCCGCGGGCTCGGCTGCCCTCAAGTTCGGCGACACGGTGACGGCGGCGATCGATTGGGACAAGCGTTACGCCCGCATGCGCATGCACACCGCGCTGCATCTGCTGTCGGCGGTGTTGCCCTATGCGGTGACCGGCGGCTCGGTCGGCGAGAGCGAAAGCCGGCTCGATTTCGACATCCCGGAAGCAGGCCTCGACAAGGACGCGATCACGGCCAAGGTGAACGAGATGATCGCCTCCAACGCGGCCGTCAGCAGCCGCTGGATCAGCGACGAGGAGCTCGCCGCCAATCCCGGCCTGGTCAAGACCATGTCGGTCAAGCCGCCGATGGGCACCGGCCGGGTGCGGCTGATCGAAATCGCCGATCTCGACCTGCAGCCCTGCGGCGGCACCCATGTGCGCGCGTTAAGCGAGATCGGCGCCGTGCGGGTGACGCAAATCGAAAAGAAGGGCAAGCAGAACCGCCGCGTGCGGCTGGCGTTGGTGTAGCGATCGGGCCCACATTCCGAGCGGTTGAGCTTGCACCATCGGAACTCCTGCGCAATGTTTGGCATTAACCCAACCGAATGGCCGCATCCATGTCCCAACCTGTCAGCCGCTGGCTCAAATCCACCGAATGGCTCGCCGGCCAATTGGGCAAGCCAAACGTCGTCGTCGTCGACGCCTCCTATTACCTGCCGACGCAGAAGCGCGACGCCCAGGCGGAATATCTCAGCGGCCATATTCCAGGCGCGGTGTTCTTCGACATCAACGCCATCGCCGACACCTCGATCGATCTGCCGCACATGCTGCCGGGGCCGCAGCAGTTCGGCGAGCAAGCCGGCGCGCTCGGCATCGCCGAGACCGACACCATCGTGGTCTATGACGGCACCGGGCTCTATTCGGCGCCGCGGGTGTGGTGGACCTTCCGCATCTTCGGCGCCGGCAATGTCTTCATCCTCGACGGCGGTCTGCCGGCCTGGAAAGCGGAAGGCCGCCCGCTCGCACCCGGCGCGGTCAAGCGCGCGCCGCGCAGCTTCAAGGCGACGATGGACACCGGCGCGGTGGCCATGCTCTCCGACGTGCAGGTCGCGCTCAACGATGGCAGCGCGCAGGTGGTCGATGCGCGCTCGGCCGGCCGCTTTGGCGGCCACGAGGCGGAACCGCGCGCCGGCCTGCGCTCCGGCCACATGCCGGGTTCGCTCAACGTGCCGTTCGCCGATATCCTGGAGAACGGCCGCCTGGCAGCGCGCGAAAAAATCGCCCATGCCTTCACTGAGGCCGGCGTCGATCTCGACAAGCCGATGATCACCACCTGCGGCTCCGGCGTCACCGCCGTGGTGCTGGCGCTCGGGCTCGACGCGCTCGGCAAGCCGCTGCCGCGCATCTATGACGGCTCCTGGGCGGAATGGGGCGGCCGGCCGGATTTGCCGGTGGAGAAGGATTAGGGCTGCCGAAATTCTCAATTGGTCTTGAGGAGCCCGCCGAAGCTTTAGCGCAGGCAGGCGTCTCGAACAATGCAAGTCGACTATGCCGACTTGCGCACCAAACATGCGATCTCGGGCAAGCCCGAGATCGGGTGGCCGCCCGCACCCTTCGAGACGGCCGCTGCGCGGCTTCCTCAGGATGAGGGCGAAGAGAGTTTGCAGTAACCTCAGCAAATTTTGAACGCGATATGCCGCTGCTTTGGCTTTCGAAAAAAATACGAAAAAGCGCTACTGTGTGGTAACGTGACCGTATTGACCGAAGGCATCGCCGTTACAAAGCAGGAGCAATGTCATGAGCTATATCATGAATGAACAAACTGATAACGAGATACTTGAGATTGAGATATCTGACGAGTCATTGGAGGCAGCAGCATTCGCGGGAAACCCAGGAGCCTACACAGAATTTGCTTACTGCACTCACGTGGCCTGCCCATTCGGCTAAACGGCGGCGCAATACCGTCATTCGCGTCTGTGATGAATTCTCGCGGAATCCCCATTTCCGTAATTTTCGATACTTCGAACAACGACATGGTATTGCCCCGATAAGACCAAAACCGGTCTCGTCCCACGTCACAAATCTAAGCACAAATCTCGTAGGACAAAATTCCGCCATACTCTAGGACTTTATTCCGCTTCGCCCGACCCCCGAGGGGACGCGAACCGGTTGCTCCGGCTCGTGGGGTTCGGGCCGGCGCCCGCGGGCGATGGCTCAGCAGGCCATCGCGCTCGGGCGGCGCCGGGGCTCCGCCCGGGGGCACTACGACCCCCTGCGAGGAGCTCGCTGACGGCGGGCCGTGAGGCTTGCCCGAGGCTCGGAAGGAGCGGTTGACCCAGAAGACGCCGCGATCTTCGAGCCGGAGGCAGGGTGAAACGGTCCGTCAGAAAGCGCGGCCCGGCGCCGCAAAACCGCCGGACGGCGCGCCGAGAGGCGCCACGCGTTCGTCTCGCAAGGCAAGCTGCGTAACGCGTGCACATAAGGAACGGTAGCGCCCCTTGGCGCGCCGTCCCCCTCGCTTTTTGCGGGGGTCGAGACCCCCGCCCCCGGGGACTTAAAGGGGGCGCAAAGCTCGGGCGCATCCGCGCCGCGAGAACGATGGAGGCTGCCTACAATGCAGAATGAAAGTCGCGCTGCACCCTCAGACGTCATTCCGGGACGCGAGCGAAGTGAGCGGACCCGGAATGCCAGACGCGCATTCTGAATCGGCATCTGGATTCCGGGTTCGCGCCTGCGGCGCGTCCCGGAATGACAATGTTGCACGCGCCGCGAGAACGATGGAGCTTGCCCGGATGAACGATTTTCTCTTGTCGTCCCCGCACTCGGGTCCGGCTTCGCCGGCCCGAGCACAGGCTCCGGCGGGGACCCATACGCCGTGCCCTCGCGATCATCCGGTGGTCGAAGGATGAGGGCGTGCACTTGTAATCGAACTCGAAGCGGACCACTTATGCAGACAATCGTCTGCAACGAAACGCACGAGCTCGACGTTGGCGGCCTCGCCAATCCGGCGGCGATGGCGGGAAATCGCTTGCGGAAGGCTTTCTTTTGCAGTGCCACAGCGATGGCCAGTTTGCATCGATAAAGCGACGTTGTTAGGACTGAGACCACCGGATGCCTCGGGGCGCGGCGTGAATGCAATTATTTGCTAATTTCAGCCTTGAAAGCCTGATCGTCCATTTCGGCTATCTGGGCGTTTTCTTGCTCATTTTCTTTGAAAGCGCCGGCGTGCCGTTGCCAGGCGAGGCGGCTTTGGTGTCGGCCGCTGTATTTGCCGGCACGACGCACCGGCTCGACATCGCATTCGTGATTCTCGCGGCGGCATCGGCGGCGATCTTCGGGGACAATCTCGGCTTTTGGTTCGGCCGCCGCTTTGGATTTTCCATTCTCCATCGCTATGGACCCTATGTCCGTTTGACCGAGCCGCGGCTGAAGATCGGTCAACTCTTGTTCCAAAAGCACGGCGGCAAGGTCGTATTTTTTGGCCGCTTCACGGCGCTGCTGCGCACTTATGCCGCGTTGCTCGCCGGCGCGAATAAATTTCATGCCGGACGATTTTTCGTTTGGAACGCAAGCGGCGGCATCACCTGGGCTGTGACGTTCGGATTGGGCGGCTATTTCTTTGGCTGGTCGATCGAGTATCTCGCCGGGCCGCTCAGCATTGCGCTGTTGGCGGCGGCGGTCGCCGGCGGCGTGGCGCTTTATTTCTTATTCAAGAAACACGAGGCGCTGTTGCTTGTGGAAGCCGAGCGGATGCTGGACGTCGATGCCGGCGCCTAGGAGCCCAGTATGTTTGAGTGCGCGCCCTAGGCATTTTAGCCGCCGCCGAATATATATCGATTGCTGCGTCACCGGCGCGAGGTTGCGATGATCTTCCGCCAATTGTTCGACAGCGTCTCCGGCACCTATTGCTATCTGCTCGCCAGCCGCAGCGGCGGCGAGGCGCTGATCATCGATCCGGTGCTGGAAAAGGTCGACCGCTATCTGCAATTGATCCGCGAGCTCGATCTCAAGCTGGTCAAGGCGGTCGACACCCATCTGCACGCCGACCACATCACCGGGCTGGGCGCGCTGCGCGACCGCACCCATTGCATCACCGTCATGGGCGAGAACACCAAGGCCGACGTGGTGTCGATGCGGCTCGCCGAAGGCGACAAGCTCACCATCGAAGGCCTTGCGCTCGACGTGCTCTACACCCCCGGCCACACCGACAATTCCTACAGCTTCCTGATGGGCGACCGCGTGTTCACCGGCGACACGCTGCTGATCCGCGGCACCGGCCGCACCGACTTCCAGAACGGCGACGCCCGCGCGCAATATGAATCGCTGTTCGGCAAGCTCTTGCGGCTGCCCGACGAGACCCTGGTGTTCCCGGCGCACGACTACAAAGGCGACACCGTGTCCACCATCGGCGAGGAGAAGCGCTACAATCCGCGCCTGCAGGTCAAGTCGATCGACGACTATGTGGCGTTGATGGCCAACCTGAAGCTGCCGAACCCGAAGATGATGGACGTCGCCGTGCCGTCCAACATGAAGATCGGGCTGGCGCAGCAGGAAATCGCGCGCCGCGGCTGGGCGCTTAGCCGCCGCGCAGGCGATCGCGATGGTCGGCCGGCCCGATATCGCCTTCGTGGATCTGCGCGAAGCCAGCGAGCGCCACAAGCACGGCAGCATCCCCGGCTCGCTGCACGCGCCCTATGGCGACTTGCAGGACAATATCGGCGCCGGCGGCATCCTGCACGAGCTTGCGCGTTCGACCGACAAGCGCATCGTGTTTTATTGCGCCTTTGGCGAGCGCTCGGCCATGGCGGTGCAGGCCGCGCAGGACGCCGGGCTCGCCGCGACGCTGCACGTGGAAGGCGGCATCGACGCCTGGAAGCGGGCCGGCGGCGCGCTGGAGCGCTGAAAGCGCTAGCGCAGAATCTGGCTCAGGAACAGCTTGGTGCGCTCGTGCTGCGGGTGGGCGAAAAATTCCTCCGGCACGTTCACCTCGACGATCTGGCCCTGGTCCATGAACACCACGCGATTGGCGACCTGCCGGGCAAAGCCCATCTCATGGGTGACCACCAGCATGGTCATGCCGTCCTCGGCGAGGCCGACCATGGTGTCGAGCACCTCCTTGACCATTTCCGGATCGAGCGCGGAGGTCGGCTCGTCGAACAGCATGATTTTCGGGTTCATGCAGAGCGCGCGCGCGATCGCCACCCGCTGCTGCTGCCCGCCGGACAACTGACCGGGATATTTGTTGGCCTGCTCCGGAATCTTGACCCGCTTGAGGTAGTGCTGCGCGATCTCCTCGGCTTCCTGCTTCGGCATCTTGCGCACCCAGATCGGCGCCAGCGTGCAGTTCTCCAGCACGGTGAGATGCGGAAACAGATTGAAATGCTGGAACACCATGCCGACGTCGCGGCGCACTTCGTCGATCTTCTTGAGATCGTTGGTCAGCTCGATGCCGTCGACGATGATGCGGCCCTGCTGATGCTCCTCGAGCCGGTTGATGCAGCGGATCATGGTCGATTTGCCGGAGCCGGACGGCCCGCAGACGACGATGCGCTCGCCGCCCATCACCTTGAGATTGATGTCGCGCAACACGTGGAAATCGCCGTACCACTTGTTCATGCCGACGATTTCCACCGCCACGGCGCTAGCGAGCTGCGTCGGCTTCACGTTGAGCGCGGCATTGTCAGGCATCGCGGCACCTCTAGCGTCTGTCGCCCTGGGCGAGCCGGGCTTCCATCGCGCGGGCATAGCGCGACATGCCGTAGCAGAAGATCAGGTAGAAGATCGCGGCGACCGCATAGCCGGTCGTGCTGGTCACCGGCGTCGCCCATTTCGGATCGATGCGGGCCACCTCGATCGTGCGCAGAAAATCGAAAATTCCGACGATGAACACCAGCGTGGTGTCCTTGAACAGTCCGATATAGGTGTTGACGATATTGGGGATGGTGATCTTCAGCGCCTGCGGCAGAATGATGAGCCGCATCATCTGCCAATAGCCCAAGCCGACCGCCATGGCGCCCTCGAACTGGCCCTTGGGGATCGCCTGCAGGCCGGCGCGCACCACTTCCGCCATATAGGCCGACGCAAACAGCGCGATACCGATCAAGGCGCGCAGCAACTTGTCCGGCTCGATCCGCTCGGGCACGAACAAGGGCAGCATCACGCTCGCCATGAACAGCACGGTCACCAGCGGCACGCCGCGGACGAATTCGATGAACGTCACCGAAAACAGCTTAACCGTGGGCATCCGCGAGCGCCGCCCGAGCGCCAGCAGAATGCCGAGCGGCAGCGAGAGCACGATGCCGACCGAGGCCACCACGATGGTGACCAGCACGCCGCCCCACAGCACGGTGTCGACCGGCGGCAATCCGATGGCCGCTCCAGCCGGTCAACAGGATGAACGAGCAAATCGGCATCACGATAAAAAAATAGCCGGCGGCGAGATCGCGGCGCGGCGCTTCGAGCCAGAGCAGCCACACCACACCGAAAGCGAGCATCGCGAAGAACACATCGACGCGCCAGCGCTGCGGGATCGGGTAGGAGCCATAGACGAAATAGGACCAGCGTTCCCAGACGAACGGCCAGCAGGCGCCGATCTCGCGGTGCTGCACGACCTCGCGGCAGGCGTCGCGGTCGCTGCCGCTCCACACCGCGTCGATCAGCAAGAATTTGGCAAGTTCCGGGATCAGCCAAGCCAGCAGCAGGGCGATCAGGATGGTCAGGACGATATTGAACGGCGTCGACAGCAGATTGGCCCGCAGCCAGCCGATGGCGCCGGCCATCGCCGCCGGCGGCGGCCTCGCCTCGATGGCGGCGGCGCGCACATATCTGATTTCGGTGACGGCGAGGTCGCCTTCCGACATGGTCATGGCGGGGACCTCACCGTTCCACCAGCGCGATGCGGCTGTTGTAGACATTCATCAACAGCGAAGTCGCCAGACTGATCGTGAGATAGACCGCCATGGTGATGGCGACGACTTCGACCGCCTGCCCGGTCTGGTTCAGCACTGTGCCGGTAAACACCTGCACCAGGTCGGGATAGCCGATGGCCACCGCCAGCGAGGAGTTCTTGATCAGGTTCAGGTACTGACTGGTCAGCGGCGGGATGATCACCCGCATCGCCTGCGGCAGCACGATCAGCCGCAGCGTCATGCGCGGCCGCAAACCCAGCGCGTAGGCCGCCTCGGTCTGGCCGTGCGACACCGCCAGGATACCGGCGCGCACCACTTCGGCGATGAAGGCGGCGGTATAGATCGACAGGCCGAACAGCAGCGCGGCGAATTCCGGCAGCACTTCGAGCCCGCCGGTGATGTTGAAGCGCCCGCGTTGCGGCATATCGAACGTGAACGGAAAGCCGTGCACTAGCACGAAGATCGCGGCCGGCACGATCACCAGCGCCGCGCCGACCGCGAACACCGGCGCCTGCTGGCCGGTGCGCTCCTGGCGGCGTTTTGCCCAGACGCGGAACACCACGGCCGCCACGATCCCAGCCAAGATGATCAACACGAAGGCGCCCTCACCCGCTTGCGCAATCGGGTTCGGCAGCACCAGCCCACGGTTATTGAGAAAGCCGCCGCCGGGCAGCGCGTAGCTGTCGAGGAGCTCCGGCAACGCCTTGAGCACGGCGTTGTACCAGAACAGCAATTGCAGCAGCAGCGGGATATTGCGGATGGTCTCGACGTAGCTGCCGGCGGCCTTGGCCACCAGCCAGTTCTTCGACAGCCGCGCGACGCCGACGACGAAGCCGAGAATGGTGGCGAAGACGATGCCGAGGCTGGCCACCAGCAGGGTATTGAGCAGCCCGACCCAGAACGCACGCCCGTAGCTGGACGACTGCGAACTGAATTCGATCAGAGTCTGGCTGATATCGAAGCCGGCGGTGTTGTGCCAAAAGCCGAATCCGGAGGCGATGTGCGCGCGCTCCAGATGGTCGATGGCGTTGCTGGCCGCCTCATAGGCGAGAAATCCGACAATCGCGCACAGCGCGACCTGATAGGCGATGCTGCGGACCTTGGGGTTGTTGTAAAATGCAACCCGCGCGGGGGCTAACCCGCTCGGAAGGTCAATCGACATTTTCCCCTCGTCGGCCTGACGACAGTGCGCGATGGCGTCCGGCGCCGGACCGCCGCAGGCGGCGGCGATCCGGTCTCAGTTTTCGCTCAGCGGACAGGCGGGGCGTATTGGATGCCGCCCTGGTTCCATAATTTGTTCAGACCGCGTTCGATCTTGAGCGGCGAGCCCTGCCCCACGTTGCGTTCGAACGACTCGCCGTAATTGCCCACCAGCTTGATAATGCGGACCGCCCAGTCCTTGGTCAGGCCCAGTTGTTCGCCATAATTTCCTTCGGTGCCGACGAAGCGTTTGATTTCCGGATTTGGCGACTTCACCATGTCGTCGATGTTCTTCTGCGTGATGTTCAACTCTTCGGCGTTAAGCATCGCGAACAGCGTCCACTTGACGATATCGAACCACTGGTCGTCGCCGTGCCGGACCGCAGGGCCGAGCGGTTCCTTGGAAATGATTTCCGGCAGCACGATATGGTCGTTCGAATTGGCGAGCCGCAGCCGCTCGGCATAGAGGCCGGACGCGTCGGTGGTGTAGGCGTCGCAGCGGCCGGCGTCATAGGCCTTGACCGCTTCGTTGGCGGTCGCGAAGGTCACGCTCTTCAACGTCATCTTATGAGCGCGGAAGAAATCCGCCAGATTGAGTTCGGTGGTGGTGCCCTGCTGCACGCACACCGAGGCGCCATTGAGTTCGAGCGCCGAATTCACCTTCAGCGCCTTGCGCACCATGAAGCCCTGGCCGTCATAGTAATCGACACCGGTGAAGTTGAGGCCGAGCGAGGAGTCGCGCGAACTGGTCCAGGTGGTGTTGCGCACCAGCAGATCGACTTCGCCGGATTGCAGCGCGGTGAAGCGATCCTTCGCCGACAGCGGCACGAACTTGACCTTGCTGGCGTCGTTGAAAATCGCCGCGGCGACGGCCCGGCAAACGTCGACGTCAAGTCCGGTCCAGTTGCCTTGCGCGTCCGGCAGGCCGAAGCCGGCCAGCGTGCCGTTGGCGCCGCAATTGAGGATGCCGCGGTCCTTCACCGTCTTCAGCGTTTGCGCGGATGCGCCTTGCGCGACCAGGATGACGGCAAGCGCGAGAATGCTGGCAATGCGTTTCATGTTGCGACCTCGTTGGCGCCGATACAGTTGTGATGCCCGTTACCGATCGGCCAAGGATCGTTCCGCCGCCGCGTTGTTCGGCAACGGCAAAAGCCTGGTCCTGGGCCGGTTTCCACGAACCCCCAATCGATTGCATCACAGAACGATCGAACCGGCAGGTCAAGGGGTTGACGCTTCCCGTCGATGCGGCCGATATGCCGTCGGTGCTAGGTTCCGCGCGCGGCGACCGACTGGAGCATGTCCTAAGTCATGGCGAAGAAGCCGAAATCCCCGATCAAGCCCGCAACGCGCCTGGTGACCGCCGGCCGCGATACCAAAGGCCAGCACGGCTTCGTCAATCCGGCGGTCTATCACGCCTCCACCCTGCTTTACCCCACCGCCGAGGACCAGATTGCGCACCGCTCTCGCTATCAATATGGCCGCCGCGGCACCCCCACCACGGAAGCGCTGGAACAGGCGCTCGCCGCACTCGAAGGCGACGGTTGTGCCGGCGTGGCCTTGCTGCCGTCGGGCTTGGCAGCGATTTCGACCGCCCTGCTCGCGGTCGCCGGCGCCGGCGACCATATCCTGGTCACCGACAGCGTTTACCGGCCGACCCGCAACTTCTGCGAAGGCGTGTTCAAGCGCATGGGCGTCGAGACCAGCTATTACGATCCGCTGATCGGCGCCGACATCGCGAAACTGTTCAAGCCGAACACGCGCGCGGTGTTCGTGGAGGCGCCCGGCTCGCAAAGCTTCGAGATGCAGGACATCCCGGCCATCGCCAAAGCCGCGCACGACAAGGGCGCGCTCGTGCTGACGGACAATACCTGGGCGACGCCGTTGTATTTTCGCGCCTTCGAGAAGGGCGTCGACCTGTCGATCCAGGCCGGCACCAAATATATCGGCGGCCATTCCGACATCATGTTTGGTTGCGTAGCGGCGAACGCCCAGACGCTGCCCGCGCTCAAGAACACCGTCTACACCATGGGACTGTGCGTCGGCCCCGACGATATGTATCTGGCGCTGCGCGGCTTGCGCACGCTCGGCGTGCGGCTGCCGCGTCACTACGAGTCTGGCGTACGCGTCGCGCGCTGGCTGGAGCAGCGGCCGGAAGTGCTGCGCGTGCTGCATCCGGCGCTTGAGAGCGATCCCGGCTACAAAATCTGGCGGCGCGATTTTTCCGGCGCCTGCGGGCTGTTCAGCATCGTGCTCAAGCCGACGGCGGAGAAATCCGTGCACGCCTTCATGAACGAGCTGGCGCTGTTCGGCATGGGCTTCTCGTGGGGCGGTTTCGAGAGCCTGGTGATCTCGTTCGATTGTTCCGAATATCGCACAGCGACCCGATGGGCGCCGGGCGGACCGACGCTGCGCTTTCACGTCGGCCTGGAAGACCCGGACGACCTGATCGCCGACCTGGAGCAAGGTTTCGCGGCGATGGCCGCAGCCCGATAGGAAATCACGCCGGCGCGCCCTGCCCGCCGCTGCGGATGACGAACTGAAGGTTGCGCAGATAAACGAACACGCCGAAGGCCTGCCCGATGATGAACACCGGGTCCTTGCGATAGAGCGCGTAGCCGAGCAGCATCAGGCCGCCGCCGATCGAGAATACCCAGAACGCGGTCGGCACCACGCTCCTGCCCGCCCGTTCCGAGGCAATCCACTGCACCACGAAGCGCATCGCGAACATGATCTGCGCGACGTAGCCCACCAGGATTCCCCAGTCGGCGTTGCCAACGAAAACCTCGTGCAAATAGCCGCCGACGGCGCGCGTGATATCGATCAG
Source organism: uncultured Alphaproteobacteria bacterium (assembly GCA_963762285.1). Taxonomy (GTDB): domain Bacteria; phylum Pseudomonadota; class Alphaproteobacteria; order Rhizobiales; family Xanthobacteraceae; genus Pseudolabrys. The sequence continues at coordinate 41,357 of CAVXKE010000012.1, read as the reverse complement.
CATGTGAGTTCAGTCCTCTACAATTTCCGGAACACGTTTCTTGCGGCGGATCAGCCACCACACGCCGGCAAGATCGAGGATGCCGACCCACAGCCGGTCCCACATCCCGTAATTCGAAACGCCGGCCCCGCGCGGCCGGTCTTTCACGTCGACATAGCCGATGTCGTAGCCCTCGCGCTTGACCAGAGCCGGCAGGAAGCGATGCAAGCCATCGAAATAAGGCAGCGCCAAGAACACCGCGCGCGGAAACGCCTTGAGCCCGCAGCCGGTGTCGCGCGTACCGTCGCGCAGCACAGCGCCGCGCACCGCATTGGCGATGCGCGATTGCAATTTCTTGAAGCCGCTGGCCTTGCGCCCCACCCGCTGGCCGGCGATCAACCCGACGCGCGGGCTTCCGGCTTCGAGCGCGCGCAGCATGGCGGGAATGAAGGCGGGATCGTTCTGTCCGTCGCCGTCGAGCGTGACGATCACGGGCGCGCGCGCCGCAGTCACGCCCGAACGCACCGCCGCCGACTGGCCGCAGGATTGCCTGTGGCGAACGCGGCGCAGGAAAGGGTATTGCGCCATCAGCCGCTTGAGCTCGGCCTCGGTGCCGTCGCTCGAGCCGTCATTGACGTAGATGATCTCGAACCGCCATTGCCCGTCGAGCGCGGCGGCGATTTCGGCCACCAGGCTCGCGACATTGCCGGCCTCGTTGCGCACCGGCACCACGACGGCAACCGCTGGATCGCTGGCGTTCATTCTTGGGGCCCCGTCATGCGCCAACACCTATTAAGCCAAGAGCGCGCGCGCAACCGCTTTGATCCGCCGCAGCGAAGGGCCCTGTTTTTGATGCAAAACGCCGTCCGGCGCGATGGAAAATCCCAAGCCCCGCAGCGCGAACCAGCGGCGCACCAAGAGCGCGCCGACCACGCCCACCAGGGCGCCGGCCAGCACATCGCTCGGATAATGCGCGGTCACCACCACGCGGCTCGCCGCGATCAGCAAGGCATAGATCCACAATACGGTGCGCGCGCGCGGCCACAGCGTGCCGAACGCCACCAGCACCGCGAAAGCCGTGGTGGCATGGCCGGACGGCAGGCTCGCATAGGCGGCGGTCCATTTGAACGGGCTGAACAGATAAGGATCAAGACTTCCACCGACCAGCGGCCGCGCCCGCCCGATCATCCGCTTAATGATGGTGTCGAACAGGCTGGGCGCGCCGATCGCGGCGAACAGGAATCCGACCCGCACCATGATGGCCGCCAGCACGAGCTGCGGCACGCGTGGCAGGCTCGGCATCGCCGCGAGGCCCAGAAACAAAATACCGAGCGGCCACAGGAACCAGCCCGACTTGCCGAAGTCGGTGATCTGGTCGAAGCACCAAACGATCCAGCGCGGCAGATGGCCAACCCCGTTGATCGCGGCGGCATCGGCCACAAACATCACCAGCAGAAAGATCAGCGCACAAAGTCCGGCCGCGATCGCCAGTTGCTGCGGCGGCAGCGGCCACGGATTGCGCAAGTGAATGCGCGCGGGCCGCGCCAGCATCGCGAATGCCGCAACGACATTGGCAATGCAACGGCGCAGTGCCGACTTTGCCGGGCTGTTATTGCCGTGATTGAGTCCGTTTGCCGCGGTCATGGATTTTCCGCCGAGCGGAACACGGTGAGCATCACCGGCCGGCCGATGCTGATATTGTAGCCTTCGATGCGCTGGACGAGCGCGTAATGCAATCCGATTGAATTGGCGCGTTGCACGAAGCTTCCCACGCTGCGCGTATCGATCAGCGCGAAATGGCATGGCCCCTGCCCGAGAAATATGGCGGCGCCGGTGCCATCGGTGAAACGGGTGTCGGTGCCGAGCAGGAACACCAGGCTCGGCTCCTCGTAATATCCGGTCGAGGCGACGTGCGGCTCGGCGCAATCGCTGCCGCGCAAAGTGTCGGCGATCAGCGCGCTTGGGAACAATGCCGGCAGCGAGGGAAACGTCAAAGGCATACACCGTAATGGCGATGAACACCGACGCCACCATGCCGCGCAATAACGAGCGCTCGGGGCCGTCCACCTCATAAAGCCACCAGGCGAACAAGCCGAAAATCGCCGCGGCGGCGGCGAACGGCCAAGCGATGACGCCGAGGTCGCGGCCGATCACGATGTAGCCAATGGCGACGGCGATCGCGATCGCCGCCGGAAACACGAACCAGCCGGCCGTGCCGCGCACCAGCCAGCGCTTGGTCACCAGACCGCCCGGCTCGAGAATGCCGGCGATCATGATCGCGATCGCGGGATAGAGCGGCAGCACGTAATGCGGCAGCTTGGTGACCACCGCCTCGAACACCGCCCAGGACGGGATCAGCCAGGCGAGCAGGAAGCGCGCGCCCGGTTCGTGCCGCGCCTGCCACACCCGTGGCGCGGCCAGTCCCGCCAGCACCGAGCCGGGCCAGAACGTCACCCAGAACAGAACGAAGTAATAGCCGGGCGGCGCGCCATGGGACTCCTGCCCGCCGGTCACCTTGGCCAGCATGTCCTGGCCGATGGCGTCGGTAAAAAACGTGGTGCCCGACTTGGCGACGATTGCCGCGAACCAGGGCAGCACCAGCGCGATCAGCCACGCGAAGCCGGCGACCGGGCGCAGCGTCCAGATCCAGCGGCCCGAGCGGTCGGCAATCGACAGCGCGAGCGCGGTGAGCGCAACGAACATCAGGATCAGCGGACCCTTCAACAGCACGCCGGCCGCGAGCGCGGTCCACAGCATGGCCGGCAACCGCCAGCCGACCGCGCGGTCGGGCGTGCGCCGGCTCATCAGATAGATGCGCGCCAGCGCGCCCATCGCCGCAACGCAAGTAAACAACAGCATGGCGTCGGTCTTGGCGAGCCGCGCCTCGACGCCGAGCAGGACCGAGCTTGCCATCATCAGCGCGGCGAGCAGCGCGGTGCGGCGCGCGACAAAGGCAAGCGCCGTCCAGTAGGTCAGCAGCACGGCGCCGATGGCGCCGAACAGCGACGGCAGCCGGTACAGCCAGATGGTGGTGCGCGCCTGCGGGATGCCGGCCGCCTCGCCCGCCTTCACCGCCAAGGCCTGCAGCCAATAGATGCCGACCGGCTTCTTGTAGCGGACCTCGTTCTGGAAATGGATGTCGACATATTGGCCGGTTTCCAGCATCTGCTTGGTGGCCTGCGCGAAGCGCGCCTCGTCGCGGTCGACCGGCGGAATCTGGAAGAAACCCGGCAGGAACGCGATCAGCGAAAACACGATCAGCAACGCCGCCGCGCGCCGGTGCGAGGCGCCGGCATAATCCAGCACCGCGGCCAGGCCGCGCGCCGGGCGCAGCGATTGCCGCGTCGTCGATTGGTGGCGGTGCTCATCGGTCGCCCGGTCCGAAAGGTCCTGAATTCAAAACGTTGCCCGGACCATAGAGCGAAGCCGGAGGGCTGTCATTTCCAAGCTGGGGCCGCTTTGGGCTATTGCAGGCGGACGCTGACGCTGTCGCTGGCGCCACGGGCGTCCATGACGGTGAGCCGCACGAAGCCCGGGCCATCCGGCTCGAAGAATACCGTGCGCCGGCCGCCTTGGGGCCGAAGCGGCACGCCATTGACCATGACGGTGAGCGGCGCGGCGCCGCCGGCGATCTTGAGCGCGACCGGCTCCGCCGGACCGCCCTTGGCCAGTTCGAGGCGCGCGCCATCGGGCGGGAACATGATGCGCGGCGGCTCGGCGGCGGCGCTCGGGGCCCCGTCGGGACTGAAGCGTTGCAGCGGCGGCGGCAGCTTGCCGGTGGCGGCAAAGACCGCGCCCTTGGGCGCATGGGCCAGCGGCGCCGGCGCGTTGCCGGTGCGCGCAAAGGCATCGAACAGGATCGGCGCCGCGGCGGCGCGGCCGACCAGGCCGGGCACCGGCGCCCCGTCCGGCCGCCCGACCCAGACCCCGATCGTCATGCGGCCGTCGAAGCCGACCGCCCAGGCGTCGCGAAAGCCGTAGGAGGTGCCGGTCTTGAAGGCGATGCGTCCGGGCATCGCATTGTCCGGCGGCGGCGCGCCGATCAGGATATTGCCCACATACCAGGCGGCTACGGAATCGAGCAGCCGGCGCGGATTGGGCGCGACCTCGCCTTCCCGCTCGATCAGCGGCAGCGCCGAGCCGAGCCGCGCCAGCCCGGTATAGAGCATCACCAAGTCCGACAGCTTGATGCCGACGCCGCCGAGCCCCATGGCGAGCCCGGGCGCCTCGCCCTTGGGCAGCACCAGCGCGGCGCCAACTTGCGTCAGCCGCGCGCTCAGGCGGCTGACGCCCACCTGGTTGAGCACGGCAATGGCGGGAACGTTGAGCGACATTTGCAGGGCGCGGCGCGCCGTCACCGTGCCCTGGAAGGTGAGATCGAAATTCTCCGGCGTATAGCTGCCATAGCGCGTCGGCTTGTCGTCGATCAGCGTTTCCGGATGCAACAGGCCGTCCTCGAAGGCGAGCCCGTAGATGAATGGCTTGAGCGTCGAGCCGGGCGAGCGCAACGCCTGCGTCATGTCGACCTGGCCGGCGCGGCGTTCGTCGAAATAATCGGCGGAGCCGACGCGCGCACGCACCTCGCCGCTGTCATTGTCGACCGCGAGGATGGCGACCGAAATCTGCGGGCCCAATGCGTGCGCCCGCTCGCGCGCCAGCTCCTGCAAAATGTTCTGCAAGCTGGCGTCGATGGTGAGCCGGTGAATGCGGCGATCGGGCTCGGCGGCAACCACCTGATCGGCGGCATGCGGCGCCAACACCGGCAACGGCTTGCGCTCGCGCGGCACGGCCGCCGACTTCGCACGCGCGATCTCGTCGCGGGGCACGACGCCGGCCGCCGCCGCGCGATCTAGAACACGGTCGCGCGCCGCCCGCGCTGCCTCCGGGAAGCGATCCGGGCGGCGCAGTTCGGGCGATTGCGGCAAAGCCACCAAAAGTGCTGATTCACCGAGCGAAAGCTTGCGCGGCTCCTTGCCGAAATAGGCGAGCGAGGCGGCGCGGACGCCTTCCAGATTACCGCCATAGGGCGCCAGCGTGAGATAGAGCGAGAGAATTTCTCCTTTGTTCAGAGCATGTTCGAGCTCGAGCGCGCGCGCGATCTGGCGCAGCTTGGCGCCGAGGCTGCGATGCTCGCGCGGCTCCAGCAGGCGGGCGACCTGCATTGTCAAAGTGGATGCGCCGGAGACGATATGCCCTTGCGTGACCAGCTGAAATGCCGCGCGGCCCAAGGCCAGCGGATCGACCCCGTCATGCTCGTAGAAGCGCTTATCCTCGTAGGCGAACAGCAGCCTGAGGAAGCGAGGATCGACATCCTTGGCGGCCGCCGGCAGCCGCCAGCGCCCCTCGCTGGTGGCATAGGCGCGCAGCAGCTTGCCCTCGCGGTCGAGCACCACGTGCGAGGTCTCGAGATTCTGGCCGAGCGGCGGCGGCCCGAGCGAATAGACCCACGCGCCGCCGGCCAGCGCGGTCAGCACGGCCGCGCCGGCAAGGCTCGCCCAGATGAGACGCCACGGTTTCATTTTGCCGCCGTGATCTCGATCGCCGCCGTGGCGGTGCGCCCGAAGCGATCGGGCCGGTACATGTCCTCGACCACCGCCTGCGGCAGCACGTAACTGCCCGGCGACACCGCGCGCACCACATAGGCCACCGTGAACACCGGCGATGAATCATGGCTGCGGTCGAACGCCGCGGTGAAGCGGTCGTCGCGGAACTCGCTGTTCACCGGCTCGGCGGCATCGCTGATCCAGCTAAGCGTTCCGGTGTCGCCCGAGGATACCAGCTTCGGATTGTCGATCTCGAAGCCGGCCGGCAGATAGTCGGCGACGATCACGCGGCCGAACTGCGGCTGCGGCTCGGTCATCTTCAGCACCACGACGAAACGCTGGTTCTGCTTGGCATGCGCCGGGTCGGCCGGCTCGCCGTCGAGCGTGAAATAGTTGCGCTCGATCTTGAAGCCCTGCTCGGCGGCCGGTTCCGGCGTCAGCGGCGAGCCCGATAACCGACACCACCGCCTGCACCGTGCCGGCGCCGCGGTTGCTCACCGCCAGCGGCCGGTCAAGCTCGTCGGCGCGCAGGCTGCGATAGAAGGTGCCCTGCCGGGTCTCGCCGTTGACGGTGAGCGAGATGGCGTTGAGCTGCTTGGCGAGCGCGCGGGCGGCCAGCACCAGCCAGGCGTCTTCCTGCGTCGAGGTTCTGCTGGAGAGCGCGCGGGCGGCATCGACGCGCGCCACCGCATCGTCGATGGTCTTCTGCGTCGCGCGCCCTTCCGCGGCGAGCGTCACCAGCGCGGCCGAGTCGCGCAACGCCGAGCCGTAATCGGCGCGGCCGAAATCGAGCTTGGGCTGCGGCGCGATGGCATCGAGCGCGGCGAGATAGACCCGGTCGGCGCGCGCCTTGTCGCCGAGCATGGCGAGCGCGGCGGCGACCTGCGCCTTGGCGATCGGCGTCGCCAGATCGCCGAGCTTGGTGTCGGCGATGTAGCGCAGATCGCCGACCGGCGCGACGCCGTTGCGCGCCAGCACGTAGAGCGCATAGGCGAGATCGCGGCCGCCGTTCTTGTTCGGGTCGGGCGCGCTCGCCACGTAATTGCGCAAGCGATCGAGCGCCAGCGTGAAGGCCGGTCCCGGCACCTCGAATTTGCGCTCGCGCGCGCGGGTGAGGAAATCGGTGACGTAGGCATCGAGCCAGGGATCGTTGCCGCCGACCGACCACAGGCCGAACGAGCCGTTCGAGTCCTGCCGCGCCAGCAGACGCTGGATGGCGTCCTTGATGCGCTCGTCGATATCGCCGTCGAGCGCGAGCCGCGCCTGCGCCGCCAGTTCGTTGACATAGAGCATCGCCATCGCGCGGCTGGTGATCTGCTCGGAACAGCCGAACGGATAGCGGTCGAGCTCGCTCAACAGCGTGGCGATGTCGAGCGAGGCCGAGATCGCGACCGACAGCCCGACGCGCCCGGTGCCCGGCACGAAGTCGGCGAACATGTCCTTCGACAGCGTCAGCGTCTCGCCGGCGCTAAGCGCGCGCACGGTGCGGCGGGTGAGGATTTGGTTCGCCGGCCGCACGTCGAGCGCATAGGCGCGCTCGAGCGCAAAGCCGTTCGGCCCGCTCACGCTCACTTTGACCGTGCTCGGCCCGGAACCGGCGGCGGACACCGGCACCGCGACACGGTCGCGCTGCTTGGCGGCGAGCTTGAGCGTAAACGGCTTGTCGCCGTCGAGCTTGACGGTGCCCTCGCTGCTCACGGCCAGGCTGTAGTCGCCGGCCGCGCCCTCCACATTGTCGAGCTCGAGCTGCACCGCGCCGCGGTCGCCGGTGCGCAGGAAGCGCGGCAGCGTCGCGGTCAGCACCACCGGATCGCGCACCACCACATCGCCGGTAGCCTTGCCGACCTTGTCCTTGCTCCAGGCCACCGCCATCACGCGCACGCTGCCGGCAAAGGCCGGGATATCGAACGCCACCTGCGCGCTGCCGTCGGGGCCGACCCGCACGATGCCGGAATAGAGCGCGAGCGGCGCCTGCGTCGGCGGCGAGCCGCTCAATTCGGCGCCGCTATCGCCGCCGCTGCGGATTTGCCCGCGCGCGCCCTGCATGCCGTCGATCAGTTGCCCGTAGAGATCGCGGATCTCGGCGGTGAGCTGGCGCTGGCCGAGATAATAATTGTCGGGCGCCGGCGGCTTGTAATTGGTGAGATTGAGAATGCCGACATCGACGGCGGCGACGACGACGCGCGCCTCCTCGCCGGGGCTCAGGCCTGCGAGCTTGATCGGCACGGCGAGCGTGGAATTGGGCCGCAGCGTCGCCGGCAGCGTCATGTTGAGCGCAAGCGTGCGCACGGAGCGGTCGATCGAGAACCACTGCACGCCGATGGCGCGGCCGGGCATGCGCTGCGCCGGCGCATCGAGCGGACGGCGCAAGGTGGCCACCAGATAGGCGCCGGTGCCCCAGTCCTTGCCGACGGTGAGCGGCACGCGCACCGCACCCGCCTTAACGTCTTGCGACGTCGTCGCCACCAGCCGGTCGGTGAACACATTGAGCGTGAGGCGGCCGGCGGTGCGCGCGGTCGCCGCTACGGTCATGGTGTCGCCGGATTTGTAATCCGGCTTGTCGAGCGCGACTTCCAGCAAGTCGGGCGTATCGGCGTTGGCTTCCGCGTAGAAGCCGGCATCGAAGCCGAGCGAAGTGATCGCGCCGTTCGGCTCGGCCGCCGACACTTCCAGGCGATAGCGCCCCCATTTCACCGGCAGCGAAATGCGCGCCGGCTTGTCGGCGGTGACGTCCACGGTGCCGTTGGCGACGCGCTCGGTGCGCTTGACCGGCTCGTACTCCCACTGGCCGTTCTGCCGGTACCACTGATACGAGGTCTCGACCCGCAGCAGTTCGTAGCGCAGGCCGCTTTGCGCCAGCGTCTTGCCGTCGGGGCCGGCCATGACCACGTCGAAATCGGCATTGGCGCCGTCGCCGAGCGAGCGGCCGGCGAAGGCCGGCTTGACGCCGATCATCGGCGCATCGGGCGCGATCGGCAGCGTGAGCTTGCGCTCGACCGCGCGGCCGCCGGATTCCGCCATGCTGACGCTGACCGTCGCTTCCAGCGGACGCGAGGTCACCGGAATCTTGTCGAGCTTGACCGGAAAGCTCGCCTTGCCGGTCGCGTCGGTGGCCGGCAGATCGTCGATATCCTGGCGCGCCGCCGTCACCTCATCGTCGGCGAGCCCGAAAGCATAGCCGGCGAAACCCGGCCGCTCCTTGGCGGCCGTAATCGTCACGGTGCCTTGCAGATCGAGATTGGAGGCCGGCGCGCCGTAGAGGAAATGTCCGTCCACGCTGAGTTGCGCGGGCGCATTGCGCGGGATGATTTTGGCCGCCGAGGTGAGATCGAATTCGATGCGGTCGGCCACATAGTCCTCGACCAGGAAGCTCGCCTCGCCGACCGGCGGACGCTTGGGATCGGTATAGGCGCGCACGCGCCAGGTGCCGGTCGAGGCGGAGGAGACGATCGGCACGCTCCAGCTATGGCCGCCGAGGCCCTGGTCGGCCGAGCAGCGCGCGGCGATATTCGACGCCGTCCGGCCGCTCGACCACCAGCGTGAGCGGCGACGCGGCCGCAATGCCGCGCGCGTCGCGCAGCAGCGCGGTCACGTGCACGGTTTCGCCGCTGCGATAGACGCCGCGTTCGGTGTAGACGAACGCATCGAGCCCGGCCGGCACCTGCCGCCCGGCCACGCCGCGGTCGGAAAGATCGAAGGCCGGCGATTTCAGGCTGAGGAAGGCGTAGTCGCCTTTATCGGCGGCAACGATCGCGGCCGGCGCGAGGCCGCCCTCGCCGCGCGCCAGACCGGCCTCGAAATGCACAAAGCCGTCCTTGTCGGTGGGCTTGACCGCCAGCACCTCGTTGTTGCGCGCGATCAGCCGCACCTCGACCGCAGCGAGCGGCGCGGCGCTCGCCAGCGAGTGGATGAAGACGTCGATGCCGTCATGGCCGCTATAGGCGGTCAAGCCCAGATCGGACACGATGAACCACTGGGTGGCCTGCTGTTCGTAGTTGTTGTTGGCCACGGCGTCTTTCGGCGCCGCGGTCATGACATAGACGCCGGGCTTGAGGTCGCCGAGCGCCTGGTCGACCGGAAACGCGGTGGCGACCTCGGTGTTGAGCTTCGGCTCGACCGTCAGTTCGCCGCCCCACACCTTGGCGCCGCGCTCGCTGGCCAGCCGCTCGGCCTCGTAGGGGCGCAAGTTGCGCTGGAAATCGTAGCCGAGCACGGTGTCGATGAGATTGCGGTCGCCGACGCGATAGACCGACAGCACGACCGCGCCGGTGTTGACGCTGAGCACCGGAATGCCGCGCTGGCCGGTGCGCGGCAGCACATAGGCCTTGCCGGCAAAGCGCACGAACGGCTTGCGGTCGCGCACGAAGATGGTGAAGTCGGCCGATTTCGCCAGCGTCTCGCGCACCACCGACGGCAGCCCGGCGCGCAGCGTGATGGCGTAGCGTTCGCCGTGCTTGAGGCCTTCGACGCAGAGCTGCTTGTCGTTGGCCGAGATCGCCGGCTTGTCCTGGCCCGCGACCGCGACGTAAGGCGAGAAATCGGTGCGCCGGCCCGGCAATTCTTCCGAGAACTGGAAGCAGGCGCGCGGCGCGATGGCGTCGGAATCGACCGAGTAATCCAGCAGCCGGAAGCCGTGCTCGGTGCGCAGGCGTTCGTATTGGCCGCGCAGGTCGGCGCTCTCGCGCAGATCGAGCGCCAGCCGCAGGGCATCGAGCGCCGGCCGCCACTGCTGGCGGTCGGACAGCGTACGGCCGAGCAGCGCCAGGCTGTCGGCTTCCAGGTTGCGGTCGCCCGCGCGGCTGTAGGCGATATAGGCGGCGGTCGAGGCGCGATCGAGCAGCAGCGCGCGCTCGTTGTCGTCGCGCGGGCGGATTTGCAGCACGGTGCGCGACAGCCGCAGCCAGCTCGTCGCATCGGCCGGCGCCACGGTGACGAGCTGGCCGAGCACCAGCATGCCGGTGCGAAAATCGTTCTTCTGGAAAGCGGCGTCGGCGTCGCTGCGCAGGGCCGCCGCCGGCTTGGTCACCGTCCCGGCGTCGCTCTTGATCTGCGCCTCGAGCTTGATCGCCGCCTGGTCGAGATCGCTGCGCTTGAACGCCTTGTCGGCGGCGATGGCTGGGATGACGGTAAGGGCAACGAGCGCGGCGGCCAGGCCGGCGCGGACGAAGTTGAGCATCGGGGGAGCCTCCCGGTATGGCGACGGGCCGGCACGAAAAGTGCGGCGATCGCCACTATCAGTTCAGCGCGTGAAGGTGTCGAGGTCATGGCCGCGCTGTGAATTGACGGCGGGCGGACACGGGCCGGGCCTGCATGAATTGCCGCAGAGCGATTAGCCTTAAGCCATTCATTTTACTAAAGATTTAGCGGTTAAACCGGCCCAGGCAACCGCGGCATCGGCAGCGCCTGTTCGATCGCGCGCGCCGCCCGCAGCACCGTGTGGTCGGCCCGCAGCGCGCCGACGATCTGCACGCCCATCGGCAGGCCGTTCGCCGCCAGGCCGCAGGGCACCGAGGCGGCCGGCTGCTGCGTCAGGTTGAACGGATAGGTGTAGGGCGACCAGTTGAGCCAGTCGTCGCCGAAATCGCCGTTGTCCGGCATCTCGCGCCCGCACCTTGAGCGCGGTGACCGGCATGGTCGGCGTCAGCAGCAGGTCGTAGCGCTCATGGAAGCGCAGCATGGCGGTGTGCAGCTCGGCGCGCGCGGTATAGGCGGCGAGATAATCGGCGACCGAGAAGCGCGCGGCCGCGCTCGGCGATCGCCAGGAAGCCGGCATCCATCTCGGCGCGGCGCTCCGGCGGCACCGCGTCGACGATCGCCGCCGCCACCGGCCACCACATCGCCCGGATCAGATCGCGCGCGCGCTCGAGCGGCGGATCGGCCGCTTCGACGATGGCGCCCTGCTCCTGCAAGGCGCGCGCCGCCTGATGCGCGGCCGCCTCGATTTGCGCGTCGAGCGTCGTGACATGGCCGAGGCGCGGCGACCACGCGATCCGCAAGCCGCGCACGCCGTCATCCAGTGCCGGCGTGAAATCCGGCGCCGGCGTATTCCAGGCCGCCATGTCGCGCGCGTCCGGCTGCGCGATCACCGACAGCATCAGCGCGGCATCGGCGACGGTGCGGGTGATCGGTCCCTGGTGCGACAGCACGTTGAGCAGGAGCGCCGGATAGACCGGCACCTGCCCGAAGCTCGGCTTCATGCCGAACACGCCGGTGAAGGCGGCCGGAATGCGCAGCGAGCCGGCGCCATCCGTCCCCAGATGCAGCACGCCCAATCCGAGCAACGCCGCCACCGCCCCGCCGCCGGTCGAGCCGCCGGGCGTGTGTTCGCGGATTCCACGGATTGCGCGTGATGCCGGTGAGCGGACTGTGGCAGACGCCGATCCAGCCATGCTCGGGCATGCAGGTCTTGCCGAGGATGACGGCGCCCTGCTCGCGCAGGCGCGCCACCGCCGGTGAATCGGCGGGCGCCGGCGTGGCGTCGCTGGTTTTCGAGCCGCGCCGGGTGGGCAGGCCCTTGACCCAGATATTGTCCTTGATCGAGGCCGGCACGCCGTCGAGCGGGCCGAGCGGCGTCCCCTGCCGCCAGCGCGCCTCCGACAAGGCCGCCGCCGCCAGCACGCCGTCCGGCTCGACCGCCACGAAGGCGTTGACCGCGGCGTTGCCATCGATGCGGGCCAGGCAATCGCGCGCAACCTCGACCGGCGACAGCTCGCCGCGCCGGTAAGCCCGCGCCAGCTCGGCGCACGTGAGGTCGGCAATGGCGGTCATCGGGGGCCTCGGCGATCCACGTTAGCCGCGCAAATCACCGCGCGCACCTTTCAATAGGGCCGCGGCGCAGGTAAACCTGGATCGCTAGGCAAGACCCCGTAGCTCAGCCGGATAGAGCACCAGCCTTCTAAGCTGGGGGTCGCTGGTTCGAATCCAGCCGGGGTCGCCAATCAAATCAAATACTTAAGCGCTGAACCGATGAGGTCATTTCGGTTTTGGCGCGCGGAAGGGTCTATGAGAATGAGCAATGCCGAAAACACGTGACGCCAAGCGGCATGCCCACAGTCAGGCTGCGGCGGCATTGCAGGCCAAGATCAAGCAAGGATTGACGCTGCATCAGCAGGGCCGGCTGGCGGAGGCGGAACGGATCTATCGGGACGTCCTGCGACGGCAGCCGAACCATTTTGATGCCGTGCATCTGCTCGGCGTTATGGCGCTCCAGCCCGACTACGCAATTGCGTACTACAACCGCGCGAATGCACTGAAGGACCTGAAGCGTCACGAGGAGGCATTGGCGGACTTCGACAAAGCGATCGCGCATAAGCCGGATTATGCCAAAGCTTGCAACAATCGCGGCAATGCGTTGAGCGATCTGGGGCGCTACGCGGAGGCGATCGCGAGCTACGACAAGGCGATTGCGCTGACGCCTAACTATGCCGACGCGCACAACAATCGCGGGAATGCGTTGACCCAGTTGCGGCGCTTCCCCGAGGCGCTGGCAAGCTATGATAAGGCGCTCGCGCTAAAGCCCGATTACGAGTTTCTATACGGCAACTGGCTGCGCACAAAGATGATGATTTGCGACTGGAGTAATCTAGCAAGCGAGATTGCCCTGCTTACAAAAAAGATTGAACGCGCTGAAAAGGCATCATCGCCATTTCCTCTCTTAGCGACAATCAATTCTGCCGAACTGCAACGCAATGCTGCGGAGATCTGGACCCGCGCCAAATATCCACTCAATAAAGTGCTTTCAACCGGCTCCAAGCGGTCAAGACACGACCGCATTCGTGTCGCCTATCTTTCTGCCGATTTTCGCGAACATCCGATGTCCTATTTGCTCGTCGGCATGTTTGAGCACCATGACCGCAAGCGTTTTGAGACAGTCGGTATTTCATTCGGACCCGATAACCCGAGCGAAATTCGTACCCGATTAAAGGATTCGTTCGATCGGTTCATAGACGTCAAGAACCGAAGCGATTTCGATGTGGCAAGATTACTACGCGAACTTGAGGCTGATATTGCCGTGGACCTGATGGGCTATACGACCAATGCACGCACGGCGATTTTGGCCCATCGCCCCTCGACCGTTCAGGTTAGCTTTCTCGGCTATCCGGGCACCATGGGCGCCGATTACATCGATTATTTGATAGCGGACGTAAAACTGATTCCAAATTCCTGCCAACCTTATTACACGGAAAAGATCGCCTATCTGCCGAATAGCTATTGCCCGAACAGCTATCAATCAAATGAAGCGAAGGGCCTTATTGCGGACAGGGCATTTACTCGTTTGGATCTTGGGTTGCCGCAGCAAGGCTTTGTCTTCTGTTGCTTCAACAATAATTACAAGATCACGCCCGACGTGTTTGATTGTTGGATGCGGATCCTCAAAAAAGTCACGGGCAGCGTGTTGTGGCTCCTCGAAGACAATGCAAGTGCTGCCTCTAATTTGAGGAAGGAGGCGGCAGCCAGGGGGCTTGATCCTGAACGGCTTGTGTTTGCCAAAAGGATTTCCATGCCGGATCATTTGGCGCGGCACCGCTTAGCCGATTTGTTCCTCGATACGCGCCCCTACAATGCGCATACGACCGCAAGCGACGCGTTATGGGCTGGCTTGCCGGTATTGACGCAACCTGGCAAGACCTTCGCAGGCAGGGTCGCAGCAAGTCTGTTGTATGCGATCGGTCTACCCGAGCTGATTACTGCAACGTCGCAAACGTATGAAGACCTTGCGATCGAACTTGCCAGCAATCCCGAAAAACTAGCGGCCATCAAGCGCAAGCTGGCGGACAATCGACTGACGACACCGCTGTTCGACACCCAGCTTTTCACCAGGAATATCGAAGCGGCGTACATAGCGATGTACGAGCGCTATCATGCCGGTCTCCCGCCTGACCATATTTGCGCTGCGCAGTAGAGACTGTCGCAATGCGCTGTAAGGCCGGCCCGGCAAGCGAAATGCTTGGGCCGCCCCATACCGGCATAACGGCCGGGTTGCCGGTTATCCCGTAGGCGTGATGGCTGTCTGGCGAACGCCAGCCCCGCGGCGCCAAGGTATCAGACAATTCGGCGTCAGTGGGTCCAGGCGTCGCGGCGCTTGAACGCGAAATTGTCCGAATAGGACATGCCGCGCCGGGTGTGCGGCGTCTCCTCGGACACCTGATAGGCGATGCCGTGGCGCTCGCAATAGGCGACCGCCTCTTCCTTGCTGGCAAAGTGCAGGTGCACCTGCTGGCGCATGTCGCCGGACGAGGTCCAGCCCATCAGCGGCTCCACCGTGCGGGGCGCCTCCGGCTCGAAATCGAGCACCCAGGCCTTGGTTTTGGCCTGACCCGACTGCATGGCCGTCTTGGCTGGCTTGTAAATGCGCGCTGTCATGGGATGGGAAACCGGTTGGACTTGATCGCGTCCGTATAAGGCCAGGCGGGCTGGCATGCAACGCGGCTGCCGCAGATCAGAACGGCAAAAGTACCGCCCGCCAGAATCATCCAAGAATGTCAGAAGCGCACTGAATAAAATCAATGGCTTAGATGGTCGGGGCAGCAGGATTTGAACCTGCGACCTTCTGGTCCCAAACCAGACGCGCTACCAGACTGCGCTATGCCCCGCCGGACCGATGCGCCAGCGTCGATACACGCTTGCGCCTCAGCCAGCAAGCAAGCCTCAGCGCGCCTTAAAGATCGGGTGGCCGACGTGGTCGCCGGGCGCGATGCCCAATTTGCGGGCGGTTCCGCCGATCACCTCCAGCACCGCCCGCACCGGCCCGCCCGAGGGGATGATCCGGGTCGACAGCGGCTCGGTGTTCTCGGCGATGCGCAGGATGCGCCCGTCGCCGCGGATAAAGATCATGTCGAGCGGGATATAGGTGTTCTCCATCCAGAAGCTGACTTCTTGCTCGCGGTGGAAATCGAACAGCATGCCGCGTCCTTCCGGCAATTCCTTCCGGAACATCAAGCCCTTCGCCCGATCGGCATCGTTTTCGGCTATTTCGACCGAGAAGTCATGCACGCCGGTCTTGCTGGCGATTTCGAGCGATTGCAGACCGGCGGGCCGGACCGGCCCAACGGCGACAAGAAGTCCGAACAGAACAAGGGCGGTCCACCGCAAGGCGCGCATGCGCTCGCCTTTACGCGCACGGATGCCGAGCGGCAATGGGAAAATCGACTGAGTGCCGAAGCGCGAAGCGGCCGCGGCTCAGTGCGAGGCAAGGCCGATCGGCCCGCCATCCGGGCGAACCTCGGCCGCCATCAAGCCCTTCGGCCCGGGTCCGAAACGGACCAGCACGGTCTGACCCGGCCGCAGCTCGGCGAAGCCGTAGCGGCGCAGCGTCTCCATGTGCACGAAAATATCGGGTGTACCCTCGCCCCGGGTGAGAAATCCAAAGCCGCGCAAGCGGTTGAACCATTTGACCTGGGCGCGTTCCAGCCCGCTGGTCGGCGTCACCGTGACATGGGTGCGCGGCGGCGGCATCTGCGCCGGATGCACCGCCGTCGATTCGTCCATCGACAGAATGCGGAACACCTGCAACCCCTTGGGGCGCGGCATCACCTCGCATACCACCCGCGCGCCTTCGTAGGCGGTTTGGTAGCCGTCGCGGCGCAGGCAGGTCACGTGCAGCAGCACATCCGGCATGCCGTTATCCGGGACGATGAAGCCAAATCCCTTGGAGACGTCAAACCACTTGATAACGCCCACCAACTCAAAGAGATCCGCCGCCGTTTCATCGACGAGTTCTCTGACCGTTCCCGGCCGGAGATGTGTCCCAGGCATTTTTGATTCAATCCCGTCCGACGTCATGACGCCGCACGCCGCCGCTTTTTTGGCGCCTCTTCAAGAGCGCTTCACCGAATCTGTCGGATTCAAGATAACACCGGGCCTCGCGCGGCAAAGTGCAAAATGGGCTTGCGCACAGGTCTATGCACAGTGGAAAGCCTTGCGAATCAGCGCGCGATGAAGGGTTCGAGCACGTCCCCGATGTCGAAGCGCACCACCAGATCCGCGATATCGTCGAACTCGGTCGGCTCACGATTGACGATGACGAGCGCTGCGCCATTGCGTTTGGCCATGAGCGGAAATCCCGCCGCCGGCCACACCACCAGCGACGACCCGATGGCCAGAAACAGGTCGCAACTGCGGCTCAATTCCTCGGCGCGCTGCATCGGCTCGGCCGGCATGGCCTGCCCGAACGAGACGGTGGCGGTCTTGATGTAACCGCCGCAGGTGCAATCCGGCGCATGTTCGCCCGCGGCCTCGAATTTTTGCCGAACCCATGACAGGTCGTAGCGCTGCGCGCATGTCAGGCAAACGGCATAGGTGGTATTGCCGTGCAATTCGACGACGGCCTCCGGCGCGATGCCGGAGGCTTGATGGAGGTTGTCGATGTTCTGCGTCACCACTGCCGGCACCTTGCCGGCGCGATAGAGACTGCTCAGCGCCATATGCCCCCGCCCCGGCTTCGCCTTGGCGAAGCTCTGCTCCATAACGAAGCGCCGGCGCCAGGCCTCGTCGCGCATCTCGGCACTCGCCAGGAAGGCATCGAACGGGATCGGCTGGTTCTTGGTCCACAGGCCGCCGGGCGAGCGGAAATCCGGGATACCGCATTCGGTCGAAATCCCCGCCCCGGTGAAGGGGACGATGGTCCGCGCGCCCTCGATCAGGGTGCGCAAGCCGGAAATTGCGGTCTCAAGATCGCGCGCGATCATTGTTGTATAATGGCGGCGCCAGGGCGGCCGCCCGTCATGCGAGAGGTTTGAACCATGAGATATCTGCACACCATGCTACGCGTACGCAATCTCGATGCCGCGCTCGATTTCTATTGCAACAAGCTCGGGCTCAAGGAGATGCGCCGCCGGGTGGACGAAAAGAACCGCTACACCCTGGTTTTTCTGGCCCCGCCGGGCGACGAGAAGCTGGTCGAGGCGAGCAAGAAAGCCGGCCGCCCAGGACCGGAACTGGAGCTCACCTACAACTGGGACAGCGAGGACTATGGCGAGGCGCGCTATTTCGGGCACCTGGCCTATGAAGTGGACGACATTTACGCCACCTGCGAGCGGCTGATGAAGGCGGGCGTGACCATCAACCGCCCGCCGCGCGACGGCGTCATGGCCTTTGTGCGCTCGCCCGACAAGCATTCCATCGAGCTGTTGCAGAAGGGCGCCGCGCTGCCGCCGCAGGAACCGTGGAAATCGATGCCCAATACCGGAAAATGGTGACGCGCGACCGCCCTTCGCGGGCGCTTGCTGCACTGGCCGAACCTCATTATACCGCCGCCCTGTACAGTCCGCGCACCACTCGCCGGCACCCGTAGCGGCTGGCAGCGCGTAGGCGCCCTTCGTCTAGAGGCCTAGGACACCGCCCTTTCACGGCGGTAACAGGGGTTCGAATCCCCTAGGGCGCGCCACAAACAGCAATCAATTTTTGGACGATTGCGGCGATTGGGTCCAAAACGGTCCAACATCGCGCCGCCGGGCGGGCATGCCGTGCGGTCCCGCCGCGGTCAGACCGCGGAGCAGACCATGCAATGAACCAGTCGCGCTCTTCCGCGTCACAGATCGCCTTGGTAGTCCGGAATAATGGATAAATCGAAATTCGGATCCCAAAGTTTTCCGAGCAATTCATCCATTTCGGGCGGGTCCCATTTCGCCGTGCCTCCAAGCGTGAAAGGCGTAAGCTCGCCAATTTTCAATCCGCTGCTTGTTATAAAGAAATCCACCCGGAGCGAGCTGAAATCATGGGATACCCGCTCGGCAACCTCCACCATTTTTTGTCGATCTTTATCCGACAATTCCACCATGGTCGTCGGGCCTGTTTTCTTAATGGCAACTCGACGCCCTGTTACGTCGAACCAACAGGACTTTCGCTCCGGAGTGAGCTTGGTTCCTTCCAAGGCATTAATAAGCGCTGCCTTGCCCGAAAACACATAGATTTGAGCTTCCGGAGCGGCGTCACCATTCGATGAACATAGAAACGGTTCCGCCAGAATACGTCGCGGAATTCCGCGATAGGCCCATTCGAGCGCTCGCTCGAAATAATCATAACTGAGCCATTGCTCCGCCTCCGCCGTCAATTTCTCGGTATTCATTCCAATGGATCGATCCACAATCGCGAACGGCCCCGATGAGTGACTCGGTTTCAAGACGAATTTCTGCGGTAACGTATCCCAGGCTATCTCACTTGCGCGCTCCCACCCCCCCAAAAGCGGAACAACATATTCTTCGCCTACGCGTTCTTCGATAAACCGTCTCAGCGCCACCTTGTCACAGACAATCCGCAATTTCGGATCGCGATCATAGATTATCCGATGCAGGATTTTCTCATTAAAACCTATCGGCGGATTGAGGCGCGGCATAACATCGAAGAACGATTTGTACCTAGCAACCAAATTCCACTGAATGAGATCCGCTAACACTGTCTCCTGGTTGTGAAACGCTGCCGATAAATCAGGTTTGAGCCTTATTGCTTTCTCGAGGTTTGCGAGCGCCTCCACGTGTCTTTTCGATTCATTGAGCGCAACGCCCAGATTGTTGTACGCTTCGGCATAATCATGTTTCAACGAGATCGCCTGGCGATAGTTCGCAACAGCCTCGTCGAGGCGATTGAGTTTCCTCAGTGCTTCGCCGCGATCGTTATAGGTGGCGGCATAAGCCGGCTCCAGCGCAATTGCCCGATTATAACTGGCGACGGCGTCATTCAGACGATTGAGACGCTCGAAAGCATTGCCAAGTGTTCTATGGGCGAGCGCGATTTTATCGTTGACTGCAATTGCTCTCAAAAGCAATTCGACCGCCCGATCGAATTGACCGAGTTGATAAGACGCCAAGCCAAGCAAATGCAACGCGGTGAAATGATTGGGTTCTAACGCGATGACGTGCTCGTAGATGGCCCTTGCCGCGATTATCTTGCCCTCATTGTGCAGATTTATCGCGCTTTGAACCTTTGCTTTGATGTCCTCTTTATCCACATTTTGGTCCATTGTCTTCACGACCGAACTGCCAAGAAAATTCGTCAAAAAACATTTGCCTGACGATATTGGTCGCAGCGGAAAGGAGCTTACTGCATCGGCGCGCGTTCATCCAGACGGACAGCCAACCGCGCGATTTCCGGTGGCGCCTGCGGGGCTTCGAAGCAAGGGATCGTGACCGGTGGATCAAAGGCTAGGGTCGCGCACCGCGCGCAGGCATTCTTGGCCTATTTTGGCCGGATCGCTTTCGCTCGAAACCATGCTAGGCGATCTGGTTGCGGCAGAAATGCCTCTTGCCCCCGCTCGTCAAAGGTAAAGACGCGACGCGCGTTATCGTAATCGAAAACATTTCATCGGTGGCCGCCGTCAACAGCGCGGTCAGCTCCTTCGCATGACCCTCGTAACCGTCTTCAGCGATCTGCAGTTCGCCCATGGTTGGCCCGGTCTGCACAAATATCCAAAACTCGTGCCCGAGGATCTCCGAGATGCGGACGCGGTCGATGTCCGGGAGTTTATGCCTCCCATCCGGAAAGGAAAACATGTGCTCGCGGCGGCCAACCACCCGCGCAATCGTCGGCAGCGATCGGCCACAGGAACATAACGGCCCCTTTTCGACAAAATCTCCCGAGCGGTAGCGGATCAGCGGCGTCGCATAGTTGTAAAGCGGTGTCACGACGAGCTCGCCGACTTCGCCGACCGCACAGGGCTCGCCTGTATCTCCGATAATTTCGGCCAATACCGCTTCACTCTGAATATGAAGCAGCCCGCTCGCCGGACACTCAATGGCAATGACCCCACCTTCCGCGGACGAAAGGACATTGATCACACGGCTGCCGAACGTCGTTTCCGCAAGCGCTCTCACCTCCGGTGGCAAATGCTCGGCGACCGATATGATGATCGGGATTTGCGGCGGAGCGTCCGGCTGAGCGCGCGCGCGCAGCCCTAGCCTGAGGATGTTGGACGGCAGCGTATTGACATAGGCTGGCGCATGGCTGGCAAGGCGCGCCAGCTGGTCGGCTGGCGGCGTGCTGATGTCGAGATGGAGCCGCGGCCCAAGCGCGCTCTCCGGAAGCCAAGGGAAGCCCCATCTTCGAAAGCCAAGACCGTCACTGCGGCCTGAGCCGATTTGCGGTTTGCGAATCATAAAGAGCGGAAGCGAAACGTCGAACTTCCAGGCCAAGAACATCCGGTAGGTGCAGACGACGCGCGCGACCGATTCCAGCGTCGAGAGCACCACGCGAGCAGGCGTACCGGTGCTGCCGCCGGTTTGCACGGGAGCAACCGTCCCGTAGCTCTGGGGCATCAAACGGGTTGTGATCGAATCCGCGTTCTGCACCAGGTCACGGCGCGAGACCAGCGGCAAGCTTCTCCATTGCGGTGAAGCCGGGTCCGGCGGATCGCCGCCTTCCGGGTAATCCCGGTAGAACGGCACGTGCTGTCTTGCATGCCGATAAAGTGAGGCAACAAGGTCCTGCTGGTAGGCAGCGAGTTGCGCTTGCGTCGCCCGCTCAATTTCAAGCAGCGTCTGCAAATAGTTCCGGGCGATCTCGATCTCGTTCATCACGGATGACTTCGGCAAAAACGCAAAAAATAAGAGGGCGAGACCCGCCCTCTTCTACTTCGTGCATGTCGGCTTTGTCAGGATACCCGTCGCATGCTGGTTCCGAGAGCGCGGTAATCCACACGGTAGTATCCGTCCGCTGCAAGCGAAACGGCGCCAGGCATCACTTGCAACACGTCTTGAGCGATGACGCCCTCGTATGTTTCAGACCGCCCGCGGTACTGGAAGTGATAGAGCGGAAGGCCAAACACTGTACTACCGATGCGACGCACGTCATGCTTCAGCCTGAGATCGGAAGGCACCTCGTCATCACCAACTGACGGACCGAGATGGGAAATACCGCTATCGTCCCCGACCGATGGCCCAAGCAGCGTCACATTCCGCGGGGATGGCGCATTGTCGTCCCCAACCGATGGACCGAGATCGGCGTTATCCACAGCCATCCCGTTGCTAGCCCTAACCGGCCGCAATCCGCCCCTCTCGGCCGCAACCTCGTCGAGGAGATTCCTGAATCGCTTCAAAGTACTAAGCGCCGAATCATGCATGATCGCGCCCTCCTGAAAAAATTAGTCTACACGCGGGTATGCCCATTCGCAATCGGCCACACGGCGTACCCGTCAATCGGCGTAATTGAATTTTGGGTGTGGCACGATTTATAGCCGGCTGGCACCGAAATATGGCGCCGCCTGAGCCGGAGGTGCACAACCGGATCGCTTCCCGCCGGTCTGGCGCTTGGCGGGGCAAACTCCTAAGTTGAAACGATGGCTCCCACCGCGGAATGTCGGAAGTGCGACGATATATTAGCCTGCCCAATATTAGCCTGCGCATGAGCGCCGAAAACCAGCGCCGATCTTGGGGATCGCGTGAATGACCCCAAGCCCGCTCGTCACCGTCGTTACCGCGACGACCGGCGATGCCCGCGTCCTACGCGCGATCGAAAGCGTGGCAGCGCAGAACCACCGGCCAATCCAACACCTCGTCGTCATCGACAACCCCGACGCGCCCACTGCAATCAAGGCCGCAATCCGCCGATATAATGTCGATGTTATTGAACTGCCGTATGCGACAGGCAAGGATCGTTTCAACGGCCATCGGATCTATGGGGCATCGACATTTCTTGGCAACGGCGATTTCTTCTGCTTTCTCGACGAGGATAACTGGTTCGACGCCGACCACGTCGCCTCACTGGTCGACGTCGTCAACCGTGGATCTTCTTGGGCATTCTCCTTGCGCAAAATCGTCGATCGCGAAGGACACTTTATCTGCAACGACGATTGCGAGAGCCTTGGCAAGTGGCCATCGGTGCTGGATGAGAACGACTACCACGTCGACACCAGCTGCTATTTTCTGCCGCGAATTATCGCCGTGCATTCGAGCTGGGTCTGGTTCCGCAAGGCCCGGGAGCCTAACGCGATTTCAGCCGATCGCACGCTGGCGTCACTCCTTCGCAGCGCCGAACCAAATTACGACACCTCGTCGCACTACAGCCTCAATTACACCGTCGGAAATACGCCTCGCTCAGTGCGCAAAGAGTTTTTTCTTGACGGCAATGAGCAAATGATCAGACGCTTTCACGGTAACCTGCCATGGAATATCGCGGGTCGCCGCAATTCCGAACGGCCGGCCGGGTAATTCCGTGCCACGCGAACCGAAGCCGCCTGAAGCGGCGTTGCAAGGCGAGTTCAATCGGGGACAAGCGCTGCATCAGCAGGGGAAACTGGCGGACGCCGAGCGCATTTATCGAGACATTCTGCGACGGCGGCCCGATCACTTCGATGCGCTGCATCTGCTTGGCGTTATCGCTCTTCAGACGCGGCATGCAAAAAAAGCAGCCGACCTGATCAGCAAGGCAATCGCCCTGAATGCCAACGTCGCCGCCGCGCACAACAATTTTGGCAATGCGCTGCTCGACCTGAAACGTCCAGGAGACGCGCTTGCGAGTTTCGACCAGGCAATTGCTCTCGATCCACATTTTGCGGTCGCCCACAATAACCGTGCGAATGCGTTGCTCGATCTCAAACGCCCCGAGGAAGCGCTTGCGAGTTGCGATAAGGCGATCGCGGCGGCGCCGGACTTGGCAATCGCGCACAACAACCGCGGCATGGCATTGCTAGAGCTGAATCATCCCGATGAAGCGCTCGCGAGCTTCGACCAGGCGGTGGCGCTGAAGCCGGATTTGGCGATGGCCTACAACAATCGTGGCAACGCGCTTATTGACCTAAGCCGCCTGTCGGATGCGCTGGCAAGTTATGAAAAGGCGGTTGCGCTGGAGCCAACCTTGGCAATGGCGCACAACAACCGCGGCATGGCGCTGATCGACCTGAAGCGTCCCGAGGAGGCGCTGGCAAGCTTCGACCGGGCGATCGCGCTAAAGCCGGACTATGCGGAGGCTTGCTATGGTCGTGGTGTCGTATTCCACGACCTGGAACGTTACCGGGAAGCGGCCGATGCCTTTGCGCAGGCTCTCGCGATCGACCCGAAATATCCTTTTGCGAAAGGCGCTGTTCTTCACCACAAAATGTTGTGCTGCGATTGGAATGGAGTCGACAACTTAATTGCAGAAATCAGTAACGATGTTGCTTCCGGCCAGCCGTCCGCCACACCGTTCGGTTGGCAGGGTGTCTGCACCTCGCAGCGCAGCCTGCAATTATGTGCCGAACAGTATTGCGATGCCAAGTTTCCGGCTAAACCCGCAACCTTCTCCCGGCGACTGTCTGCCAATGACAAAATTCGCATCGGCTATCTGTCCGGTGAGTTTCGTAACCAGGCGACGTCAACTCTTTTGGTCGGCGTCCTGGAGAACCACGATAATTCCCGCTTTGAGACATACGCCTTTGACAATGGCTGGGACGATCAAAGCGAACTACGCAAGCGCATCGACGACTCGGTCCACCGCATTGTCAATATAAGACAACTCAGCGACCCGGCGGCAGCCGCCGCTATTTCCGAAAATAAAATTGACCTTCTCATCAATTTAAACGGCTATTTCGGCGAACAACGGATGCCGGTGTTTGCGCGGCGCCCCGCGCCTATTCAAGTGAACTATCTCGGCTTTCCCGGAACATTGGGCGCACGTTATATCGATTATATAGTTGCCGACCGGCATGTAATTCGCGAAAATCACGAGATCTTTTATACGGAGAAAGTTGTCTATCTGCCGAATTGCTATCAGGCCAATGACGACAAGAGAAAGATTGCAACGCGCGTTTTTAGCCGTTCGGAATTTGGGTTACCCGAAGCTGGCATTGTATTTTGTTGTTTCAACAATAATTACAAGATTATGCCCGACGTTTTCGATTGCTGGATGCGGATCCTCAAGCAGGTCGATGGCAGCGTGCTGTGGCTGCTCGAAAACAATGCAACGGCAGCCGGCAATTTGAAACGGGAGGCTGCCGCGCGCGGAATTCGCGAAGAGCGAATCGTTTTCGCGAAACCGCTGGCGCAGCCCGACCATTTGGCGAGGCACCGTCTAGCCGACCTGTTCCTGGATACCCTGCCCTATAACGCCCACACGACCGCCAGTGACGCATTATGGGCGGGCCTGCCGGTATTGACCTGCGTTGGGCAAACTTTCGCCGGCCGGGTGGCCGCCAGTCTGCTACATGCGATCGGCTTGCCCGAACTCATCACAACAACATTGGATGCTTATGAACGGATGGCGGTTGATCTAGCGACGCAGTCAAAAGCATTGACGGCGATCAAACTTAAGCTTGCTGAAAATCGCCTGGCCAAACCGTTGTTTGACACCAGGCTTTTCACCAGACACATCGAAGCCGCCTACGCCGCGATGTTCGAGCGGCATCGCGCGGGTTTGCCTGCCGCGCATATTGATATTGCCGGCTGAAGAGCACTTGCGGCCTGGCAGCCAAACCATGGCGGATGCGCCCCTTTGCGACCCGGTGATTCTGCTCAAACAACCGGCCCCGCCTCTGGTGCCATCGTTGCGATACGATCTGCTGCACTTGCAAGTTGCTCCCGCGAACATATAGAAATTTGAAAATGGATGAGACCGGATTCACCCCGCCGGACGACCTACAGCAGGCGATGGCGTGCCTCAGAGACGGCAATTTTGCCGAGGCGAAGCGGCTTTCAAAAACAATCCTTAATGCCCAGCCGGATCAGCCTGACTGGCTTTATTTGCTGGCGGTGGTCGAGCATCAGCTCGGGCGGCACGAGGAGGCCGTTGGCCTGCTCGACAAGCTGCTGGCGATCCAACCCGAAAATGCTGACGCGCTGAATTACCGCGGTGTCGCGCTGGGCGCCCTTAATCGCCAGCAGGAAGCGCTCAACAGTTACGACAAGGCGCTGCAGATCAAGCCGAGATATGCATGGGCGCTTTACAACCGCAGTATCGCCCTCGCTGCGATGAACCGCCAGACGGAAGCGCTGGAAAGCCTCGACAAAGCGCTCGCGATCCGGCCTGCACATGCAGAAGCGCTGAACAACCGCGGCATCACCCTGGGCGCCCTAAGCCGGCCGCAAGAGGCATTAGAAAGCTTCGAAAAAGCGCTTGCCGTCAAACCCGATTATGCCGAGGCATTGTACAACCGCGGCATCGTGCTGGGCACATTGAATCGCCAAGAGGAAGCGCTGGAGAACTTCGACCGGGCACTGGCGATCAAGCCGGAATATGCCGAGGCACTCAATAACCGCGGCATCGCTCTCCGGAAGCTGAACCGCATGCCGGAGGCGCTTGCGAGTTATGAAAGATCGCTGGCAATCCGGCCCAATGCCGCTTGTCACTCAAACCTAATCTTCGCCCTCAACTTCATACCCGGCGCGACTGCGGCCCGCCACCAGGCGGAACGCACCCGTTGGAACGAGCTTTATGCGCAGCGATTTGCGCCTTCGATCCAGCAACACAGAAATGACCCCAACCCGCATCGCCGGCTCCGCATTGGCTATGTCAGCAGCCATTTTCGCCACCAAGCTGCGACCTACGCCTTCGGCGGCGCGGTCCTTTGTCACGATCCGAATTCCTTCGAGGTGATCTGCTATTCGGACACCGTGAAAGAGGACGACGTCACCGAGCGATTGCGCGCCCATTCCGACAAGTGGCACCGAACCGCGGGACTCTCCGACCAGGCGTTTGCCGACCTGGTCCGCGCCGACGGCATCGATATTCTCGTCGATTGCGTCGGCCATATGGGGGGTCATCGGCTCCTCGTTTTCGCGCGCAAGCCGGCGCCGATCCAAGTTACCGCATGGGGCGAGCCGACCGGCACCGGCCTCAAGGCCATGGACTACCTGCTGGGCGATCCGGTGCTGGTGCCGGCGAACGAACGCACGCGCCTCACCGAACAGGTCTTCGATTTGCCGAACTTCCTCGGCTACTGGACTCCCGACCCGCTGCCCGAGCCGGCGCCACTGCCGGCAATCGCGAATGGTTACATCACCTTTGGCTCGTTTAACCGCCTCGCCAAGGTCCAAGATCCGGTTCTGCGCAGTTGGGCGTCCATTCTCCGCAGGCTGCCGAATGCGCGTCTCACCCTTAAAGGCGACCAGCGGCTCGCCGAATCCAGCCAGCGAACGCGTATCGGCAATATCTTCGGCGAAGAGGGTATCGCAGCTGAGCGGTTGACCCTCCTCGGTGAGAGCGACCGTGCCGAGCATTTCGCGGCATATCAGAAAATCGACATCGCTCTCGATCCGTTCCCGCACGGCGGCGGGATGACAACACTCGACGCCTTGTGGATGGGCGTGCCGGTTGTGACCTGGGCCGGCCCCACAATATCCTCAAGGCTCGCGGCGGCCAGCCTGACTACCCTCGGGCTTACCGACTTCATCGCAAATGACCGCGAAAGTTACGTCAGCCTGGCTGTTGCCAAAGCCGCCGATGTTGACTCACTGGCCCGCTTGCGCGCGGCTCTGCGTGGCCGCCTCGCAAACTCGGTGATCGGCGATCCGGTCCGTTACGCCCGCGCCGTGGAGGCCGCCTACCGTGAAATGTGGCAACGCTGGTGCGCCAGCGTAAGTGGCAGCCCTGGTGAACGATCGGCACGCGAACGATGACGTCACCGCGAGCGTTTTTTGGACCCGCATCACTTTAAAGGCGATTAGTTCGCCCCTTGCATCTCCGAATTAGGCCAATCTCATTGTGGCACGTCAATATGGTCGGGCGGCAAGCCGCCGCAATAGCGCTTATATATCTCTGTGTAGGCTGCTTCGATATGCTTGGTGAAAAGCTTGCTATCGAACAAAGGTGTCGTCAGGCGATTGTGTTCCAGCTTGCGCCTGATCGCGGCCAATTTGTCAGGATTATTGGCAAGCTCAAGCGCGAGCTCTTCATAAGCTTGCGGCGTTTCGGTGATGAGCTCAGGCATACCGATAGCCTGCAACAGGCTTGCCGCGACCCGGCCCGCGAATGTCTCGCCAATTTGCGTCAGCACCGGCACCCCGGTCCATAACGCGTCGCTCGCGGTCGTATGCGCATTATAAGGCAGAGTATCGAGAAACAGATCCGCTGCGCGGTGCCGCGCCAAATGCTCCGGCAACGGCACCAACTTGGCAAATACCAGACGTTCCGGATTGACGCCGCGAGCTGCCGCCTCCTTCCTCAAATTGCGGGCGGCGCTTGCATTGTCCTCGAATAGCCACAGCACACTGCCGTCAACACGCTTGAGAATGCGCATCCAACGGTCAAATATGCCGGGATTCAACTTATAATTATTATTGAAGCAGCAGAAGACAAACGCGTCCGTCGGCAGGCCAAGCTCTGCTCTCGTCACTGTTTTGTCCGCTATCGCGCGCTTGCGATCATTGACTTGGTAGCTGTTCGGCAAGTAAACAATTTTCTCCAAAAAACACTTTTGGTCGGCTGCGGGGATCAACGTCCGATCCGCGATTAGATAGTCAATGAATTCCGCGCCTATCGTGCCTGGGTAGCCCAAATAACTGATTTGTATGGGTGCCGCTCTAAAGGCAAATATGCCGGTTCTGCTATCGGTGGTAAAACCCTTCAAGTCGATTGCTAGATCAATCCCAAGCTCCCTCGCCAGCATCGCCACCTCTCTGTCGGATCGATCGCGAACGCTAATAAATTGATCGAACGCCGCCGTCAGCCTCTGCCGCATTTCACTGTTATCGTCGGGCCCGAACGAAAAGGCGATTAATTCAAAACGGGATCTGTCATGGCCTTCAAATAATTCCGCCATTAGATAGCCAGTGGCATGAGCATGATAATCCGCAGAAAAATATCCGACACGGATTCGATCGTGATTATACCGGCCGCCTTGCCAGCCCGGCTTAGCATAAGAAGGAAAATTATTTGCCACCCACAGCTTGGCGCATTGCAGCTGCTCTGCGGACGATGAAGCGATCGCGAGAAATGGGAATGGCGATGTGTTGGCTATTCCATCCCTTATGCAGGCGATCAGATGTGCGCATTCGGAATCAAAATCGCTCCAATCGCAAATACGCATCTTGGCAAAGAAGCGATTGCCCTCGATTCCCGTTAACTGAGGCTGCAGCGTGAGTGCGTTATTATAGGCGGCGACTGCTTCCTCAAAGCGTCTCAGGTGATTTAGCGCGTGCCCGCGACCCTCGTGCGCGTGTGCGAAGTCGGGCCGCAGCTCGATGGTCTTATCGAAACTTAATAGCGCCTCCTCGAATCGCGCCAAGTGATTTAACGCGACCGCGCGATTATAATGCGCCAACACAAAGTTGGGCTTCAACGCGATCGCTCTGTCACAACTCGTTAGCGCTTCTCCTGGATGCTTCAGGTCCAGCAGCGCATTTGCGCGATTGTTGAGCGCCATCGCAAAGTCAGGCTGCAGCGCGATCGCCTTGTCGTAGTTGGCCAGCGCTTCTGCCGGGCGCCCCAACTTTCTCAACGCCATCGCATAGTCGCTGTACGCTTCGGCAAAGTCCGGCTTCAGCGCTATCGCCCGTCCAATAAGTTCAATTGAAGTCTCATATTCCTTCGCGCGATACCTGATAAGCCCAAGTTCATGCAGTGCGTCAACGCAGTCAGGCTCCTGGTCTAGGATTTCGCGCAGTATTTGTTCGGCATCTGCAATTCTGCCTTGCTGACGCAACGCCAGTCCTTGCGAAAGCTTCGCTTGGATAGCCGCGTGAACTGGTTGCTGAACTTGCGGCTCCCGTTCTTTATCCCAAGGCAACGCCAACGCCTCCACTGAATTATCGCCGAGCCGCAATTTACAAATATTTTTCTACGAAATCCTTCCGGCAATGCCAAAGGCCGATCACCATAATCTATTCGTCAGGAATGGCGTATTCAGCCCAATTGACGTGCACGACACGTTTATAGTGTCTCAGCTGGACTTCGCAGGCGCGTCCCTGGGTAAAGTGACCGACTGTCGGCGCGTCCGCGGATTCCAAAATCTGAAGCGAGAAAGTTGACTTATCCGGCTTGAGCCCGATTTCCGCGGCCGATTGGGCGTCGCGAAACAAGCATGGGATATGGGTTGCCCCCTTCCGGCGCGCGCCGATTGTCCGGTGAAGCCCGTCGTGCAAATAGCAGCGTCCATTAAAGCGAACCACCTGCACCAGCGGCACCGGCAGGCCGAATTGGATGCCGATCTTGTTATCCGCTTTGAAATAGCCCGCCTCCACGATGCGAACGTTTAGGCTGGGCGCCGTCAACAGGAATGAGCCGACGTTAAGCGGCTTGTTCGCCATATCCGGCAGCCGAATCATGCTGATTTCCGCATCCGCATATTTGTCGGGCAGACAAATAGGCAGCAGATCTGCAACGTCCGGATTTTGCGGAAGCGCGCGGCAACGGTCGTTTGACCGCTTGAGATCAACCATAAAGTGAATCGTGAGCAGCGGGTCAATTTCTACAAGCTTGAATTCGCCGCCATGCACGAGTGTTAAAAACTGCGTCAGCCATTGTTGCCGCAATAACATGTCGATGTAAGGCCTGTTTGCGGCGGGCATATCTTTGATATTTGGATTGCCGCCGTTCATAGCCGGACCTTTGCGTGCGCGGGCTGCCTGCCACAGTTCGACAAGAGCGGGGACCTCGCGCTTTTCCGGAACGCAATGGGCCAAGAGGTGAGCGATTGCCTCCTGTTGATTCATAAACCCAAGAAGAGAAAGCCCCGCAGTCGCCATTGTCACCTCGCCATCGATTTAATCGATTAAAACGCGCTCACTTCTTTTCTCTTTATCGCCCCCGAGCAACCGGCCAATTTTCGCGGGCTCCGCTGAGCCGCGATGAACTCGCGTGCGCAAACAATATCCCAAAGCCTTGGGCCGGTGAACCTAGTCGCGGTCAAACGATCCAATTGGCTCGCGCTGACGCGGCCGCCGGCCCACAGACTTGCCCCCTCTATTCGACGCTGCGCCAGAATTAGGTCGCCGAGCCAGGTTCCGCCCATGCCATCATTCGCCCGTCACTCTGCAAGGTGAATTGTCCCGGCTTGCGCACAAATGTCGCGAATGATTGGAGTTGGGCGGCCAGGCTATGATGGTCCCGGGCAAATGCGTGCCGCCGGGCAACCCCCACTGCCCCGTCCGCATCGAACCGCGCTATACCTTCCCGCCATGCCGCGCGCACGCTCTCGGTCGAGCCGAATTGCCATCGCACGATCGGCAGCGAGCGCTGCAGGTCCGGGGATATGACCCGGTCGAGATCACGGACATTGTCGGGCACCAACGGTATTTGTCCGGTCATCAGCGCCTCAAATAATCGGGTCGATGCATCGCGAGCCACCGGAACTACCAGATGCACTTTGTGGTTCACCCAACCGGCGAGCCGATCTGCAATCGGCAACCGGAAATAATCCTCAATATCGACCAGAGACAAGGCATGGTTCGGGAATTCCTCTATTAACCGCTCTATGAATGCATTGCGCTCCGGCAACCATTTGTAGCGGCCGTATCCACCAAAGATTTCGTCTGCCCGCTTGACCGGAAGACCATGAGGATAATGTCGCAGAATCCGATGCACCGACCATTGGCGTGAATAAGCCGGGACGTGGGGTCCACACAGCGTAATCGGATGATTGAGATATTTATGCGCATACCAGTGCGATGAGAAAACTACATCGGCTAACATCGCCGTTCGCAAATTAGCAATATGATGGTGATGATTATCCCACATCCAAGCGAAATAGAGCGTCGCAACATTGTTGTTTCTCAGATTGAATAACAGCACCTCTTCGCTTTCGTTGTGGCAGCACAACACACAAATATCGTAGTGACCCTGCTGCTGCATAACCTCTGCAATGTCCGGTAAAATGGAAAAATTAATATCGGAAATATCGACCGATTTCGGTTCCTCCGTGCAAAACTGGCGCTTTTGCGCCGAAAGAAAAACAGCGTTAAGCGGCCTTTTGCCGGACAAGACTTGCTGTGTTTCCGCGATCTTATGTAAGGCTGCCACTACCCTGTCGGATGACGCAGCATCGACCTGAATCATACGGTTATCCAAGTTGATAATTGAACGATGAGGGGGTCTCGACATGGGTCAGACGAGGAAGCAGTAGAAAATAACCGGCGGCGGTTCACAACTATTTTTCTCGCCATCGGCCCCGCTTGCTCATTTGAATGGCAGTTACGGCCAATAACGCGGCTATCTCCACGCCTTCTTCCCCAATGGCAACCCGTAACGCTCGGCGATATGCTTGTAAACGGCGCCCCTGTCCTGAAATTCAGCGCGCAAGCGCGGCGACCAGCAAGCGCAATTGTTGGCCGACTTGGTCGATGAGCCCGGCCCAGTTGGCCGCCTGCGATTGTCTGAATAGCCGTGCACTCGGATACCAAGGACTATCGTCCCGATCGAGCAGCCATCGCCAATCGGGATTGTGCGGCAACAAAATCCAGACTGGCTTGCCCATTGCACCAGCAAGATGCGCCACACTGGTGTCGACGGTGATGACCAGGTCCATTAAGTCCAGCAAAGCGGCCGTATCGCTGAAGTCCCTCAATTCGTCGCCAAAATACTTCATGCCGCCGGATTGCCGCAGCGCGGCAAGGTCCTTTTCCCTGATTTCGTTTTGCAGACATATCCAATCGGCATCTGCACTCAAAATCGGTAGCAGCTGCCGCAGCTCCATCGAGCGGTTGCGATCGTTCTTGTGACCGGTGCGCCCGCTCCAGACCAATCCTATCCTGGGCTTGCTCTTTGGCGGCAGCCGGGCCTCCCATGCAACGCGCAATTTCTCGTCAGCCTTCAGGTACCGCTGCTGTGCCGGTATGGTCGCAAGCGTCGTCCCAAACGCGAGCGGCAAGCTCAGCAACGGACAATGAAAGTCAAACTCGCGCGGCACCTCGTCTGCACCGACGACCGCAATGGTGGGGCTGATCTGTTTCAACAGCTTCAGCAGCGGTTTTTGCACCGACATGATGACTTTCGCGCCCCGTGCCTCAACAAGCGGGGCGTAACGGCAGAACTGTATGGTGTCGCCAAATCCTTGCTCCCACCAGAGGAACAGCGTTTTGCCGGCGATGTCCTGGTCTCCGAGCCAAATTGGCTGCGGGAACGAGTTAGTCGCGACCGGCTCGGCGCGCCATTTGCGCCATTCGTACAGACGCAAGCCTTGCTCGAGGCGCCCCATCAGCAATAAGCAAAGGCCCTTGTTCCAATTTGCCTCGGTAAAATCCGGCTTCAGCGCGATCGCCCGTTCGAAACTCGCCAGCGCCTCCTCCGGACGTTGCAGCGCTTGCAAAGCATTCCCTCGGTTGTAGTGCGCCAGTACAAGGCCCGGGTTGAGTGCAATCGCCGTATCGCAACTGGTCAGCGCTTCATCGGGGCGATTGAGGTCCAGCAGCGCGTTCGCGCGATTGTTGTACGCCATCGCAAAATCCGGCTTCAGCGCAATCGCCTCATCGTAGCTCGCCACCGCTTCCTCGAACCGCCTCAGCTTTCTCAGCGCCATCCCGCGGTCGCTGTGAGCTTCCGCAAAGTCCGGCTTCAGCACGATCGCCTTCGCGAATAGTTCAACCGCCCGTTCCATCCGTTGCGTCCGCAACGCAATCTCTCCCAACAGATGCACCGCGGCAAAGTGGTTTGGCTGTTGACGCAGAATTTCCCCGCAGATGCGCTCCGCGTCCGCAAAGTTGCCTTGGCGGCAGAAGGCTGTCGCTTGCCTAAAATTGGCTTCTTGTGCCGCGCTTGCCGAAGCCGGCGCTTGCGGCTCGCCATAACCCGCGAGCGGATGAGGATCGTTCAATTTAGCCATGCCGTCATATATTGGCACTACCTTCGACTAATCAAACTCGTCGGCAAGCAACATTCACAGCCGCGCCGTTCAACATAGACTTCATCCCCAAGTGCTTGCCAACGTTGCGATCATCCGGCACGGACGGCCGTCGATGCTTGCCTATAAAGATAGACGTTTTTCGTTTTGTTATCAATAACTTAGCCGGTCACTGCATACAGGAGAAGGCGAAGAAAAAATCGCGTTTTCTGCATCACAGATCGCCTGTGTGCTGAGTAGTCTGTAAACGCAAATGTTGCTATCCAGCGGACCTCTTCTGACTGATTATCGCTGACCCGATCGCATCCAATCGCTCCTTAGGATGGTCGACTCAGAAGCGGCATTGAGAATTTCCATCGCTCCCATCAAATGATGCGCGACTGACGGTCCAGATGACACAGGCCATGCCCTTACAAGCCAAGTTCGATGAGGCGATGGCGCTGCATCAGCAGGGACGGCTTGCGGATGCAGAGCAGATCTATCGCGACGTCTTACGGCAGCAGCCAGACCACTCTGATGCGCTACATCTGCTTGGCGTCATTGCTCTGCAAACCAAGCACATTGACCGGGCAATCGAGCTTATCGGCAAGGCGATTGCCTTGGACGCCAGCAGCTCCGCGGCTCACAACAACCTAGGCAAGGCGCTGCTGGACCTAAGACGGTTCGAGGACGCGCTCGCGGCATTCGACGAAGCAATCCGTCTGAACCCAGACTTTGCAATGGCCCACAATAACCGTGGCACCGTGCTTCTCGACCTCAATCGTCCCGACGAAGCGCTCGCGAGTTGCGAAAAAGCAATCGCATTGGAGCCAAACCTCGCGCTTGCGCACGGCAACCGCGGTACGGCGCTAAATGACCTGAGCCGCCCCGTGGAGGCGCTGGCGAGCTGCGATAAGGCGATTGCGCTAGAGCCGGATTTTGTGGAGGCGCACAATAGCCGCGGCAACGCGCTGCTGGGCCTCAGGCGGTTTAAGCTCGCCCTGGCAAGTTACGACAAGGCGATCGAACTAAAGCAAGACTTCGCGCTGGCGCATAAAAATCGCGCGATCGCGCTGGAAAAGCTTAAACGATATGATGACGCATTCGCCGCGTACGACAAAGCCGTTGCACTCGGCGCTGACTTTGCCGGCCTCGAGGGCGACCGCCTTCATGCCAAAATGCGGCTTTGCAATTGGAACAATTTTGATTTCGAAAGCGCACACCTGATCGCGGCCGTAAAAAACGGGCACGCGAGTACATCGCCCTTCCCATTCCTCGCTATTTCTTCGTCTTCCGAGGATCAGTTGCGGTGCGCGAAGATGTGGATCACAGCCAAGCATCCCGCTTCCAAAAAGCCGGTCTGGCGGGGCGAGCGATACGCGCACGACCGAATTCGCCTTGCATACATTTCTGCCGATTTCCGCGAACATCCCGTGTCGTTTCTCACGGCCGGAATGTTTGAGAGTCATGACAAGCTTCAGTTTGACGTGACGGCCCTGTCGTCTGGTCCTGACGACAAATCGGAGTTACGCCGGCGTTTGCAGGACTCATTTGAGCATTTTATCGATGTCGCCAAATACACCGACGATCAGATTGCGGTGCTGGTGAGGGAGTTGGAGATTGATATTCTTGTCGACTTGGCCGGGTTTACCGCCGAGGCGCGGACAAATGTATTCGCCAAGCGCCCTGCCCCCATTCAGGTCAACTATCTCGGCTACCCGGGAACGACAGGCGCACCGTATATCGACTACATTATCGCCGATCGGACCGTCATCCCCGAACATCACGACGAGTTTTATTCGGAAAAGATCGTCGCCTTGCCGAATTGCTTTATGGCTAATGACGCCAAACGATCGATTGCAAATCGCGTGTTTACGCGTGCGGAGCTCGGGCTACCTGAAACGGGATTCGTTTATTGCTGCTTCAATAACAGCTACAAGTTGACGCCCCACATGTTCGACTGTTGGATGCGAATACTTGCGCAGACCAAGGACAGCGTGCTGTGGCTCTACGGAGACAATGCCACTGCAATCGGCAATTTGCGGCAGGAGGCTGTTGCGCGCGGTGTTCCCGCCGAGCGGCTCATTTTTGCGAAGCGCACGCCGTTGCTGTCTGACCATTTGGCGAGGTATCGCTTGGCCGACCTGTTCCTAGATACTTTGCCGTATAATGCCCATACAACCGCAAGCGATGCGTTATGGGCCGGATTGCCCGTGTTGACCTGTCTTGGTCAGACTTTTGCCGGCAGAGTCGCCGCCAGCTTGCTAAACGCGATCGGTTTGCCCGAGCTCACCACGACAACATTGCAGGCCTATGAGCAGACGGCAGTCGATGTCGCTGCCCACCCCGAGAAATTGACGACAATCAAGCGCAAGCTTGCCGACAATCGCCTGGCCAGCCCATTGTTTGACACCGGGCTTTTCACAAAACACATGGAAGCAGCCTACAGCGCGATGGTCGAGCGGCATCAGGCTGGCCGGCCGGCAGATC
The DNA here is from genome assembly GCA_963762285.1 of uncultured Alphaproteobacteria bacterium. Lineage (GTDB taxonomy): Bacteria > Pseudomonadota > Alphaproteobacteria > Rhizobiales > Xanthobacteraceae > Pseudolabrys. The sequence goes on along the minus strand of CAVXKE010000012.1, from coordinate 5,693 downwards.
ATATTACTATTGCCAAGCCCGGTTGAGGTTCCCGGCGCGGCCACAGCCGGTCTGTTCGGCGTCCGGTATCGCGTACCGCGTCGACCGTGCCGCGTACCCTCTCACCAGACTAATCCGCTCCTCAACAGTCCACGGATTTTCTCCGACGCTGCATCGACGGCAGCGACCCGTCTCAATAATTTCAAGGCGACTGCTGGCAAGTGGCATTATCGCCAGCCAAATCGGCAATCCGCTCCCGGTCGGCCTGCGCCGCAAGACGGCCGATACTAGGTGGAGACGGCGCCGGGGCCGCCGGCCTAAATGGTCTTTGTGCTTATCTTCGCCGCGCGGCCGATACCGCTACGTCTCTCGGCTCCGCCGGCCATTCTGGCCGAGCCGCCGCTCGCTAACCCTAAAATTCGGCCCAGCACCGGATGAGGCCGGCTAGCGATTCACTTGCGGGTCGACGAAATCGCTTTATCGATGCCCTTGATCGGCAATTCAAACGGGATTGCCCCGCCACCGGCGGTATGCAGCGTGACGGTTGCCGTGCTGTTGGCCAGCGCCTCCTTCACGAAGGCATCGTCGATCAGAGCCTCGGCGAAGCACTGTTTCGGGCCACACCATATGTAATTCACACGACGAGCCGGTCCATTGCCGAACTTGAGTTCCACGCCGTCCTGAATCATGAGCGGACCGCCAACCGTCTGATTGCCTTTTTTCGTGGCCACGAAAGGCGGTACGAAAAAGGCCGTTACAAAATGGCCGTCCTTATTCACCTCGATCTGCCAATTCAACAATACCTCGCGCCGGTCCTGACTCGTCGCCCGCAGCGAAGCGCTACAGGCCTTTTTGGCCGCGCCGCCGGAATCGGTACAGACCACGACCCAGGAATTGTATTTGATCGTCTCGACGCGTTGCGGACCGGAGGAAGCCGCGCCAGCCGACGGAGCCGGGCGGGCCTGGCTCTCCCGAATTGGCGCCGGATTGGCGCCGTTCTTTGCCGCAATGGCGCGCACGGCATCAGGCTCGTCCGACTTCTGTGAGCCGAGCACGACGGCCGCCGCGCTGGCGGTGAGCAGCGCTCCGGCGCCGGCGATTGCAACCCAGTGATATATTTTCATCGCATCACCCATTGTCCGTTCAAAATCGTGAATCGTGGATATCGCATCCCTGAGCGCGACGGCGGCGCCTCAGGACACCGTTTCGCGCCTATTCAGCCGACGCCAGCGCAGTCCGCCGGGGCCGGTTTCGTTTCAGGCAATTTCGGCAAGACCGTATCCAAAGAAATCGGCGCCATTTCGCCATCAATCGTGATGGTGTGCTGCACCTCCGGCGTGCCGATGCCCAAGGCCATCGGACAGCGCGAGCCCGGAATCACGCCGACGTCGAACAGCTCCTTGATAAATCCATCGAGCCGAATCCACTGTACGATGTCGCCCGTTCTCAAATCGACGATCTGAATGCCGCACCACGGCACTCCGCCACGCGCGCGGACATTGTCTTCGAGTTCCAGATTCTTGAAGCTTCCATCGCGCGGGAGCGATACCGTGGCGATGCCGTGACCGTTCCAGATCGTCAAGCCGCGCAAAAACCCCGGGCAAAACGCGACGTTTTCTTTCTTTCCGGTCATTTCATCGACGCGCGCGATGTAACCGCGGCCGGAATCCAGCACCCATAGCTGGCCATTCGCCACGCGCGGCGAATGGGGCATCGATAAATCCTCGGTAACGATCCGGTCGGTCTCGATATCGATGATAACGCCGCCCTTTTCGCGATTTTCGCGCCAGCCATTGAGCATATCGCTCTGACTGACGGCAGTCATGTATTTCGGCGTGCCGGCGACCATCGCCAAGCCGTTCAAATGACAACGATCCTCAGGAGCGAACTTTGAGATGAACTTTGGCTTCCATATCGGCTTGAAGCTGTGGACCAGGCTAAAGGTCGATAGGCAAGAATATTTCGTGTTGACGAAAATGACGCGCCCATGCTTGTCGACAGCGAGTTCATGGACGTCCAGATCGCCGGTGATCTGCGCATTGCGCGGCACAAACAGCCGGTCGAAATGCTGATTGGCGCGCTCGGTCCGCCGAAGAATATTCTCGAGCCGCCAGACGGCTTCGATCGAGGCCACGTACACCCGATCGGGCTGGGCGATGAGCCCCATTGCGCGGACGAAATTGCGCTGATGGATCGAGATTTGCTTGTCGGGCAGAGCCCCAATGAGAAATAGCTGACCGGTTTGATAGGAGGTGAACGCAAGGCTCACATTGTTCATCACCAGCCAATCGGCAAGCCCGCGCGAGCATTCGATTTTGGTCGTGTGAACCTGCTGCGTCTCGATATTGGCCCCGCTGGCCGGCGCAGGCTTTGCCGCCGGCTTTTCCGCCGCCGGCGCGATCTCAGGCAAAGCCCCCGCATCGTTTTGAACAACGACGCCTGAACGCTCTTCGGCTGCTGGTTTGTCGGTCAACTGTTCAGAACCTTCGCTATTTTCTGCGTTCACAACTATTACGCCCTCTTAATTTGGTCAGCAAAAAGGCGAGATCGCACGATTATCGACCTCGCCTCCGATTTTACGTTTGACTTTCGGAGAACGGTCCCGGGCTGGCAGCTAAGGTTTTCCTTAGTTGCCAGCCCGGACGGTCACCCGAATGGGTATGTCTTGTTAGCCTATACAGACCCTCATGTCTACCACTGGAAGCGGACACCACCCTTGACCGATCCGCCGTAGTAGTCGTTCGCGAAGCGGTAGTCGCCCTTCACGAAGGCAGACCAGCGGGACGCCAGATCGATCACATTCAGGGCGGCGCCGACCTCACCGTAAGTCGGATGCGCGTTAGCATCGATGACGTCGAGCGTGTACATGCCGCTGGTCAAGGTCGCGGCGTTATCCCCGGAGAAGGAATGCCACACGCCGGCCGTCACACTCGGCTCCCAACGGTATCCATTGTAGACGATCGACTTGCCAACGCGGCCACCCAACCGGCCTCGCACATCGATGTTGTTGGTATTGAGGTCGATACCCACACCGGAGTTAGGCAGGTCGAAGTTGTTGAAGTGCGTCCACACCGCGTCGATCGTGGCGAGAGGCTCGGCGAACCAGCCGTCCTTGAGGTTGAAGCGGTAGCCCATATCGAAGTGGCCACCGAGGCTGACAGCACTGGCCCCCGCGTCAGAGAGCAGGACCGAGTGGTTGTAGTTCACGTTCAGGAAGTTGGCCATCAGCAGTGCGTCGGCGAACAAGCCGCGGTTTATCAGCGTTGCATAGGCACCGATATTGCCACCGCTAAGCTTCACGCTGGTTCCCGAAGCGAAGTTGACCTTCGATTCGACGGCGCCGGCCATGAAGCCGAACACCAGGTTTTCGTAGCCCGTCCGCTGCGCCGCGAAGTCGAAGCCAGCCTGCACCCCGAAGATGTCCTGGTGATAGCTGACGTCATAGCTATTGGTCTTACCAGACGAGCGTCTCGTCCGCAGTGCCGCCATTGTGCGACCAATCGCCGAACGCTCGCGCCCACACTCCGGGTCCGATGCTCGACGGCGCCGGCGCAAGGCAAGGCGCCTTGACGTACATGCGAGGATCGCATGCCGGCTGCGGCGCCCCTAAGTAGGCCCGCAGATCCGCCGTACGGTCTAGCCAGACGCCGGCCGACTGATGCCAGACATCCTGCACGGCGGTCACCACACGCGGCAACTCGTTCGCCGTCGGGCCAGGCGTGCTCGCCAACACCCAGACATTCTTGTTCTGGTTCAGGTAGAGATCGTAGGCGAACAAGCCCTTGATGATCGGCCCTTGCGGCAGATCGAAGGCGTTCACCGGCGAGTTACCGGCCAACGATCACCACCGGGATGCCGACCGGGTTGTAGGCGCCGAAGCCGGGGTTGGTGTCGTTCACCACCACATGCGTGGTGCCGGTGACGTTGCCACCAACGGTCAGGAGATCGGCACGCGAGCCTGGCTTGCCGAGGAAGGCATCAACGTACAGTGGCCGCCCGCACCGATGAAGTTGCCGGACCCCACGACCTGCTGGTTGGCGTAGCCGTCATGCAAACTAATCCAGCCGGCGTTGGTGAAGTTATCCAACCCGTTCAAGAACACGGTGTGGAACAGACCATCGTGATGGTGACCGCCCAACAGAACGGGGCCGTTCTGGTAGTAGGTCCCGACACCGCTGTAGTGAGCGCCGGCGATATAGGCGTCGCCCCAATGCCGGGTCGAGCCGTACACCGCGCCGCCGTTCGACGAGCTCGGCGGATAACTGTCCAGCATCGTGATCAGGCCGGTGCTCGTATTGTTGAGCGAGTCGCCGGTGCCCGAACCGAAGAAGCTGTTACCCTGCATGATCCAGTGGCCGGCGTTCGTGAAGGTCGCGACCGCGCCGTTGAGCCAGACGTTGCCTTGGATCAGGCCACCCGAGTTGTTGTTGATGGCGATCGGGCCCGGATTGCCGTACGTGGCCGCGTCGATCGCGGTGTAACCCGAACCCGTGGCCTTGATCACGCCACCAAAATTATTGTTGATGGTGATCGAGCACGGATCGCACAGGGTCGTGGCAGCGATCGCATCCGAATTGGAACCAGTCGTGATGATCGATCCGCTGTTGTTGACCGTGATCGTCGCGGTCGGCAGCGCGCCTTGCGCGGAAGCCGCGCCGGCGTAGAGCAACAGACCGGGAGAGCTCGACCCGGTTGTCTTGATGACGCCCGTGCTGGTGTTGGTAACCGACACGGTAGCGGTCGCCGTCTGCAGACTGAGAGCGTAGGCACTCAGTGCAACGGCCGGCGAGTGAAGCCCTGCGTGCTCACCGAGCCGCTGTTGGTCAGGGATGTAGTCGCAGTGGCGGCGCCCAGCAGCGACACCGCCGACGCATTTCCCTGGATGCCAACGGCGTCTTCATTGCCGTAGGTCTTGATCGAACCGGCGTTCACGATCGTCGTGGTCGCCGTGGCATTGCTGCCCGGGCTGCTCTTGGCCGCCGACCCCGACACGGCGTTGGCAAAGATGCCGTAGGTGTCGTTGCCGGAGGTGATGATCGTACCGGTAGCGGTGTTGGTCACCGAGGCGACCGCCGCCGCATCCCCGTAGGCAACCGCGATGGCGTCGATGCCGTCCGACTTCCAGCCCTTCGTGAAGATCTTATTCGAGTTCACGATGGTGGTATTGGCGGTGGCCGTCGAGTTGAGCCCGACCGCTAGCGCGTAGGAGTAGCCATAGATGCCCGTCGACCGGCCCTGGTACGTGAAGATGGCGCCAGAGTTGCTGATCGAGGTCGAGGCCGCCGCAATGTTGTAACCGTAGGCGGTTGCCCAACCGGTCACACCGGCCGACTTCCAGCCGTCGGTCGTGACCAAGCCGCTGTTGCTGATCGCCACGGTCGCGGTCGCATTAAACGCCGGCGATGCACTGCCGCTGTTGCCACCCGCGGTGGCATAAGCCGTGATGGCTGGCGAGCGCGACCCCGTCGTGACCACGGCGCCGCTATTGGACACCGAAGTCGACGCGTTCGCGGTGCCGCTGACGCGGCCCGCATAGGCGTACGACGTCGCGTAGATGCCGGCCGAGTTACTGCCGCTCGTGGCCACGGCGCCGCTATTGCTGACAGCCGTCACCGCACCGGCCTTGCCGGTCGCGATGTTGCCCGCGATGGCGAAGGACGTCGCGTAAATGCCCGGAGACGAACTACCCAGGGTGATGATGACCCCGGAGTTGC
>CAVXKE010000011.1:0-248515 GCA_963762285.1 uncultured Alphaproteobacteria bacterium | reverse complement strand
GATTACCTCGTTGGCGCGGGCGAGCAGCGTCTCCGGCACGATGAGGCCGAGCGCCTTGGCGGTCTTGAGGTTGATCACCAGCTCGTACTTGGTCGGCGCCTGCACCGGCAAGTCGGCCGGTTTCTCGCCCTTGAGGATGCGGTCGACGTAAGCTGCCGCGCGCTGGTACTGTTCGATAAAATCAGCCCCATAGGAGACCAGGCCGCCGCCGGTGACGCAGTAGCGTGCGAAGTAGATCGCGGGCAGTTTGTGCCGGGCCGCCAGCGTGATGATCAGATCGCGATGCATTGACGACAACGCGCTCGCCGTCACGATCAGACCACCATTCGAAGAGCGCGCGAAGGCCGTGATGGCGCGCTCGATCTCGGCCGCGTCGCGCACATTGATCGGGCTCACATCCACGCCGACCGCCGGCGCCACGGACTGAATTACGGCGAACTGGCCGATCCCGGCGGTTATGGCGGCATCGCGAAGGACCGCCACCCGCGTCACGCCCGGCGCGATCTCTTTCAGCAGCCCCGGCCATTTCCCGCTCAAACTGTATTCGAACTGCATAAAGCCTGTAGCGTTGCCGCCCGGCCGCGCCAGACTATCGACGAAGCCGGCGCCGACCGGATCGGGGACGATCGTGAATACGATCGGCACGGTGCGGGTTGCCTGCAGCAAAGGCCCCACGGCCGCGGCGCCGGCGGCAAGGATGACGTCCGGCGCGAGCGCAACCAATTCCGCCGCGTATTTGCGGGTGGCGGCGGGGTTGCCCGCAGCCCAGCGAGTGACGATCCGCACGTTGCGGCCGTCGGTCCAGCCCAATTGCTGCAGCTCTTGCAGGAACGCCACGAGGCGCGGCTGCGCTTGCAAATCGTCCGCGCCCGAGCCCGCGAACACGCCAATACGCCGCATTCGATCGGGCTGCTGCGCGTGTGCGGCGGCGATAGGCCACATAGCCACTGCACCGCCGAGAAGCGTGATGAACTCGCGGCGGCCTAGTGTATTGAAGCACATGCGCCCCGCCTAAGATGCTTTGTGCGCCCGCGCTTCGTCTCGCTTGCGTTCTTCACCCCAGTATCGTTTTACCGCCAAATGCAATGATGCAGATCAATAGGTCAGTGGTACTGATAGAATTTGGTGACGAATGCAACCACTGCCAGGCCCCGAGATGAGATCGTCCGAGCGCATTCTCGAAAGAGAGCTGATCTCGAAACTCCAGGAGCTGAAGTACAGCTACCGGGAGGACATCCGCGACCGCGCAACGCTGGAAGCGAACTTCCGCGAGAAGTTCCAGCAACTCAACCACGTCAAGTTAACCAACGAAGAGTTCGCCCGACTGCTGGAAGAGATCGTCACGCCCGACGTTTTCACGGCAGCCCAGACGCTGCGCACCCGCAACAGCTTCACCCGCGAAGACGGCACACCGCTGAACTATACGCTGGTCAACCTCGACGACTGGTGCAAGAACAGCTTCGAAGTCGTCAACCAGCTGCGCATCAACACCGACTACAGCCACCACCGCTTTGACGTCGTCCTGCTCATCAACGGCGTGCCGGTGGTCCAGATCGAACTGAAGACGCTCGGCATCAACCCGCGCCGTGCCATCGAGCAGGTCGTCGACTACAAGAACGATCCCGGGAACGGCTTCACGCGCATGCTGTTGTGCTTCATGCAGGTGTTCATCGTCAGCAACCGCGACGCGACCTACTACTTCGCCAATAACAACACTCGTCACTTCAGCTTCAACGCCAACGAGCGCTTTCTGCCGATCTACCAGTACGCCGCGCCCGACAACACTAAGATCACCGGGCTTGACGAATTCGCCGATGCTTTTCTGGCCAAATGCACTCATCGGCCCCCATCGAGTGGTCCAAGTGGAATGTTAGTTGAGACGCGGCCGTTGCGCCAGCGTGGCCGGCGAAGCCGGTTGACGTAGTGCCGCCGGCCACGCGGCGAAGGCGGGCACGAACACTTCCGGTGCTGGTGGCTTGTAGCCCAGCAATTCATGCGGTCTGATTGCGTTGAAGTGACGCCGCCAACTTTCGATGATGATTTGGGCCTCACGCAGCGTGTAGAATATTTCACCATCGAGCAGTTCATCGCGTAGGCGTGCGTTGAAGCTCTCGACGTAACCATTCTCCCAGGGGCTGCCTGGTGTGATGTAGGCGGTCTTGGCACCGACTGCCGTGATCCAGTCCTGCACAGCCATGGCCACAAACTCCGGCCCATTGTCGGAGCGGATGTGGCCAGGCACGCCACGCAGGATGAAGAGATCGGACAGTACATCGATTACGTCGACAGCCTTGAGCCTGCGGGCGACCCGGATCGCCAGACATTCGTGGGTGAACTCATCAATCACGTTGAGCATTCGATATTTCCTTCCATCGTGGGTGCGGTCCTCGACAAAGTCGTAGGACCAGACGTGATTGCGGTGCTCGGGACGCAGCCGGATGCAGGATCCGTCCGCCAGCCAAAGGCGGCCGCGCTTGGATTGTTTATGGGGGACCTTGAGCCCCTCGCGTCGCCAGATCCGCTCGACCCGCTTGTCGTTGACGATCCAGCCCGCTTGCTCCAGCAGCCCGGCAATCTTGCGATAGCCGTAACGGCCGTATTGCCGGGCCAGCGCGATGGTGTCGGCGGTGAGCCGATCTTCGTCATCATGGCCCCGCGGTACCTTGCGCTGCGTCGAGCGGTGCTGCCCGAGCGCCGCACAGGCGCGGCGCTCGGAGACATGCATGACTTCTATGACCTGCTCGATACAGGTGCGTCGGCGCGCGGGGCTTAGAAGTTTCCCCGGGCAGCCTCCTGCAGAATGAGCTTGTCCAGCGTCAGGTCCGAGACCGCTCTGCGCAGACGGGTATTCTCAGTCTCGAGCTCCTTCAGGCGCTTTACCTGCTCGGTCTTCAGCCCGCCGTACTCCTGGCGCCACCGGTAATACGTAACCTCGCTCACCCCGATCTGACGGATCGCGTCGGCGATGTTCTGGCCCTGAGAGACCAGGACATCGACCTGCCGCAACTTCGCGACAATCTCTTCAGGTGTGTATCTCTTCCTCGGCATATCGGTCCTCCTTGATGCCAAAAGACATAGTTCAAGTCGGACCACTTCAAAGGGGGAGGATCACCAGTACTACCTGATGACGCTTGATGTCTCGAAACCTGCGCTTGAGTTATGAACTCGACGATTTCATTTAGTTCTTTAATCGTTTTAGAACCGACATTACCAACTGCTTTAAACCTGCGTATGAAGAAATCGCGGCGTTTAATGAAATCTCCGAGCGTTTTTGGACTGTCTCCTGTCTTCTCGAATGTGTGAAGCACGCGTGATAAGCGCACTGATATATCGTGGCTCAGAATCGATTCAAAAAATGGTATCTGATAAATCTGCTGCGTTTTATCAGCAACACTTGGTTTATTTTGGTCCGCCTCGACTTGAATAGGAAGCTCGGGCAACTCAAGAACCGATCTGCGAATTGTATCCCAGACAAATTGGTTCAAATTATTTGCAGCCTCCGAACCGTAATTGCGTTTAGACTCTGAATGCAAATATGCGTCAACACGCATATCACCCAGCCCACATGCGACCAGTTCTTGAACGTCGTTGCTTGTGGATGACAAATCCGGCAGATCTTTTAGAAAAACGCCCGAAATTGGCAGTTCTCTAGGCTCTTGAATGACAGCGGCTTTAAAGCGGCTATATATTATTTCATCGAGTTCCAACGCGCTCTTGCGTCCACAATTTTGCAGGCGCAGATAATGTGCAGATGCGCGGGCACCCGCAGTCAAATATTCACCTATGGTATTGAATGGAGCTTTCGGTCCAGCGCCGAATAGCACGTTGCGAAGTCGCACTGAGGCGTCTGAATCATCGATCACTGACAAAATTGTTTTTGATATCAGTGTGCGTATGCCTAATGCTCCGCTAGTCGAAAATTGGCTCACTTGTCGCCCCCACCCGCGTGCCGAGTAATATAACTAAGCGCCAAGCTTGGTTGATGGTCTAGCCTGCAACCGCAATTGGTCTTCGGTCACAGAGTTTCGTTTCGATGGCTAGTCGGGTCAAGAATTCGCATCGTAGGCTAGCGCGATGCGTATTAGTGGGGGAGAAGTCATTGGCGCGACATCAGATTTTGCCATTGCAGATATTATGATAAAATTCTGACGGGCTGCAGGAATTAGCCTCTTTACAAACAGCAGTACTGCAAGGTCCAAGTCTCGAGCCTCCAACCGACCGATTATGGCGCGTGCCCCCCCGCATAAATGGCTCCACAATGTGATCTTTCGACTGGACTTCCTGGGCAGGAAGAGCGTGCATGCGGTTTAGGTGAGAATGTTGAGACCTCAATGCCGACCCCCGCAAGCCCGGTTGTATCCCGGGCTTCAGGCGGTGGGGGCGCCAGTATGACGCGCCGTCATCGGAGGTCCAAATGGAAACGACGCTCGTAACGCGTAACGAAACGGCTAAATCTCGGTCGAGCGCAGGTGGAAGCACCACCACGACGTCTCGACTAGAGTTATCGCAAAAAATCGTAGCGCTGACGGATCTGACCGCACAGCAACTCCGTACCGAATGGCGGCGCCTGTATCGCAATCACCCGCCGAGGCTGAGTCGCGACTTGCTTGTTCGCACTATCGCCTATCGGATGCAGGAGCTTGCCTATGGCGGCCCCAGCAAAGCGACTCAACGGAGACTCATAGCACTAACCAAGGAGTTGCAAACGAACGGGAGTGTTGTTTCTGATCCCGGTCCACGCGTCAGGCCGGGGGCGCGGCTTGTGCGGGAGTGGCGCGGGAGGACACATACGGTCGGCGTGACGGAGGACGGTTTCGAATATGCCGGCAAAATCTACTCCTCGCTCAGCAAAATCGCGCAGGCGATCACCGGTGCGCATTGGTCCGGTCCCCGTTTCTTCGGATTGAATCGAAGTGAGGCAATTGCTGCGGTTCAACCCCAACTCAACGCGAGCGACGCGATTGGCGAGGGAGAGCACATCAATGGCTAACCAGACATCTGATGTCACTTGCCATGGCCAAATGTGCCTTCGTTGCGCGATTTATACCCGTAAGAGTAGCGAGGAGGGATTAGAGCAGAACTTCAACTCCCTCGATGCTCAACGTGAGGCATGCGAGGCCTACATTGCGAGTCAAAAGCATGAGGGTTGGACCATTCTCCCTGAGATGTATGACGACGGAGGATTTTCGGGCGGGACAATAGAACGGCCGGCATTTCAGCGGTTACTGGTGGACGTAGGCGAAGGCAAAATCGATGTAGTCGTGGTCTACAAGGTCGACCGCTTAACGCGATCGCTGTCTGACTTTGCCAAGATCGTCGAGATCTTCGACAAACGGAACGTCTCTTTCGTCTCGGTGACTCAACAGTTCAACACCACGACGTCCATGGGGCGCCTTACGCTTAATATTCTTCTGTCCTTTGCCCAGTTCGAACGGGAGGTCACCGGCGAGCGGATCCGCGACAAGATTGCCGCCTCGAAGAAGAAAGGCATGTGGATGGGTGGCCTGCCGTCACTTGGTTACGACGTCAAGGACAGGAGGCTCATAATCAACGAGGCGGAAGCGAAAACCGTCCGACACATCTTTCGGCGTTATACCGAGCTAAAATCCGTTCGACTGCTCAAGGCCGACCTCGATGCGCGAGGTATCGTCAGCAAGTGTCGGAACGCATCTGACGGCACTCGATATGGCGAAAAGCCGCTTGCCCGCGGCGCGCTCTATCTCATGCTGCAGAATCGAATCTATCGCGGCGAGACGGTGCATAAGGACAAAAGCTATCCCGGCGAGCATGAGGCCATCGTCGATGAAGCTCTCTGGAGCAACGTCCAGGCGATCCTCACAGAAAACCGGGCCGATCGCATGCTTGGGACGGCCGAAAAGCAAGTTAGCCTATTGTCCGGCATTCTATTCGATGCACGTGGCGAGCGGATGTCTCCGACCCATGCGACAAAAAATGACACTCGTTATCGTTATTATATTTCGCGGTCGCTACTCGCCGGGACCGAGAAGCACTCGGGCCAGCGTATCCCGGCCTCCAGTCTAGAGGCTCTTGTCATTGGCCGCATTCATAACTGGCTGGGCGATCGAGCGGCCATGCTCGATATCATCCAGAGCCACACGTCCGATGCCATGACCCAGAAACGGTTGATGGATGGCCTCGAGCGATGCGTGGCGATATGGCCTGAACTTAAGGTCGATGATGTTCGCAAATTCATTCTGTCGTTCGTGGCACGCATCCAGGTCCATCCGGACCGGATCGATATTTCGCTAAACCCAATCAGCCTCGCTCGATGGCTTGATCGAACGGATGGTCACGCTGAGCCGGCTGCAATAACACAGTCCGATACCGAAGGCCCCTTCCTGACATTAACTATCCCTGCTCGTCTCAAGCGAGTCGGCAAGGAGATGAAGATCCTCATGGAGGATGGCTCCGATCCCGCAATACCCGATGCCAGCTTGGTGCGTGTTCTCGTCCGCGCCCATGTGATCCGGGATCGAATTTTTGCGGACAAGAGCCTCACCTTGGAAGAGATTGCCAAGTCGGTGGATATAGTCCCGTCCTACGTGACACGGCTGTTCCGTCTCACGCTGTTGGCGCCTGACATTGTCAGCGCAATCCTCGCCGGGAAGCATCCGCCCGAACTCAACGCGCGCAAACTTCTGGATGACACGCGATTGCCACTCGATTGGAGTGAGCAGCGGCGAAGTCTCGGGTTTGCGTGAGCACTGCCAAAATCAAAGCCTGCGCCACCAATGTAATTCCCGACCAACCCGTTTCTCTGTTTTGAGTTCATATCTCTAGCCAGGAATTCGGTGACGACGTCGGAGACGCCCGTACCACCAAATTCCTGCTTCGAGACAATGACCTACTTGCGCCGCGAATTCGCGGACTAAATCGTCTCTGCTCAACGCGCGGCATCAACACGTCCACGAAAAAGCCCGAGAATACCGGACCAATTCGCGTTTCTGCCAAGAGCAAAATCGGAGTTAGGCCAATCTCTTAAGGCGTGGCGGAGGGAGTGGGATTCGAACCCACGTTACGGTTTCCCGTAAACACGCTTTCCAAGCGTGCGCCTTCAGCCACTCGGCCACCCCTCCTCGACCCGCTCTCGCAATGGCGCACACCTTTTACATGAAGACGCGCGCAAGGCGCGCTGTCGCGCCTTCAGCCACTCGGCCGCCCCGCCACACTCGTCGCGCCGCGGTTAGCAAAGCCAGATTTCGCGGATTCCACCCCACGTCGCGCGGCGCCCGGCGGCACGAAAGGTGGGCACTATAACTACCGTCTAGGGCCAGACAACCCGCCCGATATAACCTATTTGGGGACCATATTCCCTCAGTTAACCTGCATATACTTGCAATATTTCTCACCATTGACCAGTCTTGTAACTACTGCGCAAGATGCCCATGGATATCCGGCCTGATTTTCCGGAAGGCAGCAGCGGGCGACGGAGATTTTGGTACCGTAATGACGGGTGATGGTTCCGCGCTTCAATTGGTGCTCAGCGGCGACCCCGGGCTATTCGCCATCGTGCGGCTGTCGCTCATCGTCAGCCTGAGCGCCGTGCTATTCGCGGCGCTGATCGGCCTGCCGATCGGCGCGTTGCTGGCGCTCACGCGCTTTCGCGGCCGCGAGGCCGCCATCGTCACGCTCAATGCCATGATGGGCCTGCCGCCAGTGGTGGTGGGGCTGGCGATTTTCCTGGCGCTGTCGCGCTCGGGGCCGCTCGGCGCCTGGGGCCTGCTGTTCACCCCGCAGGCCATGGTGATCGCGCAAACCGTTCTGGTAGCGCCGATTATTGCCGCGCTGGCCCGGCAAACCATTGAGGATATGTGGGTCGAGTATCGCGACGAACTCGCCGCCATGAATGTCGGGCCGGCCGGCCGGATCGTGACGCTGCTCTGGGACGCGCGATTTTCCCTGGTAACGGCGCTGCTTGCGGGGTTCGGGCGGGCGGCGGCTGAGGTCGGCGCCATCATCATCGTTGGCGGCAATATCGACGGCTTCACCCGCACCATGACCACGGCGATCGCGCTGGAAACCTCCAAAGGCGATCTGCCGCTCGCGGTCGGGCTCGGCATGGTGCTGATTTCAATCGTGATTTTGATCAATGCGCTGGCCTGGGGCGCACGCCGCGCCGGCGAACGCTACGCGGGATGATCATGCGCGCACCCGCCAACGACCTGCCCGTCATGCTCTTAGAAGTCGGAATCCTCGCCGGCGAGGTGACGATCCTCGACGACATTTCGCTGACGCTCGCGGCCGGCGCACCGACGGTGCTGATCGGGCCGAACGGTTCCGGCAAGACCACCCTGCTGCGCGCCGCCATGGGGCTTATCCCCGTCACGCGCGGCCGCATCACTTGGGGCGGCAAGGATTGGGGCGGGAAGGATTGGGGCGGCCGCGACGCCTCGCCGCACCGCCGCGCCATCCTGTCCCAGCGCCCGGCCATGCTCCGCCGTTCGACCGCCGGCAATGTCCGCTATGCGCTGGCCGCGGCGGGCGTGCCGCGCGCCGCCCGTAACAATCGCAACGCCGAATTGCTGGCGCTGGTCGGCCTTGGCGGACTCGAACAACGCCCGGCGCGCCGGCTGTCGGGCGGCGAGCAGCAGCGGCTAGCACTGGCGCGCGCATTGGCGCGCGACCCGGAGCTGCTGTTTCTCGACGAGCCGACCGCCAGCCTCGATCCCGCCGCCACCAAGGCCATCGAGGACATCGTGCGCGCCGTCGCTGCGCGCGGCGTCAAGGTGGTGATGGCGACGCACGATCTCGGCGAAGCGAAACGGCTTGCCGGCGACATCGTGCTGCTGCATCGCGGCCGGCTGATCGAACACGCTCCCGCAACGGAATTTTTCGCCAACCCGCGCACGCCGGAGGCGCGCAAGTTCATCGCCGGGGAATTGCTGGTGTGAGGGATGAATGCAGTAACACGCTCTCTTCTTCACCTCTCCCATGGGGAGAGGTCGGCGCACGAAGTGCGCCGGGTGAGGGGAAATTGACTATCGATATTCACTTGCCCCCTCACCCCGACCCTCTCCCCGCAGGGGAGAGGGAGTCCGGCTGAGCTCGCCGCAAATATAATACTCAAAATCAAACGGAGGATTACACATGCTTCACCGCCGCTCACTCATCGCCGCCGCCGCGCTTGGCGCCATCGTCGTCGCCGCATCGCCTGCGCTCGCGCAGGACAAATCGATCGTGGTCGCCTCGACCACTTCGACGCAGGATTCCGGCCTGTTCGAATATCTGCTGCCGCTCTACAATCAGAAGACCGGCGTGACCGTCAAAGTCGTATCGCAGGGCACCGGCCAAGCGCTCGACACCGGACGGCGCGGCGACGCCGACGTGGTGTTCGTGCATGCCAAATCGGCGGAAGAAAAATTCCTCGCCGAAGGCCAGGGCGTGCAGCGCTTCCCCGTCATGTACAACGATTTCGTGCTGATCGGGCCGAAGAGCGATCCTGCCGGCATCAAGGGCATGAAGGACGTTGGACAGGCGTTTAAGACTATCATGGCCAAGCAGGCGGCGTTCATCTCGCGCGGCGACCGCTCCGGCACCCATGTTGCCGAGCTCAAGCTTTGGAAGGACTCCGGCATCGACATCGAGAAGGAGAAGGGCGCCTGGTACAAATCGATCGGCCAGGGCATGGGCGCCGCGCTCAACACCGCCGGCGCCAGCAACGCCTATGTGTTGGCCGACCGCGGCACCTGGATCCACTACAAGAACAAGGGCGATCTGCAGATTCTGGTCGAAGGCGACAAGCGCATGTTCAACCAGTACGGCGTGATGCTGGTGAACCCGGCCAAGCACCCGAACGTGAAGAAGGACCTCGGCCAGCAGTTCATCGACTACCTGATCTCGCCGGAAGGCCAGAAGGACATCGCCAACTACAAGATCAACGGCGAGCAGCTTTTCTACCCGAACGCCAACGATCACAGCGCGTGAGGCGTTTCATTCTTCACCTCTCCCATGGGGAGAGGTCGGCGCACGAAGTGCGCCGAGTGAGGGGAAATTGACTATCGATATTCACTTGCCCCCTCACCCCGACCCTCTCCCCCATGGGGAGAGGGAGAAGAACGCGTGCGTGTTGCTGCTCATATTTCTAATAATATCGACGTGAGTCTTTCTAAGAATATCGACGTGAGTCCGCATTCAATCTGGAGAATGGCCGGCTCTCGCCCTTGCGTAATTTGCAGCGAGTCCGGCGGCTTGGGTCATACGGCGGCGGCCTCATCACCGTATTTGCCAGGTAAAGCAAGTGGCATTAGGGTAGAATCCGATGTGAACTAACGGATTGATTGCACCGGCTCTTGATGATCTCATTGTAGTGGGGTGCGATGCGAGTATACGCTCTGATCCCGGCACGATCCGGATCAAAAGGGCTGCCAGACAAGAACATTCTTCCGATCGACGGTCATCCGCTATTAGCGTACTCGATCGCTTTCGGAAAAAAGCTTCCGATCGATCGCATCATACTGAGCACCGATTCGATTGCCTATCAGGAAATTGCGACCCGATACGGAGCGGAATGTCCATACCTGCGAGGAGCCAAGGCGAGTTCCGACACCGCGATGGAGGAGGACATCCTTGCGGACCTCAACGAGAATCTTCCTCGTTGCGGGATCGATGTTCCGGATATTTGGGTTTGGCTGAAGCCGACCTGTCCATTCAGGAGCGTGGATGCAGTCGAGGAAGCGATCCGAATCTTGCGGGAGACACCGGACGTCGACTCTGTCCGTATCGTTAGCGAGGCCGACGCACGCGTCCATCGAATCAACAAAGAGGGATTTCTGGAACCGCTTTTAAGCGAATGGGATCCGCGCCGGTCAAAGATGCGACGAAGCGAGTTTCCAAAGGTGTATCAGCCATTCAATCTTGAGGTCTTTCGCCATTCCGGATGGGCTGAGCGTGGGGCGCTATTTATGGGCCGCAGAATCCGCCCGATCATTCGTCCAAGGATCACTGGACTCGATGTCGATGACCGGGATGGCTTTGACATCATCAAGGCGCTGATCGAATTGAGGCCTCGGGCTGAGATTATTCAAAAATACACGCATTTATAGCCACAACGCATGGCGTCACGCCATGAATTGAGGCTACGCGGACAATAATTCGATGACGACAGCGCCTTTCTTCTTTTTCGTTCATAACCGCAATCATGTTCGGATTTTGGCGCCGGTCGCGAAGCGATTGCAGGCGCAGAACTACTCAGTGACATTCGTCGATGTGGAAGCATGGCACTTTCTCGAAGGTGCGGTCCCGGAATTGCAACGACTTGGCTTGTCATCTGTTTCAATCGAAGAGTTGGCAAATTGGCCGCCCGAACGCGGCGTCTTTGTGCTGGCCGTCGATTGGGCGCCGGATCTCCTGGTTGAGTTTTTGGATCGACTTGCGCGCAACGCCATCAGGCTGGTCGGTGTCACGGATGGGTGCCGTTTTGCCTTGCCGGACCGGTACACGAAGGTTGACTACGTCCTCGGCTGGGGTCCATCGATCAGCGATTACTTCAAGCAGCGGGGCATTGTCGCCGGTTCTCCGATCATCGAAGCCGCCAGAGCGCGGCAGGTTCGCTACTGCGTCCCGCCCCTGGTCGCGGTCAACTACAAATTTACCTACGCTTACACCACCTTGGCGGCATCCTGGACCGCTGCGGTGATACGTGCTTGCGAGAAAGCGGGGCTGCCCTACGCATTCAGCGCGCATCCATCGAATCGGATAATGGCGCCGGGCGCAATTCCCACTGAGGACATTGATCGGCTGCTCGACAAGGCATCGGTGCTGGTGACACGGCCAAGCACTGTCGCTTACGAAGCCATGGCGCGAGGAACGCCGGTCGTCCTTTTTCCGATGCCGGGCGAACCACTCGTCGAGTTTGGCAATCCGATGGGCGCTTTCGACGTCACTTCCGACGCCGACGCCTTGCCTGAATTGATCTTGAACGCGCTGCGGGCGAGGGACAATAACAAGGCGCGCTGCCAAAAATTTCTCGCGTATCACGTGGAACTCGGGGCACCAGGGCAAGCGGTTGCGCGCATCGCGACGGCGCTAACGACAATCGCAGCCGAAGTCTGATTGCTGCGGCGGGGAGGTCTTGACAGCACGCGCGGTCCGGTCCGAGAATGTGCATTCAATATCAGGCGCGGAGGTTTGCATGGCACCACCGGGTCAGATTGCCGCGACGATTGCAATCGCAAACGTTCGGGCGAGCGCATAGCGGCAAAAAATGCGGACGGCACGCCGGGAGCGGCCTTCGCGGGTCGCATCAGTCAGGCAAGACCCCAATTCGGCCGCTCCCGACGCGCAACCTTTTTTAAATTTTCGATAGTCGAGATCTTGATAGTGCGCTGAGCAAGCGCCGCGGCGGCGCTGCGCCGACGGCGTCTGTGCCGGTTTCTCAGCCGCGCTGGCGCCGCGCGATGTGGCGGTCGACGCCTTGCCGGCCTTCCTCGGTCTCGGCCTGCCAGATGTTTTGGTGCGTCTTGTGCTTTGCCGCGTCCCATTCGTGCGCGACGCTCTCGCCCATGAACACGACGAACACCTCGCAGCCGTCGGGATACTCATAAGGGCCGTGCAATTCGTCCCAGCCGAACACATAGTCGCCGGGGCGCAGGTCCTTGCCGGCCACGCACATGCGGCCCTTGAGCACGACGATGGAATGCCAGCTCTTGTGGGCATGCTCGGGCTCGACATAGCCGGGCGGAAATTTGACCTTCATGTCGATCCGCCCCATCGCCTTGTCATGGGCGAAGATTTTGACCTGCACGCCTTCCGGCAGCTTCAGGACGGATTTCGAGCCTTCCTGCCATGGAATTTCGTCGTCGTGGATGGCGTGGAAGGTGCGGTCGTAGGCCGCTTGCGGATTGAGCTTCATGGTCTGCGGCCCCGGCTCAGCCCTGCGAGATGAACTTGGTGTTCATGTAGGCCTGCAGGCCCTCGATGCCGCCTTCGCTGCCGTAGCCCGATTCCTTGACGCCGCCGAACGGCGTCTCCGGCGTCGACACGGCGACGCTGTTCACCCCGACCATGCCGGACTGGATGGCATCGCCGATGGCGGCGGCGGTCTTGTCCGAGGAGGTGAAGGCGTAAGCGGCGAGCCCGAACGGCAAGCGAATTGGCGCGCTCGACCACCTCGTCGAAGGTCTTGAACGGCACGATCGGGGCGAGCGGGCCGAACGGCTCCTCGGTCATGATCTTCGAAGTCATCGGGCACGTCGGTGATCACCGTCGGCTGGAAGAAGAAGCCCTGGTTGCCCTGGCGCGAGCCGCCGGTTTGAATCTTGCCGCCGCGCGCCTTGGCGTCGTTGACGAAGCTTTCCATGGCGTCGAGCCGGCGCGGATTGGCGAGCGGGCCGAGCGTGATGCCCTTCTCCAGCCCGTCGCCCATCTTGAGGCCCTTGGCGTATTCGGTGAAGCGGGCGAGGAACTTGCTGTAGCCCTTCTCCTGCACATAGAAGCGCGTCGGCGAGATGCAGACCTGGCCGGCGTTGCGGTACTTGAAGGCGGCGATGGTGTCGGCGGCCTTCTCCGGATCGGCGTCGTCGAACACCACCACCGGCGAATGGCCGCCGAGCTCCATGGTGGCGCGCTTCATGCCCTTGGCGGCGAGCCCGGCGAGATGCTTGCCGACGGGAATCGAGCCGGTGAAGGAAATCTTCTTGACGATCTTGGACGGGATCAGGTGCTCCGACACATTGGCCGGCACGCCGAACACCAGATTGAGCACGCCCGCCGGCAGCCCGGCGTCGGCGAAGCATTTCACCAGCTCGACGCAGGCGCCCGGCGTCTCTTCCGAGGCCTTGATGATGATCGCGCAGCCGGCGGCGAGCGCGCCGGCGATCTTGCGGATCGGCGTCAGCGTCGGGAAATTCCACGGCGTGAAGGCGGCGACCACGCCGACCGGCTCCTGCAACACGAGCTGGCGCACGCCCTTCTGGCGGCCGGGGATGACGCGGCCATAGGTGCGGCGACCTTCCTCGGCGTACCAGTCGATGATGTCGGCACTGGTGAGCACCTCGGCGCGCGACTCGACGTAAACCTTGCCCTGCTCCTGGGTCTGCACCTTGGAGATGTGGTCGTAGCGCTCGCGCACCAGATCGGCGGCCTTGCGCATGATCTTGGAGCGGTCATAGGCCGAGGTCGCCTTCCAGAGCGCGAAGCCCTTGGCGGCGGCGGCGAGCGCGGCGTCGAGATCGGCGCTCGAGGCATGCGGCAGGTGCGCCAGCGTCTTGCCGGTGGCCGGATTGATCACGTCCTCGCCCTTGCGGCCGTCGCCGCTGAGCCATTTGCCGTCGATGTAAAGCGCGAGCTCGGAATACATGGGAACCTCGTTGTGACCCGGTAAAATCTTGCGCGCTGGATTAGCACTTTCGGAAGAGTGCGGCCACCCTGCCGTCTGCACGCGGGCATGGCAGCCATCAGCCGAGAAACGCCCCGCCGCTGACGTGGATGGTCTGCCCGGTGACATAGCGGCCGCCGGGGCCGCAGAGAAAGCGCACCATGGCGGCGACGTCGTCCGGCCGGCCGCGCTCGCCGGTGATGGTGCCGTGGGTGAGATGATGCGCCGGATTGGACGAGGAGGCCGGCCGCGTGGTGTCGATGGCGCCCGGCACCACGCAATTGGCGGTGATGCGGTCGGGGCTAAGATCGTGCGCGAGCGCGCGGGTGAAACCGACCAGGCCGGCTTTCGCGGTGAGCACATGGGCGCGGTTTTTCGAGCCGACATGCGCGCTCAAGCCGCCGATATTGATGATGGCTGCCGCCACCGGTTTTTTTCATGGCCGGCAGGCAGGCCTTCACGCCGTGAAACGCGGAGTCGAGCGTGGCATTCATCACCTCGCGCCAGTCGGCATAGCTCATCTCGCCGATCGGCTTCTCGCGCCGCAGCGCCGCGTTGTTGACCAGGATATCGATGCGGCCGAACGCTTTCAGCGCGGCCTGCGCCATGGCCTCCACCGCCGCGGCGTCGCCGACATCGGCGAGGAAGGCGATCGCCTTGCCGCCGGCCGCCTCGATCTCGCGCACCACGCCGTCGGCTTCCGCCTTGTTGGCGCGCGCATTCACCACCACCGCGGCGCCGGCGGCGGCCAGCTTGGCGCGCAATGGCGCGGCCGATATTGCGTCCGGCGCCGGTGACGATGGCGACTTTGCCGGCGAGTTCGTGTTCGCTCATTTGTTTCTCCGTTGCGCGTCGGGTGAGGGGTTACGGCTTATCGATGAGTCACTTGCCCCCTCACCCCAACCCTCTCCCCCTAGGGGAGAGGGAGTGCGCCTGCGTTCCTGGCGAGGTTCGAAATTATCCCCGCAAATCCTTCAAATCGATCTTCCCATCATACAGCCCCGCCAACAGCTTGAGCGCGGCGGCGCTGCGCGTGTCGTCCCAGCCGCCGTGGCGGGCATTGAGCAGGAACTTTTCCGCAATGTCGGCGCGCGTCAGCGGCTCCTGCGCGCCGCCGCGGAAATGCGGCTGGCGCTCCTCCACCACGCTCCCGTCGTTGAGCACGGCGCGGATGTGGCCGGTGAACGCATTCGGATAAGGATTATCCGGGTCGATCACGTAGCGCACCTTCGCTGCGAGCGCGAGCACCGCCTCGATCGCGCACCGCGGCCTCGGTAAACGCATCGAGCCCGACGCCGCCGCGCACGAAGCCGCTGGCGAGAATGAACGGCGTGGCGAATTTGGCGGCATAGCCGTTGGGCGGGCGCTGCTTGGCGGCGAGCGGCTCCCACAGCCGGTGCACGGTGCCTTCCGCCACCTCGCAGATCATTTCCTTGACGTCGGCGGGCTTGATGCCGCGCGCGGCCAGCCGCCGCGCGCAGTCGATGTAAGGATGCGCCATGGTGCCGCACGGATAGGGCTTGAAGGCGAGCGTCTCGATCACCCAGCGCGCTGCCGAAATCATCGAGCGCCGCGTAGTCGCCTTCACTGGTGTGGGCGAAGCCGTGAAACAGTCCATGCACGCCCTCGAACACCGTGCGCGGCCCGAGGAAACCGCCGCGCGCCAACAGCGCCGCGCGATAGCCCGACTGCGCCGCCCAGCCCGGATGCAGGCGCTTGGTCCAGGCGCCCTCGGCGAGATATTCGATGATGCCGCTTGCGAAGCTGCCGGCGATGCCGAGCGCATCGACGAGTCTGCTTGGCGTTCAGCCCGAGCGCGGCGCCGACGCCGGCGGCCGCGCCCATGACGCCGAAGATCGCGGTCGGGTGGAAGCCGGCCTTGTGCACCGCCTTCGGCACCACGGTGGAGAGCCGGCACATGACTCTCGCTGCCGACCGCGATGCCAAGCAGCGCCGCGGCGCCGTCCCGCTTGTGGCGCTCGCAGGCCGCCAGCACCGCCGGCACCACCACCGCGCCGGCATGCACCGGGCCGCCCTCGAAGGTGTCGTCGAAATCCTCGCCATGGGCGGCGGTGCCGTTGACGAAGGCGGCACCGGCCGCGCTCAGCGTGCGAGCATGGCCGATCGCCGTGCACGGCCCGTCGTCGTCGCAGACCTGCGAGCGCGGCCTTGATGTAATCCTCGTTACGCGCGGTGACGCAGAGGCCGGCGACATCGACCAGCAGATCCTCGCACTTGCGGCGCACGCCGTCGGGCAGTTGTTTGGCGTCAAGCGCAACGATGCGCTCAGCGAGTTGCTCGGCGACGGAAACCTTGGGGAGATTACAGCTCACAAGCTTAACCGACCGCGACATTGCGGCGCGCATTGCGCCCGCGCAGGCTGTTGGCCAGCGCCACGATGGCGAAGGTGATCACCAGCATCAACAGGCCGAGCACCGAAATCGCCGCCAGATCGCCGCTCTCGTTGAGATCGTAGATCAGCACCGACAGCACCTTGGTCTCCGAGGTGAACAGCATGATCGCCGCCGACAATTCGCGAATGACGCCGACGAAGATGAAGCACCAGGTGGCGATCACGCTGGTGCGCAGGAGCGGCGCGGTGATCTGCCAGAGCGCGCGCAGGCGCGTGGCGCCGAGGATGCGGCTGGCGTCCTCCAGTTCCGGATGCACCGAGCGGAACGCCGATTGCAGCTGTTGATAGGCGGCCGGCATGGCCAGCGTCACGAAGGCAATCAGCAGAATCCACAGCGTGCCGTACAGCACGAACGGCGGCCGCGTGTAGCTGAAGAACAGGCCGACGCCGAGCACGATGCCGGGAATGGCGACCGGCGCGGTGGCGAGGAAACCGAGCGCGCGGTAACCGGCGACCGCCTGGCGCGCGGTGACGTAGGCGATCACCAGCGCGAGAATGGTGCCGGCGGTCGCCGCCATGATGCCGAGGATGAAGGTATTGCGCAGCGCGAGCGGCGTCGCCGACAATTCGAAGAAAACGAAATACAGGTTCTGCAAGGTGAAATTGTTGAACCAGACCAGATGCGAGGCGACCTTGGAGAACGAGGCGTTGAGCAGCGCAAAATAGGGCAGGAACACCGGGCACATCAGCACGGCGAGCGCGGCCGCCAGCATCACCCAGCGCCACCGCCCCAGCCGCACGATGCGCGGCTCGCTGTTCTTGCCGCCGACCACCGAATAGCCGCGCCGGCCGAGCACCATGTGCTCGGCGCGCAGCAGGATGACGGTGAGCACCAAGAGCGGCAGCGAGGCGGCGGCGGCCAGCTCCGGCTTGGGCGGGAACTGGAACAGGCTCCAGATCTTGGTGGTCATGGTGTGGAAGCCGGCCGGCATCGCCAGGATCGCCGGCGAGCCGAACAGCGTCATCGCCTGCAGGAACGCCACCAACGCGCCCGCCAGCACCGCCGGCAGCGCCAGCGGAATGGTGATGCGCAGCGCGGTGTCCCAGGCGCGGCCGCCGAGAATAGCGGAGGCGTCCTCGAGATCGCCGGGCGTGCGGTCGAGCGCATTGGCGACCAGCACAAACACATAGGGGAACGTGTAGCAGCTGATGACAAAGACCAGCCCGGCGAAGCTGTAGATATTGAGCAGATGCACATCGGACGGCGCGCCGGTGATCTCGCGATAGAGCTGGTTGAGCAGCCCGCTATTGGGCGCCGCCAAGAGCTCCCAGGCGATGGCGCCGAGGAACGGCGGGGTGACGAACGAGGCCGTCACCAGGATGCGCACGGTGCGGCGCAGCGGCATGTCGGTGCGCGCCACCAGCCAGCCCATCGGCGCCGCCACCGCGCAGCAGATCAGCGCCGACAAAGTGGCGAGCGCGAAGGTGGTGAGCAGCGGATCGAGATAGGCGGCGTCCGACACCAGCCGATCGAAATTGCCGACGGTGAACGCGCCGTCCTTGTCGGTGAAGGCGTAATAGACCAGCCACGACAGCGGCATCACGATCAGCGCGCACAGGATAACCGCAAACGCCAGCAGCACCGGCTTTGTCATGTCGAAGCCGTACCGCCGCCTTTCGACCGGAGCGGTGGATGCGAGCGTGGTCATGGCAGAGGTCCCTTCCCTCCCCCCGCGCAGCGGCGGGGAGGGTCGGTTCGCGCGCGGCAGCGATGCGACCGGGGTGGGGGGCGCATCGTCGCTACATGCCCCCCACCCCTGACCCCTCCCCGCCACGCGCCAGAGCGCGTGGCCGGGACAGCGGACATGACGGCGTGCCCGTCTCACACATGGAACAGCTTGACGTAGTGCGCCTTGATCTCCTCGCCCATCTTCAGCACCGCCGCCGGATCGTCCTTCATCAGCTTGATCTGGCTGAGCGGAGTGCGGCCGGGCTTTTCCTTGGCCTGCGGATGCGCCGAGCGTAGGCCGCCGATATCGATGCAGAGCTGCTGGCACTCGGGCGAGAAGCAGAAGCTCTGGAACAGCCGCGCCGCGTTCGGATTGGGCGCCGCCTTGAACAGCCCGTTCGGCCCGACGATCAGCGGCGTGCCTTCGGTGGCGTAGACCGGCTCGACCGGCTGGCCGGATTCCTTTTCGTGCAGGATCAGGTATTCGACGCCGTCGGCCTGGATCGCGCGCTCGCCGAGCGCGATCTTCTTCGGCGGATCGGCGGCCGACTGCACCTGCAGGACGTTCTGCTGGGCGAGCTTCTCGTAATAGCCCCAGCCGAGGTCGCGCGAGGTCTGGTAGGTCGCGGTCATGATGGTGCCGCTGTAGCCGGGATGCGCCTTGACGATCTTGCCCTTCCATTTCGGCAACAGCAGATCGGCGAAGCTCTTGGGCGCCTCTTCCTTTTTCACCAGCTTGGTGTTGTAGGCGATGATGCAGAGGAAGACGCGGAAGCTGGCGTACATGCCGTCCGCATCCTTGTGCGCGGCCGGATAGAACTTGGCCACGTCTTCCGGAACGTAGGCCGCCAGCATGTCCTTGTCTTTCCAGTAGACGAGGTGCGAGGCATCCGACGAGTTGACCACATCGACGGCGTGCACGTTGGCGCTATATTCCTGGCCGATGCGTTGCAGCAGCCGCTCGGCGCCGGTGCGCTCCACCTTGCAGGCGACGCCGGGAAACTTGGCCTCGAACGCCTTGCCGATCTGCTCGGAGAGCTTGAGATCGACCGAGGTGTACCAGACCACCTTGCCTTCCTTCTTGGCGGCCTCGATCAGCGCCGGCGTGACGGCGCTGGCCGGCGGCGCGGCCGACAACACGCGGGTCGAAAACGACGCTGCGGCGGCCAGCGCGCCCGAGCCGATCAGCACATCGCGGCGTGAAAACCTGGAACCCTTCATCGTTGTATCCTCCCTGATCTTGAGCTTGTTGTTTCGCTCAACGAATTTTATCGACGTCAGCCCAGCAGCGCCCGGCACTTTTCCGGCGGCAGGTGCAGCCAGACCGCGCTGCCTTCGGGAATGCTCTCTTGCGCGGCGGTGACGGCGCGCAATTGCGTGCCGTCCTTGAGCTCAACCATATAGTCCCGGCTGCCGCCGAGAAAGACCTGCCGCGTCACCGTCGCCGGCACGGTGTTTTCCGTGGGCGGCGGCGGCGTGGCGGAAATCCCGATGTCGTGCGGGCGGATCGAGACCGCGCTGTCGGCGCCCGCCGTCAGCTTCGCCCCGACGCAGCGCAGCGCGGCGCCGGCAAAGCCGATGTGGGCCTCGTCGCGCGCCTTGCCCTTGACCACGTTGCTGGAGCCGATGAAGCGCGCGACGAATTCCGAGCGCGGGCGGTCGTAGACGTCTTCCGGCGAGCCCGCCTGCTCGATCTTGCCGTGGTTCATCACGCAGATCAGGTCGGCGGTGGTCATCGCCTCCGACTGATCGTGGGTGACATAGACCGTGGTGTAGCGATAGGCGTCGTGCAGGCGGCGCACCTCGAAGCGCATTTCCTCGCGCAGATTGGCGTCGAGATTGGACAGCGGCTCGTCGAGCAGCAGCGTCTCCGGCTCCACGATCAGCGCGCGCGCCAAGGCCACGCGCTGCTGCTGGCCGCCGGACAATTCGCCCGGATAGCGCTCGGCGAGCGCGGCCAGCCGCGTGGTGGCGAGGATGGCGGCGAGCTTCCTGGCGATGGTGTCGCGATCCATCTTGCGCAGCTTGAGGCCGTAGACGATGTTCTCGGCCACCGTCATGTGCGGCCACAGCGCGTAGCTCTGGAAGATCATCGACATGTTGCGCCGCTCGGGCGGCAGCGAATGCGCGGGCGAGGAGATCAATTTGTCGCCGACGCGGATTTCGCCGGCGCTCGGCTCGACGAAGCCGGCGATCAGCCGCAGCGTCGTGGTCTTGCCGCAGCCGGAGGGGCCGAGCAGGCAGACCAGATGGCCGTGCTCGATGGCGAGCGAAATATCGTCGACCACCGCGACATCGCCATATCGCTTGGTCAGGCCCCGCAATTCGACCGACGCCACGCCAATCCTCCCGTTATTTTCTCTCCCTTCGCGGGGAGATTGTTATGTGCCGGTGAACGCCGGCTTGCGTTTTTCCATGAACGCCGTGCGGCCTTCGGTGTAGTCCTTGCTGGCGAAGCACTGCGCCACCAGGTCGGCGCATTTCTGCAAGTTGCGCTCGCTGTCCGGCTTGACGGTCTCGCCGACGATGTATTTGACCGAATTGACCGTCAGCGGCGCATTGCCGCTGATGGTCTCGGCATAGTCCTTGACGTATTTCTCCAGTTCGCGCTTCCGGCAGCACGCGGTTGACCAGGCCCATGTGCCAGGGCTTCGGCGGCGGTGAACTGGCGCGCGGTGAAAAAGATTTCCTTGGCGAAGGAGGGTCCGACCACGTCGACCAGCTTCTTGATGCCCTTGTAGCCGTAGCCGAGGCCGAGCTTGGCGGCCGGCACGCCGAATTTGGAATTGTCCGAGCAGATGCGCAGGTCGCAGCACAGCGCGAGGCCAACGCCGCCGCCGATGCAATAGCCGCGGATCATGGCGATGGTCGGCTTGGGGAATTCGTAGACCGCGGTGTTGGCCCTGTCGACCGCCGCGTTGTAGCGCTCGATCGCCTCCTTGCTGGCGCGCTCGCTTTCGAACTTGGAAATGTCGGCGCCCGACACGAAGGCCTTGCCGCCGGCGCCGGTGATCACCACCACGCGCACCGCCGGATCGGCGGCGAAATCGGCGAGAAACCCTTGCGCGGCTTCCCACATGTCGAGCGACACCGCATTGTGCCGCTCCGGATTGTTGAAGATCAGCGTGCCGACGCCGCCCTCTTTGCGGGACAGCATTTTGTCGGTCTGGGCCATTCCTAGAGTCTCCGTTGTTCCATCAAAGCCTCACACCGCCTTGGCGGCGTGCAGCGCGGCGATTTCCTGATCGGCGAAGCCGAATTCCTTGAGCACCTCGTCGGTGTGCTGGCCGAGCTCGGGCGGCGTCGCCGCGATCTTGCTCGGGGTGCGCGACAGCGTGAACGGCTGGCCGACGAAGGCCACGTCCTTGCCGTCCGGCCGGGTGGCGTGCTGCGCGATGCCCAGGTGCTTGACCTGTTCGTCGGCAAACACCTGGTCGATCGAATTGATCGGCCCGCACGGCACGCCGGCCTTGTTGAAGATGTCGATCCATTCCGCGCCGGTCTTGGCCGCAGTCTTTTCTTCGATCGCGGCATTGACGGCGACGCGGTTCTTCGAGCGTGACGCGGCGGTCTTGAAATCCTCGCGCGTGACGAATTCCGGCGCGCCGATGGCGTGGCACAGGCGCTCCCACATGACATGGCCGGCGGTGGCGATGTTGATATAGCCGTCCTTCACCTTGAACACGCCGGTCGGGATGGTGGTCGGATGATTGTTGCCGGCTTGCTTGGCCACCTCGTGCGCCTGCAGCCAGCGCGCGGCCTGGAAGTCGAGCATGAAGATCTGCGACTGCAGCAGCGAGGTGCTGATCCACTGCCCCTCGCCCGAGCTCTCGCGCTCGAGCAGCGCGACCATGATGCCGATCGAGCAGAACAGCCCGGCGCAGAGATCGGCGATCGGGATGCCGGCGCGCACCGGGCCCTGGCCCGGGCAGGCCGGTGATCGACATCAGCCCGCCCATGCCTTGCGCGATCTGGTCGACGCCCGGCCGGTCGCGATAGGGGCCGTCCTGGCCGAAGCCGGAAATGCTGGCGAGGATGATGCGTTTGTTGACCTTGCGCAGTTCGTCGTAGTCGATGCCGAGCCGGTTTTTCACATCGGGGCGGAAATTCTCCACCACCACGTCGGCCTTCGCGACCAGGCGCAGGAAGGCGGCGCGCCCCTCCGGCGACTTGAGGTCGAGGGTCATGCTGCGCTTGTTGCGGTGCAGGTTCTGGAAATCCGGTCCCTGGCGCGGCCCACCCGGCGGCTCGCCTTTCTCCAGACGCGCCGGCGTCTCGACCTTGATGACGTTGGCGCCCCAATCGGCGAGCTCGCGCACGCAGGTCGGCCCGGAGCGCACGCGCGTGAGGTCGAGGACGGTGAAGCGGGAAAGGGCCTGGGATGCCCTGGGAAACGGCATAATGACGGCTCCGGCTGGCTTATTACGGCCTGTCTCTGCAATTTGGCGCCCGACATTCCCCGATCTAAAGCGGCTTGTCCATCAGGCCGAATGTGCCGTTTCGACCACATTATTCATCATTTGGCGGAATAAGGGGTATCCCTGCCTTGAAAAGACCATCGGCGCCTGTCATATGAAGCGGCACGGATGAATGACCCGATCTCGGGTTTGCGGGCTGCGTGCACGAAACTCTTTAAAACGAATTTCGCCCCGCCTCTTCCGTTTCTCAAACTAACGACAACCCTGGCCACGCGGGATGTCCATAAACCCCGCGATTCCGCCGTTCGCATCAGCGAGCCGGCCGCTTCGCCATATAAGAAAGACACTCTTTGACTTCATTTAACGACTTCGGCCTCGTAGAGCCGATCCTTCGCGCCCTCGCCGAAGAGAAATACCTCACTCCCACGCCGATCCAAGCCCAGACCATTCCAATCGCCATGCAAGGCCGCGATGTCATCGGCATCGCGCAGACTGGAACCGGCAAGACCGCCGCCTTCGCGCTGCCGATCATCAATCACCTCACCACCAAGCGCCTGCGGCCCGACAAGAAAGCCTGCCGCGTGCTGGTGCTGTCGCCGACGCGCGAATTGTCCGGCCAGATCTCCGACAGCTTCCGCGTCTATGGCCGGCACATCCGCCCGCTTAGCGTCGCGCTCGCCATCGGCGGCGTGCCGATCAACAAGCAGGTGCGTTCGCTGGCGCACGGCGTCGAAGTGCTGGTGGCCACGCCCGGCCGCCTGATCGACCTGGTGAACCAGCGTGCGTTGCGCCTCGACCAGGTCGAGGTGCTGGTGCTCGACGAAGCCGACCGCATGCTCGACATGGGCTTCATCCATGACATCAAGCGGATCGTCGCCATGCTGCGCAAAGAACGGCAGACGCTGTTCTTCTCCGCCACCATGCCGCAGGAAATCACCCGGCTCGCCGATCAGATGCTGCGCGACCCGGCGCGCGTGGCGGTGACGCCGCAGGCTTCGACCGTCGAGCGTGTCGAGCAGCGCGTCATCCTGACCGACAAGTCGGCCAAACCGAACCTGCTGGTCGAGGTGCTCAAGACCGAAACGACCGATCGCGTGCTGGTGTTCACCCGCACCAAGCATGGCGCCGACAAGGTGGTCCGCGCCCTGCAGAAGACCGGCTTCGCCGCCGAGGCGATCCACGGCAACAAATCGCAGAACCAGCGCGAGCGCGTGCTCGCCGACTTCCGCGAGGGCAAGCTGCGCATCCTGATCGCCACCGACATCGCCGCCCGCGGCATCGACGTGGACGGCGTCAGTCATGTGGTCAATTACGATCTGCCGAATATCCCCGAATCTTACGTCCACCGCATCGGCCGCACCGCGCGCGCCGGCGCCGACGGCGTGGCGATCTCGTTCTGCGATCACGAGGAAGCGCCGTTCCTGCGCGATATCGAGCGTCTGATCCGGATTTCGATCCCCGCGACCGACAAGCGCACCGGCGAGCGGCCCGCCCATCGGCCGGCCCCGCAAAATGCCGGCAAACGTCATAACGGCCGGGGCCACCAGGGCCATCGTCAGCAACGCGGACACGGTGGTGGATTTGGCGGCGGCAATGGCCAACACGCCAATAACGGCCACCGTGCCCCTGGCGGCAACGGCCAGCAAGGCCGCCCAAGCCAGCATGGCCACCATGCTGCCCCTCGACAGGAAGCGACGGCGGGGGAGCCAAGCGGCATCGGAAATGTTACATTCCTGCAGCGCCCGAACGAGCCGCGCCGTAACGCCGGCCAGCGCGGGCAGCGCTGACGCAACCGGAGGCGACTGGATGGCGAAGGAAGAACTGCTGGAGTTCGACGGCACGGTGACCGAGGTTCTCCCGGACGGCAATTTCCGGGTGAAGCTCGATAACGAGCACGAGGTGCTGGCCTACACGGCCGGGAAGATGCGCAAGTTCCGCATCCGCACCGGCGTCGGCGACCGGGTGATCGTGGAAATGTCGCCCTACGACTTGCAGCGCGGACGCATCAGCTTCCGCCACAAGGGCGACGCACCGGCCCCTTCTCCGCAGCAGCGCCGGCCGAACTTCCGCCGGCGTTAACCGCGCATTCCGGCCGGCGGGTTCGACCGCCAGCCGCGAACGGCGCCCTTTCTTAAGCCGCCAGCCAGCGCGCGAGGTCTTCAGACTTCGGCAGGCCGCCCGCATGCACCACCTTGCCGTCGATGACGATGCCGGGCGTCGAGACGATGCCGTAGCCGGCAATCGCCGCATAGTCGGTCACTGTCTCAATCTTGACCGGCAGGCCGAGCTTGTCGGCCGCGGCCTGCACCAACTCGGCTGTCGTGGCCGTTGTAGTGCAGCTTTTGCAAGCAGGACCGAGAACCTTGATGTCCTTCATGGAGCGTCTCCGTTTTACTGGAACAGCGCGTTAAACAGGAGGCCGACCGCCAGGATGCCGGTTGCCACGACGCCGACGAAGACGGCGATCAGCCGGATCGACAGCACCTTGCGCAGGATGATCATCTCGGGCAGCGACAGCGCGATCACCGACATCATGAAGGCCAGCACGGTACCGAGCGCGGCGCCTTTGCTGATGAGCGCTTCGACCACCGGGATGATCCCGGCGGCATTCGAATACATCGGGATGCCGATCAACACCGCGGCCGGCACCGACCACCAGGCGTCCCGCCCCATGATCGAGGCCAGCAGGTCCGCGGCCACATAACCGTGGATGAAGGCGCCGACAGCGATGCCGGCGATGATCCACGGCCAGACCTTGCCGACGATTTCGTGCACGGCGTCAACGCCGGCCTTGATGCGGTCGACGGCCGTCGAGCATTTCTCCGGCGCCAACTCGACCGCGCCGGCGCGAATATTGCGAACCCAATCTTCCAGCCAGTGTTCGAGGTGCAGCCGGCCGATGACCCAACCGGAGACAATGGCGATGCTAAGGCCAAAGCCGAGATACGTGAGCGCCACTTTCCAGCCGACCAGGCCGAACAGAAGTCCGAGCGCCACTTCATTCACCATCGGCGCGGAGATCAGGAACGAAAACGTGACACCGAGCGGCACGCCGGCGCTGACGAAGCCGATGAACAACGGCACGGCGGAACAGGAGCAAAATGGCGTAACGATGCCGAGCCCGGCGGCCAGCACGTTGCCGACGCCCTCGCGTTTTCCGGCGAGCAGCGCCCTGGTCTTTTCGGCAGAAAAGAAGCTGCGCACGATGCCCATGCCGAACACCACCAAGGTCAACAACATCAGAACCTTCGGCGTGTCGTAAGCAAAGAAGCTGATCGCGCCGCCAAGATGGCTGTCGGGGTTCACCGGCAGCGATGCGGTAATCCATTCCGAGAAGGGGACGAGCTGGCTGTAGATGACGCCCCATAAAATCAAAGCGGCAATCGTGCCCGCCGACCCACTTCGCGGTCGAAGGCAATGCGCCCGGCGCGCGTTCGCTGACGGACCCTAAACTCATGCGGCATGCCTTTCCTGATTTGGCGGCAGCGCCAGCGCGGCATCGACAAGGGCGACCACCGTTGGCGGAAGCTCCGGCGCGCGGCGATAGCGCACCCATTGCGCATCCCGGCGGTCGGTAACGAGGCCGGCGGACTTGAGGGTTGCCATGTGACGGGACATGCGGGACTGGCTGGCGCCGAGCTCCCGCATCAATTCGCAAACGCAATGCTCGCGGCCGTCCCACACCAGCCGGAGCGCTTCGAGCCGTGTCGGCTCCCCAAGAGCCGCCAAAATCATGATGGGATTCATATGCTTAAATCCTTATACGCCTATGCGCATTAGCGCATATACACAATTCGCCGCATCCACGCAAGGGCCCCAGCACCACAATCTGCAACGTCCGAATTGATCGGCCGTGTAAATATGCGCGGTCGTTCCGCTCGCCGCTGCCGGCCGCCGGAGCGGATCAAAGCGCGGCGAACGCGTTCTTGAAGGCTTCCGGGATGGCGGCCGCCGCCGGCTGACCGTTGCTGCCGCGTCCCAGCCAGACGCGCGCTTCGAAGCCTTCGAAGATCGGCCGGTCGGCGCAAAATCCCTTGTACTCCGCGCGCAGGCTGGTTTTGCCCCAATGGCCGATGCGGGATTCGATGCGCAGGATATCTTCGTGGCTCACCGAGGACAGGAAGCGGGCATTGGCCTCCACGATCGGCATGCCGACAATGCCGAAGTCTTGGCGCACCGTGCGCAGGCTCAGGCCGGCGCTGCGAAGCAGCGATTGATAGGCGCTGTCCATCCAGTAGAAGAATTTCGGATAGAATACGATGCCTTGCTCATCGCAGTCGCCCCAGACGATGCGCACCTCGAACTGCGAAACCATGATTTCTACCCCCATCCGCCGGCAATCCCGCACTCGCATTTTTGGCGGCATAGCGCCGCGCCGCCCGGCGGAATCGAAGATTTACATATCACTCACCAAGCCGGAGCAGTACTCGGTCTTTGCCCCATAAACCCCACATTGCGGCCGGCAAGATCGGCGCCTGTGTGCGGGTTAAGCATGCTATCGTCGCGGCTTGCCGCCGGCGGGGCGCGATATGAAGAGCGGGCGTGCCATGAAAACACCGTCGATCTTGCGTCTCGCGCTGGCCATTATCCTCGCCGGCGCGCTCGGCTCCGCCGCGGCGGAAGAAAAGCCGGCCCGCGCCGAACAGCACGAGGCCGGCAAAGGCGTGCTGCGGCTGTTGCCGGCCGACGCCGTCAGCGAGCATTCCATCGTCACCGGCAAAGGCCGGCTCGCCTACACGGCGACCGCCGGCACGCTCGCCTTCTACGACCAGTCCGGCGAGCAGAGCGCGGCGGTGTTTTACACCGCCTACGTCGCCAAGGACGCGGGCGCCAACCGGCCGCTGACTTTCGTGTTCAACGGCGGCCCGGGCGCGGCGTCCGCTTTCCTGCATCTCGGGCTGGTCGGGCCCCGCATCCTCGATCTCGGCCCGGACGGCCATGACGCGGCGACCGCGAGCCTGCACGACAATCCCGACACATGGCTCGCCTTCACCGACCTGGTGCTGATCGATCCGATCGGCACCGGCTGGAGCCGCGCGGTCAAGGCGGATGATGCCAAGCACTTCTGGAGCATCCGCAGCGACGCCGATTCCTTCGCCAAGGCGATCGCGCTCTACGTCACGAAGAACAACCGCGCCGGCTCGCCGAAATACCTGTTCGGCGAAAGCTACGGCGGCTTCCGCGCCGCCAAGGTGGCGCGCGCGCTGCAACGCGACCAGGGCATCGTGATCTCCGGCATCGTGATGCTGTCGCCCATGCTGGAAGGCTGGCTCACCTTCGGCGACGACGAGTCCGCGCTGCGCGCGGCGCTGCAATTGCCGTCGCTGGCGGCGGCCAACCTCGAGCGCAAGAACAGCTTCAGCCGCGCCGCGCTGGCGGAGGCGGAAAAATTCGCCATGACCGACTATCTGGTGACCATGGCGGGAGCGCCGCCGCAAGGGCCCGCCGGCCAGGCATTCTACGGCCGCGTGGCGCAACTGACCGGGCTGCCGCTCGACGTGGTGACGCAGGCGCGCGGCTTCGTCGAGGGCGCCTTCGTGAAATCCTTGCGGCCGGACGGCAAGATCGTCAGCCGCTATGACGCGAATTTCGCGGTCGACGATCCCTATCCCGAATTGAGATCGGCGCGCGGCGGCAGCGACCCGATCCTCGACGGCGTCAGCCGCGCCTATGGCGGCGCCATGGCCAGCTATGCCCGCAACGAGCTCGGCTTCAAGACCGAGATGACCTATGCGCTGCTGCCGGGCGACGTCACCAGCCATTGGGACTGGCAGGGCGGCCGCCTGCAGGCGAGCGTCGAAGACGATCTGCGTACGCTGCTTGCCTTCGATCCGTCGTTCCGCCTGCTGATCGCGCACGGGCTTTCGGACATGGTCACGCCCTACGGCATGACGCGCTATGTGCTCGATCACCTGCCGCCGGCGGACAAGCCCGGACGCGCGCAGCTCAAGCTCTATCGCGGCGGCCACATGCTTTATCTCGATCCTGCCTCGCGCAAGGCGTTCAGCGCCGATGCCGCGGCGTTTTATCGAGGGGCGGAGTAGAACGTATCGTCATCGCCGGGATCGTCCCGGGCATGACGGTGCGTGCGCTTATTGACGCTCCATCTTCTTTTCAGCACCCGAAAAATCGCAACGCGTTCGGATTTTCGGAGCGCGCAATAAAACTTCGCCATGGTCTCCTTCCATTTTCGTTTCGTTCGCCCTTTCAAGTGCAACTTAGTATCATGAAGGAATAGTCCATGAACGGCTGCTGGTTTCAGGCCCGCCGTCGCACGTCGGCAGGTTGCCGGCGACCGATGCGCGGCGCGCCAGCACCTTCGGCAAGCAGAAAAACAATCAGGCCGGGATTTGCTTGCGCTCGCCGGCGCGCTTGGCCTTGATCGCGGCCAGCACTTTTTCCGAGGTGGCGGGCAGCGAACAGATGCGCACGCCGACCGCATCGTGGATCGCGTTCAAGATCGCCGCCGCCGTCGGCACCGCGGTCGGCTCGCCGACGCCCTTGGCGCCGAACGGCCCGGTCGGATCGAAGCCCTGCACGATGTCGACCTCGATCGGCGGCATGTCGAGCGAGGTCGGCATGATGTAGTTGGTGAGATTGGGATTGATGTGGCGCCCCTTGGCGTCGAACAGCATCTCCTCCTGCAACGCCATGCCGACGCCCATCGAAATGCCGCCCTCGACCTGGCCTTCGACCAGCATCGGATTGATGGCGGTGCCGCAGTCGTGGGCGGCGCAGATGCGCAGGATTTCGACTTCGCCGGTCTCGTCGTCGACGTCGACCTCGGCGATCTGCGTGGCATAGACATAGGTGGCGAACGGCTTGCCCTGCCCGGTCTCCGGATCCATGGCGACGGTCGGCGGATTCCACGAGGCGCTGCCGATGGCGGGCTGGCCGAGCACGACCTGCGAGCGATGCGCCACCGCGGCGATGGAAACCGCGCGCTGCGGATAATTCTTTACCTGAATTTTGCGGTCCTTGGCCTCGAGCTGGCTGGTCTTGACGCCCAGCATGGGCGCCGCCGTCTCGAACAGGATCGCCTTGGCGGCCTCGGCGGCAAGAAAGATGGCATTGCCGGTGACGTAAGTGGTGCGGCTGGCGATGGCGCCGGTGTCCATCGGCGTCGTATCGGTATCGGCCGACACCACGTGCACGTCGTCGGTGGCGATGCCGAGCGCCTCGGCCGCGATCTGGCCGAGCACGGTAAGCGAGCCCTTGCCCGGTCTCGACCGTGCCGGTGAGCACGGTGGCGGTGCCGTCCTCGTTGACTTTCACCACCGCGGCGCTCGGATTGGCGTCGACGGTGAAGCCGATCGGATACCACATGCAGGCGATGCCGCGTCCGCGCCGCTTCATGAGCGTGGCTCCCGCCAGCCGAACCGGTCGGCCGCCTTGTTGAGCGTCTCCTTGACCACCACGCTGTGCAGCACCTGGCCGGTGGGGCTGGACGAGCCTTCATCGAAGGCGTTGAGCAATCGGATTTCCAGCGGATCCTTGCCGAGCGCCTTGGCGATGTCGTCCATGTGCGATTCATAGGCGAAACACACCTGCGGCGCGCCGAAGCCGCGCATCGCCCCGGTCATGGTCTTGTTGGTGTAGACGACGAAGGCCTCCGACACGACGTTGTCGATTTTGTAGGGGCCGGGCGCCAGGATGCAGGCCTTGCCGAGCGTGGTCGCGCTCCACGAGCAATAGGCGCCGCCGTCCAATACCAGCCGGATCTGGCGCGCCAGGATGCGGCCTTCCTTGCTCACGCCGGTCTTGTAATCCATGATGATGGGGTGACGCGTCGTGGTCGAGGTGAACTCCTCGCTGCGCGTGAACACGCCCTTCACCGGCCGGCCGGTCTTCTTCGACAACAGCGCGAGCGCCGGTTCCTGCGAGATCTCGTTCTTGCCGCCGAAATTGCCGCCGACGATGGTGCCGACGATGCGGATGCGGCTCATCGGCAGCTTCAGGGTGCGCGCCATGTCGGCGCGCGCCAGCGTGATGCGCCCGATCGTCGCGTAGATGGTGAGGCGGCCGGTGGCGTCCCAGTCGGCGATGGCCGCGTGCGGCTCGAGCGACACGTGCTCGATCATCTGCGTCGAGAAGCGGCCCTCGAAGATGTGGTCGGATTCGGCAAAGCCCTTCTCGACGTCGCCTTTGCGGATCACCTTGGTCGCGTAGATGTTGCTGTTGGGCGCGTGCACCTTGGGCGAATCCTCGCGCATGGCGGCGACCGGATCGAGCACGGCCGGCAGCGGCTCGTATTCGACCACGATCTTGTCGAGTGCCTCGTTGGCGAGTCTGCTCGGTAACGGCCGCCACCGCCGCAACGCCGTCGCCGGCATGGAACACGATATCGTCGACCAGCACCGGCTGGTCCTGGAACGTGGGCCCGAAGGTATTGAGTGGAATCTCCTTGCCGGTGAGCACCGCCATCACGCCGGGCATGGCCTCGGCCGCGCTGGTATCGATGCGCTTGATGCGGGCGGAGGCGATGCCGGCGCGCTTGATGCGCGCATAGAGCATGCCGGGGAACTTGAGATCGTCGATGTATTTGGTCTGCCCGAGGCCGTGCAGGCGGCCGTCCGGCCGCGTCGCGCGCTGGCCGACCGCGCGGGTCTGCTGGCGCGCATCGACGGTCAGCGGCTCGATCGGATAAGGCTCGCGCGGCACGACCGCCGGCAGCCGCAGGTCGACGTCGGCTCCGCGCAAGCGCTCGGCGATATCGAGCTCTTCGCGTTCCAGGACCTTGGTCTTGTCATCCATGGCGCTTTGACCTTCAGGTTCGCGCGTGAGTGAGCTGATTGCGTTGTTCGCCGCGCAGGACGCGGGCCGCTTCCTGCACCGCCTCGATCATCTTGGTGTAGCCGGTGCAGCGGCACAGGCTGCCGGAGAGCGCGTCGCGGATGTCCTTGACGTCGGGATCGGCATTCTCGTCGAGCAGCGCCTTGGTCGCCATGATGGCGCCCGGCCCGCAGAAGCCGCATTGCAGCGCGCCGCTGTCCTCGAAGGCCTTCTGGATCGGGTGCAGCCGGTCGCGGGTGGCCAGCCCCTCGATGGTGGTCACGCTGCGGCCGTTCACCTGGCCGGCCAGCATCAGGCAGGAATTCACCGCCATGCCATCGACGATCACGGTGCAGGCGCCGCAGTCGCCGACATCGCAGCCGAGCTTGGCGCCGGTCAGATGGAAATGCTCGCGCAACAGATGCAGCAAGGTGGTTTCCGGCGGCACCGTGGCGCCGCGGATTTGGCCGTTGACGATCACCGTCACGTCGGTCACTGGGCAAGCTCCTTGGTTTTCGTCTTGGCGCGCGCGAGCGCGGCGGTCAGCGCCCGCTTCACCAGCACCGCGATCAATTCGCGCCGGTAGTCGGCGCTGGCGCGGAAATCGCTGATCGGCTTGGCCTCGGTGGCGGCGATGCGGCCGGCTTCGGCCATCGCTTCGGCGCCGATCGCAAAGCCGTCGAGATAGGCTTCCGCCTTCGGCGCGCGGATGACGGTCGGAGCGACCGCGCCGAGCGCAATGCGCGGCGCCAAGAACGTACCCTTGCGCTCGTCGACCCAGAAGGCGGCCGCGGCATTGACCAGCGCGAGCGCCTGGCCCTTGCGCAAGCCGAATTTCTCGAACGCCGCCGGCTTGCCGAGATTATCCTTGGGAATGACGATGTCGACCAGCAGTTCGCCGGGCTTGAGGCTGGTCTTGCGCGGGCCGACGAACAGGCCGGCGAGCGGCATCTGCCGCCGGCCT
This sequence comes from uncultured Alphaproteobacteria bacterium, assembly GCA_963762285.1. Lineage (GTDB taxonomy): Bacteria > Pseudomonadota > Alphaproteobacteria > Rhizobiales > Xanthobacteraceae > Pseudolabrys. Next base: position 215,944 of record CAVXKE010000011.1, on the reverse strand, counting down.
TGGCTGCTGGCGACCGTCACCGAGGCCTCGAGCGCCATCAGCGTCGGGCCGCTGTCCATCGACGGCACGCAGGTGATCAGATTGCCGCCGAGCGTGCCGAGGTTGCGCGTCTGCACGGCGCCGATGGTATGGGCGGCCTCCACCAGGGCCGGGAACATGTCGCGGATCACGGCTGAGCGCATGATCTCGCTGTGGGTGACCAGGGCGCCGATGTGCAGCCCGTCATCGGCGATGGCGATGTCCTTGAGCTCGTCCAGCCGCGAGATGTCGATGACGACGCCCGGCGCGTGGCCGGAAAATTTCAGGTCGGCCAGCAGGTCGGTGCCGCCGGCCAGGATCTTGGCCGCGGCGCCATGCTCGGCGAGCAGCGCCACGGCGTGCGCGAGGTCCTTGGCCGATTCAAATCCGAACGCCTTCATCCGGTCCGTTTCCTTGCGGGCGCCGACAGAATAAGCGGCTATATCTGTCTATTCTATATTAAAGTCACGCGTCTTTCAGTCTGAAATTTCATCAGATTTCACGCCCCGAAATGAGGGCGTCGAGCGAGTAAATCCCCCCGCCATGCACGAGGAAGTAGAGCGCCGCAATCGTCCACATCAGCGTGTATTCGAGGCCGAGCTGGTTCCAGAAATATTTGCCGACGCGCCAGCGCTCGATATTGGACACCGCCAGGAACAGCACGATCGGCACGGCCGCGAGCCGCGTGAACAGGCCGAGCGCCAACAGCGGCCCGCAGATCAGTTGCGTCGCCGAGATCGCCGGCGCCCACAGCATGCCCGGGCGATAGCCCTGCTTGTCCATGTAGTCGGCGAGCGCCCGCACGCTGCGCAGCGGCTGGCCGGTGCCGGGGAAACAGTCGAAGGTATTGCGCAAGCCGTGCGGCACCAGCGCCAGCCCGACCCAGACGCGCAACAGCGCTTCGGCCACGGGGCCGAAGCCTTGGTAAATTCCTTCGAGCTGGGGAAACACCAGCGGGAGCGCAGGATCAGGCATAAAGAGGCTTATAGCCTGATTTCACCCAGATTGATGCTGGCACCGAGCTTGGCGGCGACTGCCTTGCCGGCCTGACCGGCGCGCGAGATTTCGACGACGTAGTCGCCGGAGTCCTCGCCCAGCCGATCGAATTTGAAGTCGCCGTAATTGTCGGTCGCGGTCTCCGCCACCGTGGCGCCGCTCTTGAGCAGGCGCACCTTCGCCCCCTCGACGCAATCGACCGCGCCGTCCGCCTGCGCCGACACCGAACCGGCGATGAAGCAGGTCGAATAACGCCACAGATTCTTGTAGTAGACGCGCGGGCTTGGTGCCGAGCTCGGGCTTGATGGTTTCCAGCCCCTGCTCGGCCGCAAGCTTCGCCATCGTGTCGTCGTCGACGCAGATCGCGCGCATGGCGCCGGTCGGGCACGACTGCTGTCCGCGCGTCTGCTTCCAGCCCTGGTCGATCAGATGGGCGTCGAAGGTCCAGGCCTGCGGCAACGAGAGCTCCTCGTTCCACCAGATGTGGCCATAGGGACAGGCCTCGACCAGGTCCTTGCGACCCTTCGCCTTGACCGGATCGATCAGCACGATGCCGTCGGCGCGCTTGACCACCGCGCCGCCGCCTTTGGCGACGCAAGGCGCGTTGTCGCAGTGGTTGCACAAGGTCGGCACGAAGGCGACGTCGACCGTCGGCACCTGCCCGCGCTCCTTCTGCAGGATGTTGATCCACTTGTGGCCATGCTTGGGCATCGGCGCCGAATAGCCGGGAAACTCGTTGCCGACATATTCGTCCATGGCCGCCAGAGTGCACAAATTGCAATTGGTGCACTCGGCGACGTCGATGATCAGGTTCCATTTATTCATGGCGCAACTCGCCTCGATCGATCTTCACTTCGGGATATGCGGCACCACGAGATGAAACAGTTTCAGCGAGGCTCCGCTGCCGGCCTGGATGGTCGCGGTCTCGGACGGCCCGAGATAGATGCCGGCGCCCTTCTCGACGTTGTAATCCTTGTTGTTGAGCCGGATATTGCCCTTGCCTTCCATCAGATAGATGAGCTGGTGCTTGTCGGTCGCCGCCGGCTGGAAGGTCTCGGCCGATTTGAGCCAGCGCAGCGAGCCGTGCACGTTCTTCGCCCCGCACAGCGCGGCGTTCAGCACTTCGGTGACTTCGCCCTGGCCGGACGTGGCCTTTTTGGGCAGCTTGTTGGTTTCGATGAATGTGAGCGACATAATCGTTTTCCTATGCTGTCGGGCTGAATTCAGGTCTGGATCCACGCTTTGCCGTCCTTGCGCGTCCAGCGCAGGTCGTCATCGGTGCCTTCGAGAATGGTGGTCTTGAAGCGGTTGGGCGCCTGCCACTCGAAATAGAACAGCGGCTCGGTGGCGCGCAGGCGGTGCTTCTCCTCGGCCGGAATGAAGATCATGTCGCCGGGCCCGACCGCCCGCACGCCTTCGTCCGATTCCACCGTCGCCTTGCCGTCGATGATGAAATAGAAGTGCTCGCAGTTCTTGTGCAGGTGCAGGGGCGACGCCGCGCCCTTCTTGTAGTGCATGACGCCGGCGAGCATGTCGTCGATCTTGGCGAGCTCCTGATTGACGAAGAAAATGCGCTCGCGCGCCTGCTTGGCGTCGATCAGCGAAGGCAGGTCGCCCTCTTTGAATACATAGGCCATGAGATCAGCTCCTCCTGTTGTTGCTATTTGCTATTTCGCCGGCACAAGGTTTGCCGCCTCGCGCTTGCTGTGGGTTTGGTCGCTCTGCGGCATCTTAGCGAAAGCTTCCGAGATATGTTCGGTGCTGCCGTCCCATAGCTCGATTTCGACCAGGCCTTGCGCGCCGGCGAGCGCATGCGTGGACTTGGTCTGCGAGCGGTGCGGCATCAGCAGGTTCACGACGCCGCCGCGATCGACGGAGCGGCCCGGCTCACCCATCGGTTCGTACAGCGCCGAAGACTCGTAACTGCTGGCCACGCCGCGCGGCAGCCGCTGCGTCAGAACCGCCGCGCAAATGACCGCGCCGCGGTCGTTGTAGACCTTCACCAGATCGTGCTGCTTGATGCCGCGCTCCGCCGCATCATGCGTATTCATGCGCACGACCCAATAGTACCAATCCTTCACCTTCACCCGATGGTCCGGGATGTTGAGCAGGAAGCTGTCCTTGCCGTCGCCCTGGGTGTGGAAGCTGTACTTGCTGTGCGGCGTCAGCAGCTGTAACGGATATTTCCCGAACAGCTCGCGCGTGTGCGGGCCCTCCCATGACGGCACGTATTCGACGACCGGCGGCCGCTCGGGATCTTTCGCACGCTTGAGACTGTTGCATTCGAACTCGAGCTTGCCCGATTGCGTCTGCAAGCCCTTGAGGAATTCCACCGAATAGTCGGACGGCATCGGATGCGGCTCCGGCACGTCTTTCTTGCGGCCTTCCCAGAACCAGCGGAACGACACCGGCACACGCAGCTTTTCCTTCTCCGCCGGGACGACGTAGTAGCCGCGTTTGATGAACTTCTTCCACGACATCTTCTTCGGCAGATCGGATGCATCGAACAGGCGCTTGACCCAATCGAGCTCGTTGACGCCTTCGGAGAAATAATTGGCGAGCCCGAGCCGTTTGGAAATCTCGTTGAAGATCCAGTAGTCGGACTTCGACTCCCCGAGCGGCTCGATCGCGGGCGCCTGAAAGATGATGACCCGATGGTTGAGCTGCTGCTGGCCGTGATGGCCGTAGCCGCCGAGCGCCGCCCATTCGCTGATGTCGACCCGCTCGAAATTGGTGCAGGCCGGCAGGATGACATCGGCAAATTTGGTGTCGCCCTCGAACCAGATCGCCTGGCTGACAACGAACTCAAGGTTCGGCGACTGAAACATCTTCACGTGGCGGTTGGTGTTGTTCATCGTGGGGATCAACGAACCGCCGTACTTGAACATCATTCGCACAGGTGCGTGACCGGGCGCCGGGTAGCTGAACTTGCCGAACTGCATTTCGATCGATTTGCCGTTCCACGGGTAACCGCCGTCGGCTTTGCCGTCGAGAATGGCCTCCGGAAGATAGAGGCGCGGAATTTTCTGCTGCGGCGTATTCATGGTCGGGAGCTGCGGCATGCGCTGATACAGCTCGACGACCATCGCAGTCTTCTCGACATCGCCGGACATACCGCCGTCGGCATAACCCGGGAAAAAGAAGTTGAGATCGACCGGGGCGCCCCATTGCAGATTGCCCATGTTGATGCCGGGCTTGCCCAGACCCTGCATGGCGATCAGGCACACCATGGTGCGCGCCCATTGGATGCCGGTTTGATTGCGGCAGGCGCCGCCATGACCGTTGCCCCAGCCGCCGCAGCCGAGATAAGTGCGCTTGGACGCCCATTCGCGCGCCAGCGCCCGCACGTCCTTGGCGGCGACGCCGGTCTCCTTCTCCTGCCACTCCGGCGTCTTGGGCACGCCATCGCGCTCGCCCATGACATAGGCTTTCCAGGCGTCGAAGCCGACCGTGTGCGTCTTGCCACGTATTCCTTGTCGTACAGCCCTTCCTTGATCCAAACGTAAGCGATCGCCAAAGCGAGCGCCGGCGAGGTCGTCGGCTTGGGGCAGAGCCATTTGCCCGGCAGGAATTGCGCGGACGAATTATAGTAGGGATCGATGTGCACGACCTTGATGCCGAGCTTCTTCAGCCACTGCCGGCGCACCGTGCCTTCCTGCGCGCCATAGGAGCCGCTGGTGGTGTCGGGATCGGCCGCCCAGAACACAACCATTTCGCAGTTTTGCAGCAGATCCTCGACCGTGCCGTAGGTCTCGCACTGGCCGACACGCATGGTGTAGCCCCAGTGATGCACGGCGCCCCAGTACCAGCCTTCCCAGGAGTCGGGATTGTGATGCACCGGCGTGTGGCCGACGGCGTTGGCGAAGCGATACAAGGCACTGAGGTAATAGCCGATATGGCCCCAGGTATGATGCGACCCGTGTGAGACCGCCATGGCGCCCGGCCCGTGATCGTGCCGGACGCGCTGGATCTCGCCCGCTACGAGGTCGAGCGCTTCTTGCCAGCTGATCCGCACGTAACCCGATTTGCCCCGGTTCTGCGGGTTGCGTTCGCCCTTCGGATCGAAATCGACGCGCTTCATCGGATAGAGCAAGCGGTCGGGCGAATAGATCATCGCCTTGCTGTTCTGCCCGTGCGGCGCGAGCGTCGTCTTGCGCGGCGGCGTCAGTTTCATGCCGCGCGCATCGATCGTCCACGGCTGCGGATCGCTTTCGTCAAAATCGATCGGTGTCGTGCGAACGATCTTTCCGTCCTTGACATAAACGAAAAGCGGTCCGCCGTTCGCCATATTGCAATAACGCATGGCGCCGTCCGGCATCGGCGTACCGAAGCGCCAGTGCGCGGTCTGCATCATCATCAGGGTCTGCGCGAACCAGTTGGTCAGGTCCTCGGAGCCTTCGACGCCGAGCACGAAATCCTTCTGCGCGTTGATCTGATTGAGCCAATTGATCGGCGGCGTCAGCAGCGAGGCGCCGATCGTGGCGTTCTTGAACAACAGCGTGATGTCGGGCTTCGGGTGCATGCCGGCGCCCGATCTGATCTTGCCGTCGCGCAGCTCGATCCAGCGGCCGGTGCCTTCGTCGCGCGCCTTGATCTGCGCGATCAGATTGCGCTCCTTGAGGCGCGCGGCGAAGTGCGGATGCCGCCACGCCACGAACCTGAGAAGCTGCGCGAGCGCGAAAAGAATGATTGCGAATTTCGCTTGCGAAAACATCGTGCGCTTCCCCGCCTTGATCGATGCGCGCCCGGCCGATGGCGCGCATGGACCGCCGTTTGCCCGCTCAACCGCCAACGGGCGCGACAGCCGTGCCGGGATTATAGGATTTCCGGTGCCCGCTTGTTGATACAATTTGACGGTAGGGTGATCGAAATTATCGAACGGGCTGCGCCGCTTGCGCTCATGGCCGGGGGCGCGCGGCCCGCCGCAGGGTCGTCATGGGCAGGTCGATCTTGGCCGCGGTCTTCTGCAACTCGGCGAGAAAAGCCAGGCAAACGGCGGAGAGTTCGTGCTTGGCGCGCGAAATCGCGGCGAGTTGCCAGGTCTGCATGGGCGAATCGAGCAGAACCGGGGTGATGGCCGGGGTGCGGCGGCTGCCGGCGAAGATCTGCGATGGCACGAGGGTGATATAGTTGCCGTTCTCCACCAAGGCGAGCGCGCAAGCAAACGACGTGCATTCGATCGTGCTCTTGGGCGGCTCGAGCCGGTTGGCGATGAAGGTCTGCTCGAACACGTCGAGCCCAGTGTGGCCGCGGCGGTAGATGATCCAATCGAGATCGAGCAGGTCCGCGAGCCTGAGCTTGCGCCGCCCGAGCAGCGGATGGTCGGCGCGCACCGCCGGCACCAGCCGGTCCTTGATCAGGCTGATGAAGCTCAAGGTCTCGTCGCGCGGGCGATCGGGCACCAGGCAGATGGCGAGGTCGAGATCGCCGGTGCGCACCGCCGGCAGAATATCCGGGTAGACCCCCTCCAACAGGTGAAAGCTCACGCGCGGATGCTTGCGCTGGAAGGCGATGACGGCCCGCGGCAGCAACCCCATGGCAACCGTCGGCGAGGCGCTCACGCGGATTTCGCCGACGCCGGCGCCCTGGATCGCTTCGACGTCATTGCGGGCGTGGCGCAGCTCCGCTTCGATCACCTTGGCGCGCGCCAGCAGCGCCTTGCCCGCCGCGGTCGGGGCGACGCCATGCGCGCCGCGATGCAGCAGCTCGACACCGAGGTCGTCCTCCAATTGCTGGATGCTCTTGGTGACCGAGGACTGCGACAAATTGAGAATCTTGGCCGCCTGCCTGACCGCGCCGGCGTCGACCACGGCGGTGAAATTGCGCAATTGGTTGAGTTTCATGGCGATGCCGGGCGGCCCTTGGTGATCGCTAAATACTATCACCAAGCCACGAATATGCCCAGATCGGCGATCGGGCCGGCGGCGCCCGAAAATAATGACGCCACGGCCATGACAGCCGTGGCGTCGGTCTTGCCTTGGGCTTCCTCAGTTACCCTGGAACACCGGCTTCTGCTTGGCCACGAAGGCCTCGTAGGCCCGCTCGTAGTCCTTGGTCTGCATGCAGATCGCCTGCGCCTGCGCCTCGGCCTCGATCGCCTCGTCGATGCCCATGTTCCATTCCTGGTGCAGGCACTTCTTGGTCATGGAGTTGGCGAAGGTCGGGCCGTCCGACAACATCTTGGCCAGCGCCTGCGCGTCGTCGAGCACCTTCTCCGGCTCGCTCAGCTTGTTGTAGAAGCCCCAGCGCTCGGCCTCGGTGCCGTCCATGGCGCGGCCGGTATAGAGCAGCTCCGAGGCGCGGCCGTGGCCGATGATGCGCGGCAGCATATTGCAGGCGCCCATGTCGGCGCCGGCGAGACCGACGCGCACGAACAGGAAGGCGACCTTGCTGCGCGCGGTGCCGACGCGCAAATCCGACGCCATGGCGATGATCGAGCCGGCGCCGGCGCAGATGCCGTCAATCGCCGCCACGATCGGCTGCGGACAGGCGCGCATCTCCTTGACGAGCTGGCCGGTCATGCGCGTGAAGGCGAGCAGGCCCGCCATGTCGTCCTTGCGCTGCATCTCGACCAGCGGGCCGATGATCTCGTGCACGTCGCCGCCCGAGCAGAAATTGCCGCCGGCGCCGGTGATCACGACGTTCTTGATGCCATCGGCATATTGCAGATTGCGGAACAAGTCGCGCAACTCGGCATAGGATTCGAGCGTCAGCGGGTTTTTCCGCTCCGGCCGGTTCAAGGTGATGGTCGCCACCTTGCCGCTCACCGACCAGAGGAAATGCTTCGGCTTGAAATTGGAAAAATCGAGTCCGGCGGGACGAAACCGCGTGGCTGTATCGTTCATGGTCTTTGGTCCTCTCGATGGCTGTTGTTGTCGGAATTAGCCTGCAAAGGTCAGCCCGCCGCTCACGCTCATCACCTGGCCGGTGATGTAGTTGGCTTGCGGGCTGGCGAAAAACATCACGGCGTCGGCGATTTCCTCCGGCTTGGCGAAGCGGCGGAACGGGATCGCCTTGAGAAAAGCCTCGCGCAGCTTCTCCGAGCGGGTGGCGAGCATCGGCGTATCGGTCGGACCCGGGCACACGCAGTTGACGTTGATCGAATAGCGGGCGACCTCGCGCGCCAGCGACTTGGTGAAGGCGATCAGCCCGCCCTTGGCGCCGGCGTAAACCGTCTCGCCGCCGCTGCCGACGCGGCCGGCGTCGCTGGCGATATTGACGACCTTGCCGCCGTTGGCGGCGATCATCGCCGGCAGCAGCGCCTGCGTCAGATGCGCCGGGCCGGCGAGATTGATGGCGATCACGCGGTCGATGAATTCCGGCGTGTTCTGCATGTAGGGCTGGATGTCGCCCCAGCCGGCGGCGTTCACCAGGATGTCGACGCGCGGATATTTCTTCGAGCACCTCGGCGGCGGCGGCGCGGATCGAAGCGGAATTGCCGAGATCCATGGCGACGAAATCGACCTTCAGCTTGGCGCCGGCGGCTTCGTTCTTCAGCGCCTCGCCGGCGGCGGCGTTCACGTCGGCGCAGATCACGGTCGCGCCCTGGCGGGCGAATGCCATGACCGTCGCCTTGCCGATGCCGGAGGCCCCGCCGGTGACCAACGCAACCTTGCCGTCGAAATTCATCGTGTCGCTCCACTTTTTGCCTGTGTCGAAGGTTCGGCCGCGCCCGCCAGAAACGCCGTCACGCGTTTCTGCGTCTCGGGATTGGTGAGGAGCGACCGGGTGAACTCCAATTCGTCGGTATAACCGCCGCGGCCGGGCTGGCCGGCGGCGGCAATGCAGGCCTTGCTGGCGGCGAGCGCCGCGGCCGGCAGATCGGCGATGCGCTTGGCGATCTCGGATGCGCGCGCGGGCAGTTCGGCGCGCGGCGCCGCCCAATGCACCACGCCGAGCGCGGCGGCGGCGGCGCCATCGAGCACTTCGGCGCCGAGGATCAGCCGTTTGGCGAGCGCCGGGCCGCACAGCCGCGTGAGCCGCTGCGTGCCGCCGGCGCCTGGGATGAGGCCGAGCCGCACCTCCGGCAACCCGACCTTGGCTTCGTTGGCCGCGATGCGCAGGTCGCAGGCCAAAGCCAATTCAAACCCGCCGCCCATGGCCGCGCCGCCGATCTCGGCAAGCACGACCTGCGGCAAAGCCTCGATGCGGAAATAGAGCCGCTGGATACCGGCGACATAGGCGTACATGCGGTCCGGCCCGTCGGCCATGTCCATGCGCCCGCGCATTTCCTTCAGATCGGCGCCCGCGCAGAACACCTTCTGATCGGAGCGGATGTGCAGCACGCGGCAGGCCGCGTCGAGCTGGTCGAGCCTGCTCTCGAAGGTGCGCACCCACTCCTCGCTGATCGCGTTCACCGGCGGGTGACTAAGCGTCAGCGTGGTCACGGGACCGGCGGTGCTGATCTTAAACATCAGTTGCGCCTTTCCTGGCCGGCCTCGGCCACGAGCGCGCGGCTGATGACCAGCCGCTGGATGTCGTTGGTGCCCTCGTAAATCTTGCTCGCGCGCACGGCGCGGTAAATTCGCTCGACGCCGTAGTCGGTCATGTAGCCGGCGCCGCCCAGCGTCTGGATGGCGTCGGAACAGATGCGCTCGGCGGCCTCGGTGGCGAACAGCTTCGCCATCGACGCCTCCTTGAGGCAGGGCAAGCCTTGACTGCGCAGCGCGGCGGCGTGCAGCACGAGTTGACGCGCGGCTTCGAGCTGGGTCGCCATATCGGCCAGGCGGAACGCGACGGCCTGATGCTCGATGATCGTCTTGCCGAAGCTGCGGCGCTCCTGCGCGTAGGCGAGCGCGATTTCGTAAGCCGCGCGCGCCATGCCCACGGCCTGCGCGGCGATGCCGATGCGGCCGCCTTCCAGGTTGGCCAGCGCGATGCGATAGCCTTGGCCTTCGGCGCCGAGCCGGTTATCCGCCGGCACGGCGAGTTCGTCGAACTGCACTTCGCAGGTATCGGAGGCCTGCTGACCCATCTTGTTTTCGATCCGGCGCACGTAATAGCCGGTCTGCTTTGTGTCCACGATGAAGCAGCTGATGCCCTGCTTGCCCTGCGCCAGATCGGTGGCGGCGAAGACCAGCGCGACGTCGGCGTTCTTGCCCGAGGTGACGAACTGCTTCGTGCCATTGAGAATGTAGCTGCCGCGCCGCCGTTCGGCGCGGGTGCGGATCGCGCCGGCGTCCGAACCGCTCTGCGGCTCGGTGAGGCAGAAGGCGCTCAGCATCTCGCCGCGCGCCATCGGCCGCAGATACTTCTCCTTCTGCTCCGGCGTGCCGTATTCGACGAGCGGCATGCAGCCGACGGAGTTATGGCCGCTCACAATCGTGGAGACGGCGCCATCGCCGGCGGCGATCTCTTCCAGCGAAAGCGCATAGGCCACGTAGTCGGCGCCGGCGCCGTCCCATTCCGGCGGAACCGTCATGCCCATGAAGCCGAGTTTGCCCAGTTCACGCAGCGCCGCGCGCGGAAACACCGCCTGGCTGTCCCATTCGGCCGATTGCGGCGCCAGGAAGCTCTGCGCGAATTCGCGCGCGGTGTCCCGAACTTGCGCCTGTTCCTCGGTCAGCAGCATGATGACTACTCGCCGGCCTGGCGGCGCGTCGTTTGGTGCGCTTTCAGCAATTCCCGCGCCACGATCAGCTTCTGCACTTCGGTGGCGCCCTCGTAGATGCGCAGCGCGCGAATTTCGCGGTAAAGCGCCTCGACCTTGACGCCGACGCGCACGCCATTGCCGCCGAAAATCTGCACGGCGCGATCGATCACCCGTTGCGCCATTTCCGGCGCAAAGGCCTTGGCCATCGAGGCCTCGCGGGTAATGCGCGCCGCGCCGCGGTCCTTTTCGTAAGCCGCGCGGTAGACCAGCAAGGCCGCGGCGTCGATGTCGATGGCGCTGTCCGCCAGCGCGGCCTGCGTGAGTTGCAGATCGGCGAGCGGCGCGCCGAACAAATTGCGCTTTGCCGCATGGTCGATCATCTCATCGAAGGCGCGCCGGGCAAGCCCGAGCGCCGCGGCGGCGACGGTCGAGCGGAAGATATCGAGCGTCGCCATGGCAACCTTGAAACCCTCGCCGGGGCCGCCGAGCCGGTTGGCCAGCGGCACGCGGCAGCCGGTGAAGCGAATTGCCGCGAGCGGATGCGGAGCAATGACGTCGATGCGGCCGGCGATCTCGAGGCCCGGCGTATCGGCGTCGACGATGAAACTGGAAAGCCCCTTGGCGCCGGGGGCCTCGCCGGTGCGCGCGAACACCACGTAGTGGTCCGCGATCCCGCCATTGGAGATCCAGGTTTTCAGCCCGTCGATGCGGACATGTGCCGGGGCCGTCCTTCACCGCGGTGGTCGCCAGCGCGCTGACGTCGGAGCCGGCTTCCGGTTCCGAGAGCGCGAACGCCGCGAGATGCCGGCCGTCGCGGACCGGCGGCAGATATTTGGCCTTGATCTCGTCGCTGCCGTACAGCGAAATCGAGCCGGTGCCCAGCCCCTGCATGGCGAAGGCAAAATCGGCGAGACTGTCGTGCCAGGAGAGGATTTCGCGCGCGGCGCAGAGCGTGCGCACGTCGAGCTTTTCCGACAGGCCGCCATAGGCCGCCGGCACAACGGCCTTGAGCCAGCCGGCGTCGCCCAAGGCACGAACGAGCGCGCGACAGGATTGATCCACGTCGGCGTGATCGATGTATTGGCCGACTTCTTTGCCGGCCCAGGCGGCGAGCGCCGGACCGAATTGCCGGTGCTTCTCGTCAAAAAACGGCCAAGCAAGATGAGCGAGCGGCGGCATCAGTGGCCCCCACCATTGAGATTGATCGCCTTGTCGCGCAGCATGAAGCGCTGGATTTTTCCGGTCGCGGTTTTCGGCAGACTATCGACGAATTCGATCCAGCGCGGATATTTCCAAGGGCCGATGCTGCGTTTCACATGCACCTTGAGCTCTTCATAGAGCGCACGGCTTGCGTCATTGTCGCGGTAATCCTTGAGCACGACAAATGCTTTCGGCTTGACCAGGCCGTTATCGTCTTCGACCGGCACGACCGCGGCTTCGAGGACTTTCGGATGCGACACCAGGGCATCCTCCACCTCGAAGGGCGACACCCAAATGCCGCTGACCTTGAACATATCGTCGGTGCGGCCGCAGTAAATGTAAACGCCGTCCGGGCGCCGGGTGTATTTGTCGCCGGTACGGGTCCATTCGCCCATGAACGTGCGGCGCGATTTCTCGCGTTGATTCCAGTAGCCGGCCGCCGACAATTCGCCGCGCACCCAAAGCTCGCCTATCTCATTGTCGGCGACGTCCTGCCCGGCGTCGTCAACCAGCCTGAGCTCGTAGCCGTCCACCGGCACGCCGGAGGTGCCGTATTCCACCGCATCCGGCAGATTGGTCAGAAAGAGATGTCCCAGTTCGGTCGAGCCGACGCCGTTGACGATGTCGATGCCGAATTTCTGCTTCCAGGCTTCGCCGACATGGGCGGGCAACGGCTCGCCGGCCGAGAAACACAGTCGCAGCCGGCTCGACATGTTTTCCGGCTTGCATTCGGGATCGGCCAGCATGGCGGCATAAAGCGTGGGCACCGCGAAAAACATCGTCGGCTGGTATCCGCGCAGCGTCTCGAACACGGTCTGCGGCGTCGGCCGCTCCGGATAGAGCACCGAGGTGGCGCCGACCGACATCGGGCACAACATGGCGTCGCCGAGGCCATAGGCGAAGAACAGCTTGGGCGCGGAATAAATCACGTCGTCTTCCCGGATGCCGAGGCGGCCCTGTCCCGAGGTGCGCGCGATGTTCATCGGCGTCGAATGCACATGCATCGTTCCCTTCGGCATTCCGGTCGTGCCGGACGAATAGAGCCAGTACGCGACCTCGTCGGCGCAAGTTCTGGCCGGTGCCGCGCCTTCATTCTCGGCCGCCAACAACATGTCCAGCCGTGGCACCGACGCCGGACCCGCCCCGACGACGACAATTTCCTTGACGTTCGGCAGGTCGCTCGCGGCCTCCCGCACGATCGGGAGCAGCTCGGCCGAAACAAAGATCGCCTTGGCGCGCGAATCTTCGAACAGGTAGCGATACTGGTCGACGGTCAGACGGGTGTTGACCAGAACCGGAACGATGCCCGCGCGGATCGCGCCCCAGAACAGCACCGGAAAGTCGACGGTGTCGAGCAGAACAAGGGCGATGCGGTTTTCCGGCTCGATCCCCATGCGCGCCAGCATCGGGCCGATGCGCGCCGCATTGTCGAGCAGTTCGCCATAGGTCAGGTTGCGCGACGGGTCGATGAACGCGGTCTTCTCGCCCCGTCCCTCGGCGACGTGGCGATCCACGAAATCGACAGCGGCATTATAGTCGCGAAGGTCGGTCATTCCGGCGGCTCACCCTTCGATATTGCGGGCAACGCTTGCGGGTGCATGGCGGTCATCGAGCTGAACTCACTTGGCCTTGGCGAGAATGACGCGCGCGTCCACCGCCAGGCAGCCGTCGTCGAGCGCCAGGCAGGGGTTGAGGTCCACTTCGTCGATCTGCGGGTGCTCCTCCAGCAACCGGCCAAGCGAGACCAGCATGGCGGCGATGGCGTCGACATTGAGCGGCTTGCGGCCGCGCGCGCCGGCGACGATCTTCGGCGGCAGCGTGTCGTGGATGAGCGCCTTCGCCTGCTCGATGCCGAACGGCGCCAGGCGGAAGCCGACGCGCTTGAGCACTTCGACATAGATGCCGCCGAGGCCGAACATCACCACCGGGCCGAACAGCCTGTCGCGGATCGCGCCCAGCACCAGCTCGGTCGCCGCCGGCATCATTTTCTGCACCAGCACGCTCGGCTTGCCGATGCCGGGCGCCGCCTTGCGAACGTTGTCGACGAGCTGCGCATAGGATTTTTCCAGTGCGGTGTCGGAACCGATGCCGAGCATAACGCCGCCGATATCGGATTTGTGCAGGATTTGCCCCGACACCACTTTGATCACGAGCGGGTAGCCGATCTCCTTGGCGGCGGCCAGGGCGCCCGTCCAGCGAATCGACCATTTTGAACGGCGGCACCGGAATGTCGTACTGCTTGCACACCGCGTAGGCTTCCGGTTCGAGCAGGCTGACGCGCCCCGCTCTGGCCGTGGCGGCGATCAATTGCGCCGCCGGTCCTTCCGTGGAAGCCAACCCGGTTTTTCGTTCGGCTTGCGCGGCCGACGCGCGAATGGCGCCGTAACTCGCCAGATTGGCCGCGACCCGCGCGACCGTGTCCGGGTAATCGAAGGTCGGCAGGTGAGCGCCTTCCAAGCCGCGGCGCAATTCGTCGGCAAAGTCGCCGAAGGTGATGACATTGAGCAGCGGCTTCGGCGTTGCGCCTTGCGACTGGAACGCAGCCGAGACCTCCTTGGCGAGCAGCGGCTGATCGAGGAACGCGCTGGGCGCCAGAATCTGGATTACCTGATCGACGTTGGGGTCCTTGAACAGGATGCGCAGCACCTCATTGTGCAGGTGCTCGAAATGCGCGGCGGTGAGATCGATATAACCGGGCGGATGGCCGATATTGGCGGCGGGCGACAGGATCGCCTTCAACGCCGCCTGGGTTTCGTTGGTGAACGACGGCATCTTGATGCCGGGCAATTCGGAAATCTCATCGATGCACATCGTTCCCGGCCCGCCCATGTGGGTGAGCACGGCGACGCGGTTGCCCTTCGGCACCGGCTGCAGCGAGAACGCGCGCAGCGTATCGTAGAATTCCGCGACGCTATGCACGCGCATCAATCCGAACTGGCGGAATGCGCCTTCGTAGATCGCCTCGGCGCCGGCGATCGCGCCGGTGTGCGAGAGCGCCGCGGTCGAGCCCAATTCGCTGCGGCCGCTTTTCAGCACCACCACCGGCTTGACCGCGGCGGCGGCGCTGGCCGCCTGGAAAAAGCCGCGCGGATCCTTCAGGCCTTCGAGGTAGATGCCGATGACGCGCGTCGAGTGCGTCGTCCTTCAGGAAGGCCAGCAGTTCGGCCATCTGGACGTCGGCCATGTTGCCCATGGAGACATATTTGTTCAGGCCGACCCGGCCGCTCGTCCCCGAAGCGAACAGAAACGAATTGCCGAAGGCGCCGCTCTGCGTCAGCACGCTGATGCCGCCGTGCGGATAAGAGCCGATGTCGAAATTGGTGTTGAAGCCGCTCACCGTATCCATGACGCCGACGCAGTTCGGACCGATCAGCCGGATCGAGGCGGACCGCAGCGTGTCGATCAGGTCCTTCTGCCGCTGCTTGGCCTCAGGCGCGTCGATCTCGCCGAAGCCCGCCGACATGCAGATCGCGCCCTTGACGTCATTGAAGCGCTTTTTTCTCTCCGCCATCTCCTTGGCGACCGGCACGGTCAATTCGGCCGCCACCATCAGAATGCACAGGTCGACCGGTTCGGGGATGTCGCTCACGCTCTTGTAGCAAGGCAATCCCAGGATGCCCTTTTCGCGCGGATTGACCGGGTACAATTTCCCTTTGTAACCCATGGAGATCATGTGGCGCAGCGCGGTGTTGCCCGGCTTCTTCGGGTCCGATGAGGCACCCACCACGGCGACGCTCTTCGGATTGAAAAACACGCTCAGCGCGGAAACGTCTTGCGCCGCTTGTTCCGGTTCGTTGCCCGCGCGCGCCCTTTGCGTCAGCATGCCCGTCTCCAAATAGCGTAAAATTTCAAATGCGCGGCGGCGCGCTCCGCCCATGAATTCTAACCTGCTAAAATTTACCGGCTTGCGGCAGGCCAATCCTTGACTTCGGTCAGGTAGTCCGCGCGGCAGCGCGCCAATGGGGGCGCGCCGTCTTGATTTTTGTCATGGAAAAATGACGCCAAACGGCGCAGTTTTTAGCCTAGGAGCGTTGCGATGCATGCACCGGGGCCGCGGCCGAAAAAGCGCCTGCTGAGATTGAAGCTGAACGGGCGCTGGCGTGAAGACGCTGTCGCCGAACGGGATCTGCTGGTCGATTATTTGCGCGACGTCGCGCATCTCACCGGCGTGAAAACCGGCTGCGACGGCGGCGAGTGCGGCGCGTGCACGGTCCTGGTCGACGGCGAAGCGGTGCCGGCCTGCATCACGCTGGCGGTGCGCTGCGAGGGCCGCCACGTCGAAACGATCGAAGGCCTGGCGACGCAAGGCCGGCTCAACCGATTACAGCGCGCCTTTCATGAAAAGCTCGGCACGCAATGCGGCTTCTGCACGCCGGGAATGATCATGGCGGCGGAAGCGCTGCTGCGGCGCAATCCAAAACCCAGCGATGAGGACATCCGCGCTGCATTGTCCGGCAACCTTTGCCGTTGCACCGGTTACGTGAAGATCATCGAATCCGTGCATGCGGCGGCGGAATCGGCATCATGACGACAGCCCCAGATCACGTGCGCCTCGCAAAACGTCCCGGGCGTTCCGCTCATCGACGGCATCGACAAGGTTACCGGCAAGGCCCGCTACACCGCCGATCTCGACCACGCCGATGCGCTGGTCGGACGCATCTTTCGCAGCCCGTTTAGCCACGCGGACATCATCCGGCTCGACGTATCCAAGGCGCGCGCGCTGGACGGCGTGGTCGCGGTGGTCACCGGCGACGACTGCCCGCACACTTATGGCGTGCTCCCGATCGCCATGAACGAATATCCGCTGGCGCGCGGCCGCGTGCGCTATCGCGGCGAGCCGGTCGCGGCGGTGGCCGCGATCGACGCGGAGACGGCCGAGCGGGCGCTCGCCCTGATCGAGATCGAGGTGAAGGAGCTGCCGGCGTATTATACGGCCGAGGCCGCGCGCGCGCCGGATGCGGTGCTGCTGCACGCCGACAAGCCTGGCAATCTCGAACGCGACGTCCATCACCAGTTTGGCGACGTCGCCCAAGGTTTTGCCGCGGCCGATTTGGTGCGCGAGCAACAATTCAGCTGCGCCGAGATCAACCACGCCCAGATCGAGCCGCACGCCAGCATGTCGGAATACGACCCGCTCACGGGTCGTCTGACGGTGCAGACCGTGTCGCAGGTCGGCTATTACCTGCATCTGATGATTGCGGAATGCCTGGAGATGGACTCCTCGCGCATTCGCGTGATCAAGCCGTTCATCGGCGGCGGTTTCGGCGCGCGCGTCGAAGCGCTCAATTTCGAGATCGTCACCGCTTTGCTCGCCAAAGCCGCGCAAGGCAAGGTGATGATGCAGCTCACCCGCGAGGAAACCTTCATCACCCATCGCGCGCGGCCGCAGACCGATATCAAGCTCAAGCTCGGGATGAGCAAGACCGGCCGCCTCACCGCCTGCGAATGCCAGGTGGTGCAGCGCGGCGGCGCTTACGCCGGCTACGGCATCATCACCATTCTCTATGCCGGCTCGCTGTTGCAGGGCCTGTACGATATTCCGGCGGTCAAGTACGACGGCTACCGGGTCTACGCCAATCTGCCGCCCTGCGGCGCCATGCGCGGGCACGGTTCGGTCGACACGCGGCACGCGTTCGAATGCCTGCTCGACCGCATGGCGCGCGAGCTCGGGCTCGACCCGTTCGCAGTGCGCCGCGCCAACCTGCTGCACGCGCCGACCCGCACCTTGAATGACCTGGTGGTCAACAGTTACGGGCTGGCGGAATGCCTCGACAAGGTCGAGCGCGCCAGCGGCTGGCACGAGCGGCGCGGCAAGCTGCCGCCGGGCAAAGGCCTCGGCATGGCCTGTTCGCATTACGTCAGCGGCGCCGCCAAACCGATCCATCGCACCGGCGAGCCGCACGCAGTGGTCAACCTCAAGCTCGACTTCGACGGCGGCGTGACCGCGCTCACCGGCGCCGCCGATATCGGCCAGGGTTCCTCCACCATGGTGGCGATCGCGGTGGCCGAGACGCTGGGCATTTCGCTCGACCGCATCCGCGTCATCGCCGCCGACACCGCCGTCACGCCCAAGGACAACGGCGCCTATTCGTCGCGCATCACCTTCATGGTGGGCAACGCGGCGATCGATGCCGCCAAGAATCTCAAGGCTATCCTGGTCAAGGCCGCGGCGAAGAAGCTCGAGGCGAACCCCGAAGACATCGAATGCGGTGAAGTGTTCCGCGTCGGCAAAGGCGATCAATCGAGCCTGCCGTTCGCCGACGTCGTGGCCGCCGCGCTGGTCGACGAGGGCGCCATCACCGTGAAGGGCTCGTTCACCTGCCCGCCGGATTTCCACGGCGGCAAGCATCGCGGCGGCGCCGTCGGCTCGACCATGGGCTTCAGCTATGCCGCCCAGGTGGTCGAGGTCAGCGTCGACGAGGTGACCGCCGAGGTCACCGTCGACAAGGTATGGGTGGCGCTCGACTGCGGTCACGCCATCAATCCGCTGGCGGTCGAAGGACAGATCGAAGGATCGGTCTGGATGGGGATGGGACAAGCGTTGTGCGAGGAGACCCGCTATCTCGAGGGCCTGCCGGCCCATGCCAGCCTGCTCGAATACCGCATGCCGACCATCGCCGAGTCGCCACCGATCGAAACCTATATCGTCGAAAGCCACGACCCTTACGGGCCGTTCGGCGCCAAGGAAGCAAGCGAAGGCGCCTTGGCCGGCTTCCCGCCCGCTTTGGTCAACGCCATCGCCAACGCCATCGGCATCGATCTCGATGAACTGCCGGTGACGCCCGACCGCGTCATGGAGGCGCTGATCCAGCGCCGCCGCCAGGCGCGGCTTGCCAGCTTGAAGGCCGCATCATGACCGCACCGTTGGCCGAGTTCCGGGTTGCCCAGCCGAGCACCGTCAAAGAAGCGGTCGCTGCCTTCGCCAAAAATCCGGGCAGCCGCTTCCTCGCGGGCGGAACCGATCTGCTCGTGAACATGCGGCGCGGCATCAGCAACCCGGATTTGCTGGTCGATCTTTCCGGCATCGACGAACTGACCGCGATCGAGACCGAGCGCAGGCGGCGCGACCATCGGCGCGGGCGTAACCCTCGCCGCGCTGGCGCGCGACACGACGATTGCCAGCCAATATCGCGCGCTGGCGCAAGCGGCCGAAGCGATCGCCGGCCCCGGTCACCGCAACATGGCAACCGTCGGCGGCAATCTGTGTCTCGATACGCGCTGCATTTACTACAACCAAAGCGAATGGTGGCGCAGCGCCAATGCTTATTGTCTCAAGAATCGCGGGGAGACTTGCCATGTCGCCCCGCAGGGACAGCGCTGTCATGCCGCCTTCAGCGGCGACCTGGCGCCCGCTTTGCTCGTTTATGGCGCCGAAGTCGACATTGCCGGCGCAAAAGGCCAGCGCCGAATTCCGCTGAGCGAGCTCTATGTCGAAGACGGCAAGGCCCATCTCACGCTGGCCCCCGGCGAGCTTCTTGTGGCGGTCCATCTGCCGGCGGCTCCGCCTGCGGCGGCCTATGAAAAAGTGCGGGTGCGCGGGGCGATCGACTTTCCCTTGGCGGGCGTGGCGGCCGCGCTCGCGACAGCGGGGACAAATGTCGGGTCGCTGCGCATCGCGCTGACCGGCACGAATTCCCGCCCGTTCCTGCTCGCCGGCACGCAAGGCTTTGCCGGCCGATCAGTCGACGAGAAACTGCTGCAAGAGATCGATCGGCTGGTGCAAAAGCAAGTCCAGCCGATGCGAACCACGATCGCATCGGCCAATTATCGCCGGGTCGCTGCCGCGGCGCTGGCACGGCGTCTGACCGCAAGGCTTTTCGCCGAACGCCCGGTTTGAGCTTGCCGCGCCTAAGCGGGAATAACGGCGGTCGCTTCCAGCTCGATCTTGGCCGGCGTATCGAGCAGATCGGCGACGAAAATCATGCTCATCGCCGGGAAATGACTTCCGACCAGCGATTTCCAGATGCGCCCGAGTTCGCGCCGGCCCGCGAGATAGCCCGGCTTGTCGATGCAGAATGCCGTCATGCGGCAAATGTGGTTTGGCTTGCCGCCGGCCTCCGCCAGAATGGCGATGATGTTCTTGAGCGCCTGCTCGAATTGCGGAACGAGCTGTTCGCTTTGGAAACGCTGATTGGCATCCCAGCCAACCTGGCCGGCAACGAACACAATGCGGCCCGCCGCCACGCTGATGCCGTTGGCATAGCCGATCGGCGGTAACCAGCCGGGCGGCTGGAGAATCTGCCATGACATTGCAAGGCCCCTGTGTTGATGATGTGGGACGTCAGCGCCCGTTTAAATCGGCGCTCGGACGAAAACAAGCCGACTTGACGTCAACGCACCGCCCGCAAGGTGCCCCGCACCGCGCTGCGATCGTCGTTGGCGAGCTGGCGCAGCTTGGCCACGTCCTTGACCACAACGTGCGAAGCGTCGACCACGACACCGATGCTGCGCAAGCGCGCAAAGGCGCGCGACAACGATTCCGGCGTCAAGCCAAGCCGTCCGGCGATCAGGACTTTGTCGTAAGGCAAGGCGAGCGCGCAATGACCCTGCTCCGCCACTGACAGCGAGGCGAGGAACTCGGCGACCCGCTGCACGCCGCTTTGCGCCTTGAGCTGTTCGACCTGTTGCACGAGATGATGCATGTGCTGGGAGACCGACGCCACCATCGCCAAGGCGATGTCGGGGCTTTGGCGGATGCAGCGGACGATATGATCGGCGGGAATGCGTGCGACGCGCGCCTCGCTTACCGCTTCGGCGGTGGCGATATATCGATTGCCGGTGAATGCGACCGCCTCGGCGAAACTCTGGCCCTTGGTCAAGATGTCGATCACGGTCTCATCGCCGGACGGCGTGCTGCGATAAAGTTTCACCCAGCCGTCAATCACGATGAAAAATGCCGTCGCCGGATCGTCTTGGCGGATGATCCATTCGTGCGGCCGCAGCATGGTAGCGGTCGCCGGCGCGATGATGTGCTCGACGGTTTCCGCCTTGAGTCCTCGAAAAACCGCGATGCGGGTAATGATTTGCAGATCGCCGGCGGTCAGCTTTGAAGCCATAAGGAAACGCCTAAAATCATACCACCGTGACTCATGAAGAGGACCGGCTGGGCCGCCTTGATCTCGATCAAGAATTACCGGGTCTCGACTGTGGAATTATGCTGCGGCGCACAATAAAAGGCGAATTTCGCGTCAATCATCGGCATCGAGACCGGTGAACGCTTTTCGCTCAGGGTATTTGGGTTGCTCGCTCAGGGTATTTGGGTTGCCCAAGTCAAATAAAATATCATTCCGCCAAATCAAAGGCGCGGCTGGTTGCGCCGCCCGAGCGTGACGGCCTTCGCACCCCGCCCGCCGCCGCTGGCGCGGCGGTCCACCAGTTTGCGCATCGTCGCAATGGTGATCGAGCCAAGCGTCGCGCGCGAGATATCGTCGATCTCGGTCAGCACTTCGCGCAAGGCCTGGTCTTCGGGCGTTGCCTCGGCGGCGCCGCCGTCCGGCTCAACGGAACTCAAATCCTCGAACAATTGGGCCACGTCCAACAGCGTCACCCGCCGGGCATTGCCGGCAAACTGGTATCCGCCGCCTGCGCCACGGACCGAGCGGACCAGGCCCGCGCGGCCCATGACATGCATGACCTTCGCCAGGTGGTGACTGGAGACGCCATACTTCTCGCCGATGTCCGCGACCGAAAGCTGACGGTTTTCGCGCGCGGCCAGTTCCAGCACCGCGAAGATGGCCAGCCGGGTCGAAATCTGCAATCTCATGACCTTGTCATCCGCATGCCGCCGAATTCCCGATTGCCGTGCCGCCGGTTCAATCGATGTCCTTTTCAAGCTGGATATAGGGCCCCGCCATCATTCCCTCGCTGCGGAAGAAAAGCAGCTGAAGTGGCGCATCGCGCGCGACCATCGTTCGCATCTTGCCGACGCCGGCTTTCTCGAATTCACCGGAGATGGCGTCGAACAAGGCGCTGCCGACGCCATGCAAGCGCATGTCCGGTTCGACCGACAACGCAAAGACCCAGCCGCAGGGCGTCGAGCCAAATTCCCAGGCGCGAATCTCGCCGATGATAAATCCCAGCACGCTCGGCTTCGCCTTGCCGGCGCGATTCTCGGCCACCAGGAAGAACCGCTCGTGCAGCCGCTGCTTGCCGTAGCGGCGGAACACGTCATTCCAATAGTCCGGCTTGGCGAGCTTGGTGACGTGGGCGTCGAGCGCGATCACGTTCGCCATGTCGGCGGCGCGCACGCGCCGCACCCGCACGGCGGCATCGACCTCGGTTGCGCGCGCTTTTGCGGCTGTCGCCACGTGAGCTGGCCTTTCGTTCCGATTCACAAATCCATAGCGCATAATTAGGCATTGTGGTACCGATTTATGGCCCAGCGCCAGAACGGAGCCTTGCCATGCACCACCACGATCACGCCCGACCGGAGGATGGGTCCCGGCTGTGGCGGACCGCCGAGGGCATCCATCTCGACCTGCGCGGCTTGCAGGAGCCGGAGCTGATGGCCTCGGTTTTGAGCACAATCGACGGCAAGGTCGATGCCGCCCTGGTCGGCCATTTCGACCGGGAGCCGATCTTCCTTTATCCGGAACTCGAAGAGCGCGGCTGGAGCCACGAAGTCGTCGAGTCGCACTGCGGCGATTGCGAGGGCGGCTTCATGCTGCGCATGGTGCGCTGGGGCTGAGGCTATTCAAATATGCGGTGATCGCGAAAATCAAAGCGCGGCTGGCAAGCCGGTTGCGATTTGACCAGCATCGACGGCGGCCTCAAACGAGGGGCTGGTCGAAACACAGCTGTTGCGAAGGCAGGAAGCCGCTGCGATCGAGATAGCCGAGCAGATCGCGGTCTTGCCAATCGACTTC
This sequence comes from uncultured Alphaproteobacteria bacterium, assembly GCA_963762285.1. GTDB lineage: Bacteria > Pseudomonadota > Alphaproteobacteria > Rhizobiales > Xanthobacteraceae > Pseudolabrys. Next base: position 193,273 of record CAVXKE010000011.1, on the reverse strand, counting down.
GGTGCGCACCGTCTCCACGCGCAGCGTGCCGAGGTTCGACAATAATTGCGATACCAGAGCGCGGCCGACGCCCCTGTTCTGATAATCCGGATCGACGCCAAGCGTGTCGATGACCGCCGTGGTTTCGACCCGGCCAAACTCGCCGAGGTCGACGCGGGCCATGATGAAGCCGACGGGCACGCTGTCGAGCTCGGCAACCAGCGAGACGCGCACGTCCGATTCGGTCAGTGCATCGGCCAGCTTGCGCTGGAAATACGCGGCCCGGTCGCGCCCGGTAATCCGGCGATCGATCGCCACCAGCGCGCGCAGATCGCCCTCGGCCATCGAACGCACCGGGATTTTGTCGCGCGCAAGCGGCCCGTAGTCGGCGGCCGGCTTCCCGCTGTAATTGACCTCGGCGGCTTCCCCCACGTGTTTTGGGATGGTGATGCCTGTGCTTCGCGCCATAGCCGTCACTCCTGGTCTTGTCGTCACTCGTCCTCGGGCGATTCCGCCAATGGGGTCAGAACGGAACGTTCCAGCACCAAGCGCGGCGCCAGCCGGAAACCGCACGCATCGAAAAACCGCAGCACCGGGTGATTGGTCCAGTCGGCTTGCGATTGCAGCGACTGCACCCCCTTCTCACGCATGACCTTGGTGAGGCCGTCCATCAAGGCATGGCCAACGCCGCGCTCCCGGCTGTCATGCTCGACGCCGACCGCGTCGAGCGTGGCAATGGCCTGCTCACGGCCGAATTCGCCGCGCAGGATGCGGGCGAAGGCAAAGCCGACCAGCGCGCCTTTGCGGGCGACGCCAACATGCACGAAATCTTCCGGGTGCTGCTGGGCGTGCGCCAGCCGTTTCTCGAAGAAACGGCGGCGTGGCTCGCCGACGTGACCCGAATCGATGGCGATGACGCGTTCGAGATCGGCGGGGCGTAGCGGGCGGACCGTGTTGTCCGTATTCGTGACTGGGTTGCTCATGCGAGCGCCTCATGCATTTTCGACGTATTTCGCGTAAAGCTGCATTTCCTTTTCGGCATCCATCAAGTCGTCCAGCATCGGCAGCAGCGCCATGTCTTCTTTCTGCGCGTGCGGCACCAGACTGTCGTTCAATTGCTGTCCGAGCCGCCGAAATTCCGCCCAGCGCGCGCTGTCGAAACCCCGCGCGCGGACCTCGCCGATGAGCTTGACCAGCGCGGTGCCGATCGGGCGGATAATGTTGTGCTCGTAGGTCAAATGCGCGCCGATGCCCTGATTGCCGGCCTCGCCGAGGTAGGAGAACAGCTCGGCCTCCTCGAAGGCGAAATGACGCTCGACCTCGCCCGGCAGTTCGGCGGCGAGATCGCTCAAGAGCTTTGCCACCATCGGATCTTTCGCGTCGGGAGCGCTTTCCCGGTGTCGCGCGATGGTCTGCACCAGCCGCTCCATCAGGGCGATCACGGCGGCGTGCTCTTCGTGCAGTTTCTGGCAGACGCGGTTTTGGAAGTTCATGGCTCAGCCGTGCAGCTGCTCGTACTTAGCGAGCAGATCCTCTTTCGTTTCGTTCCAGTCCGGATTGGGCACGATGCAATCCGCCGGACAAACCAATTTGCACTGCGGTTCATCCTCGGCGCCCACGCATTCGGTGCATTTCAGGGGATCGATCACATAAATCGGATTGCCGGCGGTGATTGCCTTGTTCGGGCATACCGGCTCGCAGGCATCGCAGGCCGTGCAGGCATCGTTAATCAACAGAGCCATAGCGTCGTCTCCTTAGGTTCTCAGGCCGCCTTGGGCGCCCGGTTGGTGGCGGCAAGCTTTTCAAATCGGAACGCGCCCCATAGCGCGGCGCCGATCGCCCCCGCATACATTGAATCCTGATGGCTGCGAACCGCAACCTTCATGTCCTTGATGTGCGAGATATCCTCCTCGATGGCGGCGACCAGCCCCTTGTCGAGCGCGAGTCCGCCGGTCACCATCACCGCGCCGTCGACCACCCCGATCGATTTCAAGAGCTTGGACAGCCGGGCCGCCATCGAAAGGTGGATGCCCTTCAAGATATTCGACGTCGAAATGCCGCGCGAAACCATGTTGATCACGTCGGTCTCCGCCAGCACGGCGCAAATGCTGCTCACCACCTCGGGATTGTCGCCTTGCCGCGACAACGATCCAATCTCTTCCTGCGCGATACCGAGATAGCGGGCGATGTTTTCGAGGAATTGCCCGGAGCCGGATGCGCACTGGCTGGTCATCTTGTAGCTGAGGACCTTGCCGCGCCCATCGATCTGGATGGCGCGGCCGTGCAGTGCGCCGATGTCGAGCGCCGCCCGCGATTCCGGGTCGAGGTAGATGGCGCCGCGCGCGTGCGTCGTCATCGAGTAGAAATGGCCGGTATGGAACGGCACGCTTTCGCCTTCGCCCGTGGTGGCGACGTAATTGACATCTTCAGGCCGAAGTTTTGCGTCTTCGAGCACGGCGTCATAGGCGACGCGCGCCAGTTCCATGGGATCGCGTTGCCGGATGCGCATCACGTAGCGCGACAACCAGGTTTCCTTGCCGTTCTCGACCTTGAACAGCACCGCCTTGATGGTGCTGGTGCCGATGTCGATTCCCGCCGCGATGGTCATTGTTCACTCCCGTCCGCCTGTCCCGAATGCGCCCGCCGCGCGAACTCCGCGGCGCCGAGGGCGCCGGTATAGATCGAGTCCGGGTTGATGTTGATGACGACGTCGCCGTAATTCTCCTTGATCACCTTCCTCAGTTCGCGCACCGCCGCCTCGTTCTTGGCGACGCCGCCGGTGAAGGTGAATTCATTGGTGACGCCGCCCGAGCGCGAGATGATGGAGATCGCGCGCAAGATGATGGCGCGGTGCAGACCGGCCAGGATGTCTTCGCGCTTTTCCCCGAGCGAAAGCCGGTCGCGCAATTCGGCGCCGGCAAACACGGTGCAGGTCGAGTTGATGCGCGCCGGCTTGTCCGACTTCATGGCCATGGGACCCAATTCGTGCAGGCCCATGTTCATCTCGTCGGCGATATAGCCGAGATAGCGCCCGCAGCCCGCCGCGCAGCGGTCGTTCATCTGGAAGTTGGCGACGATTCCGTGCTCGTCGATCTGGATGCCCTTGGTGTCCTGACCGCCGATGTCGAGCACGGTGCGCGTCTGCGGATACATCAAGTGGGCGCCGAGGCCGTGGCACAGGATCTCCGAGCGGATATGCTCCTTGGAGAACGGCAGCGTCACCCGGCCGTAGCCGGTGCCGACCAGGTAGGTTTCCTCCAAATCGACCGCGAGCGCGTCCTCGATCATCTTCTGGATGTCGGCCGCCGCCGATTTGACCGAGTTGTCCGTTTTCAGCACGCGCGTAAGTGCGCGGCGGAACTTATCGCTCAGCTCGCCCGCCGGCGGCCGGTTCTCCACCTCGATGATCGACTTGTCGTAGACATTGAGCAGAAGGTCATAGGGAAGGTTCGCATCGCGCGCGACCTCCTCGGCATGGCTGTGGTAGCGCGATCCCGCAATGTCCCGGAAGAAGTCTGATTTACGTTTGGCGCCCGGCGCATAAAGTTCGGGCGCCTCGGCGCGCAAGCGCTTGAACACCTCGCCGAGCGAATCCTTCACGCCGGAACCGACCTTGGCGAAGCGTTCGCCTTGGATTTGGCCGATGCAGGTCTGCTCGAGATCGTCGAGCTGTTCGAGAAATTGCTCGAGACGAAAGGCGCGCTCGAGCGTGCCGAGGAACGCGTCGAGGTCGATCAGCCCATGGGCGGCGGTAAGCGCCCGCCGGAACAGCGTGAACTGCCCGTCGACCCGCGCCTCCTGGCTCGCCACGCGCGCGGCGGTGGCGTAGTTCGAGCGCGAATTGGTGATGCCGTGGCCGATCACCTTGCGATCCTCGTCGAGGAGGACGGCCTTGGTCGTCGTCGAACCAAGATCGATGCCGACGAAAGTTTTCATGGTTCTCTCCTCAGGCCGCCGCGTCCACGCCGGCGCGTTTCTGATCGACCATCTGGAAATAGCTCTCCAGACGGTTCTTGATGTTGGCCGCCGAGAAATAGCGCGGATCGACCAGGTCGGATTCGACGAACGCCGCCGGCTTGCCGGTGCGCTTCTCGACTTCGCGCATCATCAGCAATTGGCCGGCCGAGAAGCTGTTGCAGCTCTTGATCGAGTTGATCAGCAGCCCGTCCGCTTCGTATTCGTTGATGTAGTTGCACAACATATCGATGCGCATCGGCAGGCTGCGGTTGGTGTAGACGCCGAGGCAGTATTCGGCGAGCGTCTCCAGCGGCTTGTCGGGGTCGTGGCGGAAGCCGAAATCGTAGACGCCGCCGACCTTGGTGTAGCTCGAAGCGACCACCACCGCGCCTTCATCGTAGAACATCTTCCAGAACTGGCGGAAGCTGGTGTAGTTGGGCGGCCCCTCGACGACCAGCCGGTATTTCTCCTTGCCCATGTCGCCATCGGGCGTGACCGGACCGAGACCCGCGGCCTGACGCGCTTCGACTTCCTCGCGCAGGAACTTGTAGTAATCGACCGCGTCGTCGGTGCCGCGGAAGGCGCCGAAGATCGGCCCGATGTAATAGATGCCGCCGAAATAGGCGTCGATCGGCGAGGGCTTCGACTTGGCGCTTTGCAGCACGCGCACCAGATCGTCCTCGGCCTTGGTCGATTTCTTCAGGTGTTCGCGCAGCCGATCAATGTCGAACTTGACCCCGGACACGCGCTCGAGCGTCGGGATGACCTCTTCCTTGAGCTGCTTGACCATGTAGTCGGTCATGTTCTTGGTGATCTTGCCGTCGCCCATGTAGGGCGTGTGCAACATGATCGTCTCGCACTTGTACTGCTCGCGCAGCAATTCGAACCACTTCATGAAGGTGAAGCAGCCGGTATAGGAGAGCAGCAGCACGTCGGGATTGGGAAACTTCTTGCCGTTGGGGGCAAGATTGCCCTTGGCCATCATGCCGATGTCCGACTTTACGTAAGTGCAGACGTCCTCGGAATGACCGATCTTCTCGGCTTCCAGTACGAAGCCGCCACTGGTGCGGCGCAGCCCGTTCTGGATGGCGTTGACCTCCGGCAGATTGTTCAGGAGGTCGAAGCACATCAGCAGTTCGTTGAGATTTCCGGGCACGAAGGTGGCCGCCACTTTGGCGCCGGTTTCGTGCGTGCTGGTCAGCCGATCGTAATGCGCGGCCATCATCTCCTTCTGCTTCACCATGGAAGCGTCCTTGATGGCCTCCTTCGCCGGCGCCGCCCGCGAGGTGACAATCTTTGTCTGCGTCGTCATGCTGCGCTCCATAGTTTGATCGAATCGGCGAAGGTGCCGGCCTGCTCCCGGATCGGCTGCATCTGGCCGGAGTTCTCGGCGTACTTAAACGCGATGTAAGGGATGCCGGCTTCCTTGAGCACGTGCTGCAGCATCGGCCGCTCGAGCAGCGCCGGATCGCAGAAGCTGGGTGCCGCGAAGATCACGCCTTCCGCCGCGGTGCGCTTGACCGCACGCACCAGATGCTGGCCCTTTTCCTTCTGGCTGGGTTCGTACTTGGCCGCCGTCGACTCGGAGTGGTGCAGGAAAGCATCGGAAAGATTCCGCAGCGGATCGCCTGCGAGTCGCGACATCGCCGGTGAGCCAGCGGGTGACCAGCAGCAGATCGTCGTCCACCACGTAGCAGCCGGACAATTCGAGCGACTTGATCAGGTTGAGCGGCGGCTGCTCGCAGAACATGCCGGTCAGCACGATGCGGCAATTGTCGCGCATCGGCCGCTCCTCGGCGCGCGCCGCGGCCAGGTAATCGCGCAGCATGACGGTGTGCTCTTCGACCGGCAGCACGAGGCCGGCGCGCACCATCAGATAAACCTCCGCCGCCGGCGCCTGCCACGGTTTCTCCGCCCGGAAGGTGTAGAGATCGCGCACCAGACGGCGGTTTTCGTTGTAGACCTCGACCGAGTGCCGAAGCTCGTCGTCGGTGATCGGCTTGCCGCGCAGCTCGCCGAGATCGTGGCGCAACTCGGCCATTTCGTTGACGTAGAAATTTCCGCCGATGTCGTCCCGGTAGTTCTGCGGCACGTCGAAATAATGCGAGTAGACGTGAGGAAACATCATTTTCCACATGCCGGACAGATTGCGGATCACGTCGCAGATCGACGGGAACAGCATGCCATCGACGAAATCGAGGCGGCCGGACACGCCGAGTTCGATGGTCGAGCGCGGAATGCGGCAGATATAGCTCTGGTAATAGGCGTCGCCGTGGATGACCTCGAGCTGGTCGCCGCCGCCGACGATGCCGAGCGGCAACATATCGGCGGCGTGAATGATCTCGCGCGGCACGTAGATCGGCATATAGCCGATCACCTTGCGGCCGGGCTTCGCCGCTTTCCATGCGCGTGCCGTGCTGAAATTCAGGTCGTCGAACAGCGCGGTGGCGCGTGCGACGATGTCGGCTGTACCTTGAGGTTTCAACGGTGTTGCCATTGGGGCGACCTTTTCGCGATAAAGGCTTCAAGACCGGCCACCGCGTCGTGGGTGGCCATGAGTTCGTCGAGATAAAGCCGCTCAACGGCGCGGATTTTATCCTTGACGCGCGCGACGTAATCGAGCCGCGCCGCCTTGACGGCGTGGCGCAATGAACTCGCGCTCTTCGGCTTCAGATGTTCCTCGAAATAGGCGAGCGCGGCATGCTCGGGATCGGCGACCGCTTCATGGGCGATGCCGATAGCCGCCGCTTGCGCGCCGGTGATGCTGCGGCCGGACACCAGCAGATCGAATGAACGCGCCGGACCGATCAGTTCCGGCAACAGGCAGGAGGCGGCCGGCGCGAACACGCCGAGCTTCATTTCCGGCTGGCCGAGATTGGCATCCGGGGTGACGAATATGAGATGGCCGGCGAGCGCGAGTTCCAGCCCGCCACCGAGGCATTGGCCGCGCACTGCCATCAAGAGTGGCACCGGCGACTCGACCATGCGCAGGATCAGCTTGTGCAGCCCGGCCAGCATGGCGGCGCATTGCGCCGGCAGATGTTCCTCGACGCTGGCGCCGAAGCTGAAATGCGGCCCCTCGGCATCGATCAGCACCGCGCCGAGCGCGGCCTTGGCGAGATGCTCGGCGAGCGCCTGGTCGAGCGCCGCGATCATGGCGGCATCGACCAGATTGGCCTTCGGACGATTCAGCCGCAGCCGCAGCAAGCGGCCGTCCGCTTCGTGCCAGATCTTGAGCGGCTGGTTCACAACTAGGACCTCGCCCGCGGCTGAATGCTGTCGGTGAGCTCGTCGCTCCACGGCGTGTTGGCGGCGAGCGCGCGGCGTAGCGCCACGAAATCGACTTCCCGCCCGGTCTCGCGCGTGCCTTCGTTGAAGGCGCGGAAGCCCGCGCGGCCTTCCGTCATCATATTGAGGGCGAGCCAGTCGCGCGAGTTTTCTTTGTTGGCGTTCCAGGCAATGAGCTTCGGCTTGCGCAGTTCCTCGACGGTCTTGGTCGTGCATTCGGGGAAGGTGTAGAGCAGCTTGGTGCAGAGCGCCTCGACCTTCTCGTCGAGCAGGCTGAGATCGATGCGTGCCGCGCTTCAGCAAGGCCTGGCCTTCGGCGGCGGCCGCGCCGGTCTTGAACTCGCCGTGCACGATGCGCCCATATTCGTCGAGGTAACGATCGGTGGTCACGGTCGGATTGGCGACGAATTTGCCGTCGACTTTGAGCGCCGGCACGATGTCGCTGATAATGCCGAGACGGTAAGCCTTGTGCGCGGAGAACGGCTCGCACAACAGGCCGGAGACCATCGCCTGCTCGCAGCCGATCATGTAGGGGAGGAAGTCGGTCGCGCCGCCGATCGGCGCCGAGCCGTGCTTGGGGCCGGCCTGACCGAAGCGGGCGAGGTCCTGCGCAATCGAGAAGTCGCAGGCCATGCCGATTTCCTGACCGCCGCCGATGCGCATGCCGTTGACCCGGCAGACTACCGGCTTGTCGCAGCCGAGAATGGCCGAGACCATGTCGTTGAACAGCCGCATATAGCCGCGGTATTCCTGCGGATTGCCGGCGTAATACTCGGCGTATTCCTTGGTGTTGCCGCCGGTGCAGAACGACTTGTCGCCGGCGCCGGTGAACACCACCGCAACGACGTCGCGCGCCGCGCTCGCGGCACGAAACGCCAGAATGGTGCCCTTCACCATATCGGTCGTGTAGGAATTGAATTGGCTGGGGTTGTCGAGGGTGATCCAGGCGTTGAACAGCCCGGCCACCGGCTTGCCGTCGGATCCCTTCACCGGCCGCTTCTCGTAGTGCAAGCCTTTGGAGACCGCCTCGCGCGCACTATCGGCGACGAGATTGTGATCCTTGGCTTCGCGAGCGGCTGCAGCGGTCATTGAGATGCTCCTGATGGTGCGGGAACGAGAACGGCGCGACGCTTGATCGCGCCGGCATGGACCGCCTCGAACACCTGATTGATCTCGCTGAGCGGATGCTTTTCGACGAATGGCGTGACCTTGACGCGGCCGTTCATCACCAGCTCCAGGGCCGCCGGGTAGAGTTCGGGCGGACATCCCCAGTTCCCCAGCGCGCGCGCGTGATAGGCCATCAAGTTGGAGAGCCGCACCTCGACCTTGTCCATGGTGAACCCGACAACGCAGAGGGTCGCACCATGATTGATCAGGCTGAAGGCCGTTTCCTGCCCGGCGCGGCTGCCGGAGCATTCGAAAATGATCCACTCGGTCTGGCGCAGCCCGTGTTCCTTGGCGAATTTCTGGATCGCCGCCTTGAGGTCGCGCGGCGTCAGCGTTTTGGCGTTCAGCGTGAGGGCTGCGCCCTGCCCGCGAATGGCGGCGAGCTTTTCATCGTTGACGTCGATCGCAACAACAATGCCGCCCATAGCGGCCGCGATCTGCACGGCATAGCCGCCGACGCCGCCGACGCCGTTGACGATGACGAGATCGCCTTTCGTGACACCGGCCTGCACCACCGCCTGGTAGGGCGTGGTCACCGCGTCGGCGATCACCGAAAGGTCGGCCAGGTCGATACCGACGGCAGCCAGACGGTGCTCATCGACGACACATAGCCCGCGCGACGGCACGACAATGTGGGTGGCGAAGCCGCCTTGAATATCGTTGCCCGGCATCTTCTGGTTCGGGCAGATCGTCGCCTTGCCGCGCTTGCAGGCGTCGCATTGGCCGCAGGGGATGACCGCGGGAATGATGACCGCGCGGTCGGTGAACCAGAGCGCATCGGTGCCGGTGTCGATGACGTGGCCGCTGATCTCATGCCCGAGCGCCAGCGGCAGTTCGTGCTTGGTGCGCACGCCGTCGTAATAGTAGCCAAGATCGGTGTGGCAGACCCCGCAGCCGGCGATTTCGACCAGGACTTCATCGGGGGCGAGCGTGCCGACGTCGAATTCCATCGGCACAAAAGGCTTGCCCGCGCCGGTCATCATCCACCGAACTGGCTTGGCACTCATCGCTTTGCCCTCCACAATGGCCGCGTCAGCCCGTCGCCGGACCCGCACGCGGCCTTGAGCGTTATTCTTCGTTCGGCGACTAGGGCCGGTCCTTGATCAAGGTCAAGGAAAGGCAAAAAAACGCATTCTAGTACTTAAATACATATTGGCGCTGCGTGCCCGTAAAATGGGCTCAAATCGGGAGTTGATGGCCATGGCAGCCTCCAAGAGCATCTCGATTGCGATCATTGGCAGCGGTGGCGCCGGCGCGCTGACCACCGGGGATTCCTTGCTCGAAACGGCCTGCGCGGCGGGCTGGCATGGGCTGTTTACCCGCACCCTCGGCCCGCAGATCCGCGGCGGCGAAGCGGCCGGGCTGCTGCGCCTGGCCGATCGCCCGGTCGAAAGCCTGCCCGACCGGTTCGACCTGCTGATCGGCATCGACTGGCTCAACGCCCACCGTTTCGGCGCCGAAATCAAGGCCGGACCGCAGACCCTGGTGATCAGCGACCCGCGCGGCGGCGAACCGCCGCCGATGGTGACGCAATCCGGCGCCCGCGTCGTCGAAGTCCCGTTGAAGGAGATGGCCAAATCCATCCCCGACGGGCGCCCGAACATGATCGCGCTCGGCATTGCAGCCCGGCTGCTGGGCTTTACCGTCGAGCAGGTCTTGGCGCCGATCGAGAAACGCCTTGCCGACAAGGGGCCGGCCGCCATCGCAGCGAGCCTCGCCGGCATCAAGGCCGGGTTTGCCACGGCAGCCGGCATCGATTTTGGCCGGCAACTCGCCGCGCCGAAAGCGAGCGCTGCCAAGCGCTGGCTGCTGTCGGGCAATGAGGCGACCGCGCTCGGCGCCATCCGCGGCGGCGTTCGCTTTGCCGCCGCCTATCCGATCACGCCGGCGACCGAAATCCTCGAATGGCTTGCGCCCAACCTCACCAAGGTCGGCGGCGCGCTGCTGCAAGCCGAAGACGAACTTGCCGCCATCAACATGATCATCGGCGCATCTTATGGCGGCACGCCGTCATTGACCGCGACCTCCGGCCCCGGACTGTCGCTGATGATCGAGGCGCTCGGGCTTGCCACCTCGGCGGAAATCCCGATCGTGGTCGTGGACGTGATGCGCGGCGGCCCGTCGACCGGCATTCCCACCAAATCCGAGCAAGCCGACCTGAATATCGCCATCTACGGCATGCATGGCGATGCGCCGCATCTGGTGCTGGCGCCGCAATCGGTCGGCGACTGCGTGTTCACGACGCAATGGGCGACTTATCTCGCGGAAGCGCTGCAGGCCCCCGCCATCATTCTATCCGACCAGTTCATGGGCCAGTCGCGCGCCGCCATCGAACGGCCGGCCGACGTCGCCTTCATCGGCGCACGGTCGGTCGCCACCGAATTTGCCGGCGGCTACAAGCGCCACGCCATGGCCGCCAACGGCGTGTCGCCGATGGCGATTCCGGGAACGCTCGGCGGTCAATACACGGCCGACGGCCTCACCCATTCCGAGCGCGCGACCCCGACCAGCGGCGCCGCCGACCATCTCGCCCAGCTCGACAAGCGGCGCGACAAGCTCGACCGCTTCAACTACGGCGACCATTGGGCGAGCGTGGAAGGCAGCGGCGATCTCGCGGTCATCACCTGGGGCTCGCTCACCGGCGCCGCGCGCGAAGCAGTCGCGCTGGCGGCCGCGGACGGAATTCAAGCCCGCATGGTTGCGCCGCGCTTGCTGTTGCCGATCCAGCCGGAGCAGATGGCGGCGGCCCTTAACGGGGTCAAACGCATCCTGGTGGTCGAGCAGACCCACGGCGGCCAGTTCAACAAATTCCTGCGCGCCCACTACGACCTGCCGGCGCCGGTTCGTGCCTTCAGCCGGCCGGGACCGCTGCCGATCACCGCCGGCGAAATCCATCGTGCGATCGCGGATTGGAGATGACCATGTCGAGCGCCATAACGAGCGTCGCCTACAAACAGGCGGACTATAAATCCGACGTGAAGCCGATCTGGTGTCCCGGCTGCGGCGACTATCACGTGCTGATGTCGTTCACCCGCGCCTTCGCGCAATTGGGCCTGCCGCCGGAAAAAATCGCCGTCATCTCCGGCATCGGCTGCTCGTCGCGGATTCCCGCCTACACCAATTGCTACGGCTTTCACGGCGTGCACGGCCGCTCGCTCGCGCTGGCCGCCGGACTGAAGGTGACGCGGCCCGACCTCACGGTCGTGGTGGCGAGCGGCGACGGCGACGGCTACTCGATCGGCGGCAACCACTTCCTGCACGCCTGCCGCCGCAACATCGACATGACCTATGTCGTGATGGACAACCACATCTACGGCATGACCAAGGGTCAGCCCTCGCCCACCACCGAGCCGGAGTTCGACACCGCGCTGTCGCCGGGCGGCACGCGGGTGCGGCCGTTCCATCCGCTGGTGGTCGCGCTCGCCTCGGGCGCGAACTTCATCGCCCGCTGCTTCTCCGGCGATCCGAACGAAACCGCCGCCGTGCTGGCGGAAGCGATCAAGCACCCGGGATTTTCCTTCATCGAAATCCTCAGCCCCTGCGTGACCTTCCGCCCCGACGAAAAGGCGTGGAAGGATATGGTGCACCCGGCCCCGGTCGCCGAGACCGCCGACCAGGGCAAGGCGGCGCGCCGGCTGATGACCGACGACGGCTTCAATCTCGGCATTCTGTACCGCGGCAATCGCACGCCCTACCAGCCGGCGGCCGGCGCAACCAATATCGATTTGTCGGAACTGGAAAAGGATTTCGAGCTATGAGCAAAATTCCGGGCGCCCCGAAAGTCGCCAATCTCAACGATCTGCTGGCGGTCGCCTACCAGATCGAGATCGACGCGGTCGACCGCTACAAGCTGCTGGCCGACCAGATGGAAACCCACAACAATCCGGAACTGGTCAAGATTTTCCGCGATCTCGCCCGCGCCGAAGGCATCCATGGCGAGGAAATCCGGCGCATGGCCGGCGATTTCGACGTCGCCGCCCGCGCCCGCGAAATCGCGAAGTTCGAGCGCAGCGAGAGCCCGGAAGAGGCCGATCTCGGCTCCGCCCACTACATGATGACGCCGTGGCACGCGCTTGCAACTCTCGCTCGCCGGCGAAAAGCGCGCGCTCGAATATTTCACCTCGATCGTGGAAACGACCAAGGACCCGAAGGTCAAGAAACTGGCGGCGGAACTGGTCGAGGAAGAGGCCGAGCACGTCCAGCTCGTGCATCGGCTGCTGCAGCGCTATCCGAAGCCGAGCGAGAACTGGGCCGACGATCTCGATCCGCCGGTGTCGCAGGAATAAGCCAAACTCTAACCTCATGGTGAGGAGCGCATGAAGTGCGCGTCTCGAACCATGAGGCCCGGGATTATGCGGGCCTTCATCCACCGATCTCGGGTTTACCCGAGATCGGATCATTAAGTGCGCAAGTCCGGCAAGCCGGACTTGCGGTGACGCGCCCTTCGGGCGCTCCTCCGGATGAGGTGTGGGGTAGGCGCGCGTCATCGCCCGTATTCTTTGCGGCCCCGGGTACGCCGTAGTCCATTTCCGTCCGCCTTCGCCCTGACGGGCTTCGGCGCGACAAGCCGCCCGCTCTCGAAAAGAACCGAGGGCGCGCGGGACGCCAAGGGTCCGGAGCGCACTCAAGTTTACGCAAGTAGGCGCAAACAAAAATGCTCGGACCCGCGGACCTCGACGCCTCGCGACATCGAGGCTTGTCGAAGTCCGATAGTGCCGCAAGTCCGCCCAACCCAAGGCGTCCCGCGCGCGGTGTTTGAGGCTTGCTCCACGCCGACCCCGGTGGGCAGACAATTTTTACCCACCGCTGGAGGGTTTGCTCGGCGCCGGAGGGACTTACTCCGCTTTTGGGTGGAGTTGCCCTTGCGGACGCCGCCTACGCCCAAGTGACCGCCTGCCGGGCAGCCGGGCCTGCGCGGCTTGGACCGCCGGGGGGTTAATAGTGCCGCATCTCCGACACCCCGCCCCGGCCACCGCTCCCCGCCCCGCGTCTGGAGACGCTTGATCAGACGCCCCCTCGGCAACGAGAGCGAGATAAACTGAATATAATCCTAACTAGGAATAAAGTCAAGAGGGCGGTGGTAGGACAAATGCGGCCACAGTTTTGATGCCGGTTTCATCCCCTATCGAAGTACTCGTTTGGGCCGCTAAGATGCCCTCTCCTGGGCTTGACGTCGGACATGCGGCGCGAGTTCATCACCCTTTCCGGGTGTCCTAATTTATTAGCCAAATAAGCAAAGCGACTTGATTGAAGAACAGATGGTGCGCGTCATGAATTCCACCGTTTGCCTTCTCACCTCCTACACTTCTACCTATTCTGCCTTTGCCGCCCTTTCAATTCCTCACATGAAGGATTATGCGGGCCGTCACGGCTACGAATTTCGCGCCGTCCAAAATGACGATTGCGATCGAAAGGGCGGCTGGATCAAGATCGAACCGATACGCGCAGCGCTCGCAGCCGCTTTCGATTTTATCCTTTGGATGGATATAGACACTCTGGTCGTTCGCAAAGATGTGGACATACGGATTGCGCAAAAGCCAGGCGCCGACCTCCACATGGCATGGCATGAACAAGGCATTATCCGCACCGGGATCCCTGCCCATTTCAATACCGGCATTATGCTCATTCGATCATCCGATTGGGCCCGGCAATTTTTCATGCGCGTATGGGATACCGGTCAGCTGCAACATCCATGGACCGATCAGGCGACAATTCTTCACCTATTGGGACATGACCATATCTTGCGGCTGGGAGCGGCTCGGCCCGATGAGCCGAACCGCAAGCGCGTTGCGACACTGAACACCGTATGGAATTCCATCATCGGGATCGAAGTCGCGGATGACCCGATCATTCACCATTACGCGGGAATTCCTGACCACGAAGTTCGGCTTGGCTTAATGGCCGCGGACGAGAAAACGATCAATCTGCGTTTGCAAGAACCTGAATTTCGACGGGCCTTCCTGAAGCAACTAGGTGACTGGCGAAATAATTCGGTCCGGGTAAAGCTGGAGCGAAGGCCCTCATCGCAACGAATTCCATAACGCCAGCGATCGCTAATTGCAGCAGACCAAAAGACCCTGCTACCCAACGCTGTCTGGAAGGAGATCGATCGCAGGTGCGATCCTGTTCGCATCCGACCATTTTACTTTGATGACATATACCTGATGCGCGAGTTCTTCCGGATCACGCCGCACCGGCCTTGCATTAAATAGCAGGCGCTCCGAACGGGTAGAGATCGGCTCTTCGCCGCATGACTCTGAACTGCGATCCGTCCTCCACGATGTCGTAAAGGGCCTTGACCGCTTGATAGCGGGCGCGGCGGTAATCGTGCAGAACCACTAACGTTTCGGAGTGGCACAACAACGTTGCCACGAAAGCGCATTCCAGTCGGCGTCGGCCATCGATGAAAATGAAGTCAAACTGTTGCTTCCAATTGAGCGGATAAGTCGAATATGTAAATTCGCTATCTGGCACACTAAGCGTCGGCCCGATGAGATCCCTGCAAACAGGGTGGAACCCACTCCAAGCCGGTAACTGCGAAACGAGTTGGTTGAGATATGCCTGGTTGCTATCGATCGACAGGAATTTATCAATCGGCAAGCTCTTGCGCATTTGCAGGATGGCAAGCGTGGTATTGCCTGCGCCCCATTCCAGATAGGCGCGCGTGACGGGTTTTACCTGCAACAGGATACGGCGGAATTCGCTAAGATAGTCATTGCCGAAATCTTGCGAAGGACGAGCAACACCACCCACCGTGATTTCATTTTCAAACGAAGCCACCGCTTGATATCCTCATGAAGGTCACCTCGAACGATGATATTTTCCCTGCGCGATCGGGAGCCAACGCCGATCGGCAAACGGCTGACGGACGATCCGATGTTGGCGCAGCAGGGCTGAATCCACCCCGATCGGTCCGCATCGAGCAGTCTAGCCGAAATGTTAGTTGAGGCACAGCCGTTGCGCTAGCGTGGCCGGCAAAACCGGTCGGCATAGCGCAGCAGACAACGCGGTGATGGTTTGTACGAATACCTCGGGCGCTGGTGTCTTGGACTCCCGCGCGTTGCTATTTGCTGCTGTGCATGCGGCCGGTTCTGGCACATAGCGGACAAACAAACTCAGCCGTCGAATGGTCGCTATTAGATAAAGCGGACAAATAGCGGAGCGATGTCCCGATAGATACCATTCTATCAGTACCACTGACCTATTGATCTGCATCATTGCATTTGGCGGTAAAGTAATACTGGGGTTGTATCGTCGAATCTGAACACGAAGCGCGTCACGAGAGGAAAATCTTGTGGTCGAGGCTCGCGTCGAGCGGAGGCTTGCCGCCATTCTGGCGGCCGACATTGCTGGCTACAGCCGGTTGATGGGCGTTGACGAAGAGGGAACCCTTCGACAGCTGAAAGCGCATCGCAAGGAATTGGTCGATCCCAAAATTACGGAGCACCGGGGCCATATCGTCAAGACCACTGGCGACGGGATGCTGGTGGAATTTGTCAGTGTCGTCGACGCCGTGCGTTGCGCCGTCGACATTCAGCGCAGCATGGTCGAACGCAATGCCGAGGTGCCGACCGAAACTCGCATCCAGTTCCGCATTGGAATCAATGTCGGCGATATCATTAGCGACAACAATGATATCTACGGCGACGGCGTCAACGTGGCGGCGCGGCTAGAGGCGCTCGCCGATCCGGGTGGAATTGACGTTTCGCGCAACGTTCACGATCAGGTGCGCGACAAGCTCAGCTTCAGTTTCGAGGATATGGGCGAGCAGACTGTCAAGAACATAGCGCGGCCGATCGGCGTTCACCGCATCGATCTCACCGAGAACACTGGGCCGGCCGTCGTAATATCCTCCGTGGCTGTCCCAAGATCTGAGCTTGCGAGCTCTCGGCCATCGATTGCCGTGCTGCCATTCGCGAATATGAGCGGCGACCCGGAGCAGGAATATTTCGCCGACGGCATTTCCGAAGACATCATCACGGGTCTGTCGAAACTACACTGGTTTTTCGTCATCGCGCGCAATTCGTCGTTCATCTACAAGGGCAAAGCCGTCGACGTGAAGCGCGTCGCCCGCGAACTCGGGGTACGTTACGTGCTGGAGGGCAGCGTGCGCAAAGGCGGCAATCGCGTGCGCATCACCGCGCAACTCATCGATGCCGCAACCAGTAACCATATCTGGGCCGATCGATACGACGGCGACCTGACGGACATTTTTGCCTTGCAGGATGAAATTACGGAAAAGGTCGTGGCTGCGATCGAGCCAAAACTCCTGGAGGCGGAGGGCATCCGCTCGCAAAATCGCTCGCCAGAGGATCTTGGCGCCTGGGACATGATGATTTAGGCAAATTCTTTGTTCTGGCGGATGACGAAGATCGAAGGCGATGCCGCAATCGCCATGCTCAAGCGCGCGGTCGAGTGCTACCCCAACTATGCGCCGGCGCACAGCACGTTGGCGTTCATGATGCTCGTGTCGGGTTATCTCGGTTGGCGTGAGCCGATGGTCAAGCAGGCGGCGGCGCTCGCCGCCCGTGCGGCGGAACTCGACAACAGCGACCCATGGGCGCATCTCGCGCTCGGCTATGTGAGCTACACGATGCGGCGCACCGACGAGGCGGTAGAAGAATTCCAGCGCGCCATTGATCTCAATCCGAACTTCGCCGCCGCTTATGGATACCTCGGCCTCGCCCTCGCACTTGCCGGTCGATCGGACCAGGCGATCCCTCAATTGGAACAAGCCATCCGCATGAGTCCGCACGATCCGCAAAACGCCGCATTCAATATGGCGCTCGCCGTCGCCCATTACCTTGCAGGCCGCTACAACGAGGCGATTGGTTTTTGCCGCAAGGCCTTGCAAGAGCGTCACGGATGGACCGGAGCTCATAGAATTTACGTCGCAAGCCTCGCTCAGGCGGGTCAAATCGACGAAGCACGTACGGCACTGCAACGCTTAAGGGAATTGCAACGGAATATTTCCGTCGCGTGGATCGAGCAAAACGTCCCCTATACGCCCGACCAGATGCCAAAATTCCTCGAAGGCATGCGCAAGGCAGGGCTGGATTAGACCCAAGATTTGGCTTAGTGGAATTCAAACGGCAAAGCTGTCCGGCGTATGTCTGCTTTTGATGCTGTGGACGGCTCCTCCACCGGCACGTGAGTGCCATGAATGTGGGTGCTGTTAAGGCCCCCACTATTCAGAGGAGCCAAGCATGCCAGCGATTACAATAGTCGGTCTCGATATCGCCAAGTCGGTATTCCAGGTCCACGGCGTTGATTCCGTTGGCCAAGTGATCATCCGCCGTCAGTTGAAACGGCGCTATGTTCTGCCATTCTTCGAGAAGCTGCCGCCATGCCTGGTCGGTATCGAGGCGTGTGCCTCATCGCATCATTGGTCGCGTGAACTCAAAGCACTCGGCCACACCGTGCGATTGATGCCGCCGGCCTACGTGAAGCCCTACGTCAAGCGGCAGAAGAACGATGCCGCTGACGCGGAAGCGATCTGTGAGGCGGTCACCAGGGCGAACATGAGGTTCGTCGCGACCAAGACGCCCGAGCAGCAGAGCTGCCTGATGCTTCATCGCACGCGCCATCTGTTCATCCGCCAGCAGACTGCGGTGATCAATACGATCCGGGCCCATCTTGCCGAGCTCGGGATCGTCGCGCCGGTCGGACGCAAGGGTGTCGAGGAACTGCTTAACGTTGTTGCCGATCCGGCCGACAAGCGGGTTCCCGATATTGCACGCAAATGTCTTGCAGCTCTCGGAGCTCACCTACGCAGGCTCAAGGAGCAAATTCTAGAGTTCGACCGTATGATCATGGCCTGGCACCGATCCAATGAGATCAGCAAGCGGCTCGATGCCATCCCCGGCGTCGGTCCGATGTTGGCCACCGCTCTGGTCGCCGGCGTCGCTGACCCGAAGGCCTTCCGATCAGGGCGTAACTTCTCGGCCTGGATCGGGCTGGTGCCGAAGCAGCATTCGAGCGGGGGCAAGGACAGGCTCGGCAGTATCAGCAAGCAAGGTGACCGCTATCTGCGCAGCCTGTTCGTGGCTGGCGCGCTTGCCGTCATCCGCTATGCCAAGATCCATGGCACCAAGCATAGACCCTGGCTTACGGCATTGTTGGCGCGGCGGCCGACCAAGGTCGCCGCCATCGCGCTCGCCAACAAGATCGCGCGGATGGCCTGGGCGATGATGGCCAGGGGCGAACGTTACAAGCAACCCTTGGCACTTGCGGCGTAAACGAGATCGCGTCGGACAGCCGGCGTGATGTGAAGGTTGGGAGGGCGAACAGCACGTAATGCAGAGCCGGTCGATCCGGCGATCAGGACAACCCACATGTGCCAGCGCATTGTCGAATGCGTGCTTTTGACCGGGACCTGATCCGCGGAGGGCATTATGGCCAGCGGCCCTGTGTGCCGCGCTTAAAGGCCGAACACATGGCTGCACCGACCAATGCTGCAAACGTGAAGAAAGCTCTTGCCAACTCGGAGCCGTCCACACATGGCACTTAGCGGGCAATTCGACTGCGTCGGTGAATGTCCGCTTTCCGGAGTGAAGCGGACATCGGCTAATCGTTGCTCACAAGCGTCGATTTACGAGTGCATGCCCTAGGAGACTGCCCCCGGGGGGCGCATTCGGCCGCGCGGCCGGCCTCAATTCGCCTTCTTGCGCTCGTCGCGCACCCGCACCGCCTTGCCTTGCGAGCGCGGCACCTCGCCCGGCGCTTTGGCCACGACCTTGCAGGTCACCCCGATCATCGACTTGATGTGGTGCGTGACTTCCTCGGCCTTGCGCGCGCGGTCGCCGCCGAAGCCCGGCGCCAGCTCGACCTCCACGGTCATCGCATCGAGCGCGCCCTCGCGCGTCAGCACGATCTGGTAGTGCGGCGCCAGTCCCGGAAAACCGACCAGCACCGCCTCGACCTGCGAGGGATAGACGTTGACGCCGCGAATGATGAGCATGTCGTCGTTGCGCCCGGTCACGCGCAGAATGCGCACGTGGCTGCGCCCGCACGCGCAGGGCTCATCGGCGAGCCGGGTGATGTCGCGCGTGCGGTAGCGCAGCATCGGCAGCGCTTCCTTGGTCAGCGTGGTGATCACCAGTTCGCCCGCCTCGCCCATCGGCTTCGGCTGCATGGTGTCGGGATCGATCACCTCGAACAGGAAATGATCCTCCCAGCCGTGCAGCCCGTTTTTCGCCACCCGGCACTCGCAGGCGACGCCCGGTCCCATGATTTCCGACAGGCCGTAGATGTCGATCGCCTCGATGCCGAGCCGCGCCTCGATGTCGCGCCGCATGGCGTCGGTCCACGGCTCGGCGCCGAAAATGCCGACACGCAATGGCAGCTTGCGGATATCGACGCCCATGTTCTCGGCAACTTCGGCGATGTTGAGCGCATAGGACGGCGTCGCGCACAGGATGGTCGCGCCGAAGTCCTGCAACAGCGTCACCTGCCGCTCGGTGCCGCCGCCCGACAGCGGCACCACCGTGCAGCCGAGCCGCTCGGCGCCGTAATGCGCGCCCAGCCCGCCGGTGAACAGGCCATAACCATAGGCATTGTGCACGATATCGCCGGGCCGCGCGCCCATGGCGGCGAGGCAGCGCGCCATCAGATCGGCCCACATGTTGAGATCGGCCTTGGTGTAGCCGACCACGGTCGGCTTGCCGGTGGTGCCGGAGGAGGCGTGAATGCGCAGCAGCTGCTCGCGCGGCACGGCGAACAGGCCGAATGGATAATTGTCGCGCAGATCGGATTTCACCGTGAAGGGAAAGCGCGCCAGATCGGCGAGCGACTTCAGATCGCTCGGCTTGACGCCGGCGGCGTCGAATTTCCGCTTGTAATGCGGGATCTTGTTGTAGGCGCGCTCGACCGTGGTCTTGAGACGGGAGAGCTGCAATGCCTTCAGTTCGTTGCGCGGCATGGTCTCGGCCGCGCGCTCGAACATAAAGATCGGGCGTATCGGCAATCGCGTTTTGCTTATTCATGATTGAGCCTCCCGAACGAGATCGTTGAACTGTGGCGCGCGACCGCGCTTCTTGCGAGTTGGAATCGCCCGGCGCCGATTCATGGCGAGGTCCATCCGGGCTTGACCGCCGGTCCGGGTATGCCGGACCCGCGGATGGGGGTGTGCGGAAGCGCGAAGCCCTGATTATAGGCGGCGCGCGTGATGAGAATGAACTTTATCGCCCAGCCGGTGGCGAATACCGAAAGCCCGGCGAGCGCGAACAGGGCGGCGCCGGCGGCCGGCAGGATCAGGCCGACGGCGACCAGCGTCACCGGCAACACCAGGCCGGCGGCGAAGAACCAGGCGCGGCAGGCGGTGAAGATTTCGAGCGTGCGGGTCGGCGCACCTTCGCTTTCGAGCGCGCTGAGGTATCGCCACCAGGTCCAGATCCGAATGGCGGCCAGTGCGGCGAGCGCGATCGCCATCGGCTGGGCGGCGGCGCCCAAGGCCGGCAGCACCGCCGCCAGCAGCAGGAACAGGCCGCAGCCCTCGGCCAGACCGGTCGCCATGATGCAAGGCGATGACGCGCGGATTGCGCCAGGCCGGGATGCCCTTGGACTGCTCCAGGATCATGCCCTGGCAGAACAGGAACAGCAGCCCGATGATCGCCGCCGCCAGTTGAACCATCGGCTGGCCGAACCACAGTGCAAAGAGCGCGAGCGGAAACAGCAGGCCAGCGACCCAGGCTTCGCGCGACATCCACGAGCGCTGCGGCTGCCGCAGCACGTAAATGAATCGCAACGGCCGGCCGATCTTGAACATCAGCAGCGTCAGGCCGCAGGCAATGAGCGCAAGCGCAGCAAGGCCCGGCAGCCAGTATCGGGCTGCCATTGAGGCCGGCGATGCGCGGCAAAGCCGAACAGTCCGGCGCCGGCGCCGCCGCACAGGAAATTGGCGGCGGCCTTCCAGTCCCAATGTTTCTGATGCCAGGGCTCGACCCCGCGGCTGCGAATGCGCCCGGCTTGCGCGTCCGCCAGCGCGGGCGGGATATCCGCCGCCGGCGCGGCCGCCGCCTTGTCGTAGAGATAATAGAAGCCCGGCTCGGTTTTAAGCTCCGCATGCATGCGGAAATTCTTGTGGCTGCGCAGCAGCCGGGAGACGTTGCTGTTGGCGTCGTCGAGATCGCCGAAATGCAACGCGTCCGCGATGCAGGCATTGACGCAAGCCGGCGTGGCGCGCGGATCGCTGCCCGGCGTCAACCCGTTCGCGATGCCGAAATCGATGCGATCGGAGCAGAACGTGCATTTCTGCGCGACCCCGAGGCGCTCGGAAATCTCGCGTTCGATCTCGTTCTGCATCGCGTCCGCACCATAGGCGAAATCCTCCTTGGTGACCTTGAAGCGGGCCTGATAGGGGCAGGCAACGTCGCAATAAGCGCAGCCGATGCAGATGTCGTAGTCGATGGTGACAATGCCGTCCGGGCGCTTCCGCGTCGCGGTCGAAGGACACACATGCATGCAGGGCGGGTCGGCGCAGTGCTGGCAGCCGACCGGCACGAAGGTGCGATTGACGTTGGGGAACGAGCCGGCCTCGATGTCGAGCACCTTGCGCCATTGCACCGCCGGCGACGTGGCGTTGGCGTGCCGGCAGGCCGCGGTGCAGGTCTGGCAGCCGACGCAACGCTCGAGATCGGCGACCATCCCCCAGCGCGTCATGACGCGGCCTCCAGCCGCGTGATCTTGACCTTGACCAGGTCGGCGCTCGAGCCGGTGGCGTCGGTGAGATCGAGCAGCATCGGCACCAGCGCGTTCATGCTCGGCGCGTGGAAGTCCTTGGCGTAGGGCGTGACCCAATGATCGAACTGGCCGATGATCAGCAACGTGTCGGGGCGGATGCCCTCGCGCAGCATCACCTTGCCTTTGGTGCTGTTGAGCGGCGAGCGCACTTCGACCAGGTCGCCGTCGGCGATGCCGAGCTTCTCCGCCGCGGCTTCGTTCATCACCACGCTGCCGTGGCCGATGACGTTATCCGCCATTTCCTTGATGACCTGGAGGCCGACATTGTTGCCCCAGGAATATTGCATGCTGCGCGAAGTGACGAGCCAGAACGGATAATCGGCGATCTGCACCTTGAAGTGCTTGGTCAGCGCATCTTCCCAGAGCGCACCCAAGTCGCGCCAATGGGGCAGCGGCTCATATTCGGCGAGTTGCTTGTCCCACCAGGTGATGCCGTGCTCGTGCAGGCGCCGCTCGAGCTCCTTGCCGACGCGCAGCAGGCGCTCCTGGTAGGGCTGCTCGAAGCGCAAGCCCTGCTCGACCAGCTTCGGATAGAGGTACCACATCAGGCGCGAGAACGGCTTGACGCGAAAACCGTGGGCGCGGAACCAGTCGAGCCCTTGGCTTTCGGCGCCATCGGTGAGCTCCGCGCTCGCCGCCCGGCAGCTGGCGTCCCAGATCTCTTCGACGCTGTGCACCTTGGTCACATCGAGCGAAAAATCGTAATTCTCGCCCTTGAGCTTGACGTCGGCGCCGCCGCGATTGATCGCGGTGTTGTAGGCTTCGAGCACGCCGGTGCGGCGCGCGAGCTCGGTCGCGATCCAGGTGAAATCCCTCGCCTCGCCCTGCGGCGGCACCGCCGGATCGCGCAAGGCGAAGCCCTGATGATCCCAGAACTGCTCGATGTATTTGGTGCCGCCGATGCGCATCAGCTGCAGACCTTCGAGATCGGTGCAATCGGGCAGCAGCACGTCGGCGACATGGTTGGTTTCGTCGCGCGTCAGGGCGAAGCAGACGGTGAACGGAAACTTCGCCATGGTCTCGCCGACCGCCTTGGTATCCCAGAACGAAATCGCCGGATTGGTGCGATAGACCAGCCAGACGTCCGGCGGCGGGGCATGCGGGAGATGCGCGAAATCCTCCTTCTGCATCATCCAGGCGAGATGGGTCGGCCCGAGCGCCTGGCTCCAGGCCGAGTTGGCGACCAGCGGCACCAATGTGCGATGGGCGCTGCGCGCCGTCGGGCGCGAAATCCAATCGTCTTTGCCGGTTGGATTCATCGGATAATGCATGAAACCGTCGGGGCCCGGCGTGACGCTCGACCAGCGATTGTCGGCCGGACGATTGAGCCGCACGGTGGTGCCGAGCGTGCCGCCCGGCACGTCGAGGGCGCCGACCAGGCAGGGAATGAGCGTGCGCGCCCAGCAGCACTCGTAGCCGCCCCAGCCATTATTGACGGTCTTGCCGAAGGTGATGGAGACCGGCCGGAACGGCAGCGTCATGCCTTCGATCTCGATCGTCTCGCCGACACGGGCATGCGCCAGGAATTCGTTGGTGACGCGGCGGATGCTGGCGGCCGGCACATCGCAGATCGCCGCCGCCCATTCCGGCGAATAATTCTTCACATGGGCGACCAGATGCGCGAAGGCGGGACTTGCCGGTACCGCGCGCCGGGGAATGGTCTCCTGGTCGGCGCCGATCTCGATGCCGTCGACCGTGAAAGTGCCTTCGAGCGCCGGATCGATGTTGGGCGTGTCGAACGGCAGCGCGCGCCCGCTTAGCTGATCGATCACCAGCGGCTTGTGGGTCGCTTCATCGCGCAGGAAAAATCCGCCGGCGCCGATCAGGTAAGGCGACGAGGTTCGCTCTTTGAGAAACGGAATGTCGAGTTTTTCGCGCGCCGTTTCATGCAGCAGCACATGGAGCATGGCGAACATGAAGGCGGAATCGGTCTTCGGCTTGATCGGAATCCATTCGGCCGAGCAGGCGCCGGTGACCGAAAGATGCGGTTCGATCTGCACGCGCTTCATGCCGCGGCTGCGCGCGTCGGCGTGGCGCTTGACCCCGCACACGCCGCCGGAGGCCTCGACATTGGCGCCGAACGAAAGGACATAGTCGCAGAGCGGCGTGTCGGGGCACACGGTGAAGGCGCGGTGCCAGAGCTCGCCGTACAGATGTTCCGAATGGGTGCACTTGACGCCCTGACCGGAGCCGAAGCTCAGATCGACCGGGCCCCAGGCCGCCAGGAAGGCCGGCAGCGTGCCCATATAGGCGGTGGGCGTGCCGCCGCCGCCGAAGCTGGCGGCAAGCCGCGGAAAACCGCCCGCGTCGGTCAAGCCCGCCGCGCGCGCGGCCTTGAGCTTGTCGGCGACCAGATCGAGCGCCTCGTCCCAGGAGATGCGCACGAAGCCCGGGTCCTCGTTCCGCCCCTTCTTCGGGTTGGTGCGTTTCATCGGATGAAGCACGCGATTGGGGCTATAGGCCTTTTGCACCAGCCCAAAGGCTTTGACGCAGGCCTTGCCGCCGCCCGGATGAATTGCGGCGGCGGAAAAATTCGGGTTGATCTCGGTCGCCACCCCGTCCTGGATGCGCACGGTCAGCAGGTCCGGCCCCGCTACGCATTGGTAGCAATAGGTCGAAACGGTGCGTTCGTGCTGTGGCTTGCTTCCCGGCATAGCCGCATCCTCAGTCCGAGCAGGGGGACCTGTCCAGTCGCCAGGGCCGGACCGGTCAGGTGCCGATGTTTACGGTGGCGCCGTCGCCGGCATCGGCTTGCGCGTGCACCGAATAGCCCGCCGCAAGCGCGTCCAGGTTGAGATCGAGAAAGCCGCGCGGCGTCTCGGCGCGCACCGCCTGCTCGATCCGCTGGCGATCGCAGAGCCCGCTCAACGCGACCAGGGCGCCGAGCGCGACGATGTTGGTCACCCGCTCGCTGCCCAGCTGCAAGGCGGTGCGGCTGAGCGGCAGGTGATAGCGGCGGTAGTCGCCTTCCGGCAGCTCGGGGCACAGCCGCGTGTCGGCGATGACCAGCGCACCCGGTTTGAGCAGCGGCCAGGACGGCTTGATGGCGAGCCGGTCGAGCAGCACCAAATAATCGATCGCGGTGGTGAGCGGGAAATCCACTTCCGTTTCGGAGATCACCAGGTCCGCATTGCAGAAACCGCCGCGTGAAGTCGGCTCGTAGGTCTGCGACTGCGCGACGCTGCGGCCACCGGCGGCCAGCGCATCGGCCAGCATCTTGGCACTGAGGATCAGCCCCTGCCCGCCGGTGCCGCCGATGCGAATTTCCGTCCGCGCGCCGCGCATCACGAGGCTCCCTTGCGGGCCGCCGCCGCGCGCCGATAGGCCGCGCCGTATTCGGGTCGGCTATTCTTCGCCAGGATGCCGGTCGGCAGATCGTTCGGGCGGAACGGCGTGTCCACCGTGTCGCGGTAGGCGCTCGGCCGGATGCCGCTCTTCTGCCGCATGACCATTTCCGCCGAATTGCCCATGTCGTTCTTGCGGCCGAAGATCTCCGTGCAGTCGGACAGCACTTCGACGAACGCAAAGCCCGGATGCTCGAGCCCGGCCTTGATCAGTTCCTTGAGCTTGGGAACGTGATGCGTCACTTCGCGGCCGACGAAGCTGGCGCCGGCCGCGGCGGCAAGCGCGCAGGCGTCGAAATGCGGCTCCTGATTGCCGAGCGGCGTGGTCGTCGTCAGCCGCGTCTCCGACGTGGTCGGCGACACCTGGCCGCCGGTCATGCCGTAGACTTCATTGTTGAGCATCAAGCAGGTGAGCTTGAGATTGCGCCGGCAAGCGTGGATCAAATGATTGCCGCCGATGGCGAGACAGTCGCCGTCGCCGGTGATGACAACGACGTGGAGATCGGGACGCGCCAGCGCCAGGCCCGTCGCATAGGCCAGCGGCCGGCCGTGCGTCACATGGAAGGTGTTGGCGTCGATATAGGCGGACAGCCGTCCGGCGCAGCCAATGCCGGAGACAACCGCGAGCTTGTCCTTGTCGAGATGCAAATCGTGGATCGCCCACAGCAAGGCCCGCAACGCGATGCCATGGCCGCAGCCGGGGCAGAGGAAGTGCGGCATCATCTCCTTGCGGAGATAGTCGCGAACGTCGAAATCGGCGGCGGTATCGATGAACATCACAGCCCTCGCGCGAGTTCCGCGGCACACGCGGCGATGTCCGCCGGCGTGATGGCCTCGCCGCTGAAAAGATGAACGCCTTCGACCGGCATGCCGGCGAGCACGCGCTCGACCTCAAGCCGAAGCTGGCCGGTATTCATTTCGGGCACCAGCACGGCGCGCGCATTCGCCGTCGCCTCGCGCAGCGCCGCCTCCGGGAACGGCCAGAGCGTGATCGGGCGGAACAGCCCGACGCGCAGCCCTTGCGCACGGCACAGCTCCATGGCGCGCTTCGCCGCGCGCGCACTGATGCCGATGGCGACGATGACCACGTCGGCGTCGGCGCAGCCGAGCTCTTCCCAGGAGTCGATCAGGTCACGGTGCCGTTCCAGCTTGGAAAAAAGCCGCGACAGGTTGCGGGTGACCGCCTCCGGGTTCTGGGTCGGGAAGCCGCTTTCGCTATGCGTCAGCCCGGTGGTGTGAACGCGGTAACCGTCGCCAGGCCTGGCCATCGCGGGAATATCGTCGCCGCCATAGGGCTGGTAGTCGGCGCGCGGTCCGCTCGCCCATTTGCGCTCGACACCGATGTGGCCGGCACCGTTGAGCGCGACCGTTTCGGACAGTTGCGCGATCACCTGGTCATAGAGCAGCACCACCGGCGAGCGGCAAAGCTCGGCCAGCTCGAAAGCGCGGATGGTCTCGCTGTAGATCTCGCCGACCGAGGCGGGCGTCAGCGCGATGATCGGATAGTCGCCGTGACTGCCCCAGCGCGCCTGCATCAGGTCGGCCTGCGACGGCCGCGTCGGCATGCCGGTGGAGGGGCCACCGCGCATGACATTGACGATGACGCAGGGGATTTCGGCGCCGGCGGCGTAGCCGATATTTTCCTGCTTGAGCGAAAATCCCGGACCGCTGGTCGCCGTCATGGCCTTGACGCCGCCCATCGAGGCGCCGATCACGGCCGCGATCGAGGCGATTTCATCCTCCATCTGCACGAACACACCGTCGACCTCCGGCAGATGGCGCGCCAGCCGCTCGGCGATTTCCGACGACGGCGTGATCGGATAGCCGGCAAAGAACCGGCAGCCGGCGGCAATGGCGCCCAAGGCGCAGGCGTGGTTGCCGGAGATCAGTTTCACGGCGGACTTGCCGGTCAGCGCGGGATCGACGGCATTCATCGGGCAAGTCCCCCTGGCGCGACCGCGGCGGCATCGAGATGCACCCGGATCGCGAAATCCGGGCACAGCCATTCGCACAGCCGGCAACCGGTGCACTTGTCCGGCGCGGCCAGTTCCGCGATGCGGTCCGCATTCAGGCGCAGGCAGTGCTCCGGGCACAGCTTCACGCAGATATCGCAGCTCTTGCACCAGGCCGGATTGATTTCGAGATGCACCCGGTAGGCTGTATCCGGCCGGCGCCGGCGTCCGCGTCACCGGCGCTTGCACCGGCGGCGTGGTGTTGCGCGCCTCCTCGATCCAATCGCGGCCGCGCCGGAACGCCTCCAAATTCACCGCGATGGTCTTCTTCGGCACGAATTCGGCGACCGTGCGCTCCCAATCCGTTGTCGAAAACTCCAACGCCGTCGACAGCGCGCCGAGCAGGATGACGTTGGCCGCCCGCTCGTTGCCGAGCGCTTCGGCCATGTCGGTGGCATCGATGGCGTAGCCTTCCGCCACATGCGCGATGACTTCGGCCGGCGTCTCTTTCGAATAACGCAGCGGCGCGCCCGGATGGCGGTTGAGGCAGGCGAAGGGCGGCACGATGCGCTTGGTGTCGCAGATGAAGATGCCGGCGCCGGGCTTGAGGAACGGCAGCCAGCGCAATCCTTCCGCCCATTCCAGCGCGACCAGGATATCGACTTCGCCCTTCGGGATGGTCGGCGACCAGACCCGCCGCCCGAAGCGCACATGGCTGAACACCGAGCCGCCGCGCTTGGCCATGCCATGCACTTCGCTCTGCTTGACCTCGAAGCCCTGGCTCTGCGCCAGCAAAGCCAGCACCTTGGACACCATGATGACGCCCTGCCCGCCAACGCCGACGATGAGGACGTTGAACGCGTCCTGCGCGGGATCGGCCGTCACCACTGAAGGCTTCGGCCAGGCGGCGGGATGCACGGTGGTTACCGGACCGCTCATTGCGTCACCGGCGCGACGGTCTTGATGCAGTCCACGGCGCAGACCTGTGCGCACAGCGTGCAGCCGATGCACAGCGACCGGTCGATCTGCACCTTGTGGCGGCCCTCGAACGACTGGTCGCTCCAGGTGATCGCCGGGCAGCCGAGGTTCATGCAGGCCTGGCAGGCGTTGCATTGTTCGGCGACAACCTCGAACGGCGGGCCCTTGATCTTGACCGGGTCGAGCACGCAAGGCCGATCGGCGATCAGCACGGCGACGCCGCGATAATTGATGGCGTCGCGCAATGATTGATGCATGGCGGCGAGATCGTAGGAATCGACCTTGCGCACCCATTTGACGCCGACGGCGCGCACCAGCGCTTCGTAGTCCACGCTCGGCGCTTCCTCGCCGCGCAGCGTCTTGCCGGTGCCGGGATGCTGCTGGCCCCCGGTCATCGCCGTCACGTGATTGTCGAGCAGCATCACCGTGATATTGGCCTGGTTGTAGACCGCATTGATGAGCGCCGGGATTCCGGCGTGCAGGAAAGTCGAATCGCCGATGGTGGCGACGACCGGCTTGGTTTCGCCGGCCTTGGCCATGCCGACGGCGTTGCCGATCGAGGAACCCATCGACACGGTGGTGTCCATGCCGCGCAACGGATCGAGACAGGCCAAGGTGTAGCAGCCGATATCGCCGGCCACGCGCGCGCCGGACGCGCGCACCGCCATGAAGCTCGAAGTGTGCGGGCAGCCGGCGCACAGCACCGGCGGACGCACCAGGGGTTCCGGTGTCCACGCGTCATTTCGCTGCGGGCGCGGCGCCAGAATGCCGGCCTGCTCAAATCCGGCGCGCACCAGTTCGGGCGACAATTCGCCGGCGCGCGGGAAGAATTTCTTGCCTTCGACCTCAAATCCGAGCGCGCGGATTTCCTTTTCGATCACCGGCTCGAGTTCCTCGACCACGAAGATGCGATCGACCGACTCGCAATAGCGGCGCAGCAGATCGTCCGGCAGCGGCCAGGAGGCGCCGAGCTTCAAGACATTGGCGTTGGGCAGCACTTCGCGCACATAGGGGTAGCAGGTTCCCGCCGTGATGACGCCGAAGCTCGTGTCGCCGGCTTCCCAGCGCGTGAGCGGCGATTCGGAAAAATACGCTTTCAACCGCGCCTCGCGCTCGATCACCACGCCATGGCGCGGCCGGGCATAGGCGGGGATCATGACGTTCTTCGACGGCTTCTCGATAAACGCGCGCGGCGGCGGCTCATCGCGGTCGCCGAGCGCGACCGGACTGCGGGTATGCGAAAGCCGGGTCGTCGAGCGCACGATCACCGGCGTGTCGAAGGTCTCCGACAGATCGAAGGCAAGGCGGGTGAAATCGAGCGCCTCCTGCGCATCGCTCGGCTCCAGCACCGGCACGGTGGCAAGCGCGCCATAGATGCGCGTGTCCTGCTCGTTCTGCGATGAGTGAATGCCGGGGTCGTCGCACACGGCGAGCACCAGCCCGCCGTTCACGCCAATATAGGTTATCGACATGAAGGCATCGGCGGCGACGTTCAGTCCGACATGCTTCATGGCGGCGAGCGCGCGCCGTCCGGCAAACGACGCGCCGATGGCGACGTCGAGCGCGACCTTTTCGTTGGTCGACCACTGCGCGTGCAGGTCCTCGGCCGGATAGCGCGCCAACGATTCGAGGATCTCGGTGCTCGGAGTGCCGGGATAGGCGGCGGCGACCTTCACGCCGGCCTCCCAGGCGCCGCGCGCGATCGCTTCATTGCCGGTCAACGGGCGAACTTCTGTTGCCCCGCCGGGCGATAAGGCGACAGCCTCCAATGTTACGTGCATCTCTTCCCCCGGGCGGCGCTCGCCCTTTTTGCCTAATTTCGCATCATTCTTGAAACATCGGCGGGCGTAATTGAGATAAATCAATTGGTTGTCGTTTGAACGCGGCCGCGCTTCCTGCCGATTTCCGGGCCGACCGCGGCAGCGCTCATCGCGATGCGGCGTATTTGGCGGCTTTCGCCTTGAGCCGCTCCAGGGTTTTGCCCTTATCGACGACAAAACGGCTGTGCGAGCCGGCGCCGATCGCTTCAAGATTGTCCTTGGCGGCGATCTCGAAGGTGACCTTGCGCCCCTCGACGGCGCTCACGGTCGCGGTGATCTCGACCGTCATGCCGGGCATGCGTCGGAGCGAGATGGCGGATCGACACCTCGATGCCAACGGAATCCTCATTGGCATCGGAATGTTCGAGCAGCAGGTCGCGGCAGGTGTGCTCGATGTCGTGCACCAGCCGGGGGGTGGCGTAGACGCGGCCTTCCTCGCCCATGAATCCGATCGTTCGGTCGCGATCGATCTCGATACGGTTGGTCCGCGAGACCCCCGGACGCAGGCTCTCTTTCATCGGCATCCTCCCATCGCAAAACGGCGCAATTAAATTGACTTAACCGCCCGTTCAACTTGACCAAGGTCAACCCTTAAGCGTTTTTAGATGCCCAAATAGGCTTCCCGCACGCGGGCGTCGGCCTGGATTTCGGCGGCGGGTCCGCTCAGCGTCACTCTGCCGGTCTCCAGCACGTAGGCGCGGTCCGCGATGGCGAGCGCCGCGCGTGCATTCTGTTCCACCAAGAGGATGGTCAGGCTGTCATCCCTGAGCGCGCGGATCACCGTGAGCAACTGGTCGACCAGATTGGGGGCGAGCCCCATCGACGGTTCGTCGAGCAACAGCAGCCGCGGCTTCGCCATCAAGGCGCGCCCGATCGCCAGCATCTGCTGCTGACCGCCGGACAAGGCGCCTGCCGGCATGTCCAAGATCGCGTCGAGCATCGGGAACAGCGCGCAGACCCGCGCCAGCGACGGATTGCAGATCGGCGTCGCGGCGCGTCCAGGCACCGAGCTTGAGATTGTCGAGCACCGACAGCGGCGCGAATATCTGCCGGCCTTCCGGCACTTGCGAGATGCCGAACGCCACCCGTTCATGCGCGGCCCGCTTCTCGATCGGCGCGCCTTCGAAGCGGATCGCGCCGTCGGTAATCGGCTGCACGCCGGAAATGGCGTGCAACAGCGTCGTCTTGCCGGCACCGTTGGCGCCGATCAATGTGACGATCTCGCCGGGCTCGACGTGGAGCGTGACGCCGTGCAGGACTTCGATGCGGCCATAAGCGCTCCGCACATTCTCAACCGAAAGCATGCGCGGCCTCCTGCGAACCGTGCACACCCAGATAGGCTTCGATCACCTCCGCGTTGGAGCGCACTTGTTCGGGAGTGCCTTCCGCGAGCGTGCGGCCTCGGGCCAGGACATGGACGCGGTCGGAGATATTCATCACCAGCCGCATATCGTGCTCGACCAACACGACGGTGATGCCGTCCTTCACGATGGAGCGGATGACGTGATCGATTTCCTGGGTTTCGACCGGGTTGCAGCCGGCGGCCGGCTCATCGAGCAGCAGCACCGCCGGTTCGCTGGCCAGCGCACGCGCGATTTCGAGGCGCTTGAGGGCGCCATAGGCGAGCGAGCCGGCCGGACGATCGTCGGCATCGGCAAGGCCGACGCGGGCGAGCGCTGCGCGCGCCGCTTCCCGGGTCGCCCGATTTTGGCGCGCCACCGACGGCCAATGCACGAGATCGGCCAGAATGCCGGTGCGCTCGTGACGGTGGCGGCCGACCATCACGTTTTGCAACACCGACATGCGGGAAAATATCTGCAGATTCTGAAAGGTGCGCGATAGCCCGCGCCGCGCCAGCTGGTCGGGCGCAAGGCCGGTGACCGTATCGCCGGCGAGCCGGATGCTGCCGTCGTGCGGCGTGTAAATTCCCGACACCAGATTGAGCAGCGTCGTCTTGCCGGAGCCGTTCGGCCCGATGATCGAGAACACCTGACCGGAAGCGATCGAGATGCTGACGCCATCGATCGCCCGCACGCCGCCGAAGGCAATCGACAGCCGATCGGTCTCCAGGATCAACATTTCCGCCATCCCGCGAGCGCCACGGTAACGGACGGCACGATGCCCTGGCGCAGGAAGATCATGAAAACCATCACGATCAGTCCGAGCAAGGCCTGCTCGTATTCGTGGAAGACGGTGAGCGCCTGCGGCAACACGACCAGCACGGCGGCCCCCACCAAGGATCCGAATATCGACCCCATGCCGCCCAGCACGACCATGGCGACCAATTCGATCGAACGCAGGAAGCCCGCCTCATCCGGCGTGACCAGGCCATTGAACAGCGCCAGGTAGGATCCCGCCACCGACGCATACACGGCGGAAATGATGAAAACGGTGAGCTTCTTGCGCGCCACGTCGATGCCGAGCACGCGCGCGGCGATTTCGCTGTCGTGGATGGCTTGCAGCGCCCGGCCGGTCGGGCTTTCCATCAGATTGCGCGCGAGCAGAAATCCGCCGACAAATGTCACGCCGGCGATCCAATACCAGGCGTCCGATCCATGTGCGCGCCAGCCGAAAAGTGTCAGCGCGGGCACGCTCATGCCATCCGGGCCGCCGGTCCAGCCGGCCTCGTTGGTCAGCACGATGGCGACGAGCAATCCGAAGCCGAGCGTCGCGACCGCGAGATAATGTTCCTTGAGCCGGAGAATCGGGCGGCCCACCACGAAGGCGACCGCGCCCGACAGCACGGCGCCGACGAACAGGCAGAGCCATGATGGCATGCCGAATTGGATAGGGCCGATGGCGACCGCATACGCGCCGATGCCGAGAAAGCCGGCATGACCCAGGCTGACTTGACCGGCAAAGCCCATGAGCAGGTTGAGGCCGACCACCGCCAGCGCGAAAATGAAAACCAGCGCGCCGATCCGGTAGTAGTACGCCGATGGAAAAAACAGCGGCATGACAATGACGATGGCCGCGACCAATATCGCCGGTAGCCACCGCGATTCGATGAGCGCGCGCAAGCTCACACCCGTTCGACTTTGATCCGGCCGAATAAGCCCTGCGGCATGGCGACCAAGACGACCAGGATGATCAGGAAAGCGACCGCATCCTTATAATTCGAAGAGAGATAGCCCGCGCTCAAGGCCTCGATCATCCCGATCAGCAGGCCGCCGACCACGGCGCCGAGCGCGCTGCCGATGCCGCCGAGCATGGCGGCCGCGAAGCCCTTCAGCGCCAGCAAAGTCCCCGCATCGTAACTGGTCAGCGCGATCGGCGTGATGAGAATGCCGGCGATCGCCCCGATGGCCGCCGAAACCGCGAACGAGAAATCGACAATGTGCCGCGTATTGACGCCAACCAGGCGCGCCGCCAGCCGATTGGCCGCGGTCGCGATCACCGCCTTGCCGAGCAAGGTGCGGTCGACCAACAGCCATAGCAGAACCACGATGAC
Source organism: uncultured Alphaproteobacteria bacterium (assembly GCA_963762285.1). Classification (GTDB taxonomy): domain Bacteria; phylum Pseudomonadota; class Alphaproteobacteria; order Rhizobiales; family Xanthobacteraceae; genus Pseudolabrys. The sequence continues at coordinate 159,597 of CAVXKE010000011.1, read as the reverse complement.
GGTGGCGCCGGCCAGCACCACGAGGCTTTGCGGCAATATGGCCGCGCCGCCGAACTGGATCGGATCGCCGCCAAACAGCGGCGGCAGGCTATGGAAACGCTTGTCGAAAACGATCTGCGCCACGCCGCGCAGAAACACCGAGGCGCCGATGGTGATCATGATCAGCGCCACCGGGCTCGCCCCGCGCGCCGGCTCGATGGCGAAGCGGTGTAAAGCCAGTCCGACCGCCGTCGTCACGCCGATGGCGATGAGCGCGGCCAACGGCAACGGAACGCCGGCCAGCGCCATGAAAACGGTCGTCATCCCGCCCAGCATGACGAACTCGCCCTGGGCGAAATTGATGATGTCCGAGGCGTTGTAGATCAGCGTGAAGCCAAGGGCGACCAGCGCGTAGATGGCGCCCACGGTCAATCCCGAGAAGACAAATTGCAGCAACTCGGCCATCGCGTCGAAGGCCTCGCAAGGCTTGGGTTCAATAGCAGGGGCGGGCAGGCTCTGGCGAGCCTGCCCGATCGTTATCTCACGTGCCGGGGACCAGCGTCCAGTCGCCGCCCTTGATCTCCAGCATATGGAAGGCCGACAGGTCGAGACCCATATGGTCGGTCGGCGACATGTTCACGATGCCGCCGGTTCCGATATAGCCTTTGGTCTTCTCGATCTCGTCGCGGACCTTGGCTTTGTCGGCGCTCTTGGCGCGCTGCATCGCCTCCACCAGAATCATGAGGCCGTCATAGGCGTGACCGCCGAAGGTCGAGACCGCCTGTCCGGTTTTCTGTTGATAGGTGCGCGAATAATTCACCACGACGGGCTTCTGCGGATCGTTGTTGGGCAGCTTGTCCGCGATCAGCAGCGCCGCGGCCGGCAGCCGCACGCCTTCGGCGGCGGGACCGGCGAGGTTGATGAACTCCTTCGAAGCGACGCCGTGGCTCTGGTAGAACGGCAGCGTGATTCCGAGTTGGCGGTAATTGCGCGTCACGATCGCCGGGCCCTGGCCGAAGCCGGGATTGACCACCGCCTGCACGCCGGCCGTGTTGTGAATCTTGGTAAGCTGCGGGGTCATGTCGCTGTCGCGCGGCCCGTAGCTCTCCTCGGTGGCGATCTTGATGCCGGCCTTGGGCGCGACGGCAACGCACTGGTCGCGCATCGACTTGCCGAAGGCATCGGTGCCCGAGATCAGGGCGATCGTCGTCAGGTTGCGAGCTTTAAGATCGGCAAAGATCTTTTCGCACGCCATCTTGTCGGTGTGCGGCGTCTTGAAAACCCATTTGTGCACGGGCTCGATGATCTGAATGGCACCGGCCAGCGAAATGAACGGTATGTTGGCGTCTTCGAACACCGGGATCATGGCGAGGGTCGCGCCGGTGGTGCTGCCGCCCACCATGGCATCGATCTTGTCCTGTTCGACCAGGCGGGTGGCGAAGGTGCGCGCGTTGTTGGGATTGCCGGCATCGTCGTAGACGATCAGCTCGAGTTTCTTGCCGTTTACCCCGCCTTTGGCGTTGATCTGATCGACATAGATTTCCAACGTCTTCTTTTCCGGATCGCCGAGGAAGGAGGCCGGCCCGGTCACCGACAGGACGGCGCCGATTTTGACTTGCGCGGATGCCGGCAGCCCGGCACTGAGCACGGCGCAAAGGCCAATCGCGGCGGTCGCCGCAAAATGTTGCAATGCCCTCATAGCGTTTCCCCTTTTATGTATGTTGATTTTGCTATTTATGCATAGCAGAGCGGTCAAAACCAGGGCTTGACCAATTTCAAGGCACTCGCCGCGGCGACAAGGGAATAATGGCGGGGCGCTGCTGCGCGAATCCGGTCGCTGGAGCAATGCGATGACGATAAAGAGCACCATACGGCTCGCGGCCGTCATCTACCGCTCCGGCTTCAAAATCGACGACTTCTTGAGCCGCCTCGCCGATTTGCTGCGCGCGGATCACATGAAGTTAGCCGGGGTCTTGCAGGAGAACGCGGGCGACGTCGCCGGATTCTGCTCGGCGATGACCCTCGTCGATCTCACGTCGCGCAGCCGGTTCGGGATTTCCCAAGACCTTGGATCGCAGGCAGAGGGCTGCCGGCTCGATGCGCGCGGAATCGCCGAAATCGGGCCGCTGCTCGAGCGGTCGCTCAATCAAGATGCCGAGCTGATTATCCTGAACCGGTTTGGCAAGGCGGAAGCCGAGGGCGGCGGCCTCCGCTCGGCCTTTGTGCGCGCCATGGAAGCCGGCATCCCGACGCTGACGGCCGTCAGGGAGCCATATTGCGAGGCGTGGTCGCAATTTCACGGGCGATTTGCGATCGATCTCCCGGCGGATTTGGACGTCGTCCTGGCCTGGTGCCGAGAATCGGTGCGCCAGTTGCGGGCGGCGCGGCGCAGCGAATTGTCGCCAACCGGCTAAACGCAAGGGCCCCCGCCATGGATGAAAGCAAAACCGCCACGATCGGCATCGTCACCGTATCCGATCGCGCCAGCGCGGGAACCTATCGCGATATCAGCGGCCCGGCGATTGAAGAGTTCTTGCGCGAGGTGCTGACGACGCCTTGGCAGCCCGTGCGGCGGCTCGTTCCCGACGGCATTGAAAGCGTGCGCGACGTCCTGATCGAGCTGGCGGACCGCGAAAAATGCGCGCTTGTCTTCACGACCGGCGGCACCGGACCGGCGCCGCGCGATCTGACCCCGGAAGCCACGATCGCCGCGTGCACGCGGCTGATGCCGGGATTTGGCGAACTGATGCGCGCGGAGAGTTTGAAACAGGTGCCGACCGCGATCCTGTCCCGTCAGACCGCCGGGATTCGCGGAAGCACGCTGATCGTCAATCTGCCCGGACGCCCCACGTCAATTCGAATGACCATGCAGGCGATATTTCCGGCGATCCCCTATTGCCTCGACCTGATCGGCGCAGCGCGCATCGAAACCGACCCTGCCCGCTGCAAGGCATTCCGGCCGCCGCAGTAGCGCCGGTTCAAATTCGCCGGCGCGCGCTCACATCAACTCGCCGCCGGCGACCGCGATGCTCTGTCCGGTGATCGAGGCGGAGGATGGCGCGCACAGCCAGCCGACGGTCTCCGCGACCTCGTCGGGACGCACCAATCGCCCCTGCGGATTGTGCGCCGTCAATTCCTGCAACGCCTGTTCCCGAGTCCGTCCGGTCTTGGCCACGATATTGCCGATCGCTTCGGCGACAATCTCGGTATCGGCATAGCCGGGACACACCGCGTTCACCGTCACACCGGTGTGCGCCAGTTCGCGCGCCAGCGCCCGCGTCAGGCCGATCAGTCCGTGCTTGGCCGCGCAATAGGCGGTGACATAGGCGTAGCCGGTGAGCCCGGCGGTGGAAGCAATATTGACGATCCGGCCATAGTCGCCTTTCGCCATCGGCTGGACGACCTCGCGGATGCATAGAAACGCCCCGGTCAGATTGACCTCCAGCATTTGCTGCCATTTTGCCAGGTCGGTCTTGCCGATCGGCGCCGCCGTGGCAGCGCCGGCGTTGTTGATGAGGATCTGCGGCGGACCGAACTGAGCGGCCGCGCGGGCAAAGGCAGCGGATACCTGCGCGGGCTGAGCGATATCGACCGCGACCGCCTGCGCCTTGCCGTTGAAGGTATTCGTCAGCGCGGCGACCTGCTCGCGCAGGCGCGCCTCGTTGCGGCTCATCAGCGTCACATCGGCGCCATGCCGCGCCAATGTCGAAGCGATGGCAGCGCCGATTCCGCGCGAGGCCCCGGTCACGACCGCGTGCTTGCCGCGCAGAAACAACACATCGTCGTTACGCGAGCTCGCTTCTGCCATGACGTTCATGCATCCAATCGATGGATCGATCGCGCCCGTGATCCAAGAAAATGCGCGATGGGGTGACGATTATTTCACCAGCTGGCGGCCGGTGACGCGCTCGAGATTCTTGTAGAATATTTTGTCGCTTGTTTCCTTGTCGAGATGCAGCGACTCGAGGATGCGCAAGGTCTCGCGCGGGAACATCGTGCCGTTCTCCGGATCGAAGGGGCAGTCGGAGGCAAACACGATCTTGTCGATGGGGAAGAATTCGAGCCCGCATTTGGTCGCCGGCACGCCGCCGAACACCGCGGTATCGGCATAGAAGTCCTGCTTGAAATAATCGAGCGGGCGTTTCTTCAGGCTCTTGCGCAGCGCGACGTAGTCCTCGTCGCTGGTGCGCGAGCCGAGCACGTCCCAGCCCGGCCCGATGCGGCCCTCGAGCATCGGCACGATGCCTGCGAAATGGTGGGTGATGATCTTCAGGTTGGGATGGTTGTCCATGATCTTGGAGAACACCAGGCGCGCCATCGCAGTCGCCGTTTCGTACGACCAGCCGAACGTCCACCAGATCTCGTACAATGATTTTTTCTCGTCGATGTAATCCGGCATGTTGGCGCCGCGCGCGGGGTGCAGCCAGACCGGCTTGCCGAGCTCGTTCATCTTTTTCCAGAACGGCAGGTATTGCGGCCGGTCGAGCGGCTTGCCGGCGATGTTGGTGTAGATCTGCACGCCGAGCGCGCCGAGCTGATTGATGGCGCGCTCGGCTTCCGCCACGCCGGCGTCGGACGCGTCGAGCGAGACTTGCGCGATCCAGCCCGGAAAACGATCGCGCTCCTTCGCGCACAATTCGACAAATCCGTCGTTGATCATGCGGCAAAATTCGTCGATTTGCTGCGGAGTCTTGGCGACGTTTTCGATCGGCGGCTGCGGGTAGGCCAGGATCTGCGCATAGTCCTTGTGGCCGTCGACGATTTTTTTGCGAACGTCGAGATCGTGCAGCGCAGGAATCGCGCGCACACGCTTGCCCATGTCTTTATATTTGCCGTCGACTTCGAGCATCTTGTCGAAGAACTTCTTCGGAAAGAAGTGTGTATAGGCGTCAATGCGCATTGGGCGTTCCTCCCTGCCGGGGCCTTCTTACACGCCCACTTTTTTGGAGTTGACCGTGGGCACGTCTGCCGGCGCCACCCGGCACAGCAGCGCCCGCAACTGATAGGTGCCCATCGCCGGGTCATAGGGCGGCCGGTTGTCGGTCAACAGATTGGCGTTCGACGTCCACACGCCGTATTCCGGCGCCGGTTGTTCGGGAAACCACCAGCCGTGCTCGACGTGGATGACGCGCGGGTCGATTCCGGTCGTGAGCTTGGCCTTTTGCCGGATGCGGCCGCGCTGCGTCTCGATCCACATCCAGGCCCCGTTGACGATGCCGAAGCGTGACGCCGCTTCGGGGTGAATTTCCGCCAGGGGGTCGCGATGCGCCTTGCGCAGCTTGGCAATTTGCCGGTGCTCCGAATTGAAGAAGTGCGAAATCCGCCCGCCGGTCGTCAGCACCAGCGGATAATCCGCGGCGATCGCGGGCGTGCTGATCGGGCTTTCCGGCGGCTCCTCGTAGGACGGCAGCGGCGCGTAGCCCATTTTTTCGAACCGCGTGGAATAAAGCTCGATCTTGCCGGTCGGGGTGCGGAAACCGCCGTTCTCGTATTTCCGGTATTTGAACGGAACCTTGTAGAATCCCTTCTGCTTCAGCTCATCGAAAGTCATACCGACGCCGCCGGCCTTGAGCTGCGCATTGAGCACGTCCTCGACCGATTCCGTGCCGACCGGCAGCTTCATCCGGCGCGCCAGTTCGACAAAAATCTCTTCATCCGACTTGCACTCGCCGATACGCACCGATTTCTGGTTTGCCACCACGACGTTGGCAGCGACGGTGGGCAGCCCGGCGAGCTGATTGATCTCGGGCCATGACGCCGCCGGCAGCACGATATCGGCAAGCTCGGCGGTCGGCGTCATGAACAAATCGGCGCAGACCATGAAGTCGAGCTTCATCAGCGACTCATAGACCAGCGACGTGTTGGCATAAGTCGTCAGCGTATTGTTGCCGAACACCAGGAAGGCTTTCACCGGATAGGGCTTGCCCTCGCGCATGGCCTGCAACAGCGTCGGGATATGCGCGGCCGGCAGGTCGGCGCCTTCGCCGCCGAGCAGCTTGAAGCGGTCGGCGCCGAGCCGCTTGGCATTCGCTTCGGGCGTGAGGTTTTCGATCAGGCTCGGGAAGCGGCCGAGCCCATGCATCCCGAATACCCAGCCGCCCGGCACGTCGATATTGCCGGTGAGCGCCGGCAGCATCGAGACGGCGCGGATGGTCTGGATACATTTCGGCGTGTGTTCGATGGCGCAGCCCCAATCCAGCAAGGCCGGCTTGGTGCGCGCGAACAGCCGCGCGGCGGCGCGAATTTTGTCGGCGGCGACCCAGGTGATCGGCGCGGCCCATTCCGGCGTGTATTTCTCAACATGGGCGGCGAGTTGGGCAAAGCCGTGCGTCCACTGCGTGACGAACGGTTCGTCATAAAGCTTCTCGCCGATGATCACATTCAGCATCGCCAGCGCGAGCGCGTCGTCGGTGCCGGGCCTGATCTGCAGCCAGAGGTCGGCCTTTTCGGCGAGCGCCGTGCGGCGCGGATCGACCACAATGGTCTGAGGATTGTGCTCGAGCGCCTCCATCACATTGAAGCGCGTCTCGCCGTCCGGCCCCGACAGCACCGGGTTATGACCCCAAAAGAGGATGCAAGCCGGTGGCACCTCGCCGGTGTAATCGCTGACCGGGAAGTCGCCGAAGGTCAGGATCGAGGTGTTCACGCGCGGATGGAAGCATTGCGCAAAGCCCGGCTCGCACCAGTTGGGCGTGCCGAGCGCATGACCGAAACGTGACACCCAGCGGATGTGGTGACGCCCGGTCCCAGTGCCGAGCGCGATGGCCTCGGGCCCATACTGGTCCCGAATGGCTAGGACACGCGCGGCGATCTCGTTGAGCGCGTCGTCCCAGGAGATGCGCTCCCACTCGCCGGACTGGCGCTTGCCCTTGCGTCGCAGCGGATATTTCAGCCGATCCGGGTGGTAGACAAGGTCGGTGGTCACCGTCCCGATCGGACACAGGCGGCCATGATTGAGCGGTGACTCGCGATCGCCCTCGACCTTCAGCAACACGCCGTCCCGCACATGCATCAATACGCCACACCCGCCATGGCAACTGCGGCAAACGCTCTTGAGCACCGTGGTGGCCGGATCGTTGGATATCAAACTAGGCTGGTTAACGTTCATATTTGCAATCTACTGCCTGGCGTGGGTCGGGAGTACCGCCGACCACGGTCCGCTATTGTGCAAGATAGGCCCATTTCACGCTACTTTAGCTTGATTTCAATCAAGGAAGGTATTGCCCGGAAAGCGGTCTAGTGCCGCCGCTAGACCACCCATGACATCGGCCCAACCAGCCAGGTTAGGTCAACCGCGACAGGTGACTCCAGCAAATCTACTTACTAAGATATTGTACTGGCCACTATCAGCGCATGGTTGCAGCCAAGAAAACGGGCAGCGCAATCTAAAAATGAAACCGAGGAAGCGGAGGGAAACCCAATGATGTTCAGATATGCGACCGGCGCGATTGCGGCACTTGCCGTCGGCGCGCTCGCCACCGGCAGCGCATTCGCGCAAGACACCGTCAAGATCGGCCTCATCGTGTCGATGACGGGACAGCAGGCTTCGACCGGCAAGCAAATCAAGGCCGCCGTCGACCTTTACATGAAACAGCACGGCGATAAGGTCGCCGGCAAGAAAATCCAGGTCATCCTGCGCGATTCCGGCAGCGTGCCCGACAACACCAAGCGCCTGGCGCAGGAGTTGATCGTCAACGAAAAAGTCAACGTGATCGCCGGCTTCGAGATTACGCCGGCCGCGCTCGTGGTCGCCCCGCTCGCCACCGAAGGCAAGGTGGTGGAACTCGTCATGGCGGCGGGCACCTCGATCATCACCGAGAAATCGCCCTACATCGTGCGCACCAGCTTCACCGTGCCGCAGTCGTGCGTCATCGTTGCCGACTGGGCGGCGAAGAACAAGATCAAGAAAGTCGTGACCATCGTTTCCGATTACGCGCCGGGCTTCGACGCGGAGAAATCGTTCACTGATCGCTTCAAGGCGGCCGGCGGTACGGTGGCCGAGGCGATCCGCGTGCCGCTCGCCAATCCGGACTTCGCGCCGTTCCTGCAACGCGCCGCCGACGCCAAGCCGGATGCCATCTTCATCTTCGTGCCGTCCGGTCAGGGCGGCACCTTCATGAAGCAATTCACCGAGCGTGGTCTCGACAAGGCCGGCATCAAGTTGATCGGCCCGGGCGACGTGACCGACGACGATCTGCTGCCGGGCATGGGCGACGCCGCCATCGGCACCGTGACCGCGCATTTCTATTCGGCCGATCACAATTCGCCGATGAACAAGGCTTACGTCGCCGCCTTCGAGAAGGCCAACAACTTCCGCCCGGCCTTCATGTCGGTCGGCGGCTACGACGGCATGGCCCTGATCTACGCGGCACTGAAGAAGACCAACGGCAAGGCCGACGTCGATTCGCTGATCGGGGCGATGAAGGGCATGAAATGGGAAAGCCCGCGCGGGCCGATCGAGATCGATCCCGAGACGCGCGACATCATCCAGAACATCTACATGCGCAAGGTCGAGAAGAAGAACGGGCAACTCTACAACGTCGAGTTCGAGACCTTTAAAGCCGTCAAGGACCCGGTGAAGGCGGCGATGAAGAAATAGTCCGACAGTCCTGAGAACGCGCGGCGGCCGAACGTCGCCGCGCGTTTTCCTCATCAAGCGGCGAACCTGCGACCGCCAATAGCCAGTACGCCATTGCGCGGTCGCGCACGTTTTTCCGGGGGCGAGCCGATATCGCGGCACCGACATGCTAACGATTTTGTTTGATGGAATTGCCTACGGCATGTTGCTGTTCGTGCTCGCATCCGGGCTCGCGGTGACGCTCGGATTGATGAATTTCATCAATCTCGCCCACGGCTCCTTCGCCATGGCGGGCGGCTACATCACCGTCGTCCTGGTCAACCGCATCGGCGTTCCCTTCTTCGCCGCCTTGCCGCTCGCCTTCCTGGCGAGCGCGGCAATCGGATTCGTGTTCGAGCGCACGCTCTATGTGCATGTCTACAAGAAGCCTCACCTCGACCAGGTGCTGTTCACCATCGGGCTCGTCTTCATGTCGGTGGCCGCGGTCGACTATGTCATGGGTTCGAGCCAGGTGTTCGTGCAGGTGCCCAGCTTCTTGCAGGGCCAGTTTGAATTTTCCGGCATCGGCATCGGCCGCTATCGGCTCCTGATCATCGTCATTTGCGGATTGTTGACGGTCGCGCTGCAATCCATCCTCGCTTACACGCGCTTCGGCAGCCGCCTGCGCGCGGCGGTCGACGATAGCCGGGTGGCGGGCGGGCTCGGCATCAATGTCAATTGGGTGTTCGCGCTCACCTTCGCCTTCGGGTCGGGCCTCGCCGGCCTCGGCGGCGCGCTCGGCGCCGAGATTTTGGGCCTCGACCCGACTTTCCCGCTCAAATTCATGATCTACTTTCTGATCGTGGTGACGGTCGGCGGCACCTCGAGCATCACCGGGCCGTTCGTTGCCTCGCTCGTGCTCGGCATCGGCGACGTCGCCGGCAAGTATTACGTGCCAACGCTCGGCTCTTTCGTCATCTACACCATCATGATCGTCGTGTTGATCTGGCGGCCGCAGGGACTGTTCTCCCGCGCCGCGTCTCGCTGAGGCGCCGGTCATGCCGCCGCCACCAATTGCCGTCCGCATCGCCACCGAATGGCTGGCCGCCCGCGCCCGCTGGCATCCGCTCGAGGTGGCGTTCTGGCTCGTCGCATTTGCGGCGATTTACCTGTTCCCGGACCGCCATCTCATCCTCACCGAAATCGCCTGGCTCGGCCTGTTCGCGCTTTCGCTCGATCTGATCCTCGGCTACGCCGGCATCATCTCGCTGGGGCATGCCGCCTTTTTCGGCCTGGGCGCCTACACCGCCGCGCTGCTTGCCAAGTACGAGATCATCAACGAGCCCGTGCTGGCGCTGCTCGTCGCCGGTTTCGCCGCGATGGTGCTCGGTTTCGTCACCAGCTTTCTCGTGCTGCGCGGCTCCGATCTGACGCGGCTGATGGTGACGCTCGGCGTCGCGCTCGTGCTGCGCGAACTGGCCAACCGATACGGCTGGCTCACCGGCGGCGCCGACGGGCTGCAGGGTGTCACCATCAAGCCGGTGCTCGGGATGTTCCGTTTCGATATGTTCGGCCACACCGGCTACACCTATTGCCTGAGCGTGCTGTTCGTTCTCTTCCTATTTGCCCGTCGTCTGGTGAATTCACCGTTCGGTCTTTCGCTGATGTCGGTGAAAGGCAATCCGTTGCGTTCGTCGGCGATCGGAATCTCGGTCGATGCCCGCCTGATCGCGATCTACACGGTCGCCGCCGGCTATGCCGGCATCGCCGGCGCGCTGCTGGCGCAGACCACGGCTTTTGCCTCGCTCGAAGTGTTCTCGTTCGATCGCTCGGCCGATCTCCTGCTGGTGTTGATCATCGGCGGCGCCGGCTATCTCTATGGCGGCTTGATCGGCGCGATCATCTTCAAGTTCATGCAGGACTATTCTGTCGGCGCTGACGCCGCAGTATTGGCCGTTCTGGATCGGGCTCGTTCTGGTGGTGATCGTGCTGGTCGGCCGCGATCGCATCACCATGTGGACGGCGCCTTTCCGCCGCCTCGCCGCCCGTCTGGATTGGCGAGCGTTGGCGCGCCGCATGACGGCCTCGCCGACCGAGGGGCATTGACGATGACCGTGGTGCTGGAAACGATCGATCTGGCGAAACGGTTCACCGGCATCGTCGCGGCCAATGACGTTTCGTTGCGGATTGAAAAGGGCGCCCGGCACGCCTTGATCGGGCCGAACGGCGCCGGCAAGACCACCTTGATCAATCTGCTCACGGGCGTGCTGCGCCCGACGGGCGGCCGCATCTTGCTCGACGGCGAAGACATCAGCGACCTTTCGACCCATGAACGGGTGCGGCTCGGGATCGTCCGCACCTTCCAGATCAATCAGCTGTTCAACGACCTGACGCCGCTCGAGACCATCGGTCTGGCGGTGTCCGAACGGCGCGGGCAAGGCCTCGACTGGTGGCGCGTCGTCGGCAGCCGGCCGGATCTGGTGACCGAAGTGGTCGAAATCCTGGAGCGTTTTCACCTCAACGACGTCATCGACAAGCGCACCGCGGTGCTGCCCTACGGCAAGCAACGGCTATTGGAAATCGCGCTCGCGATCGCCTGCCGTCCGCGCGTGCTGCTGCTCGACGAACCGGCGGCCGGGGTTCCCGAGGACGAACGGCACGAAATTCTGACCGCCGTCGCCGAATTGCCCAAGGATGTCACCGTGCTGCTGATCGAGCACGACATGGACATCGTGTTTTCGTTCGCCGACCGCATTTCCGTTCTCGTCAACGGCGCGCTGTTCGTCGAGGGCAGCCCCGAGGAGGTCGCCCGCGATCCCCGCGTCAAGGCCGTCTATCTCGGCGAGGAGGTGGTCGATGTCTGACCTCCTGGATGTGCAAGGCCTGACCGCCGGCTACGGCGAAGCAATCGTGCTGACGGACGTCACCTTCAAGATGGCCGAAGGCCAGGCGCTGGCGCTGCTCGGCCGCAACGGCATGGGCAAAACCACGCTGGTCAACTCGATTATCGGCGTGACGCGCCACATCGGCGGCACGATCAACCTCGACGGCCGCAATATCACCGGCATGCGGCCGGACCAGCGCGCGCATGCCGGCATCGGCTGGGTGCCGCAGGAGCGCAATATTTTCCGCTCCCTGACGGTCGAGGAAAACATGACCGCGGTGGCGCAGCCGGGGCCGTGGACGCTCGCCAAAGTCTACGGATTGTTCCCTCGGCTCGCCGAGCGCCGCCGCAATCTCGGCAACCAGCTTTCCGGCGGCGAGCAGCAGATGCTGGCGATCGGGCGCGCGCTCATTCTCAATCCGCGCATCATCTTGCTCGACGAGCCGCTGGAAGGGCTGGCGCCGATCCTGATCGCGGAACTGCTGACCGCCTTGCAAAAGATCATCCGCGAGGAAGGCCTTTCGGCGATCCTGGTGGAACAGAACGCGCAGAAGATTCTGGGCGTGACGGATCAGGCCATCATCATCGAGCGCGGCAGCATCGTCCATCAGGGCAGTAGCGCCGCGCTCAAGGCCGACCGGGCGATGCTGGAAACCTATGTGGGCGTCACGGATGCAAGCAGCGTCAGTCGCAAAGCGCAGCGCGACGCGCGTCGGACGGCACCAGGAGGCCGGCCCCGGCTGATCTGGGCCAATCATGGCGGTCCCGAGAGGAGTCGAACCTCCGACCTTCGGTTTAGGAAACCGCTGCTCTATCCTGCTGAGCTACGGGACCGTCCGGCGCGATTTAGCACAAGCTTGCACATGGCGCACGGGGTCCACTTCATGCGGGGTCGCCCGTTGCCGCATTGATCCCTCCCCGGCGGTCGCAACGACGGTTATGCTGGTCGAGTGATGTCGCTCTATTTGAGCCACCGGCCGCCATGACGAAACGCCGATCGCGCCCTTACCTTTTGATCGCCCTGGCCGCCACCGTTGGCGCGTTCCTTGTGCGCGATGCCGCGGCGCAGGATAGCTGCAAGCTCACGACAATCGGCACCGCGAAGGTCGCCGCGGTGCGCGACGGGCGCACCCTGCTGCTCGACGACGGCCGCGAACTGCGGCTGGCGGCGATCGAGGTGACCGATGACAGTCGCGCCACCTTGCAAAGCCTCACCGCCGGACATTCGCTTCGGCTCGCCCGGGTCGGCGCCGAGCGTGATCGCTACGGCCGCCTGGTCGCCTTCGCGTTCATCGATGACGCCCAGCAGTCAGTGCAGCAGGCCCTGCTGGAGCAAGGCCGCGCGCGGGTGTCGGCACGCGTGGGCGACAAAGCCTGCGCCGACGGCCTTTTGAGCGCCGAGCGCGCGGCGCGGACGGCCGGGCGCGGGCTGTGGGCCGATCCAAATTTCGCCCCTTTGTCGGCCGAAAATCGTCCCAAGCTGCAGGCTGAGCGGGGCCGGTTCGCGCTGGTGGAAGGCAAGGTCTTGTCGGTACGCGAAAGCGGGGCCACTATATATGTGAATTTCGGGCGGATCTGGACGCGGGATTTCACCGTGACCATTGCAAGGCGCATGGCGCGCGCCTTTACCGCGGCCGGTATGGCGCCGAAAGCGCTGGAAGGCCGCCGCATCCGGGTGCGCGGCTGGATTGAGCAGCGCGGCGGCCCCATCATCGCGGCCGAAGCGCCCGAGCAGATTGAATTCGCCGATTAGAGCATGATGCCGAAAGGTTGGAGTCGGTTTTCGAACAAGAACATGCCCCAGAAAAAGCCGATCGCGAGCACAGCGGCCATGGCTGCAACATTATCAACGGCGAACCGGCTGCACGGCATCGCGATGGTGCTGGCCGTGCTGCTGGCCGGCTGCACCAGCGCGCCGGACAATCCCCAGGTTTCGCTGCCGGTGCCGCAAGCCTCCGCGCAGTCCGAATTGCAGCCGGCGGAAGAGCGCGAGCACCTGCGCATCCTGGCCTCCTATGGCGGCATTTACGAAAACGCCCGGCTGCAAGCGACGATCGAAAAAACCGTGAATCGCCTGGTCGCGGCATCCGAACGGCCGGAACTGAAATACAAGGTCACGATCCTCAATTCGCCCGCCATCAATGCCTTCGCGCTGCCCAACGGCCACCTCTACGCCACGCGCGGACTGATCGCGCTCGCCAACGACAAGGCCGAGCTCGCCTCCGTGCTGGCGCACGAAATGGGGCACGTGATCGCGCGTCATGCCGCGATCCGCGAAGACCAGGCGCGCCAGGCCGCGCTCATCAGTCATGTGGTGAGCGACGTGCTCAGCGATCCGCAGATGGGCGCACTGGCGCTTGCCAAGTCGAAGCTCACGCTGGCGGCCTTCTCGCGCGCACAGGAATTCGAGGCCGACGGCATCGGCGTCGGCATTTCGGCGCGCGCCGGCTTCGATCCGTTCGGCGCCTCGCGCTTTCTCACCGACATGCAGCGAAATGCCGACCTCAAGCCGGCCGCCGGTAGCGAAGGGCGCGCGCCCGACTTCCTCACCACGCATCCGGCAACGCCCGAGCGGGTCAAGAACGCGCTCGCCAATGCCCGGCAATACAGCGGCCCCGGCGCGGGCGAACGCGACCGCGACGAATATCTCGGCCTCATCAACGGCATGGTCTTTGGCGAGGACCCGAGCGAGGGCTTTGTGCGCGGCCGGCGCTTCCTGCACCCCAAGCTCGGCTTTACTTTCGTGGCGCCGCCCGGGTTCGCATTGGACAATACCGCGCAAGCGGTGCTCGGCCTCAAGGGCGGCGACGAGGCCATGCGGCTCGACGTGGTCAGCGTGCCGGCCGAGCAGTCGCTGCCCGACTACCTGAAATCGGGCTGGATGGAGAATGTCGATCCGGCGAGCCTCGAGGAATTCACCGTCAACGGCTTTCCGGCGGCGACCGTGACCGCGACCGGCGACCAATGGTCGTTCCGCCTGTTCGCCGTGCGTTTCGGCAGCGACGTCTATCGCTTCATCTATGCGGCCAAGGACAAGACCGCGGACATCGACCGCTCGTTCCGCGAGTCGGTTGCCACCTTCCGCCGCATGAGCCTGAAGGAAAGCGCGCAGGTGCATCCGCTGCGCCTGAAGATCGTCACCGTCGGCGGCAAGGACACGGTGGAATCGCTCGCGCGCCGCATGGCGACCGCCGATCACGCGCTCGACCGCTTCCGCGTGCTCAACGGGCTTGGGCCGCGCGACACGCTGAAGCCGGGCGCGAAGGTGAAGATCGTGGTGGACTAATTTCTCCGTCGTCCCGGCCAAGGCGCGAAGCGCCGCGAGCCGGGACCCATACTCCGCAGTCTATCGATAGGGCACGGCGTATGGGTCCCCGCTTTGGCGGGGACGACGGCTAACTCTCCCCCGCCTCGTAATTGATGGTGAATTCGGGCGGCACATCGGGACCCCAGAGATAGAACGAATCCTCCGGCTTGTGGTCGGCCGACGGCCAGCGCTGTTCCTTCGGGATGTAGTCGATGTCGCAGGAATATTCCGCGAAGCTGCCCCACGGATCGCGCACGTAGTGGAAATAATTCGAGCCGAGCACGTGGCGCCCTAAGCCCCAGCCCTTGGTCCAGCCTTTGTCGTGCATGCGCATGGCGCCGAGCCCGATGTCGTTGACACTGGAGACATCCCAGCTGCAGTGGTGGAAGCCGGGCGCACTCGACTTCACGATGGCCAGCAGATGGTGATCGCTGCCGTGAATCCCGTGCATGAACGCAACCAAATCGGCGGACCGGTCGGACAGCCGCAGACCAAGATTGCGTTCATAGAATTGGATCGAGGCATCGACATCGCGGGTAAAGGTGAGGACATGGGATAACCGCCGCGGCCGCACCGGCGGCCAATTCGTCCGCACGGCGGCGCCGGCGGTGCCGGCGGGAGCGGAAATCCATTGGCTGTCGGATTTTTGAGTGGGCGACACCTTGGGCCCGACCTTCACCTCGATCAAAACATTTTCATGATTGCGGAACCAGAAGCCGTTGCTTTCGAAACCGGGCGGCGGATCGATCAGCGTGACGCCGTTGCCTTCGATGCGCGCCTTCAGCCGCGGCAGGTCCTCGGCGTAGCAGCCGAACGAGAGGTGATGCAGCGCCTTGCTCGCGCCTTCGACCACCGAGCCCCAGCGGTGCTCGTGGCCGAAGGTCTTGATCGCCAGCGTGTTGCCGTCGCGCGCGACGTCGAGGCCGAAATTGCCGTAGAACTCCTGCGCGACATTGGCGTCGGGCACCGCCAGCACAAACTGGTCGAGCGAATGCACGCCGAGCGCGTCGGCTTCCGTCGTGGGCGCCACATAGCCGCGAATGGCGGTCATCGTTTGCTCCCTGGATCGTCGCTGGCGTGATTGGCCTGCATTTTAGCCCTCGGCACGGGAGCGGCAACCGTTACGGCGCGACGCAAGCAAGCGGCATCACCCGTATTCTTTATGGCGCCGGGTACGCCAGTTCGGACTGGTAAATTTATCGCCGATCGGCCCGAAAGCGCTATGCAGCGATGGGCTCGACGCCTGATGGGACCAAAAGCAAGGGAAGCCGTATTCTGACAATGGTTCCCGTTGCTTCCTGTTTCGAAGGGACGATGGCGCCGCCAAGCTGACGCACGAAAATCGCCACGTAGTCGGAACCGCGTTTTTCGGGACTCTTCGCCAAATCCTTGTCCTTCATGCCGACGCCGTCATCGGAAACGACCAGCTCAATTTGGTCGCCGATCTGTTCCACGCACAGCATGATATGTCCGCTCCCATTCGGAAACGCATGCTTGATGGCGTTGGTCGCAAGCTCATTGACCAGAAGGCCGAAGGGAACGGCACGATCCGGGTCAATCTCCACCGGCTCGGCCTTAACCTCTATGTCGATGCCCGAGGTGTTTCCAAGCAGGCTTGCCGACATCGCCTTGGTGATTTCCCGCAAGTACGCGTCCACGGCGACAGTACGGCCGCGACTGGTTTGAGAAATCAGGTCGTAAAGCTGGGCAATGGCTCCGATGCGCGCCTGCATGGTTTTATAGCCTTGCACGCATGGCGCTGCCGTCGATCTGGCTTCGTAGGCGATCAAGCCAACGATGACCTGCAAGTTATTCTTGATCCGGTGCGAGATTTCGTTGGTCAAGCTCAGCGCGTCGCGCTCGCGTTGCTTGCGATCGGTGATGTCCTCGAACACGAGCAGCATCCGGTGGGCATGGTTGCCCGGCTGGGATATTTTGCGGGCGTTCAGGTTAAAGACGCGGCGGCCGAGACCGGGAAAAACGTCTTCGATCTCGAAACTTTCAATCGGCTTGTTTTCCGGCAGCACCTTTTCCATCAAATGGCGAAGCGCCGGCACGTCCCATTGGTGCTGAAGCAACTCGGAAACGCGCCGCCCGCGGGTCTCGGCCTCGGTAATTCCGAAGATCGTCAAGAACGCCTTGCTTGCCGTCACGATCGTCATGTCGGTTTCGAGCACGACCAGCGGATCGCGGATCGTGTCGACGATGCTTTGGGTAAGTTGCCAGTTGCGCTTGCTCTCGGCCCGCGCCGCGCGTTCCTCGCTGACATCCTCGATAGCGAGCAGGATGGAACCGTCATGGTCGCCGGGGCTGAAAATTTTGCGCGCATTGACCAGCATAGTACGCCGGCCAATGGTCGGGAAATCGTGCTCGACTTCAAATCCTTCGACGGATGCGCGATGCGGTATCACGCTCTCGAGCAGGGTACGCAGCGCGGTGATATCCCACTGCCGATTTCCCAGCGCGTAAATAAGACAGCCCTCAGTCTCACCGGGGCTCGTGCGAAATGTCTGGTAGAACGCCCGATTAGCGGATGTGATGATTAAATTTCTGTCGAGAACGATGAGGGCGCTGGGCACGGTCTCAACAATGTCGCTCGCATCAATATCGGACACGGCTTTAGGTCCGTGAGCAGCTTCAGCCATGTTCGCTATCCTTATTGACTTAGCAATTACAGAACTACGCTGCGAGCAACTCGTTGACTGAGTTCTGGAGCTGATGTTGCGTGTACGGCTTGCGAAGGAAGTGCGTGCCTTCGATCATCAGAGTCTTCATCTTGTCGGTAACGGTATTGCCGGTTGTATAAAGCACAGGCAATTTCGGGCGTATCGCGACGGCCTGACGCGCAAGATCGTACCCGCCATGGACCAAAGTTTTCAGATAGATATCGGTAAACAGCGCATCGATATGTTGCGGAGACCGCAGGAACGTAAGCGCCTCGTCGACGTCACAGGCGGCAAGCGTCTGATGGCCCCAGTCTTGAATCATCATCTCCGCGACTTCGCGGATAAACACATCGTCTTCGACAATCAAGATTACGGCCATAAGAAACCCTTCGGCCGTGACAACCTTTTTCTTTTGGGCTTTCAGGTCTCTTGCCGCGCCTACTACGGCACTCAGAGCCCGTTCCAGCGCTATCAGGGCATACGTATAGTCGCGCCGAGGCCTAAAGGTTCCGTCAGGATTGCGATCTTTTTTCCAGGTGAAGCATTTATTGGAAATAGTCGCATTATATCAACGCTAGGCCTGAAAAACGTTCAATATCACCAAGCGCTATACCCCGTGCAGCCTCGAAGTTCCGACGTCGACACGAGGCCTTCGAGACGTCGATGGTCATTCCGAAATGTTGCTACTACCGACCGGGAATTGAGCCGGTCGGGATGTCCGTCGATGGCACAAATATGCACCTAACAATCGCTTCTTGAATCAAAAAGCCCGGCATCGCTGCCGGGCTTTCCGTTGTTCGTTGGCGCCGCGATGGAAGAGACCGTCAGGCCGCCTCTTCCTCGGTGGCGGGTTCGGCTTCCGCCTCGTCGGCGGGCTTCGGCCCACGCCTAGGGCCCTTGGCGAGCGCGCCTTCGATTTCCTTGATCGCTTCGGTCTCGGTGATCTTTTGCACCGCCGCGATCTCGCGCGACAGCCGGTCGAGGGCCGCTTCGTAGAGCTGCCGCTCGGAATAGGACTGCTCCGGCTGGGTGTCCGAGCGGTACAGGTCGCGCACCACCTCGGCGATGGCGACGATGTCGCCCGAATTGATCTTGGCTTCGTATTCCTGCGCCCGGCGCGACCACATGGTGCGCTTGATGCGCGCGCGGCCCTTGAGCGTCTCGAGCGCGCGCTTGACCAGCGGGGGCTCCGCCAGCTTGCGCATGCCGACCGACACGATTTTGGCGGTCGGAACCCGCAGCGTCATCTTGTCCTTGACGAAGTTGATGACGAACAGCTCGAGCTTGGCGCCCGCGACCTCTTGTTCCTCGATGGCCAGGATCTGGCCGACCCCGTGGGCCGGATAGACGATGAATTCGTTGGTCTTGAAGCCTTGTCGTTGGGTCGTCTTCTTGCTGGGCATTCCGGGCAATACTCCTTCACCGGCCGCTTTGTGGCTGCCGGCAATCTTGGCTGCGGGAGCCCCGCCGCGGACGGCGCCGCGCGAGGCATGAGAGGTCCGCCGCGCTTCGGCAGACTTTTTCGGTCTCCGGCTCATGCCGGTGGAACCTTTCTTAGCTTTTTGACGCGGTTTTCCTGCCACTGCTCACGCGTGGGTTGCACGCCCTCTCTCGAGACCCTTGGGGGTAGTTGCCGCGAAAAATAAGGCTCCCGAGCAAGGGAGCGCATCCGTAGCGGCGTTTTTCATCATCATCGGATTTGACTTACATAACACATTTTTGGCCAAAATCAAAGCCTTATGACGTCGTAAATGCGCAATTCGGCGGTAACATGCCTGCAAAATTGGCATATCGGTTAACGCCGTCACACCGGTCGCTGCCGGCGCGCCCAAACCGCCGTCCGGGAGCGCCGACTGGCTTAATCGCCGGTTCCCGGCTTGGCGGAGAAGAATTTTTTAAACTTTTCCGGCACGCCTTCCCAATCCTTGGCATCGGCCGGCGCCTGCCCTTTGACCGTGATATTCGGCCAGGTCTTGGCGTATTCGGCGTTCAATTCCAGCCACTTCTCGAGGCCCGGCTCGGTGTCCGGCTTGATGGCGTCGACCGGGCATTCCGGCTCGCAGACGCCGCAATCGATGCATTCGTCCGGGTGGATCACCAGCATGTTGTCGCCTTCGTAGAAGCAGTCCACCGGACACACCTCCACGCAGTCCATGTATTTGCACTTAATGCAGTTTTCGTTGACGACGTAGGTCATTCCGGCTCCGCACTTCAAAGCAGCAGGGCTGCCTATCGTAACGCTAGCGAGGCCGCAAGCCACGCCGATTCCACGACCGGGGGTGGTCAGCGGCCGTTTCGGGGCGAAACCTTAGGGGGGATGCCGGCGAAGGTGCAGGCCTTGGCCCCGGAACTTGTTGTCAAATCGCGGTAAAGCGCGCGGGCCGCGGGCGCGCTCCCGCGCCTTTCGCAAAAGCCCTCGACCTGGATCACCTTGACCGAGCGGTCGAGCGCCAGCGTCACCACGTCGCCGAGGCGCACCAGCTGGCTCGGCGCGCTCACGCGCTTGCCGTTGAGCCGCACGAAGCCTGCTTCCGCCAGCGCGGCGGCGTCGCTGCGCGTGCGCACCATGCGCGCGTGCCACAGCCATTTGTCGATGCGTTGGCGGTCCAAGATTTCAAAACTTGCGCATGATCTTGTCCGAAAACCGGCGGCCATCCCCGATCGGGGTCGAGGACATGCTTTTCGGGATCATGCGCGTCAGGAATCTTTAGTGCTTTGCTCAAGCTGCTGCTTGAGGGCGGCGAGCTTGGCGAACGGCGAATTGGGATCCGGCTGCTTGTCGCGGCGCTCCGCGCCGCCGCCATAGGGCTTGGCGTAATACTGCTCGCGCTCGGCGCGATCCACGCGCTCGCCGCGGTCGCGGCGGGGCGGACGGTCGCGGCGTTGCGCGCCGTCGTGACGCTCGGAGCGCTGGCCCTGGCGCTCCATCCGCTGCTGGCGCTCGTGGCGGTCCTGCCGCTGCTGGCGATCCTTGCGTTCGTGGTCGGGGCGCGGACCGCGCGGCTTTTCGGTGGTTTCGGCCGGCGCTGCGGGCGGCGAAGTGTCAGCCGTGGTGGTGGTGGCTGCAACGGCTTCGCCAGTTTCCGCGGGAGCCGGCGCCGCCGCTTGCACCGGCGCTTTTTGCGGACGGCGTGGACGGCGCGGGCGATTCGGCCGCTTCTCGAACCGGCCGGCCGGCCGCCAGACCTCGATCAAGGCCGGCTCCGCGGCGGCAGAACTGGCCGCAGCTTCGCTGTTCGTCTGCTCGGCGCTTGCCGCAACCGGCCTCTGGCCGGTCCAGAGCAACTTGCTCTTCTTTGTGAACTTCGCCCTCCGGCGGCAAAACATCGGCAACCGGCGCCTTCTGTTCTGTCGGCTCGCTCGCTGCCAGCTCGGTCGGCGGCGACTCGGCTTGTGGCGATTCGATTTGCGGCGGTTCAGCCGGCGCAGGTTCCGGCTGCGGCGCGGCCAATGCGGGCGCGGCAATTTCGATCACCGTCAGATCGGCGACCGGCACTTCGGCGGCCGGCGTTTCAGCAGCCGGTGCGTTGACCGTTTGCGTGTCGGCCGGCACAGCCGCGGCTTGCAGTGCCGGTTCGGCCGGCTTCGGGCGCCGCTCCATGCGATAGCCGAGCGAGCGCAGGATGGAGGCGAAGTCCTCGCCCGAGGCGCCGGTGAGCGACGTCATCGCGCCGGTGACCACGAAGCCGCGGCCGTCGAATACGCCGTCCGGTTTCGGGCCGGGCGAGGTTGCGCGCCAGGACAGCGCCGGGCGGATCAGATCGGCGAGCCGCTCCAGGATGTCGACGCGCACCGCGCGCTCGCCGCAGACGCGATAGCCGGCGGTGCGGTAGAGCGGCTTCGGCGTTTCCTTGTCCACGGGAATTGAGGTGCGGCCGCTGCCGGCCAGATGCAGCAACTCGCCGACTCCCTTGGCGTCCGGGCTCTCGTGCTTGAGCGCCCAGAGTTGCGTCGCCAGCGCGCGCGGCGCCGGCTTGAGCAGCACCGGCAGATAGATGTGATAGGCGCCGAAGCGCACGCCGTATTTGCGCAAAGTGGCGCGCGCCGGCTGATCGAGGCCTTTGACCTCTTCGGCCACCTTCTGGCGCTCCAGCACGCCGAGCGACTCCACCAACTGGAACGCGATGCCGCGCGCCATGCCGGTCACGTCATCGGCGGCGGTGAGCGAGAACAGCGGCGCCAGCAGCTTCTCGATATGCGTCTTGAGCCAGAGATCGAGCCGATTCTGCACCAGTTCGCGCGCCGGTCCGGTCAAGTGCTCGTCGGCGACGATGCGCAGGCGCGGGCGCAACACGTCGTCGCCGGGAATCAACTTGCCGACCAAGTCGCCGGTCCAGCGCAGCGCGCCATCGCTCGCCAGCACGATCTGGTCGTTCGATGCCTGCGACAGTTTGGTGGCGCGCGCCTCGATCTCGCCGGCCAACGCCTTCTGCGCGGCGGCGTTGAGCGCCTTGGCTTCGGAGCCTGCGGCGGCGGAGGCATCGGGCGCGAACATGAATCCGTCGAGCCGGCCGATGGCATGGCCTTCGACGGTGACTTCGCCGGTCTTTCCGATTTCGGTTTCCAACATCGTGTTCTCTCGCAGCCGCCGCATCAACACGCTGGTGCGGCGGTCCACGAAACGTTCGGCCAGGCGTTCGTGCAGCGCATCGGACAGCTTGTCTTCGACCGCGCGGGTGACGCCTTGCCAGTGCTCCGGGTCGGCGAGCCAATCCGGGCGGTTGGCGACGAAAGTCCAGGTCCTGACATGCGCGATCCGGTTGGAGAGGGTGTCGATGCCGCCGTCGGTTCGGTCGGCTTGCGCCACCTGTTGACTGAACCAGTCGACCGGGATGTTACCCTCTCGCATCAGAAATCCATAGAGGGTGACCGCCAGTTCGGCATGAGTGGCGGGCGCGATCTTGCGATAGTCGGGAACCTGGCAGACCTCCCACAACCGCTCGATGGCGGAAGGCTTGACCGCCAGCGCTCGCACGTGCTCGTCGCGCGCGGCGTGTTCCAAAACGAGAATATCTTCCGCCGTCGGCGCGCGCGTGAGCCCCGGCTCGGTCGGCGCCGCCGCCAGCGAGGCCTGCAAGGCGCCGATCGACGCGAAATCGAGCGCGGAATTGCGCCATTGCAGCAGGCGGATCGGCTCGAAGGTATGACTCTCCAGGGCCTGCACCAGTTCCGGCTCGAACGGATCGCAGCGTCCGGTGGTGCCGAAAGTTCCGTCGCGGGTGGCGCGGCCGGCGCGGCCGGCAATCTGCGCCAGCTCGGCGGGATTGAGCTTGCGGAACTGGTAGCCGTCGAATTTGCGGTCGGCCGCGAACGCCACGTGATCGACGTCGAGATTGAGACCCATGCCGATGGCGTCGGTGGCCACCAGGTAATCCACATCGCCGGACTGATAAAGCGCGACCTGCGCGTTTCGGGTGCGTGGGCTGAGCGCGCCCAGCACCACCGCGGCGCCGCCGCGCTGGCGGCGGATCAATTCGGCGATGGCGTAAACTTCCTCCGCCGAAAACGCGACAATGGCCGAGCGCGACGGCAGCCGGGTCAGCTTCTTCTCGCCGGCGTAAGTGAGCATCGACAGCCGCGGCCGGCTGACGATATGCGCGCCCGGCAGCAATTTCTCCACCATCGGCCGCATGGTGGCCGCGCCCAGCACCAGCGTCTCCTCGCGCGCGCGCATGTTCAGCATGCGGTCGGTGAACACATGGCCGCGCTCGAAGTCGGCGCCGAGCTGGACCTCGTCGATCGCCAGGAACGCCACGTCGAGGTCGCGCGGCATGGCTTCGACGGTGGAGACCCAGAAGCGCGGATTCGGCGGCTTGATCTTCTCCTCGCCGGTGACCAGCGCCACCGCGTCCTTGCCGGCGCGATCGACCACCTTGTTGTAGACCTCGCGCGCCAACAGACGCAGCGGCAGCCCGATCATGCCTGAGGAATGCGCCAGCATGCGCTCGATGGCGAGATGGGTCTTGCCGGTATTGGTGGGCCCCAGCACGGCGGTGACGCCGGCGCCGCGGGCACGCGATGCTCGGTTCGGCTGTGGGGAAAAGGTGATGGCCATTACGCGTCCAGACTGGTGGCAGGGGCCGTTTCACAGCCCTACCAAAGGCTTCCTGTATCACAATGCGACGACAGACAAGGCCGCGGGTTAAGCTTTAGAACGAGTCTGGAACGAATCGCGCCCGAATCGCTAACTCGGGGGGTGTATGACTTCGTTCACGGCGATATCTGGCAAGCGATACCCTCAAGGCCACAAGATCGGGTAGCGCGGGCCGATTCAAGCGGCTGTTAGCGCCCGCTAAACGTTAACACGGGCGACGCTCGCCGCCAGTTCAAGAGTCAAGCCCCTGCTCCATGGCGCGGGATCTTTTTTCGCAAACCAGGGCGCACTCCCGATCGGGCCGGGCGCAGGCATTTTTTTCGGGATCACGCGCTCTCACGGGGTTTTCATGCCATTGGCCGAGGCCCTGGTCGTGACCGGCGCCGACACGAATTGGGTGGCTTCGACCACCACCCGGCCGATCGGGGTCGGCCCTTGCGCGCGGAACGGCACCAGCACGCGCGTGCCGGCGATCGGCGCCAGCCAGACTTCAATGTCGCGCAGCTTGGAAATGTAGCGGATGGCCGCGCGCGACGGGATGTAGCCGGCGATCGGCGAGAAATAAACCGCGCACACCACCACCGGTCCGGCATAGCCCTTGGCCGCCTTCACGCGATCCATGCGCTTGAAGGCGAATTGCAGGTCGTAGCGCAGCCGGCCGTCGAACACCGCCAGCGAGCGCTGGCAGGCTTCCGGCGACAACGGATCGCCGTTGCCGGGCGTGCGCAGCAGCGATGCGGTCATCGGATCGAGGATGCCGTGCTGGTGCGCCTCGGTGATCGGCACGCGATCCGGCTCGGTATCCAGCGGCGGATCGAGCCGGGAGTCCTTGACGTCGCCATTGTCGACCGTGAGCTGGACCTCATCGGTCTTCTTGCTGGTGACGATCATGGAGTCGTAGATCGTGGCCAGCGGCTGGCCGGCTTGCAGGGTGCCATGGACGGCGGTGGTGCCGTGACCGCCGGTAAAGACGCGCACCAGGCCGGCGGCGGTGCCGCTCGCCGACGCCGTGTAATAGCTGTCGGTGATATCGACCACCCAGCTGCCCTTGCCGATGGTGATGCCGGCCAGCGTCGCCGAATATTGCGCATCCAGCTTGCCCTGGGCGCGAACGGCGACCGGCGCGGCGGCCGCCAGCGCGGCGGCGAGCATCAGCACGAGGCGGAAATGGCGGCGCAATGCCAACACGAATATTCACCCATTTTCACGCCGGGCGAATGCTTCGCTCGGTGGCGGCCGACGCCGGGCATATAGCCGGCGGTTGTGACCGGCATGCAAGCGTCGCACCGGTCCGAGCGCCTGTTGCCCCACAGGAAAGCGTCGAATTCGCCGGATTTCGATGCCTCTAGGTCGGCGCGGAATACGTCGAATGTTTGATCGCCGGGGCGCCGCGCGGAGGGCCCGCGGACGACGCAAAAACGGTTAAAAACCGGCTCAATTCCGCGGCTTGACGCTCGCAACCCCGCTCTCTATACGTCCGGCCGACTTCCACGATGGACGACCGGACCGGCGCTGCACGCGCCGGCGCATTTTCGAGGGATGAGCCATGTCATGGCGTTGCGATCTGACCGGCAAGAAGGCGCAGGTCGGGCACAAAGTGAGCCACTCCAATATCAAGACCAAGCGGCGGTTCATGCCGAACCTGCGCAATGTCACGCTGATATCCGATTCCCTTAAGCGCAGGGTGCGGGTGCGGGTGTCGGCCAATGCGCTTCGGACCGTGGACCATCGCGGCGGGCTCGACGCCTTCCTGCTCAAGGCCAAGGACGACGAGCTGGCGCCGAAGATGCTCGAACTCAAGCGCGCCATCGTGAAGAAGAGGGCGAGCGCGGCGCCTGAGCCGGCGGCGAGCTGAGCGTTTAAGTCATTCCCCCACCAGCGCGAATTGCAGCAGGATATTGCGCTGGATGATTGAGAAATTATCGTCCGACACCAGCGTGATGATGGTTTCGCCGTCCGCGTTGCGATGCACCGCGATGCCTTCCATATTGTCGATCTGGTAGCCGAGATCGGCCACGATCAGCGGCTTGCCCTCGATCAGCGCGTCCGGCTTGATGCCGGCGAGCGCGATGCGGCGGATGCGCATGGCGACGCCGCGCGCCGGCGAAAAGCGGCGCTCGAGCAGCAGCAGATCCGCCGGGGCCAGAATGGTGCAATCGGTGACGTCGAAATCGTCGCTGCGCTTGACGGAAAAGCGCGCGACATGATCGCCGTTGAGCAGATAGGAGCGGTGATTGCCTTGCGCGTCGAGGCTGCGCTCGGTGATGACGATCAGCTGGCCGGCGAGCGGCGAACCCTGCGGCGGCACCGTCAGGCATTCCAGGCTCTTGTTGTAGGTGAAGGTGTGAAAATCGTCCGGCACCTTGATCGGCTCGCCGCGCGCGGCAAGGCCGAAGCGGCGATAGTCGAAGCGCACGATCTTCTCGACCCGCTCGATGCCGACATAGAGCGTGCCGTCGACCTCGGTGAGCGATTCGGTGTCGAACCAGCCGCGCGCGGCGAGCGGCAGCCCGTCGGGCCCGAGGATCGGCGCCATCTCGGCATCGGCGATGCCGGCGGGCCGGCCGTTTTCATAGACGATGCGCCCGCGCAGCCAGGAGCCGTTGTCGGTGAGGCTGAGGAAACGGCTGCCGTCGGGCTCGACCAGCAGCGCGGAAATGCCGCCGAACGCTTGATATGGCGAGGTGAGGACGAGGCCGCCGCGGAATTCCAGCGCGCCGAATCGCACCCGCGTCGGATCGCGGTTGTCGAAGGAATCGATCGTCGTCGCCTGCACGGCGATGCGCGTTATCGCCGGGCTGGTGCGCAGCGCCTCGGCCAGCGCATAGGAGCCAGCGGCGATCGACAGCGCCGCCAATAAAATGCCGGCGACGAACCAGCGGCGGCGCAGCCAGGCGGCGATCACGCCACGCGTCTCCTCCGCAGCGGGCGCGGCCGCTCGGCGGAAGCATTTTCCTCGAACAGCTCGGCGAGCTTCTCGGTCATGGCGCCGCCGAGTTCCTCGGCGTCGACGATGGTGACGGCGCGGCGGTAGTAGCGCGTCACGTCGTGGCCGATGCCGATGGCGATCAGTTCCACCGGCGAACGGGTTTCGATCTCCTCGATCACCCAGCGCAGATGCCGTTCGAGATAATTGCCGGGATTGACCGACAACGTGGAATCGTCGACCGGCGCGCCGTCGGAAATCATCATGAGAATTTTGCGCTGCTCGGTGCGCGCCAACAGCCGCTTATGCGCCCAGTCGAGCGCCTCGCCGTCGATGTTCTCCTTGAGCAGGCCCTCGCGCATCATCAGGCCGAGATTCTTGCGCGCGCGCCGCCACGGCGCATCGGCCGCCTTGTAGATGATGTGGCGCAGATCGTTGAGCCGGCCCGGATTGGCCGGCTTGCCGGCGGTGAGCCAATGCTCGCGCGACTGGCCGCCCTTCCAGGCGCGGGTGGTGAAGCCGAGGATCTCGACCTTGACGCCGCAGCGCTCGAGCGTGCGCGCCAGGATGTCGGCGCAGGTGGCGGCGACCGTGATCGGACGCCCGCGCATGGAGCCGGAATTGTCCAAGCAGCAGCGTGACCACGGTGTCGCGGAACTGCATGTCCTTCTCGGCCTTGAACGAGAGCGCATGCATGGGATCGATCACAATGCGCGACAGCCGGGCCGGATCGAGCAGGCCTTCCTCCAGATCGAACTCCCACGAGCGGTTCTGCTGCGCCATCAGCCGGCGTTGCAGCCGATTGGCGAGGCGGGCGACCACGCCCTGCAAATTCGACAGCTGCTTGTCGAGATAGCCGCGCAGGCGGTCCAGTTCCTCCGGCTCGCACAGCTCCTCGGCCGCTACCGTCTCGTCGAACTTGAACGTGAAGGCGCGATAGTCCGGGCCGCGCGGCTCGTTGGCGCCGAATTGGCGCGGCCGCTGCGGCTCGCCCGGGGTCTCGGCGTCGCCCATATCGGTATCGTCGGCCATGTCGGCGGTCGGCGCCTCGGCCGCCTCAGAGGCGGAATCCGGCATATCCTCGGCGGACACCTGGGTGTCCTCCGTACTCATGCGCTGCATCTCGTCCGAGTCGGCCGCCTCGCCATCCTCGCCGGAGTCCTGCTTGCGGCGATCCTCCTCGCCCTCCTCGTCTTCCTCCTCGGAATCGCGGCTGCGGTCGTCGCCCATTTCGAGCGCATCGAGCAGGTCGTGCACCGCGTCGCCGAACTGGCGCTGGTCCTCGACCACACCCTCCAGCCGGTCGAGATCGCGCCCGGCGCGGTCCTCGATCAGCGGACGCCAGAGATCGACCAGCTTCTTGGCCGCCGGCGGCGGCGCCATGCCGGTCAAGCGCTCGCGTACCAGCAAGGCCAGCGCGTCCTCGATCGGCGCGTCGGCGCGCTCGGTGATCTCGTCGAACTTGCCGCGGTGGAAGCGCTCGTCCAGCATGGCGGTCAGATTCATGGCGACGCCATCCATGCGCCGCGCGCCAATCGCCTCGACGCGCGCCTGCTCGACCGCCTCGAACACCGCGCGCGCCTGCTGGCCGCCCGGCTGCAGACGGCGGTGCACCGCCGGATCGTGGCAGGCGATTCGCAACGCGATGGCGTCGGCATGGCCGCGCACGATCGCCGCCTCGCCCTTGCTCAGCTTGCGCGGCGGTTCCGGCAGCCGCACCTTGCCGCCCATCAGGCCGGGACGCTCGGCGGCGAAGGAAACCTCCAGCTCCGGCTTGCGCGCGATCGCGCGCAGGCAGCCGGTGACCGCGCGCTTGAACGGCTCGGTCGGCGAGTCCTTCGGCGACGGTTTGGATTTGATGTTGGAGGCCATTTGTTCTTCCGTCGTTCCGGGGCGGCGCGCAGCGCCGAGCCCGGAACCCATACTCACTGACGTCTCGGCTCTATCGCAACACCGGGGTTATGGGTCCCCGCCTTCGCGGGGACGACAACACTACGACAGCGCCACGTTCACGGACGATTCCGGCAACTCGACGCCGAAGCAACGCTGATAGAACTCGGCCACGATCGGCCGCTCCAGCTCGTCGCATTTGTTCAAGAAGGTGAGCCGGAAGGCGAAACCGATATCGTTGAAGATCTCGGAATTCTCCGCCCAGGTGATCACCGTGCGCGGGCTCATCACCGTCGAGATGTCGCCGTTCATGAAGGCGTTGCGCGTCAGATCGGCGACGCGCACCATCTTGTTGACGATGTCGCGGCCCTGCTCGTTGCGATAGTGCTTGGCTTTCGCCAGCACGATCTCCACCTCGTTGTCATGCGGCAGGTAGTTGAGCGTGGTGACGATCGACCAGCGGTCCATCTGCGCCTGATTGATCTGCTGGGTGCCGTGATAGAGGCCGGAAGTATCGCCGAGGCCGATGGTGTTGGCGGTGGCGAACAGGCGGAACGCCGGATGCGGCTTGATCACGCGGCTCTGGTCGAGCAGCGTGAGCCGGCCCGAGGATTCCAGCACGCGCTGGATCACGAACATCACGTCCGGGCGGCCGGCGTCGTATTCGTCGAAGCAGAGCGCGACATTATGCTGGTAGGCCCAGGGCAGAATGCCGTCGCGGAATTCGGTGACTTGCTGGCCGTCCTTGATGACGATGGCGTCCTTGCCGATCAGGTCGATACGGCTGATGTGGCTGTCGAGGTTGACGCGCACCATGGGCCAGTTGAGCCGTGCGGCGACCTGCTCGATATGGGTGGACTTGCCGGTGCCGTGATAGCCGGTGACGATGACGCGGCGGTTCTTGGCGAAGCCGGCGAGAATCGCGAGCGTGGTCGGCCGGTCGAACCGGTAATCGGGGTCGATGTCGGGCACGTGCTCGTCGGCCGTCGAATAGGCCGGCACTTCCATGTCGCTATCGATGCCGAAGACCTGACGGATCGACACTTTCATGTCGGGCAGGCCGGCGACTTCTTCCACTGCGGCAGTCATTGATCCTCCGTGGCTTCGGAGCCCCCGAAGCCCTGATGCGGTTCGACGGATACGGTCCGGCTGGTGACGGGGGCAACTTAGCAGACGCACGCGTTCCGAAAAACCCGCCCCGCGTAGATGTCCGCATCAATATTATCAATGAGATAGGTACGATCCGGCCTGTGTGGAAGGCGGGGCTGGGTTGCTTTTGCCGCCCCGCCGGGGGTCAGCCGAAACCGACCGATTTCAGATAGTTGTACGACTGGATGACCGCGACCAGCCGGTCTTCGCTCGAGCGGTCGCCGCCATTGGCGTCGGGATGGTGGCGTTTCACCAGTTCCTTGAAACGCATTTTCACCTGGTGCGGGGTGGCGTCGACATCGAGCCCCAGCGTATCGAGCGCCTTGCGCTCGGCATTGCGGATCGGCCGGGCGTGTCTCCGCGCGCGCCTGCTGCTCGGCGCGCATGCCGTCGCCGAACAGGCTGAACGGGTCGGCGCTATCGCCTTTGCCGAAGGTGCGAAAATCTGCCCGCGTTTGGGCCTTGCCGGTGCCCATCTTCCAGGTCGGGCGATGGCCGGTGATGGCATCCTTCTGGTAGGCCATCACCGCGGCGTCGTTCATGCCCTTGAAGAAATTGTACGACTGATTGTATTGCCGCACGTGCTCGAGGCAGAAGCGCCAGTAGTCCTTCTCGTTATCCCGCCCCTTGGGCGCGCGATGGGACGCCTTTTCCTTACAGCCCGCCCATTGGCAAGCCGGCCCGCCGGTTTTCGGCCGGCGATCCTTGTCCGGCTTGACGCGGACGCGATCAAAAAGTGGCGAGTCGAATTTCATGACCGAACACTATGCGCCATTAGACGTGTCATCTTCAAGACTTGACAACGGTGCCGCGTCCTCGAACGGGCACGCCGCCGCCATTGACCTGCACGCCGCCCTCTCGTAATCCGGGCCGCATGCGCACCGCCGATCTCATCACAAAGAAGTTGACCGAGGCTTTCGAACCGCAAAGCCTCGAGGTGGTGGACGAATCGCACCGACACGAAGGCCATGCCGGGCACCGGCCGGGCGGGCAAACTCATTACCGGGTCTATATCGTATCGCAAGCGTTCAAAGGTAAGACCCGGATCGAGCGCCATCGCATGATTAACAAGATTCTTTCGGATGAACTCGCCGGCGGCGTGCATGCGCTCGCCATCCATGCCGCCGCGCCGGGGGAAGGTGCGTAGCCTCCCCGCTCATTCCCGCGCAAGCGGGAATCCAGATATTACGAGATTGCGCGAGCGGCCCTAGGTCCCGCTTTCGCGGGGACGAACGGGAAGATTCACTAAACCTTCGCCGACGGCTTGCGCGGCAGCGGCTGGATGCGCAGCGCGGTGATGCGATTGCGCTCGCGGCGCAGCACGCGGAAGCGGAAGCCGTGGAAGGTGAAGCTTTGCCCGACTTCCGGGATCGAGCGCGCCTCGTGGATGACCAGCCCGGCGATGGTGGTAGCCTCTTCGTCCGGCAGGTTCCAGTCCATGACGCGGTTGAGGTCGCGGATGGTCACCGCGCCGTCCACATTGACCGAACCGTCCGGCTGCTTGCGCACGCCCGGCATAGCGACGTCGTGCTCGTCGGTGATGTCGCCGACGATTTCTTCCAAGATATCCTCGAGCGTGACCAGGCCTTCGACCTCGCCATATTCGTCCACCACCAGCGCGAACGGCGTCTTGCGGCGGCGGAACGCCTTGAGCTGCTCGGAAACCGGGCGCGTGTCGGGCACGAACCAGGGCGGCGTCAACAGCGCGGCGATGTCGACCTTGGAAGCGTCGCCATCCACCGCATGCAGCGCGCGCAACAGATCCTTCACGTGCAATATGCCGATGATGTTCTCGGGCTCTTCGCGCCAGAGCGGCAGCCGCGTCACCGGCGAGGCGATCACCGTGTTGACCACGTCCTCGGGCGGGTCGTCGGCGTTCAACGTAATCATGTTGGTGCGGTGGATCATCACGTCGGAGACCACCAGCTCGCGCAGATCGAGCACGCCGCCGAACATGTCGCGGTCGACCTTTTCGACGCCGCCCTCGCGGTGGAACAGATCGACGGCGCCGCGCAATTCCTCGCGCGCCGACAACACCTGCTGATCCTCGCCGACATTCATGCCGATCAACTTGAGCAGCCAGCGCACCAGCGCCTCGATCGCCATCAGCACCGGGCCGAACAATTTGACGAACCAATACATCGGCCGCGCCACCGCGAGTGCGATGCGGTCGGGCGCGTTGAACGCGGCGGTTTTCGGCAGAATCTCGGAGAACACAACCACGACGACGGTCATCATGACGGTGGCATAAACCACGCCGGCTTTGCCGAACCAGGCCAGCAGCACGCCGGTGGCGAGCGCCGAGGCGGCGATGTTGACCGCGTTGTTGCCGAACAGCAGCGCGCCGAGCAACCGCTCGCGCTGTTCGAGCAGGCGGTTGACGATCGCCGCGCGGCGGTTGCCGTGCTTTTCCAGCCGCGTCATGCTGGCGCGCGAGGAAGCGGTGAGCGCCGTCTCGCTGCCGGCGAAGAACGCCGACAGCAGCAGGCACACCAGCACAATGACGAGGGACAGCCAGTCGTTCGCAGTCATAGGTTATTCCGGGCGCGTGATTTTATCCGAAAAACGGTTTCCTCGTTTCGGGATTACGCGCTGGCGAGTTTATCGGCCAAGAAGGCGCGCACCTCGGCCGCACTGACGTCATTTTCGACGAAGGCCTGGCCGATGCCGCGCACCAGGATGAAGGTGAGCTTGCCGCGCTTCACTTTTTTGTCTTGCGCGATCAGGTCCATCAGCGCGTCGATGCCCGGCACGCCGCCGGGGACATCCTTCAGATGGGTGGGCAGGCCGACCGCCGCAAGATGGGCGCGCGCGCGCGCGGCGTCGGATGCGCCGATCAGGCCCTTGCGGGCGGAGAAATCGAACGCCAGCGCCAAGCCGAGCGCCACCGCCTCGCCGTGCAGCAGCCGGCCGGAAAAGCCGGCGCCGGCTTCCAGCGCGTGGCCGAAGGTGTGGCCGAGATTGAGCAATGCGCGCTCGCCGGTCTCGCGCTCGTCGCGCGCCACGATACCGGCTTTGGCGCGGCAGCACACCGCGATGGCGTGCTCGCGCGCCGCTCCGCCGGAGAAGACGTCCTGCCAGTTGGCCTCCAGCCAGGCGAAGAACGCGGCGTCGCCGAGCAGCCCGTATTTGGCGACCTCGGCATAGCCGGCGCGGAATTCGCGCAGCGGCAGCGTGTCGAGCAGCGCCGTATCGGCGATCACCAGGATCGGCTGATGGAAGGCGCCGACCAGGTTCTTGCCGTGGCGGGAATTGATGCCGGTCTTGCCGCCGACCGACGAATCGACCTGCGCCAGCAGGGTGGTCGGCACCTGCACGAAATCGAGACCGCGCCGCGCGCTCGCCGCCGCGAAGCCGGCAAGATCGCCGATCACTCCGCCGCCGAGCGCGATCACCAGATCGCCGCGCTCGATATGGGCCGCGATGATCGCCTCGCACACGGTCTCGAAGGTCGCGAAGCTCTTGGAGCCCTCGCCTTCCGGCACCACGATGGCCGAGCTTTCCAGGCGCGCGGATTTCAGCGCGGCCTCGGCGGCGGCGAGATGGTGCTTGGCCACGGTGGCGTCGGTGACGATCGCGGTCTTGGCGCCCGGCCGCAGCGCCGTGATGCGCTCGCCGAGCGTGGCGAGCAGGCCGCGGCCGATGACGATGTCGTAGGCGCGCGCGCCCAGCGCGACCTTAACCACGATCGGTTCGGCAAGCTCCCCTTGGCGCAGCGGCGCGGTCATGGCTTATTCTCCCGCGCCCGCCGCAATGCCGAGCGGCTTCGCCAGCATGGCGATGATTTCGTCGACGATGGTTTCGTGCGGCTCGTCGCGCGACTGCACGACGATGTCGGACAGCGCATAGACCGGCTCGCGCAGCGGCAGCAGGTCCTTGATCTTTGCGGCCAGCGGGCGGTCGTTGCGCCGCTTGGTGCGCTTCAGCAGCACGTCGAGATCGGCCTTCAGCCAGACCGAGATGCCTTTGATGTGGATCAGGTCGCGGGTGTTCTGGTCCATGATGGAGCCGCCGCCGGTCGCCAGCACCTGCGGGCCGTTGTCCAGCAGCCGCGCGATCACGCGCGCTTCGCCGGCCCGAAAATAGCCTTCGCCGTGCTTTTCGAAGATTTCCGGAATGGTCATGCTGGCGGCGGTCTCGATCTCGGTATCGGCGTCGGCGAACGAAATCCCGAGCCGGGCGGCCAGCCGGCGGCCGACCGACGACTTGCCGGCGCCCATCATGCCGACCAGCACGATCGAACGGCGGCCGAGCGCGCGCACGATCGCCGATTCCACGTCATTTCCCGCGGCTTTTTGAATGGCACTGTTAGCCATGCTAGAGTTCCAAATCGACGCCACGGTTCCATATACCAGCAATCGAGACAACCGCGTTGGCGGGTCTTGAGCCTGGTTAAGGAAAGCGTTCGTGCACATGCGAAATTCGCCCGCCTGCCGCGGGCCCCTGCCGGACCGCGATTCATGCCGAGTCTCTTCAGGTTTCTCGTTGTCGTCGGCCTGCTCGGCGGCCTCGCCTATATCGCGGTATTCTCGCTCGCCAATTTCGTGACGTACCAGCCGCGCGAGATCGTGGTGACGATCCCGCCCGACAAATTCCTCAAAAACCACTAGCGCGGGACCCGCGCGATGGCCCGCCGGCAAGGAGCATCAGACGAAGCGCTGGTCGAGCTGTTCCTCGACATGCTGGCGGCCGAGCGCGGCGCCGGCAGCAACACGCTGGCCGCCTACCGCAACGACCTCGCCGATCTGAGCGCGCATCTGCGCGCCGTCCGCCGCACGATCGCCGCCGCCGACACCGACGACTTGCGCGCATTTCTGGCCGGCCTCGCCGAGCGCGGCTTCAAGGCCTCGTCGCTGGCGCGGCGGCTGTCGGCGGTGCGCCAGCTTTATCGTTTTCTGTACGCGGAAGGAAAACGCGGCGACGATCCGGCCGCGGTGCTGGAGGGGCCCAAGCGCGGACGCAGCATTCCGAAGGTGCTCTCGATCGCGGAGGTCGATCGCCTGCTGGCGCAGGCGCGCCACGCCATGGAAGACGCCCAACAGCCGCCGGCCCAGCGCCTGCGCGCGGCGCGGCTGCTGTGCCTGCTCGAAGTGGTCTACGCCACCGGCCTGCGCGTATCGGAACTGGTGGCGCTGCCGGCGACCGCGGCGCGCCGCGATCAGCGCATGCTGGTGGTGCGCGGCAAGGGCGGCAAGGAACGGCTGGTGCCGCTCAACCAGGCGGCCAAGCGCGCCATGGCGGAATACCTCGAACTGCGCGCCGGCAACGAGCGCGACGCGCCATCGAAATGGCTGTTCCCGTCGTTCGGCGAGCAGGGCCACCTGACGCGTCAGCATTTCGCGCGCGAATTGAAAGCGCTCGGATCAGCGTGCGGGATCGCGCCCGGGCGCCTGAGCCCGCACGTGCTCCGCCACGCCTTCGCCAGCCATCTCTTGCACAACGGCGCCGATCTGCGCGTGGTGCAGACCCTGCTCGGCCATGCCGACATCTCGACCACGCAGATCTACACCCATGTGCTGGAAGAACGGCTGAAGGCGCTGGTGCGCGACTTGCACCCGCTGACGGACGGCTAGCCAGAAACCGCCGTAAAAACCATATTAACCCGATTGCTTGACTTAAGACGCCCGCCTGCGTCACTACCCGATCAAATGCTAGCCGGAACCATGCGCACCTATCTCGACTTCGAAAAACCGGTGGCCGAACTGGAGGCCAAGGTCGAGGAATTGCGCGCCATGGGCGAGAGCGACAAGGCGGTCGCCGTCGGCGAGGAAATCAGCCGGCTCGAGGTGAAGGCGGCGCTGGCGCTCAAGGAGGTCTATGCGGACCTGACGCCCTGGCAGAAGACGCAAGTGGCGCGCCATCCGCAACGGCCGCATTGCCTCGACTACATCGCGGGGCTGATCGCCAATTTCATTCCGCTCGCCGGCGATCGCAAGTTCGGCGACGACCAGGCCATCGTCGGCGGCTTCGGCCGTTTCCGCGGCGAAAGCGTCTGTGTCATCGGCCACGAGAAAGGCTCCGACACCGAGAGCCGGATCAAGCACAATTTCGGCATGGCTAAGCCCGAAGGCTACCGCAAGGCGGTGCGGCTGATGGACATGGCCGACCGCTTCGGCATCCCGGTGATCTCGCTGGTGGATACCGCCGGCGCCTATCCCGGCATCGGCGCCGAAGAGCGCGGCCAGGCGGAGGCCATCGCGCGCTCGACCGACGCCTGCCTTGCGCTCGGCGTGCCCAATATCGCGGTGATCCTGGGCGAGGGCGGATCGGGCGGCGCCATCGCCATTGCCACCGCCAACCGCGTGCTGATGCTGGAGCACGCCATCTATTCCGTGATCTCGCCGGAAGGCGCCGCTTCCATCCTCTGGCGCGACACCGCCAAGGCGCAGGAGGCGGCGACCAACATGAAGATCACGGCGCAGGACATGGTGCGCTTCGGCGTGATCGACACGGTGGTGCCGGAACCGACCGGCGGCGCCCATCGCGATCCGCAGGCTGCCATCGCCGCCGCCGGCGAGGCCATTGCCAGTGCGCTGGCCGAATTGCGGCCGCTCGACCGCGAGGCGGTGCGCCGGCAGCGGCGCGAAAAATTCCTCAACATGGGCCGCGCTCAGGTCTAGCCTGCCGTCGGCGCAGCCCTGTGGATATCCCGTTTCATGGCTCGCCAAAGCCCTGAATTAGAAAGATTTTTTCGCGTTTACCTTTGGTTCACCATAGCCTTACCGTTAGCCAAATGCGTCCTCGTTTGCCTTGCGGAGGCCACATCTTAAGGATAACGATTACTCAATGAGGGACCGCCCCTTCGGGGAGTACCGCGTTTGAACCGAGCCTTTGCACGCGCCCTGCTCGCGTCGGCGGCCGTTGCCGCCGCGCTTGGCCTTGCCGGCTGCGATCCCGACGGCATTGCCCCGACCGGCCGCTCGCAGACCCCCATTTCCGAAAAGACGCTCGCCGACATCAGCGCGAAGGACATGGATAAGGATTCGCCGATCTTGGTCCGCATCTTCAAGGAAGAAGCGGAGATGGAGATCTGGAAGAAGAACCGCTTGGGCGAATTCGCGCTGCTGAAGACCTATCCGATCTGCCGCTGGTCGGGCGATCTCGGGCCCAAGGTGAAGGAAGGCGATCGCCAGGCGCCCGAGGGCTTCTACACCATCACGCCCGGACAGATGAATCCGAATTCCAATTACTACCTGGCCTTCAACACCGGCTATCCGAACGCCTTTGACCGCGCCTGGAACCGCACCGGCTCCGAGCTGATGGTGCACGGCGATTGCTCGTCACGCGGCTGCTACGCCATGACCGACGAGCAGATGCAGGAAATCTACGCGCTGGCGCGCGAGTCGTTCTTCGGCGGGCAGAAGAATTTCCAGCTCGAGGCCTTTCCGTTCCGCATGACCGCGATGAACATGGCCAAGCACCGCAACAATCCGAATTTCGCGTTCTGGAAAATGATCAAGGAAGGCTACGATCATTTCGAGGCCACCCATCAGGAGCCGAAGGTCGCGGTCTGCGACAGACATTACGTGTTCGACGCGGCGTCGCCCGCCGATGCTTCGCGGCCGCTCGCATTCAATGCCCGCGGCAAATGCCCGGCGTTCCAGCTCGACCCGGCCATCGCCAGCGCGGTGAACGATCATCGGCGGCAAGAACTCTATCAGATGGCCGAATACATCGCGCGCGACGTCCCCGTGGTGCCGCTGCGCACCGGCATCGATGGCGGCATGAACCCGGTGTTCGAGGCCCAGCTCACCACGCAAGAAGTCTATGACAGTGACGGCCGCCTCGTGCGGATCGCCACGGCGCCCGGCGCGCTGCCGCGTGAGAGCAGGCGGCTGGCCACCACCGTCGTGCTGCCGCAGCCGGTGGCGACGCCGGCCGCGCAGCCGGTGGTAATGGCGAGCGTGCCGCTGCCGCAGCCGGCGCCGCAGCCGAAGGAAGGCGAAGCCCCGCCACCGCAGTCGACTAAGACCGCCGGACTATTCGGCAATCTGTTCAGCGGCTGGAAGTCGGCGGAGGCCGCCGAGCCGGCGGAGCCGGCCGCGCCGGCAGCCGAGAGTGCAGCGGTCGGCCTGCGCGGCACCCATACCGAAATGGCCGCGAAGCCAAAACGCGCCGTGCCGATGCGCACCGCCTCCGCTCCGGTCGCGCTGCATCCAAGGCGGCAGGAAGCCACGCCGCCCAGGAAGCCGGTCGCGGTGGCGAACAATGCGCCGGCTCCGGTGGCGCCCGTGCAGCAAGCCCGCGACGAACCAAAGACGCCGGCGCCCGCGCCCGCGCCGGAAATGCGCACCGCCTATTCGGCCCCGCCGCCGGCCAACAACGATTTGCTGACCGGCGCGCAGCCGGTGGTTCCGGCCAGTTCATTCGAGGCCCGCTGGACCGCGCTGCGCTGACCGCCGCCAATTTCGCGTGCCGGTCCGTTCCTCGCCAATGTTTTTCATGAGCGCGTGAGCTATTCCGATAACCGTTTCTCGGGATCATGCGCTAGCATGACGGCGCATGGGCGCTTACGTCTACGTCCTCGGCACCGTCGCCAAAAATCGCCACCTGACCTATGTCGGCTGGACCAGCGATGTCGCACGCCGTCTGGCGCAGCATAATGCCGGCAAGGGCGCGCGCACGACGCGCGGGCGGTTCTGGGTGCTGCTGCATTCGGAGCGTTGCAAGAGCAAGCCCGCCGCGATGAGCCGCGAGTGGCACCTCAAGCGCGATCGCAAGTTCCGCAAGCGGCTGGCGCAAAAGCTGAAAAAATAAACGCCGGGAAATCCGGCGTTTATAATCCGAGACGTCAGCGCCGCGCCGCCTCAAACATATTTGCCGTGGCAGTGCTTGTACTTCTTGCCGGAGCCGCAGGGGCACGGCTCGTTGCGGCCGACCTTGCCCCAGCTCGTGGGATCCTTCGGATTGCGCTCGGCTTGCGCGCCATTGCCGACCAGCATGGGCGCCAGCGGCGCCGCGGCGAGCGCCATCTCGTCCTCGCCGGTGGCGGGGTCGACCTTGTGCGCTTCCATGTAGGGAAGCTTGCTGGCTTCCTCCTCCTGCGGCTGGCGCACGACTTCCACGCGCATCAATTGCCCGGTGACCGCCTCGCGCAAATGCGCCACCATCGCCTCGAACAGGCTGAAAGCCTCCGCCTTGTATTCGTTGAGCGGATCGCGCTGGCCATAGCCGCGCAAGCCGACTACCTGGCGCAGGTGTTCGAGCATGACCAGATGCTCGCGCCAAAGTTGGTCGAGCGTCTGCAACAGGATCGACTTCTCGATATAGCGCATGACGTCGTGGCCCCATTTGGCCACCTTGCCCGCCATGAACTCGTCGGCGCGCCGGGTGATGCGGTCGCGTACTTCCTCGTCGGCGATGCCTTCTTCCTTGGCCCAATCCTTCACCGGCAGTTCGAGCGTGAGCACGTCGCGCAGCGCCTGGTCGAGCCCGGCGATGTCCCACTGTTCGGCATAGGCGTTGGCGGGAATGTGCTTGGCGACCAGTTCATCGATCACCGAATGGCGCATGTCGGCGACGGTTTCGTCCACCGCCTCGTCGCGCATCAGATCGAGCCGCTGCTCGAAGATCACCTTGCGCTGGTCGTTCATCACGTTGTCGAACTTGAGCAGGTTCTTGCGGATGTCGAAGTTGCGCGCCTCGACTTTCTGCTGCGCCTTTTCCAGCGCCTTGTTGATCCAGGGGTGAACGATCGCCTCGTCCTCCTTGAGGCCCAGCTTCTGCAGCATGCCGTCGAGCTTGTCGGAGCCGAAAATGCGCATCAGATCGTCTTCCAGCGACAGGAAGAACTTGGAATGGCCGGGATCGCCCTGACGGCCGGAGCGGCCGCGCAACTGGTTGTCGATGCGCCGGCTCTCGTGCCGCTCGGTGCCGAGCACGTAGAGACCGCCGGCATCGAGCGCCTTCTGCTTGAGGCGCGCCACCTGCGAGCGGATCGTGTCGGCGCGCGGATCCTTTTCGCGCGCGCGCGGGTCCTCAATGTCAAAAATCTCCTGCCGGATACGCATGTCGGCATTGCCGCCGAGCTGGATGTCAGTGCCGCGGCCGGCCATGTTGGTGGCGATCGTGATCGCGCCCGGCACGCCAGCCTGCGACACGATATAGGCCTCCTTCTCGTGGTAGCGCGCGTTGAGAATGGCAAACACCTTGGTCTTGGTGGCGCCGTCGTCGCCCGA
Organism: uncultured Alphaproteobacteria bacterium; assembly: GCA_963762285.1. Taxonomy (GTDB): domain Bacteria; phylum Pseudomonadota; class Alphaproteobacteria; order Rhizobiales; family Xanthobacteraceae; genus Pseudolabrys. The sequence continues at coordinate 119,967 of CAVXKE010000011.1, read as the reverse complement.
ATAGAGCGCGGCGAAGGCGTTCGGGTCGGCGAAGTCGTGCGCTTCCCAGCCGGCCTCGCGCAGCATGTCGGCGAGCTGCTCGGATTTCTCGATCGAGGTGGTGCCGACCAGCACCGGCTGGCCGCGCAGCTTGCAGTCCTCGATCAGCGCGATGATCGCGCGGTACTTCTCCTTGGCCGTGCGGTAGACCTCGTCGTCGTCGTCGATGCGCACCAACGGCATGTTGGTCGGCACTTCCAGCACGTCGAGATTGTAGATGTCGAGGAACTCGTCGGCTTCGGTGAGCGCCGTGCCGGTCATGCCGGCGAGTTTCTCGTACATGCGGAAATAGTTCTGGAACGTGATCGAGGCGAGCGTCTGGTTCTCCGGCTGGACCGGCTGCTTTTCCTTGGCTTCGAGCGCCTGATGCAGTCCTTCCGAATAGCGCCGGCCCGGCATCATGCGGCCGGTGAATTCGTCGATGATGACGACCTCGCCGTGGCGCACGATGTAATCCTTGTCGCGCTGGAACAGCTTGTGCGCGCGCAGCGCCTGATTGACGTGATGCACGACCGAGACGTTCTCGACGTCGTAGAGCGAATCGCCCTTGAGCTGGCCGGCCGCGCGCAAGCGCTGCTCGAGCTTTTCCATGCCGGCTTCGGTCAGCGTCACCGTGCGCTGCTTCTCGTCGACCTCAAAGTCGGTCTTGTCGAGCGCCGGGATATAGCTGTCGATGGTGTTGTAGAATTCGGAGCGGTCGTCGAGCGGGCCGGAAATGATCAGCGGCGTGCGCGCCTCGTCGACCAGGATGGAGTCCACTTCGTCGACGATGGCGAAGATGTGCCCGCGCTGGACCATGTCCTCCAGCCGGTACTTCATGTTGTCGCGCAGATAATCGAAGCCGAGCTCGTTGTTGGTGCCGTAGGTGACGTCGCAGTCGTAGGCCTTCTTGCGTTGCTCGTCGTCGATCCCGTGCACGATGACGCCGACGCTGAGGCCGAGGAAATTATAGATCTGCCCCATCCATTCGGCGTCGCGCTTGGCGAGATAATCGTTGACGGTGACGACATGCACGCCGCGCCCGGCGACGGCGTTGAGATAGACCGCCAGCGTGGCGACCAGCGTCTTGCCTTCGCCGGTCTTCATTTCTGAAATCTTGCCTTCGTGCAGGATCATGCCGCCGATCAGCTGCACGTCGAAATGGCGCTGGCCGATGGTGCGTTTGGCCGCCTCGCGCACGGTGGCGAAGGCCGGCACCAGGATGTCGTCGAGCGAGGCGCCTTCGGCGATCCGCTTCTTGAATTCCTCGGTGCGCGCCCGCAACGCCTCGTCGGAAAGCGGCTCCAGCTCCGGCTCCAGCGCATTGATCTCGGCCACCCGCGGCAGATAGCTGCGGATCCGCCGTTCGTTGGCAGAGCCAAACAGCTTGCGGGCAACGGCGCCGATCATACGGGGGCTCCTCAATTATGCCGGGCGGCGGAATTTTCGCTTGAGCATCATCTTATCCGAAAGCCGCTCTAGCACGCCGCCACGGCCGGATATGGCTTCCGGCGTTCCGGAATTGCGGCACTTTTCAGGCAAATTCAACGCGAACGCGCCGGCAAAGCTTAACCAGCCGAGGTCAGCGGAGAGATAGGAGGGGGTCGGATTGTTGTCAATTGCCGGCTTGCCGCGGCCTTAATGGGGCAGGTCCTTGCCCACGCATGATCTTTTCCGAAAACCGGTACCCATCCCCGATCACGTCGAGGACAAGCTTTTCGGGATCATGCGTATTCACGCGGACGTTAGGCCGTCCAGGCCAGTCCGCCATTGCAAAGCCATGTTTGTTGGGCGACAAGTCCGCCGCCGTCCGCTTCTCTTGCGGACCATTTCATTGCCAAGGATAGCGCCATGACGACTTCCCTATTCGCCGGGTTCCAGGCTGCGCCGCGCCACGCCGGCATCTTAGCCGCCGCCTTGGCGCTGCTGCTGGCAGCCGCCGGTCCGCTGCGGGCCCAGGACAAGGACCCGCTCCTCGCCAAGGTCAATGGTACCGAAATCCACCAGAGCGACCTCGCCATCGCCGAGGAGGAAGCCGGGCAGATTCCGCCGATGTCGCCGGAGGCGAAGCAGGACTACCTGGTGCAGTTCATGGCCGACATGATCCTGGTATCGAAGGCAGCCGAGGCCAAGAAAATGGGCGACGGCGCCGACTTCAAGCGCCGGGTCGCCTTTGCCCGCAACAAGCTGCTGATGGAGCAGCTGCTGCAATCGGTCGGCAAGCAGGCCCTCACCGACGAGGCGATGCACAAGGTCTATGACGACGCCGTCAAACAGATGGGCCAAGAGCAGGAGGTGCACGCCCGCCACATCCTGATCCGTGCCGCCGCCGGCGACGAGAAGGCGAGCAAGGAAGCCGAGGGCAAGATCAAGGCCATCGCCGCGCGCCTGAAGAAGGGCGAGGATTTCGCCAAACTCGCGAGCGAGCTCAGCGAGGATCCCTCCGGCAAGGCCAATGGCGGCGACCTCGGCTATTTCACCAAGGAGCAGATGGTGCCGGAATTCTCCGACACCGCCTTCAAGCTGGACAAGGGGCAAGTCTCCGAGCCGGTGAAGACCCAGTTCGGCTGGCACGTGATCAAGGTCGAGGACAAGCGCATGAAGGCGCTGCCGAAGTTCGAAGAGGTCAAGCCGCAGATCGAGCAATATGTGACGCGCAAGGCGCAGGCCGAGCTGGTGACCTCGCTGCGCGCCAGTGCCAAGATCGAGAAGATGTACAAGACGGAGGAGCCGGCCAAGCCGGCTGAGCCGGAGAAGAAGTAACGCCGATCAATCCTATCAATTCAATTCGTCATGGCCGGCCTTGTGCCGACCATCTCGCTTAGGTACGCACTTGTCTGCCTAATCAATCGGGATCACCGGGTCACGCGGGCTTCGCCGCGGCCCGGCGATGACAAGGCCGCCACAATGCCCACCGCCATCTCCCCCCTCGCCCCGCAACAGGTGCCGGAACTGCCGGCGATCGCCGGCGTAAGGCTGGCCACCGCCGCGGCCGGCATCCGCTATGCCGGGCGCACCGACGTGCTGCTGGCGCTGTTCGACGCCGGCACCACCGTGGCCGGCGTGTTCACCCGCTCGAAATGCCCGTCGGCGCCGGTCGAATGGTGCCGGGCGCATTTGAAGGCGGGCAAGAGCGCGCGCGCTGGTGGTCAATTCCGGCAACGCCAACGCCTTCACCGGCAAGAGCGGGCGCGCCGCCACCAGGCTCACCGCCGAAATCGCCGCCAAGAGCGCCGGCTGCAAGCCGGCGGAAACTTTCCTCGCCTCCACCGGGGTGATTGGCGAGCCGCTCGATGCGTCCAAGTTCGCACCGGTGATGGACGGCCTCGCCGCTCGCGCCCGGCCGGGAGATTTCCTCGCCGCGGCCCGCGCCATCATGACCACCGACACCTTTCCCAAGGTGGCGACCGCGCGCGCGCGCATCGGCAAGACGACGGTGACCGTCAACGGCATCGCCAAGGGTGCCGGCATGATCGCACCCGATATGGCCACCATGCTGTCGTTCGTCTTCACCGATGCCGCGATTGCGGCGCCCGCCCTGCAAGGGCTGCTGCGGGAGGGCGTCGTCGACACCTTCAACGCGGTCACCATCGACGGCGATACGTCCACGTCCGACACGCTGATGATGTTCGCGACCGGCAAAGCCGAGCGCTGCCCGCGCATCGCGCGCGCCGGCGACCCGCGCCTGAAGGATTTCAAACGCGCGCTGCACGCGGTGCTGGCCAACCTCTCGGAGCAGGTCGCGCGCGACGGCGAAGGCGCCCGCAAGCTGGTCGAGATCGTGGTGGAGGGCGCGGTGTCGAAGGCGTCCGCGCGCCGCATCGCCATGTCGATCGCCAATTCGCCGCTGGTGAAGACGGCGATCGCCGGCGAGGATGCCAATTGGGGCCGCGTCGTGATGGCGGTCGGCAAGGCCGGCGAACCGGCCAACCGCGACAAGCTCTCGATCTGGTTCGGCGGCATCCGCGTCGCGCATAAGGGCGCGCGCGATCCCGGCTACGACGAGGCCGAAGTGAGCGCGGCGATGAAGAAGCCGGAGATCAGCCTGAAAGTCGCGCTCGGGCTGGGCAAGGGGCGCGACCGGGTGCTCACCTGCGACCTCACCATGGACTACGTCGCCATCAACGGCGATTACCGGTCTTAAGACCTCATTTACCGTCCGGGCAGTAGCTCCCGCCGGTACCGCATGGTGGAATAGCCTCTTAACCAAGCCTGCTTATCGTCGAGGTGTAGGGCTGTGAGCGCCAAAATCGTCCTTGTCGCGGCCTGCGCGTTAATCGATGCCGACGGCCGCGTGCTCATCGCCCAGCGGCCCGCCGGCAAACCGATGGCAGGCTTGTGGGAATTTCCCGGCGGCAAGATCGAGAATGGCGAACAACCGGAGCAAAGTCTGATCCGGGAATTGAAGGAGGAACTGGGCATCGTCGTCAATGAGGCATGTCTCGCGCCGCTCACTTTCGCCAGCCACGCCTATCCCGACTTTCATCTCCTCATGCCGCTCTATGTCTGCCGGCGCTGGGAGGGGCAAGTCACCGCAACCGAGGGGCAGAAGCTCGCCTGGGTGAAACCGAACCGGCTGCGGGATTACGAAATGCCTCCGGCGGATGTACCGCTAATCTCGCACCTGATGACATTGTTGTGATTGTCGACCCAACAACGACTGAACAGGACTCGTCTATGAGCAGTTCCCTAGCGATGCGCAGCCTCCGCGATTTCGTCCGCGACGAAAGCGGCGCCACGGCCATCGAATATGCGATGATCGCCGCCGGCATCGCCGGCGCCATCATCGCCGTGGTCACGGGATTGGGCACGGTGATGCAGGCCAAGTATCAAGGCATCTCCGACAGCATGAACTGATCGCCGCGGGCGTCAGGGCCGCGGCTTCTCGCCGGCCGGGATCTCCCGCGTGCCGAGGGCGTCGGCGAGCCGCTGCGCGGCCGAGCCGGGCTTAAGCGGCTTCTGCTGGCTCTCATGCGGCGCCCAACCGGACAGCCAGGCAATCTCGAACGTCGCGCGCAGGCGTCCGTCCGCGTCGGCAAAGCGCCGGGCATAGATGTCCGCCATCCGTTGCAGGGTCGCGCGCCTGAGCGGCGCGCGGCGGCGCTCGGTGAGTACATTGGTCGCACCCATGCGGCGGAGATCGCGCATGAGCGCGAAGACGCTGTCGTAGCGCACCGTCAGCCGGTCGCTGTCGACCACCGGGAGCGCGAAGCCCGCGCGCTGCAGCAGCGCGCCCAGCGCGCGCAGGTCCGCGAAAGGTGCCACACGGGGCGAAACTCCGCCTTCAATCTCGCTTTCGGCTTGCGCAAAGGCTTCGCGCAATTCGGTGAGGCTGTCGCCGCCGATCAATGCCGCCAGCAGCAGGCCGTCCGGTTTGAGCGCGCGGCGGATCTGGATCAGCGTGCCGGGCAAATCATTCACAAATTGCAGCGCCAGCGCGGAGACGACCAGATCGAGCGAGGCGTCGGCGAACGGCAAGGCCTCCTCGTCGGCGGCAATGCTCAAGCCCGGCGCCTCGCGCCGCCCGGGCGAAGCCACGGCGGCGACGAGCGTCGCGACCTTGCCGTTTGCCGCCAGCACGCGGCGCACCGCGTCCGTGGGCGTGCCGAGATCGACGGCGCGGTCGAACTGGCGCAGCACCACGGCAAGCCGCTCGCCCAGCTCGGCGGCGACCCGGTCGATCAGGAAGGTCTCGGCCCCAAGCGCCCGCGCGCGCTGCTGGCGCGCGCGCAACAGGGTGCGGTCGAAGATCGCGGGACCAGACATGGCCCTATCATTGCCTCTCCGCCTTCATTGTAAAGGCGGGCGGCGCGGCGGAATCAGAGCGGCACGAGCTTGCCGTTGGTCTTGATGCGCGGCTCGTCCTTGTTGTTGACGATTCTGAGCTCGAGTTCGCCGCCCGTGCCCTCTTGCCATTGCCCGCCGACCAGCGGCGTGGTCGACACATTGGGAACCGGCCCCTTCTGCCACTGCACCGGACCGACCACCGATTCGTATTGGGTCGCCGCGATCGCCTCGCGAATCGCGTTCGGCTCCAGCGCCTTGGAGCGCTTGAGCACGTCGGCGGCGACCTCGAACAGCGCATGCTTGAAGCCGAGCGGCATGGTCCAGGTCCTGTTGGTGGCCTTGGTGTAGGCGGCGGCAAGCTGCGCCGAGGACTGCCCGGTCAGATGCGAGGAAAACGGATGATAGGGCGACCACCAGACCTCGATGCCGATGTTCTTGCCAAGCGGGCCGAGCGCTTTCACGGCGGCGGGAAATTCCGCCGACTTGCCCGGCGTCACGATTTTCGGCTTGAAGCCTTGCTGGGCGGCCTGCGTCCAGAAGCTGGCGAAGGTCGGCGGCGGCAGCACCGAGGTGACGATCTCGACACCGGCCGACTTGAAAGCGCCGATCTGCGAGGTGAAGTTTTCCGCGAACGGATCGAAGCTGCCGGTATTGACCACCTTGTAACCGCGCTTGGCCAGCACCGGCGGCATGCCATGCGCCGCGTCGCTGAACGCATTGCCGTCGGAATCGTTCGGCCACAGGCAGCCGACCACATGGTTGGTCGGCAACTCGTCATACATGTTGATGAAGGTCGAGATCAGCGCCTCGGCGCCCCAGAAGAAATGATAGGTCCACTTGAAGCCCTTGGCCGGGTTGCCCTTGCGGCCGAAGAAATAGGGTTGCCACGGCGCGTCGGTCGACAGGCAAGGCACCTCGTTGATCTCGCAGGCATCGGCCACCGGGTTGACCGTGTCCGGGGTGTGCGCGACCACCATCAGGTCGATCTTGTTGCCGAGGATCAGTTCGTTCGCCACTTCGGCGGCGCGGTTGGGATTGGACTGGCTGTCCTTGACGATGACTTCGACCGGGTGGGTCTTGCTGCCGATCTTGATGCCGCCGCCCACCGCTGTCCGGAAGGCGCCCAGCACGAAAGCATCGGGCTCGGCGAAGATCGCGAGCGGGCCGGTCGCCGGCGTCACCAGTCCGATCTTGATGGCGCGCTCCTGCGCGCGCAGCACGCCGGGCGTCATCGCCAGCAACGTCGCGGCCGTGCCGGTCTTCAGGACCTGCCGGCGGCTGGCCATGGATTTCGGCATATTCGTTTGAGTACCAACCATTTTTTCCTCCCGGTTTCGTTGGCAAATTTATCGCGTGCCCACCCCGTGATATGGCAAGGGCCATCGCCCACCCGGACGCAAATAAGCTTTCGGCCGTTGAGCCGACCGGCGCGCCGGGCTAGCCTGAAAGCAATGGCAATGATGGCCGCCGCGTTTCGTGCGCCGATTGCCCGCGCCGCTACCGCATTGCAGCGCGGCGGAAAATTTATTCTCGATATTGCGCTGCCGCCGCTGTGTCCGTCCTGCCGCGCGCCGCTCGGCGACGGCGTCGGCCTGTGCGCCACCTGCTGGTCGAAGCTCTCGCTGATCGAGCCGCCCTTCTGCGCGCGGCTCGGCATTCCGTTCACCTACGACCCCGGTCCCGGCCTGTTGTCGATGGAGGCGATCGCCGCTCCGCCGGCCTATGACCGCGCGCGCGCCGCGGTGCGCTATGACGACATCGCCCGCGCGCTGGTGCTCTCCTTCAAATACGGCGACCGGCTCGATCTGGCGCCGATGATGGGGCGCTGGATGGCGCGCGCCGGCCGCGAGCTCACCGCCGATGCCGACGCGCTGCTGCCGGTGCCGCTGCATTGGCGCCGGCTGTGGGCGCGGCGCTTCAATCAATCGGCGGCGTTGGCTGGCGCGATCGCGGATATTTGCGGCGTGCCGGTGCTGCACGGCGCGCTCAAGCGCGTGCGCGCCACGCCGCAGCAGGTCGGCCTGTCGAAGTCCGAGCGGGCCGACAACGTGCAAGGCGCCTTCCGCGTGCCGGCGGAGGCAAAGGCCCATGTGGCCGGCCGCCGGCTGGTGCTGATCGACGACGTGCTCACCTCGGGTGCCACGGTCGACACTTGCGCCCGCGCCCTGCTGCGGGCCGGCGCCGCCCATGTCGACGTGCTGGTGTTCGCCCGGGTTGTCGCGCCCGTCCGTACTCCCATATAACGTGGGGCCGTAACCGCCAAAGTAGCGCCTATGCCCCTTATCGAAATCTATACCACCGGCTATTGCTCCTATTGCCATGCGGCCAAGGCTCTGCTGAGACGCAAGGGCGTGACCTTCACGGAGATCGACGTGGGCCGCGATCGGGAGCGACGGACCGAAATGATCGAGCGCGCGAATGGCGGCATGACCGTGCCGCAGATTTTCATCGGCGGCGTGCATGTTGGCGGCTGCGACGACCTGTACGAGCTCGAGGCCGATGGCCAGCTCGATGCGCTGCTCGCCGGCGATGAGGCCTCCGTATGACCACTGCCGCCTTCAAGGCCGCGATGATCCAGATGCGCTCGGGGCTGGCGCCCGCCGCCAATGTCGAGGCCGCCACGCGCATGATCGGCGAAGCGAAGTCGGCCGGCGCCGATTACGTGCTGACGCCGGAAATGACCAACATCATGGAGGTCAAGCGCGAGCGGCTGTTCGCCACCATCGTGGAGGAGGAAGCCGACATCTCGCTCGCCACCTTCCGCGAGCTGGCGCGCAAGCTCGGCATTTACCTCCAGGTCGGCTCGCTGGCGATCAAGGTTTCGCCCGACAAGGCCGCCAACCGTTCCTTTCTCATTGACCCGAAGGGCGACATCGCCGCCCGCTACGACAAGATCCATATGTTCGACGTCGATCTCGCCAATGGCGAGAGCTACCGTAAATCGAACAGCTACCGGCCGGGCGAGCAGGCGGTATTGTGCGACCTGCCGTGGGGCCGGCTCGGCCTGACGATCTGCTACGACCTGCGTTTCCCGGCGCTCTACCGCGCGCTGGCGGAAGCCGGCGCCACCATGCTGACGATCCCCTCCGCGTTCACCCAGCAGACCGGCGAGGCGCACTGGCATGTGCTGATCCGCGCCCGCGCCATCGAGAACGGCTGCTTCGTGTTCGCCGCCGCGCAGGGCGGCAAGCACGAGAACGGCCGCGCCACCTTCGGCCATTCGCTGATCGTCGACCCCTGGGGCCGCATCCTGGCGGAAGGCGGCGCCGAGCCGGGGGTGGTGATGGCCGAGATCGATCTGGCGGAGGTGACGAAGGCGCGCGCACGCATTCCTTCGTTGCAGCACGGCCGGCGTTTCGAAATCGTCGAGCCGATGGCGGAGCCGACTCACCTGCATGTGGTCAGGGGGGGCACCGAATGATCCGCTACGCGCTCGCCTGCGACCAAGGTCACACTTTCGAAAGCTGGTTTCAGGATTCAGCGGCTTACGACCGGCAGGCCAAGCGCGGGCTGGTGAGCTGCCCGCATTGCGGCTCGGCCAAAGTCGGCAAAGCGATCATGGCGCCGCGGCTTACCGGCGCAAAAAAACGCCCGGCGCCCGCCGCACCGCGCGCTGAAGCGCCCGCGCCGGCGGCCGAGAAGACGCCGGTCGCCGTGCTGTCGCCACAGGAAAAAGAAATTCGCGCCAAGCTGAAGGAATTGCGCGACCACCTCACCAAGAACGCCGACCATGTCGGGCCGAAATTTCCCGAGGAAGCGCGCAAGATGCATTACGGTGAGACCGAACACCGCTCGATTTATGGCGAGGCCTCGCTCGATGAAGCCAAGGCGCTGGCCGAGGAAGGCATCGAATTCCACCCGCTGCCGATCTTGCCGGACGAGAAGAACTAGCGGTCGTCCCCGCGAAGCCGGGACGACAGCGCGTCAATGCGACCACACCAATAGCGCCACGCCGATCACCACCAGCGCGATGCCGAAGGCTTCGCGCGCCGTGGTCGGCTGCTTGAAAATGAATTTCGAGATGCCCTGCGCGAACAGCACCTCAACCAGCGCCAGCGTGCGCACGCTCGCCGCGGTGGCGATGGCGAAGGCGAGAAACCAGAATTGCGAGGCGAGCGCGCCCATGAAGCCGGCAACAAGCGACGGCCGCCAGGCGCGGAAGATCGCTTTCAAAACGCCGGGGTCGCGCAGCGCCAGATAGGCCGAGAGCAGGATCGACTGGAAGATCAGCCCGACCGCCAGGGTGAAGGTCGCCGCCACCACGTAATTGGCGAGATGCAGCTCAAGGATGGCGCCGCGATAGCCGATGGCCGAGAGCCCGAACATGCCGCCGGAGATCAGCCCGGTCAAAGTCGGCCGCATGCCGCCGGCTTGAGCGGCGCCCGGCTTGAGCGACATGACGATCACGCCAACGGTCGCGATCAGGATGGCGATGGCCAGGAGAGGCGTCACCTTGTCGCCGAGCAGCACGAAGCCGAACAGGGCGACCTGCACCGGCTCGGTCTTGATATAGGCGATGGTGACCACGAAGGAGCGGTCGTTCATCGCCTTCAGCATCAGCGCGGTGGCGGCGATCTGCGCCAGGAAGCCGCCGAAAATCCACGGCCAGAACATAAATCCGGGATGCGGCAGGGCCGAGCCCGTCGCCAGCAGCACGCCAGCCAGAGACAGCAGCCCGAATGGAGCGCCGAACAGAAAGCGCACATGGGTGGCGCCGACCGTGCCGAGCGTCGCGGTCAGCTCGCGCTGCATGGCGTTGCGCGCGGTCTGCGCCGCCGCGGCGATGATGGTGAAAACGGCCCAGAGCATTGCGCGGCGAAAATTCCTCGCCTCAGGCCGCGGCCGGCTGAATGTTCGGCGGCGGCGGGGAATTCGGTTACCGCGCCCTTCTCGTTGTCCACCAGCAGAAACAGGTCGAAATAGCGCAGCGTCGGCGCCGCCCCGGTGCGCTTGATCACCGATTGCCGCCACTCCTCGTTATGCGCCTTCTGCGCGGCCGCGACCGACGGCCAGATATAGACGCCGGCGCCGGTCTTGCCGTCGAGCGAAAGCAGGAAATGCTTGCGCAGCAATTCCGTGTTGGCCTGCCATTTCGGGATGACGTGGCGCGCGTCTTCCGCCACCTGCGCGCGGGTCCAGCCCTTCGGCGAGTTGAATTCGACCAGTTCGAGGATCATTTGGCTTTCTCTCCCTGTTGCGGACGTTCGGCCACCAGCATGTAATTGACGTCCATGTCGGACGACAATTGCCAGCGATCGGCGAACGGATTGTAGATCACGCCGCGCTCGCCGGTCACCTGCAAGCCGGCGTGCTCGAACGCGCGCTCGAGCTCGTCCGGGGTGACGAACTTGTCCCATTGATGGGTGCCGCGCGGCAACCAGCGCAGCACATATTCGGCGCCGACGATGGCGAGCGCGAAGCTCTTGAGCGTGCGGTTCAAGGTCGCCGCGATCATCAGGCCGCCCGGCTTCACCATCGCGGCGCAGGTGGCCACGAAGGCGCCGACGTCGGTGACGTGCTCGACCACTTCCATCGCCAGCACGACGTCGAAGCGTTCGCCTTCCGCCGCGAGGTCTTCCGCCGTGGTGGCGCGATAGTCGACCGCGACGCCGCTTTCCCGCGCATGCGCGCTCGCCACCGCGATGTTTTCCTCCGACGGATCGGCGCCGACCATCTGGGCGCCCAGCCGCGCCAAGGGCTCCGACAGCAGGCCGCCGCCGCAGCCGATATCGAGCATGCGCAGGCCTTCCAGGCAGCCGAGCTTCTTGGGGTCGCGCCCAAACCGCTCCGCGGCCTGGTCGCGGATATAGGCGAGCCGCACCGGGTTGAACTTGTGCAGCGCCGCCATCGGCCCGCGTGCATCCCACCAGTCGGCGGCGTGGCGCGAAAAGCGCTCGACTTCGGCCTCATCGATGCTGCTGGAGCGGGCTTTTCGCTTAACCATTGAAACCATCTCGCTAAATACCGCCGGCGCTGGTTGCAGGCGCGCGACCCCGCCGGTATGTATACGCGCCTTTGGCGGCCGGCACAGCGGCCGCTTGTTAGCGCCTTTTGGCGCGTCCGGGAACGTTCATGGCTCGCCTGGTGATGAAATTCGGCGGGACGTCGGTCGCCGATCTCGACCGCATCCGCAACGTGGCGCGCCACGTCAAGCGCGAGGTCGACGCCGGCCATGACGTGGCCGTCGTGGTCTCCGCCATGGCCGGCGCCACCAATCAGCTGGTCGCCTGGTGCCGCGACGCCGCCCTGCTGCATGACGCGCGCGAATACGACGCCGTGGTGGCCACCGGCGAACAGGTCACCGCCGGGCTGCTCGCCATCGTGCTGGAGGGCATGGGCGTCAATGCGCGCTCCTGGCAGGGCTGGCAATTGCCGATCCTGACCGACAACGCGCATGGCTCGGCGCGCATTCTCGAGATCAATGGCGACGAACTGATCCGCCGCTTCAAGGCGATGAGCCAGGTCGCGGTGATCGCCGGCTTCCAGGGCCTGCACAAGGAGACCGGCCGCATCACCACGCTCGGCCGCGGCGGCTCGGATACCTCGGCGGTGGCGATTGCCGCCGCCATCGGGGCCGAGCGCTGCGACATCTATACCGACGTGGACGGCGTCTATACCACCGATCCGCGCGTGGTGCCGAAGGCGCACCGGATGGCCAAGATCGCCTACGAGGAAATGCTCGAACTCGCTTCGCTCGGCGCCAAGGTCATGCAGGTGCGCTCGGTCGAGCTCGGCATGGTGCATAATGTGCCGATCTTCGTGCGGTCGAGCTTCGAAAAGCCGGAGGATATCGATTCCTCCAAGGCGCCGTCCGGCACGCTCATTTGCGACGAGGGAGACATCGTGGAACAGCAAACCGTCACCGGCATTGCCTTCTCCAAGGACGAGGCGCAAATCTCGATCCGCCGCGTGCAGGACAAGCCCGGGGTCGCCGCCGCGATCTTCGGCCCGCTCGCCGACGCCAGCATCAACGTGGACATGATCGTGCAGAACGTCTCGGCCGATGGCGCCACCACCGACCTCACCTTCACCGTGCCGTCGGCCGACTACGAGCGCGCGCGGGTCACCCTCGAAAAGGCCAAGGGCAAGATCGGCTATAACCACATCGACGGGTCAAACGAGGTGGCCAAGGTCTCGGTGATCGGCATCGGCATGCGCAGCCATGCCGGCGTCGCCGCGAGCGCGTTCAAGGCGCTGGCCGAGAAGAAGATCAATATCCTCGCCATCACCACCTCGGAGATCAAGTTCTCGGTGCTGATCAACGCTTCGCAGACCGATCTGGCGGTGCGCACCCTGCATACGCTGTACGGGCTGGATAAGACCTAGGCTTTCCACCCTCTCCCTGCTTGCGGGGCGAGGAAAAAAGCCGCTTTGGCTTGCCCCTTGCATGGGCCATTGGCTATAGCCTGAGCCAGATGCGGCCGCGGGTTTCAGGGTCCCTGCGGTCGCTATTCGTACACGATTGGGCCGTAGACGAGACCGCGGGGCCGAGCCCCGGCCGGACAAGGACCTCGATAATGCGTGGCGCGCTCGGCGGTCCGCGCGTGCTGTTACGCCGGCTTCGCGAAGTGATGGCGGAGCCGGTCAGCGCGCAGGAACGCCTCGACAAGGTGGTGGTGCTGATCGCCGCCAACATGGTGGCGGAGGTGTGCTCTGTCTACGTCTTGCGCGTAGACGGAACCCTTGAGCTATACGCCACCGAGGGCTTGAAGCACGAGGCTGTCCACCAGACCGTGCTGAAGGCCGACGAAGGCCTGGTCGGGCTGGTCGCCAGCGAAGCCAATCCGAAGAACCTGTCGGACGCGCAGGCGCACCCGGCCTTCTCGTTCCGGCCGGAAACCGGCGAAGAAATCTACCACTCGTTCCTCGGCGTGCCGATCCTGCGCGCGGGCAATACGCTCGGCGTGCTGGTGGTGCAGAACCGCGCGCGGCGCACCTACACCGAGGAGGAAGAAGAGGCGCTGCAAACGACGGCGATGGTGATCGCCGAGATGATCGCCTCCGGCGAATTGTCCTCGCTCGCCCGCCCCGGCGCCGAGCCGATTGCACGCCATGCGATCAAGCTTGCGGGCACCGCGCTGTCCGACGGCATCGCGCTCGGCCATGTGGTGCTGCACGAGCCGCGCGTGGTCATCACCAATGTCATCGCCGACGATGTGCCGAGAGAACTTAAGCGGCTGGACGCGGCCATTGCCACCTTCCGCGCCGATCTCGACCGCCTGCTCGAGCACGGCGACGTCGCCGATGGCGGCGAGCATCGCGAGGTGCTCGAAGCCTACCGCATGTTCGGCTACGATCAGGGCTGGCTGCACAAGATGCGCGAGGCGGTGATGACCGGCCTGACCGCCGAGGCCGGCGTCGAGCGGGTGCAATCCGACACCCGCGCCCGCATGTTGCGCGCGTCCGACCCCTATCTGCGCGACCGCCTGCACGACCTCGACGATCTCGCCAACCGGCTGATGCGCGTGCTGATGGGCCAGGATCATGCGCCGGGCAAGGAACAGCTGCCGGAGAACGCCATCGTGGTCGCACGCTCGATGGGTCCGGCGGCGCTGCTCGACTACGACCGCAAAAAACTGCGCGGCCTGGTGCTGGAGGAAGGCGGACCGACCTCGCATGTGTCGATCGTGGCGCGCGCGCTCGGCATTCCCACGGTCGGCGAAATCGCCAACGCCACCGGCCTGGTCGAGCCGGGCGATGCCGTCATCGTCGACGGCACCACCGGCGAGGTGCATTTACGCCCGCCAGCCGACATAGAAAGCGCCTATGGCGAGCGGGTGAAGCTGCGGGCGCGGCGGCAGGCGCAATACCGCGCGCTGCGCGAGCGCGCTTGCGTCACCAAAGACGGCCACAAGATGGCGCTAATGATCAATGCGGGTCTCACCATCGACCTGCCGCATCTTGACGAGACCGGCGCGGCCGGCATCGGCCTGTTCCGCACCGAATTGCAGTTTATGGTGGCCGATACGCTGCCGCGCACCAACGAGCAGCTTGCGCTTTACCGCACCGTGCTCGATGCCGCCGGCAAACGGCCGGTGACCTTCCGCACCCTCGACATCGGCGGCGACAAGGTGCTGCCGTATCTGCGCAATATCGAGGAGGAGAATCCGGCGCTGGGCTGGCGCGCCATCAGGCTCGGCCTCGACCGGCCCGGGCTTTTGCGCTCTCAAGTGCGCGCACTGCTGCGCGCCGCCGGCGGGCGCGAATTGCGCATCATGTTCCCGATGATCGCCATGGTGGAGGAGTTCGACAAGGCCAAGGCGCTGGTCGAGGTCGAGCTGACGCATTTGCGCCGCCACGGCCATGCGCTGCCGGAGCGGGTGCAGATCGGCACCATGCTGGAAGTGCCCGCGCTGCTGTTCCAGCTCGAGGAATTGCTGAGCCGCGTCGATTTCCTCTCGGTCGGCTCCAACGACCTGATGCAGTTCCTCTATGCCGCCGACCGCGGCAATGTACGGGTGTCGCAGCGCTTCGATCCGCTGTCGGCGCCGGTGCTGCGCGCGCTCAAGGACATCGCCGACATGGGGCGCAAGCACGGCAAGCCAGTGGCGCTGTGCGGAGAGCTGGCCTCGCAGCCGATCGGCGCGCTGGCGCTGGCGATTCTCGGTTACCGCTCGCTGTCGTTGTCGCCGTCGGCGGTCGGCCCGGTCAAGGCGCTGCTGCTCGACCTCGATTGCCGCAAGGGCGAGGCCGCCATCCTGCCGTTTTTGGCGCAGCCGGTTGGCAGCGTGTCGATCCGCTCCAAGCTCGAGGGCTTCGCGGCGGCCGAGGGACTGCAACTTTGATCGCGCTTCCGCAACACCGGCTCGATGCCCTGCTCGCCCGCCACGAGATGGTCGAAAACGAACTCGCCAGCGGCTTGGGCGCCGACGCCTATGTCAAGCTGTCGCGCGAATTCGCCGAGCTCGGTCCGGTGATCGAGGCGATCAAAGCCTATCGCGCCGTCACCGCCGAGATCGCCGACCTCGAAGCGCTCGCCGCCGACCCCACGACCGATGCCGAAATGCGCAAGCTGGCGGACGCCGAGAAGCCGGCGCTGCAGGCGCGCAGGGACAAGCTCGAACATCAGATCCAGCTGGCGCTGATCCCGAAAGACGCGATGGACGACCACAACGCCATCCTGGAAATCCGCGCCGGCACCGGCGGCGACGAAGCCGCGCTGTTCGCCGGCGACCTGTTCCGCATGTATGAGCGCTACGCCGCCCAGCAGGGCTGGAAGACGGAAATCCTGTCGATGAGCGAAGGCAGCAAAGGCGGCTTCAAGGAAATCGTCGCCGAGGTGCGCGGCCGCGGCGTCTTCGCCAAGCTGAAATTCGAATCCGGCGTGCACCGCGTGCAGCGCGTACCCGACACCGAGGCGTCCGGCCGCATCCACACCTCGGCCGCCACCGTCGCGGTGCTGCCCGAGGTGGAGGACGTCGACGTCGACATCAACGAGGCCGATCTCAAGATCGACACCATGCGCGCGCAAGGCGCGGGCGGCCAGCACGTCAACAAGACCGAATCCGCCATCCGCATCACCCACCTGCCGAGCGGCATCGTGGTGTTCGTGCAGGAAGAACGCTCGCAGCACAAAAACAAGGCCAAGGCGATGACCATGCTGCGCGCCAAGCTGTACGATCAGCAGCGCAGCAAGCTCGACGCCGAGCGTGCCGCCGAGCGGCGCGGGCAGATCGGTTCGGGCGACCGCTCGGAACGCATCCGCACCTATAATTTTCCGCAAGGCCGCGTCACCGACCACCGCATCAATCTCACGCTCTACAAGCTGCCGCAGGTGATGGAGGGCGAGGCGCTGCACGAGGTCATCGATGCACTGATGGCCGAACACCAGGCCGAACTGCTGGCGGCCGAGGGCGCGACGTGAGCATTATCCCCGGGCTGAAGGCTGGCGTCTCGGTGTCCGAGGCCATCCGCCTCATGGCGCAAGCGTTCCGCCAGGCCGGCTTAGAGGACGCCGAGATCGATGCCCGCGCCCTGCTCGGCCATGCGCTGCATCTCGATCGTGCGCAATTGATCTCGCATTCGGACCGCATCGCTCGAGGCGCGCGAAATCGAGGTGGCGTCGCGCGCTGGCCGCGCGCCGGCTCAAGCGCGAGCCGGTGGCGCGCATCCTCGCGCGCAAGGAATTCTGGAACTCAGACGCTGCAAGTCACACCGGCCGTGCTGGTGCCGCGGCCGGAAACCGAAACCGTGGTCGAAGCCGCGCTCGAGGCGGTTGCGCGCGGCGGCTTGCGGATGGAGAAGCTGCGCATACTTGATATCGGCACCGGATCGGGCGCGCTGCTGCTGGCGCTGCTCGGCGAACTGCCCAACGCGGTCGGCATCGGCACCGACATCAGCGCGCCGGCCTTGGACGTCGCGCGCGGCAATGCAGAACGCAACGGTCTGGCCGAGCGCAGCAACTTCGTCGACTGCAATATCGCCGAGGGCGTGCAGGGCCCGTTCGATCTGATCGTGTCGAACCCGCCCTACGTGCCGCGCGGCGATATTGCAGCGCTGGCGCCGGAGGTACGCGACTACGACCCGGCGCTGGCGCTCGATGGCGGCGCTGATGGCCTGGATGGTTACCGCGCCATTGCCGCGGACGCCCGCCGGCTGCTGGCGCCGGGCGGTCGATTGATCGTGGAGTTGGGCGCGGGCCAGGAGCCCGCGGTTCGTGCGCTGTTTACCAAAGCGGGATTGACGGTCGCCGCCGTCCACAACGATTTGGCCGGAATACCGCGCGCGCTCGGCGCAACCGTCGCGCCATAAACATGGCGTATTTTGATCGGGCGAAAAGTGCAGATCTCCGTTGCAGACGTAAAAAATCACTTGGAATGTGGCGCGGAAACGACTAGGTTCCCGGCAACGGAATCGACCCGTGAGGCTTGCATCGCCTGGAACCCCGGAGCAGCGGCTCTGTGCGGCGGCGGCGCAACACCGATGACGAAGCGCCGTCTTTAAATGACGGCAAACGAAATCGCCAGAGACGGGTTCGAACGCTTCACCGGTTGGGCGCATCAGACTTTTAGACATTGACGGTGCGCGTAACGAGAGGTTGGCAACGCCGCGACAGGATCGCGGCCATGGGGTTGCTACGGCAATCGCGATAAAGATCGCAAACGTTCAATCATTCGCGCGGGCACCGATGCAGGTCCGGCCGCGCAAGGAAATTCGTTTGGACTTGCGGGTTCAAATGAGCAATCGGCGGAGAACGCCGCGATAAAGCGAGCAAAGCGAAAGGTCGGCGAACAGGCACATCATGAGAAACGGTCAGAAACGCATGCGGGGACGCAGCAACGGTCCTCACCGCAAAAGCCAGAATCCGTTGACGCGGGTCTACGAGTCGAATGGGCCCGACGTGAAGATTCGCGGCACCGCCTCGCACATCGCGGAGAAATACATCCAGCTTGCGCGCGACGCGCAGAGCTCGGGCGACCCGGTGGCGGCGGAGAATTACTATCAGCACGCCGAGCATTATTTCCGCCTGATCGCCGCCGCGCAGGAACAGTTCCGCCAGCAGAACCCCTATTACAATGCGCAGCCGCAGCAGGGCCAGAGCGGAGCGCAAGGCGCGGCCGACGACAACTACGACGACGGCGACGACGGTCAGCCCTACATGGGCCAGAACGAGCCGAGCTACGCGCCGCAGCCGCCAGCGCCGCAGGCGCAGCCTTACCTGCCGCGCGACGCGCAGCCGTTTCCGCCGCGCGATCAGCAGCAAAATCGCCCGCAGCCGCAGCCTTATGCGCAGCCCTCGGTGCAGGGCGGCAATGTCGCGGTCCCCGACCCCAACGCGTTGCCGGCCTTCATCACCGGCGGCGGCCAGCCGCAGCCGAATGCCGGCCCGATCCCGAGCCAGGGCAATGGACCGAACGGTTATGAGCAAGGCGACCGCGGTCAGGATCGCTTCGGGCATCGCCGGCGCCGGCGTCATCGCGGCGGCGGCTACCGCCCCGACCGCCCGGAAAATTTCGGCAATACCAATCCGCAGGGCGCCGCGCCGCAGCCGATACCGGGCGACGGCGGCGATGAGCCGCGCCAGCCGGATTGATCGACGTATTCCGCATTGAAAAATTCTCGTCATGGCCGGGCTTGTCCCGGCCATTTACGTTTTGGACATAACGAGAAAGGCGTGGATGCCCGGCACAGGGCTTTCGCGGGCCGGCCGAAGGCCGGACCTGAGTGCCGGGCATGACGACATCTTAACCGCCCGGTGACGGTGCCAGCGCCGGCTCCAGCGCCGACACCAGCCGGCGTTTAACGCGGCGCGCGGGGATCGCGCGGTAGACCTGCTTGGTTGCTTCCACCATGTGCACGCCGGCGAACGGCGCCGACAGCGTCGCGCCGGTGCGCTCCCATGCCACCGCCGAGCGCAGGAACCAGCCGCGCGCGACCGGCGGCACATAGAGCGCCTCGCTCCAGCCGGTCGGTGTGAACCAGGTTTCGCGCAACAGCTGATTGATCTGCGAACGCGAATAGGGCCGGCCATGCCCGAAGGGAGTCGTATCCATGCGCGCCCATAGTCCGCGCCGGTTCGGCACCACCGCCAGCAGCCGGCCACCGGAGGCCAGCACGCGCCATACCTCGCGCAACAGCACGGCCGGGTCGTGCGTCATTTCCAAAGCATGCACCAGCAGCACGCGGTCGACCGCCGAGTCGGGCAGTGGCAATTCGTTCTCGTCCACCAGCGCCGACAGCGCCGGCCGCGTGGTCGGCCATTTCACCACGCCCTGCCCGGCCGGCATGAAGGCGAGGCAGCGCTCAGCCTCCTCGCGGAACAGGCCGAGATAAGGCGTGGCGTAGCCGATCCCGAGTACGCGCTGGCCGGCGGTGTCCCGCCACAAGCCGCGGATGCCGCGGCCGATGAAGCGGCGGGCCACCACGCCCAGGCGCTGGCCGTAAAAATTGCGCAGGTCCACGACATCGATCGACATGGGGGTCAAATTACCATGAAAAGGCTCGGCAAATCGCGCCGCGCAACGGGGCGGACGGCGTGCGAGAGGGTAGCTCCGCATGTTACGGTTAACCGGTTCAACCGACGAGGACGGCTATGCCCGCCGAAATCCGCCTATTTCTCTGCCTGAACGACAATTACGGGGTGCTGCTGCACGACCCGGAAAGCGGCGCCACCGCCTCGATCGACGCGCCGGAGGCAGGCCCGATCGAGGCCGCGCTGGCCGCGACCGGCTGGAGGCTCACCGATATCCTGGTCACCCATCACCACGCCGACCACACCGACGGCATCCGCGCGCTGAAGGCGAAATACAAATGCCGCGTGGTGGCGCCGGCCGCCGAAGCGGACAAGATTCCGGCAGTGGATGAAACCGTGCGCGAGGGCGACACCGTCAAGGTCGGCACGCTCGCGGCCAATGTGATCGAGACGCCGGGCCACACGCTCGGCCACATCGCCTATTGGTTCCACGCCGACAAGCTCGCCTTCGTCGGCGACACGCTGTTCTCGATCGGCTGCGGCCGGGTGATCGAAGGCACGCCGGAAATGATGTGGGTCTCGCTCAAGAAATTGCGCGACCTGCCAAACGACACCGAGATCTATTGCGGGCACGAATATACCGCTGCCAATATCCGCTTCGCGCGCACCATCGAGCCGGACAATCCGGTACTGGCCGCACGCGAGGCGCAGGTCGGTCGGCTGATCGCCGAAGGCGAGCCGACGATTCCGGTTACCATCGGCGATGAGAAGCTGGCCAACCCGTTCCTGCGCGCCGACCTGCCGGAAGTCGCCGGCAACCTGAGTATGGACGGCAAACCAGCGGCGCAGATTTTCGCGGAAATCCGGGCAAGGAAGAATAAGTTCTAATCGTCACCCTGAGGCGGCCGCCGCAGGCGGCCCTCGAGGGGTGACAGCCCGGGCCGTTCATCCTTCGAGGCTCGTTTCGCGCGCACCTCAGGATGACGGATTAAGGTGTCACATGCATTCCCCCACAGCCGCCGAGATCATCCACGCGCTCGCGCTCAAGCCGCACCCGGAAGGCGGCCACTACCGCGAGACCTTCCGCGATCCCCGCATCATCGACGGCCGCGCCGCCTCCACCTCGATCTATTTCCTGCTCAAGCGCGGCGAGCGCTCGCACTGGCATCGCATCGATGCCGTCGAGATCTGGCACTATTACGCCGGCGCGCCGCTTAAGCTCGAAATCATCGACGGCGCCAAGGAAGAAATCGTCCGGCTCGGCGCCGACATTCATGGCGACGAAGTGCCGCAATTCACGGTGCCGGCGCGGGCGTGGCAGGCGGCGGAATCATTAGGCGACTGGACGCTCACCGGCTGCACGGTCGCGCCCGGCTTTTCCTTCGACGGCTTCGAGCTGGCGCCCAAGGGCTGGAAGCCGAACCGATAAAGGCGATAATAGACCAAAAGAAATTTCGAAAGGGGAAATACCCGTGCCGAATAAACTCGACCAAGCGCGCGAACAGCTCGCGCGCGCCAACCGCATGATCGCCAACGAAGGCGTGCTCGACGCCTTCGGCCATGTCACGCTGCGCCACCCGACCGATCCGGGGCGCTACCTGATGTCGCGCTCGCGTGCGCCGGAACTGGTGCAGCCCGACGATATTCATGAGTTCACCCTCGACTCGCAAATCGTCAAACCGATCGACGCGCGGCTTTACGGCGAGCGCGTCATCCATGGCGAAATCTACAAGGCGCGGCCGGAGGTGAACGCGGTGTGCCATCATCACGCGCCGTCGATCCTGCCGTTCTGCATTTCCGGCGCCGAGCTCAAGCCGGTCTATCATCTCGGCGCCACGCTCGGCGAAAAGGTGCCGTTCTGGGACGGCCGCGACGAGTTCGGCGACACCAATTTGATCGTGGCCAAGCCCGAGGAAGGCGCCTCGCTGGCGCGCGCGCTCGGGCCGCATTGGATCGTGCTCATGCGCCGGCACGGCGCCAGCGTCGCCGGCAAGACGCTGGAGGAGCTGACATTCCGCACCATCTACACCGCGCGCAATGCGGCGATGCAGATCCAGGCGCACACGCTCGGCTTCGTGTCGCCGCTCAACGCGGCGGAGACCGCACTTGCCGGCGAATACAACCTGCGGCCGGGACCGCTGATGCGCGCCTGGGAATACTGGTCGGTGCGCTTGGACAAGGTGGAGGGCGCCTGGGGAGCGCCAAAGGCCAGGGCGGCCGGCTCTAAACCGGCAATTGCCGAACGCCCACGGACCAAGCGCAAGAACAAGCCGAAGCGCAAGCGCTGAACACGCTCGGCTCGACCATGGCGACGCTGTTGTGTTTCGGTTTCGGCTATTCCGCGCGGCATTGGCTGGACGCGTACGGCCATCGCTTCGAGCGCATCTGCGCGACCGTGACCGATGCCAAGCGCGCCGCCGAATTAAACGCCGACATGCGGCCGGGCTTCACCGCCCTCGCCTTCGATGGCGCCACGGCTTCGAACGAACTGCTCGAAGGCGTCGCGCAGGCCGATGCGGTGCTGACGTCGATCCCTCCCGATAGCTCCGGTGATCCCGTGCTGAACACCTGCGGAGAGGCGCTTGTTCGCGCCCGGCTCCACTCCGTCGTCTATCTGTCTTCGGTCGGCGTTTACGGAAACTATGACGGCGCCTGGGTCGACGAAGAGAGCGAGTGCCGCCCCGTCAAGGATCACAATGCTCGCCGTCTGGTCGCCGAGCGAGCGTGGCGAAATTTCGGCGCCCGCGCCGGGGTTCCGGTCGCAATTCTGCGCCTCGCCGGTATCTATGGGCCGGGGCGCAGCGCCCTCGACAACGTCCGGCGCGGAACAGCCAGACGCATCGCCAAAGCCGGCCAAGTGTTCAATCGAATCCATGTGGCGGATGTCGCGCAGGCCATCGATGCCGCCTTCGAAGCTCGCGCGGACGGAATTTTCAACGTCACCGACAACGAGCCGACCCCGTCGGGAGATCCGATCGTGTTTGCGGCCGCGCTGCTCGGCATCGAGCCGCCACCGGAAATCTCCTTCGCCGAAGCACAGAAAACGATGAGCGAGTTCGCGGCGAGCTTCTATACCGACGTCAAGCGTGTGCGAAACGCCAAGCTCAAATCCGCGCTCGGTGTGACGCTGAAATATCCGAGCTACCGCGAAGGACTTGCGGGGCTGTACCGCGATGACGCTAAACGCCTGAGCGACCGTTTTAATCTCTAAACGCGATTCGTAAATACTGCCCGCCATTGGCCGAGAGCGTCGCCCCGGTGATCAGGCCGGCGTCGTCACTGGCCAGGAACACCACGCAGCGGGCGATCTCCTCCGGCTCGCCCAGGCGGCCGATCGGGATCTGCGGCAGGATGTTTTTTTCCAGCACGTCCTTCGGCACCGCCTGCACCATTTCTGTGTTGATGTAGCCCGGGCAGATTGCATTCACCGTGATGCCGGCGCGCGCGCCTTCCTGCGCCAGCGCCTTGGTGAAACCGAGTTCGCCGGCCTTGGCGGCGGAGTAATTGGTCTGTCCGGCCTGGCCCTTCTGGCCATTGATCGACGAGATGTTGATGACGCGGCCGAACTTGCGTTCGCGCATGCCTTCCCAGACCTGCCGGGTCATGTTGAACAGCGAACCGAGATTGGTGTTGATCACCGCGCTCCACTGCTCGGGCTTCATGCGGTGGAACATGGCGTCGCGCGTAATGCCGGCATTGTTGACCAGCACCTCGACCGGACCAAGCTCGGCCTCGACCTTCTTCACGCCCTCGGCGCAGGCGTCGAAGGACGACACGTCCCACTTGAACACCGGAATGCCGGTCTCGGCTTTGAATTTCGCCGCGGCCTCGTCATTGCCGTGGTAGACGGCGGCAACTTTATAGCCCGCGGCCTTCATTGCCGTGCAAATCGCGGCCCCGATGCCGCGGCTACCGCCAGTAACTAACGCAACGCGTGACATGATGTCGTCCTCCCCGGAGTTCTATTGCCGTCGTCATGCCCGATCTGTGCCGGGCATCCGCGGCTTGTTCGTGACAGCTTAAAGACGTTCATGCCACGCGCAACTCGGGCCTGCCCGAATTGCGCAAAATTTTTGAGAAGCCGCATGTCGGATATATCCGACATGTGGTCACAAGCCCGGCCATGAAGCAGATCAAACCAATAGTAGTATCGGGTTATTACCGCTCCACGCACATGGCGATACCCATTCCGCCGCCGATGCAGAGCGTGGCCAGCCCCTTCTTGGCGTTGCGCTTCTGCATTTCGTAAAGCAGCGTCGTCAGAATGCGCGCGCCCGAGGCGCCGATCGGATGGCCGATGGCGATGGCGCCGCCATTGACGTTGACCTTGGAAGTATCCCAGCCGAGGTCCTTGTTGACCGCGCAAGCCTGCGCCGCAAAGGCTTCGTTGGCTTCGATCAAGTCGAGATCCTCTTTTTTCCAGCCGGCCTTCTTGAGCGCGGCGCGCGAGGCCGGGATGGGCCCCGTCCCCATGATCGCCGGATCGACGCCGGCCTGCGCCCAGGACACGATGCGCGCCAGCGGCGTCTTGCCGAGCTTGGCGGCCTCGGACGCCTTCATCAGCACCACGGCAGCGGCGCCATCATTGATGCCGGAGGCGCTGCCGGCGGTCACCGTGCCTTCCTTGTCGAAGGCGGGGCGCAGCTTGGCAAGCGATTCCAGCGTGACGCCCTGCTTGGGATATTCATCGGCATTCACCACCACGTCGCCTTTGCGCGACTTGATGGTGACCGGGATGATCTCGTCCTTGAACTTGCCGGCCTTCTGCGCGGCTTCCGTCTTGTTCTGCGAGGCGACCGCGAATTCATCCTGCATCTGGCGGGTGATCTGCCATTGCTTGGCGACGTTCTCCGCCGTGTTGCCCATGTGATAGCCGTTGAAGGCGTCCCACAGCCCGTCCTTGATCATGGTATCGATCATTTCGAAGTTGCCCATCTTCACGCCGCCGCGCAGATGCTGGCAGTGCGGCGCCATGCTCATCGATTCCTGGCCGCCCGCCACCACGATCTCGCTGTCGCCGTTGAGGATTGCCTGATAGCCGAGCGCGACCGTGCGCAAGCCGGAACCGCATAGCTGGTTCACGCCCCAGGCAGGGCTCTCGACCGGGATACCGGCCGCGATCGATGCCTGCCGTGCCGGGTTCTGGCCCTGACCGGCGCTCAGGATCTGGCCCATGATGACCTCGGAGACGCGGCCGCCTTCGATGCCGGCCCGCTGCAATGCGGCCTGAATCGCGGCTTTCCCGAGCTCGTGCGCCGGCAGATTGGCGAACGCCCCGTTAAACG
Organism: uncultured Alphaproteobacteria bacterium; assembly: GCA_963762285.1. Lineage (GTDB taxonomy): Bacteria > Pseudomonadota > Alphaproteobacteria > Rhizobiales > Xanthobacteraceae > Pseudolabrys. The sequence continues at coordinate 94,965 of CAVXKE010000011.1, read as the reverse complement.
CGCCGACCGGTGTGCGGGCGGCGCTTACAATCACAATATCGTCCTTCATCCGAAACTCCTTTTGGCAGGCGGTTGCGCGGCTAGGGCGGCCATATGGCGCTGCCGCATCCTCGGCAGCCCGGGCAGCCCTGTCAACAATGGGCAATCTCAAGATATCAGCGAAATATCGGTTCTTTTTTGACCTTCATCAAGGATTGCCGCACTGCGCAGGCGGCCTGCCGCGCCGCCACAAAACGGTGGCCCGCAGCAAGCCGAAACCGGCTATGCTCAAGCTCTGGGCAGAGGAACTACCATCAAATGGCAGACGAAAAAGAGCCGATCACAATCAAGAAGTACGCCAACCGGCGGCTCTACAACACCGGGACCAGCGCCTACGTCACACTCGAGGACCTCGCCACCATGGTGAAGGCCGGCGAGAATTTCGTGGTGTTCGACGCCAAGACCGGCGAGGACATCACGCGTTCGGTGCTGGCGCAGATCATTTTCGAGCAGGAGAACAAGGAAGGGCAAAGCCTGCTGCCGATCGCCTTCCTGCGCCAGTTGATCCGATTCTACGGCGACAGCATGCAGATGCTGGTGCCGCGCTTCCTCGAACAATCGATGTCGTCGCTCACGAGCCAGCAGGACAAATTCCGCCAGCAGATGGCGCAGGCCTTCGGCGTCGGCGGTTTCGGGCCGCTCGAGGATCACGTGCGGCGGAACATGGAAATGTTCGAGAAGACCTTCGCCATGTTCGCACCGCCCTTCGTGCGCGGCCAAGCCAAGCCGGCCGCGGACAAGCCGCAAGGCGGAAGCGGCGAGATGGACGAACTCAAGCGCCAGCTCGACGAGTTGCAGAAGCGGCTCGATAAGATCGGCAATAAGGAATAAGGCCGCGCTAATATTCCGCTCATGACCGCCTGCGCGGGGACGAGCGAATATTGATGATTTACGCCGTCGCGGCGTGATCGCCCAGCCACGGCCGCGCGTCGCTGGCGAGCCCGATCAGCGCGCCTTGCAGCCAATCGCAACCCCAGCTTGCCAAGAGTTGCGCGGCTTCCTCGTCCTGCACCCATTCGGCGACGGTCTTGAGGCCGAGCCGGCCCGACAGGTCGATCAGCGTGTGCACGAAGGCACGGTCGTCGCTCGACTTGACGATGTTCTGCACGAAGGCGCCGTCGATCTTGACGATATCCACGCCGAGCTTGCGCAAGTTGCGGAACGAGGTATTGCCAGCGCCAAAATCGTCGATGGCGATGCGGCAGCCGAGATCCTTGACCCGGGTGACGAAGCCGCGCGCGTCGGCGACATCCTGGATCGCCGCGGTCTCGGTTATCTCGATGATCAGCCGCCCCGCCGCGCTGGTATTGGCCTGCAGCATGGCGCCGAGCCCCGCCCACCAGTCCGGATCGACGGTGGAAGCCGCCGAGACGTTGACGCTGGCCGTGAGGCCGGGCGCCGCGGCCAGTTCGTTCATCACCAATTCGAGCACGCGATAATCCAGCATGCGCATCAGTCCAATGCGCTCCGCCACCGGAATGATTTCGTTGGCATGCGCGATACGGCCGTCGGGGCGGTGCACGCGCATCAGGCATTCGTAGAACGCGACCTTGCGGGATTTTCGCCTCGACCACCGGCTCATAGGCGAGCGCGATCCGCCGTTCGTTGAGCGCGGCCACGATCTCGTCGGTCGCCCGCACGCTGTCGCGGCGCAGTGCATCGCGTTCCACATTGGGCCGGTAGGGCATGAACGAGCCATGGCGCTTGGCGCGCGCGGCATGCAGCGCATCCTGCGCGCGGCTGAAAATTTCCGACACGGTGCGGGCGTGGCGCGGCGCGGTCACGCCGCCGATGGTCACCGTCACCGCCACCGGGCCGGCGGCGGTCGGGATGGTCTCGTCGCGCACGCCGGTCAGCAGCCGGTCGGCGGCGACCGCCAATTCGTCCGCCGCGCAATTGGTCAGGATGACGCCGAATTTGTTGCCGGAGAAGCGGCCGATATAATCCTTGCCGCGCAGGCGCGTGCGGATGCGCTTGGCGACCTGCGCGATCACGTCCTCGGCGATATCGAAACCGTAGGACTCGTTGAGGTGGGCCAGGTGGTCGATGGCGACCAGCAGGAAGCCTAACGAGTTGCGGAAGCGCACCGCGTCGTCGAGCTTGGCGCCGAGCACCTCGGCGAGGTGCGCGCGGTTCATGTCTCCGGTCAGGGGATCGAACTTCGCGAGTTGCGTGAGTTGGCGCTCGCGCTCCCGACGCTCATTGATTACGCGCACGATGCCGTGCGCCCGCAGCGGCTTGCCGTCTGCCCCGGCGAACCAGCGGCCGATATCCTCCAGCCAGATGTTCTCGCCGCCGCCGTCGCGCCGGAAAGCATATTGCACCTGGTAGGGAACGCCTTCGCCGTCGTCGCTCGGCGTGGCCTGTTCAATCGCATCCACCCGGGATTTCCCGTCGTCGGTTTCGATGCGTTGCGCAAAGCCGCGGCCGCTTGCGATGTCGGCGGGATCAGCGACGCCGAGCACCGTCGCGGCATTGTCGCTCCACAGCAAGGCATCGCTGTCGAGCCGCCATTCGTAGGCGACGTCGCCGATCGATCTGAGGATCGCGGCGGCGTCCGGGACACCAACCGTCTGCTTATTTCGGGTCACGCTCGCCCCGTTTTGGCAACGCCTCGTTGTGTCGGGCGGTGGTTGTGGAATGGCTGGCCACCGAAGTTACGGACAATACTTAAATAATTCGAAAAAGCTCCGGGATTGAGCAATTTCGGCACATTTTGGGCCGCGGCACGGCCCATTTGCCAAGATAACGGTGGACAAGCGGTGCTTGTGCCGAATCGAGACATTGCGACGCAAATTAGCAAGATCAAGAAAGCGGCTTCATGACCCATGAGAGAGCGGCGTTAACGCCGCAGAACGCCGAACTTTGCAGCCGCGGAGCCATCCGCCGGCGCTGCGCGGCGGCGGTCAAAGTCAAGCGCCAGGCGCCATTCCTCGCATCATCGCGTCGCGTGACGCGAGCCTCATTCCCCCTGCGCGTTCAACAGCCGGGCGAGCCATGGCACCGCGACGTCGGTGAGAATCTTGCCATCCGACCAGCCGGGGCCGCGGCCGACGTGGCCGCCCTGTGGATTGACCCAGGCCTCCTTCGCCGTGCCGGTGCGCTGCAGCAGATAGAGGTCCTCGATCGGAACCTGCGTGTCCATGACGCCGTTGATCAGCAGCATAGGCGCCGAAGGCTGGCCGATGAAGCCGCGCGCCTGCAACGACATGCGCGGGCCGTAAGCGAAGAAATCGTCCAGCGTGCTCACGCCGTAGACGCCGGCGCGCGCCGGGAACAGGTCGAACAGATATTCCCGCGTGCCCAGCGCCTTGCTCTGCCATTCGCGCTGGAAGTAATTGTGCACCGGCCCGCCCTGCACCACGGTACCGAGCAGCCGCGCCTTCTCGGTGAAGCCGAGGATGGCGCTCCAATAGCCGCCCCAGCTCACGCCCATGCCGGCGAGACGCTTGCCGTCGACGTCCTTGCGCGTGAGCAGATAGTCGATGGCCGCGGAATACATCTTCTCGGCGCCGACATCGACCTTGACCGGCGACTCGCCGGTGCCCGGCATGTCGAGGCAGAGCAGGCCGAGACCGGCCTTAAGAAAGGCATTGGCGCGTTCGCACCAATATTCCTTATAGGAATCAAGCCCGCCGATAGCGAGCACGACCGGCGCCGGGCGCGCGCCCTTCGGCAACACCAGATAGGCGTTCACCGTCTTGCCGTCATAGGGGAAATGCACCGCCTCGATCGCCGGATCCGACAGCGCCGCAAATTTCTGGAAATCGGCGATGCCGGCCGCGAGGGCCTTTTTCTTGCCGGGCGAATTGGGCGTCGGCCAGGCGCCGAACGCGTCGTAGCGGAACGCCATGAGATAGGCTTCGCGCGCGGCCTTGGGATCCTTGCCGGCGAGCTGCGCTCCTTGGGCGGCGTAGCGCGCGCCCATTTTGCTCCACGCCGCCGCCCAGGCCTCGCGATCGAGACTGTCGATGTTCGATAGGATTTCGCGCACGTCGGCCGGCTTCATACCGGTCATGGGATAGGCGTTGCGATCGGCGCGCTGCTGCACCGCTTCCTTCAACTCGGGCCATGTGCGCGGCGGCGCCAGCTGCGCCAGCGCCGCGCCGGTGCTGACGACGAATGCAGCAAGCGCAACAATGCGAACTGTGCGTGCGAGAAAACGCATCGGATAGCCTCCCTAAACCGGCCATCTTCCGCGTGAGCTGCGGCGCGGCCTGAAGCGAAGCCTAGCGCCGGCCTCAAGGTGCGGCAAGCGGTCGCAGGCTCAGGCGGTCTGGCGAGAAGATTGCGGCACACTCCCAGAATGGAAGTCTGCCATTTCAGAGCGGCCCGATGGCGACCGGCCGGTCAATATCCGAGCGCGCCGCCGTCCTTGCGCGGCTCCGAGCCGGCGATCAGCACGCCGCGTTCCCAGTCGATCTTGATGGTCTGCGCGCCGCCCCAGGGCGTGGCGGCAAACACCACGTCATGGCCGCGCGCCTTCAAGCCCTCGACGGTCGCCGCCGGCGTGCCGCGCTCGACCACCGTCTGCTCGCCCTCGAAGAAGAAACGCGGCGCATCGATCGCCTGCTGCACGTCCATGCCGTAATCGAGCATGTTGTTGACGATCTGCACGTGGCCCATCGGCTGGTAATGCGCGCCCATCACGCCGAAGCTCATGTCGCAGCGGCCTTGGCGCATGGCCAGCGCCGGAATGATGGTGTGCAGCGGCCGCTTGCCGGGACCGAAGACATTCGGGTGACCGGCTTGAAGCGTGAAGCAGGCGCCGCGATTGGTCAGCAGGATGCCGGTTTTCTCGGTGCAGATGCCGGAGCCAAAATGCGAATAGAGCGTATTGATGAATGACACCGCCATGCGGTCGCGGTCGACCACGCTGAGATAGACCGTGTCGCTGCCGGGTGTCGGCGCCGCCGGCAGCTTGGCGCGGCGATTCATGTCGATCAGCGCCGCGAGTTTCCTGCCGAAACCCTTGTCGAGCAGGTCGGCGACGGCGATGCGCATATAGGCCGCGTCAGCGACATGCGTGTCGCGCACCGCGAAGCCCAGCCTTGCGGCCTCCAGCACCAGATGGAACCGCTCGGGGCCGAGCGGGTCGAGCGCGGCAAGATCGAAATTCTCCAGGATGTTGAGCATCACCAGCGCGGTGAGGCCCTGCGCATTCGGTGGAATCTCGACCAGATCGAGCCCGCGATAATTGCGTCGAAATCGGCGTGACCGCGTCGCCGCGATGACGCGCGAAATCCTCCGCGTCGAGAAACGAGCCGCGTGCGGCCACCGTGGCCGCCATGTCATCGGCAATCTCGCCCTCGTAGAAGGCGCGCGCGCCCTTGGCGGCGATGCTCTTGAGCGTCGCGGCCAGCGCCGGAAAACGGATCACGTCGCCTTCATTCGGCGCCGCGCCGTTGAACAGATAATGCCTGGCCGCGCCGGGATCGGCCTTGAGCTTGCCGATATAGCGGCTCCAGTCCCACGCCACCCGCGCGGCCACCGGAAAGCCGCCTTCGGCGTAGCGGATGGCCGGCGCCAATGCGCGGTCGAGCCCGAAGCGGCCATGCGCTTTCAGAATCGCTTCCCAGGCATCGAGCGCGCCCGGCACGGTGATGGCGTGGATCGAATTGCCGATCTCGCTCATGTCCTTATCGCGCAATGCCTGGAGCGAAGCCTTGGCGCCGGCGCGGCCGGAGCCGTTATAGCCCCACACCGGTTTGCCCGGCTGCGACACCAGGCAGTAGCAATCGCCGCCAATGCCGGTCATATGCGGCTCGACCACGCACAAGGTCGCCACTGCCGCCACCGCCGCGTCGGCCGCGCTGCCGCCGGCGCGCAGCGCCTCGACGGCGGCCAAGGTCGCCAGCGGGTGCGAGGTCGCCGCCATGCCTTCGCAGGCAATCACGGGCGAGCGGCCGGGGAGCTGGAAATCGCGGCTCATAGCCATTCTACCGTTGGAGACTTCAGGACGGGACGTGTTCGACGCTTGCGGGCGCCGGCGCAGCTTTTTCGGGCGCGGGTTCGACGCTTGCGGGCGCGGCTTCGTGGGTTTCAACCGTCGCCGCACGCCGCGCGGAACGCAGCATCAATGTGAAGCCGCCGAGTACATCAAAGAAACTCATGACCAAGAGCAGGAAGAAGGTCGCGCTCGCCGCCTGCCTCACCAAAACGAATTCGGCCAGCATGGCAACGAACAAGAGCAGCGACAGGCCATGATCGACGATGCCGCGCCGGCCGATGCGGGCGGCCTTCATCATCTCGACGAACAGCAGCAGAATCGCCAGCGTGACCAGCACGTCGCCGCCCGACATCGCCCAATCGGCGCCGGACTTCATGTGCACGGTCGCCAGCGTGTCGGTCCAACTCACGCCCGGCATCAGGAAGGCGACGATATTGTAGATCGCGAAGGGGACGAGCAGCAGAGGAAAGCCGATCAGGAACATACCGAACTTTCCTTCGGCAACGGCTTACGCCTCGGTCTTCACCTTCAGCACCTGGCGGCCTTTGTACATGCCGGTCTTCATGTCGATGTGATGGGGACGGCGCAATTCGCCGGAATCCTTGTCCTCGACATAGGTCGGCCGCTTGAGCGCATCGGCCGAACGGCGCATGCCGCGGCGCGACGGCGAGGTTTTTCTTTTCGGCACAGCCATGGACGGGAACTCCTCAAATTCCAAGATGTCGGTTGATTGCGGGGGCTTATAGAGGATGGCTGGGGCCAAGGCTAGCCCTTGCTGGCATTCCGGGACGCCCCGTAAGCGCCGGCCCCAGAATGAGGAATTCCGCTTATTTGGCACGGATGCAACCCGCCGCCCCCGGCGCCTGCGCCGAACGTCCGACATAGAGGCCCGCCAGCCGGCGCAAGCCGGGTCCCGGCGCGTGCGCATTGCGCGCCACCGGATTGGGCAGCACGGCGGCCAGCAGCGCGGCCTGGTAATGGGTGAGATCGCGGGCCGGCTTGCCAAACGCATAGCGGCTGCCGGCCTCGACGCCGAATTGGCCGTTCGGGCCCCATTCCGCGATATTGAGGTAAATTTCCAGAATCCGCGGCTTCGACAGCACCAGATCGATCCAGAGCGCCAGCGGAAACTCCAGCGCCTTGCGCAGCCAGCTGCGCCCCGGCCACAGGAACAGGTTCTTGGCCACCTGCTGGGTAATGGTGGAACCGCCGCGCACATCCTCGAGGTCGTCGGCGTCGGCCAGGGCATCGCGGATTTCCGCGAAGTCCACGCCGTGATGGCTGCAAAAGCGGCCGTCCTCGGCGACGATCACGGCGAGCGCGAGCGCCGGCGCGATGCGCGACAGCGGCACATATTGCCGCTGCATGGGCTCGCCGCTGACGCGGCGCCAGAGCATCACGGTGGAGACCGGCTCGCCGAAGCCATAGAACGGCGTGATCAGGTAAGGCAGCAACAGCAGGAGCAGCAGCGCGAATCCGAGCCACGCGCAGCGGCCGCGGCAGCCGCAGAATTTTGGCGGCGAGGCTCGATCGTTTTTGCGGCCGTTGCACCATGACGCGAGATTAGCCCATCCCGGCCGGCAATTGCCGAGGGTGCGGCGCTAGGGCTAACTATGCAGCCATGGACACCGCTACCACCGATTTTTCCGATCGGCTCGCCGCCATCGCCGCCGAAATCGAGGCCCTGCTCGACCGTTTGCTGGCCGTAGCGCCTGCGCCCGGCGAAATCGCGCGGCCGCAGCGCCTGCTGGCCGCCATGCGCCACGCCATGCTCGGCGGCGGAAAACGGCTGCGCCCGTTCCTGCTCGTGGAAACTGCCACGCTGTTTAGCGCCACGCGCTCCGGTGCTTTGTTGGCCGGTGCCGCGCTGGAATGCCTGCACGGCTATTCGCTGGTGCACGACGATCTGCCGGCCATGGACGACGACGACCTGCGGCGCGGCCGGCCGACCGTGCACAAGGCGTTCGACGAGGCGACCGCGATCCTGGCCGGCGATGCGCTGCTCACTTTGGCGTTCGACGTGATGGCGCGCGCCGACGTGCATCCCGAAGCGGGCGTGCGCATCGCGCTGGTTGCCGACATGGCGGCTGCTGCCGGCCTCGGCGGCATGGCCGGCGGGCAGATGCTCGATCTCGCCGCGGAAGGCCGCTTCGACGGCAAACGCGCGCTTGCCGAGGACGACATCGCGCGGTTGCAAGCGATGAAGACCGGCGCGCTGATCCGCTTTGCCTGCCGCGCCGGCGCGATGCTCGGACAAGCCGACGCGGGCGCGCGCGCGGCCATCGACCGCTATGGCGCGGCGGTCGGCCAGGCCTTCCAGATCGCCGACGACCTGCTCGACCTCGAGGGCAGCCCTGCAACCATCGGCAAGGCCGCCGGCAAGGACGCCGCCGCCGGCAAGGCCACGCTGGTGGCGGCGCTCGGGCCAGAAGGCGCGCGCGGCAGGCTCGCCGCGCTGATCGCCGAGGCCGATGCCGCGCTGGCGCCGTTCGCCGCGAAAGCCGATACTCTGCGCGCCACCGCCCGCTTCATCGCCGAGCGAAAGACGTAGAAGGAGCAATCGATGGCACGCAAGACTGTCGCTCGACCCAGCATGCCGGTCCGCATCGTACGACTGCACGTGCGGTTGTTGATTTCCGCCGTCGTCGGCATGGCGGTGACGCTCGGCTTGGCGATGACCGACTGGAGCATGGCGACCAAGCTGCTGCTCGGCTGGGACATCGGCGTCATGCTGTATCTCGTATTGATCCATCATTTGATGGTCACCTGCGGCATCGACGAGATTCGCCGCCGCGCCGCCGAGGACGACGAAGGCGCGCTCGCGATCCTGATTCTCACCGGCATCTCCGCGCTGGCGATCATGGGCGCTATCGTCGCGGAGCTTGGCATTGCCAAGATCTCCGGGCAGCCCCGCAGCGGGATCGGCATTGCGATCGCGATGCTCACCATCTTCGTGTCGTGGGCCTTCGTGCACACGATTTTTGCGCTGCATTACGCCCACGAATACTACGGAGAGCGCGGCGATCACGCGATCGGCGGCCTGACGTTTCCCGGCCGGCAACATCCCGACTATTGGGACTTTCTCTACTTTTCGCTGGTCATTGCGATGACCTCGCAGGTCTCCGACGTCGTGATCACCAGCAAGGTGATCCGCCGCCTCGTGACGGTGCACGGTGCGCTGGCGTTCTTTTTCAACGTCGCCGTTTTCGCCTTGACCGTGAATATCGTTTCCAACCTGATTTGAGTTTCATCGGTGTGAATCGATGACCGCGATAGCGCAAACCGTACTGTTCATGCTGGCGGTGCTGGTGGCGGTCGCCGTCGCGGCCAAGCGGCTGAACATCGCGCCCTCGATCCTGCTGGTGATCGCCGGCATCGGCATGGCGCTGGTGCCCGGCCTGCCGAAAGTGGCGCTGGCGCCGGAACTCGTGCTGCTGGTGATCCTGCCGCCGCTGATCTACTCGGCCGGCGTCGCCATGAGCTGGCGCGAATTCCGCTTCAACTTGCGGCCGATCGCGCTGCTCGCTTTCGGCTGCGTGGTGTTCACCACCTGCGCGGTGGCGGCGGCCGCGCATTACCTGCTGGCCTTCGATTGGGCGGTCGGCTTCCTGCTCGGCGCCATCGTCGCGCCGCCCGATGTGGTGGCGCCGCTCGGCGATCGCGCGGCGGCTGGGATTGCCGCGCCGCATCCTGGTGGTGCTGGAAGGCGAAGGATTGGCCAACGACGCCACCGCGCTCATCCTCTACCGCTTCGCGGTGGCGGCGGTGTCGACCGGCACGTTCTCGGCGCCACAGGCCGCCGGCACCTTTACGCTGATCGTGGTCGGCGAAATCATCTACGGCATCGCGGTCGGCTGGCTCAGCCTGCGTCTGCGGCAATGGGCGCGTGAGCCGCGGGTCGAGATTACGCTGTCGCTGATGACGCCCTATCTCGCTTTCTGGGTGCCGGCGCATTGGGGCGGCTCCGGCGTGCTGGCGACCGTCGCCTGCGGGCTTTATGTGAGCTGGAACGGACCGCGCCTGATCCCCTCCGCCACGCGGCTGCAGGGCATCTTCTTCTGGGATCTGATCGTCTACCTGATCGAAGGCATGGTGTTCCTGCTCACCGGCCTGCAGGCGCGCACGCTGCTCGACAACGTTCACGCCTTCTCGATCCGCGACCTGGTGATCGCCACCGCCTGGACCACGCTGATCGTGATCGCGGCGCGCTTCATCTGGGTGTTTCCGGCGACCTATATTCCGCGCTGGGTCAGCCCGCGTTTGCGCAAGCGCGATCCGTCGCCGCCCTGGCAGGGGCCGTTCCTGCTGTCGTTCACCGGCGTGCGCGGCGTGGTCTCGCTCGCCGCCGCCCTGGCCATTCCATATTTTCTCGACAGCGGGGCGGCGTTTCCGCACCGCGAGCTGATCCTGTTCGTGACCTTCGGCGTCATCATCGTCACCATTGTCGGGCAAGGTCTGATGCTGCCCGCGGTGGTGCGCTGGCTCGGCTTGAGCCATCTCGGCCGGCAAGAACGTGCCGGCGAAATCCAGGCCGAGCTGGCCGCGCGCCAGGCCGCTTTGAAACAAGTCGAGGAGCGGCTGGAGAAGGTTATCAAAGAGCACGACCTGCCGGACTATGCGATCGAGCATTTGCGCACGCGCAATCAAAGCCGCTTGCAGATAATACCCTCGAACCTGACCGAGGATGTCGAACACATGCGCCGAACCGCCAAGATCAAGGCCGAGTTGATCGAAGCGGAACGCGATTTCATCTACGAGCTGCTGCGTGACGGCAAGATCACCGACGAGGCGCGCCGGCGCATCGAATACGAGTTGGATTTGGAAGAAGCCGGCGTCGCCAACCGGGCGAGCGATGGCGGCGGGTGGATGTAGCCAACGCTCCGCACTCCCTATTCTTGAAGGCGCGGGACACGCCGGTTTCCCTTTTTCCTCTCCCTCAAATGAGGGGATGGAGCGCCGGGAGGCGCCAGGGCGCTGGCGAAGCGCCCTTTGGCGGGTTTGGCGAAACCCGCCGCGCGCCTACGGCAGAGCCCGGTTACCCGGACCCGCCGCTTCGAGGCGCGCGCGCCCAATGACGTAGGGCGCTGCGCCTCCCGGCGCTCCACTTGCGATGCGCGTTGCCGGCGCACCGCGCCTTGTTCCGCCATCGCAACGTCACTCGAGATGACGCCCTCTGCAAACAAGGCGCGCTGAATATAAGGGCGGTTTGCAGAGCGGGGATAAGTTATTTTTAACAAGGCAGTATTGCGCTAAGTATGCAGCGTGGCTCAATGTTGCTTTGATGACTTAGAAAGAACATCCCGGCCATGGACGCTACCAGGCCGAGCGACGGCTTCTACGAAGCGCTGCCGGTCACTCGTGATTTCACCCAGGTCATGGACCCGGCGCTGTACCGGCCGCTGCCGGACGGCTGGCTGGTCGGCGTCGCCGACGTGGTGCAATCGACCAAGGCCATCGCCGCCAACCGCTACAAGGCCGTCAACATGGCCGGCGCCGCGGTGATCGTCGCCGTCACCAATGCGCTGGAGAATCGCGACTTCCCGTTCGTATTCGGCGGCGACGGCGCGAGCTTCGCGGTGGCGGGCGAGGCCGCCGCGGCGGCACGGCAGGCGCTCGCCGCGACCGCGACCTGGGTGAAGGAAGACCTCGGCCTCAGCTTGCGCATCGGCATGGTGCGGGTCGCCGACATCCGCGCGCACGGGTTCGATGTCCGCGTCGCCCGCTATGCGCCGTCGGAGAATATCTCGATTGCCATGTTCTCGGGCGGCGGCATCGCCTGGGCCGACGCCGCGATGAAGCGCGGCGACATCGCGGTCGCGCCGGCGCCGCCCGGCGCGCACCCCGACCTCTCCGGCTTGTCATGCCGCTATGAGGAAATCCCGGCCTCGCGCGGCGTGGTGCTGTCGCTGGTGGTCGCGCCCGCATCGGGGGCAAGCGGCGATGCGTTCCGCGCCGCGATCGCGCACATCGCAACGCTCGTCGAGCGCACGCCGGACGCCTCGCGGCCGGTGGCGGGCCGACGGCTACGCCTCACCTGGCCGCCGGCCGGCGCCGACCTCGAGGCGCGGGCGTCGCGTCGGCCGGGCGAGTCGGTGCGCGCGCGTAAGATCAAGGTGCTGGCGTGGACGTTCCTGTATTTCCTGATCATGCGGCTCGGCATCAAGATCGGCAGTTTCATTCCGGCGAAATACACCCGCGAGTTGGTCGACAACTCGGATTTTCGGAAATTCGACGATTCGCTGCGCATGGTGCTCGATTGCACGCCGGAACTGGCGGACGAGATCGAGCGGCATCTGGCCGACTGCGCGGCCAAAAAAATCGTGCGCTATGGCACGCACCGCCAGCAGGCGGCGATGATGACCTGCTTCACGCCGTCGCCGACCAAATCCAGCCACGTGCACTTCATCGACGGCGCGGATGGCGGCTATGCGATGGCGGCAAGCGCGCTCAAGGGAAGCGGCGCCGGCGATTGACGCTCGGCTAACGCGCGGCACTTTAAAAGCCAACGCTTCGCCGGCCGTTTTCTTGGCGGCGCCGGGTATACCGTTTTTCCCTTTCTCCGCTTTTGCCGGCGAGGCGTCCTTTGGCGAAAGGCTCCTACGGCCGCTCGACAAACGTTACATGCACGGACTTGCTGACGTCGATATTTTTCATGCGAATGGTTTTGGCATCGGCCGCGGCCGGACGTGGCGCGACGGTAATCCGCAGCGACGCGTTGGAGAGCCATTCGATCTTCGGCGATCGCGTGCCATCGGAAAAACGGCCGCACGGCGCGGCGTAAACTTCATAAGCCTTCTTGTTCTCGTCGAAATCGTCGGGATAGACGGCGAGCAGGACGGCAATATTGTCGTAGCAAAATGGCGCCGTGCCGCCGCGCGCGATGGTCTGTTTGACCGCCTTGAACTTGCCGTTCGGCGAGACGACGGCGACAAGAGTTTTGTTGGCCCGCTCGACCGTGGCGCTGATATACATCGAAACCGCGGCGATCGCGAGTACAACGATGACAAAGCCGATGATGAACGGCTTGGACTTCACGCCGCCCCACTCATTCCGCAGCGCGCTGGCCGGCGCCGAAGCGGCGCGCGATGTAGTCGGTCACCATCTGCTTGAAATCCGCGGTCAGCGTCGGCCCGCGCAGGGTGGCGGCTTTCTTGCCGTCGATGAACACCGGCGCCGTTGGCTGTTCGCCGGTGCCGGGCAGCGAGATGCCGATGTCGGCGTGCTTCGATTCACCGGGTCCGTTGACGATGCAACCCATCACCGCGACGGTGAGCGTCTCCACGCCCGGATAGCGCGTCTTCCATTCCGGCATGGAGTCGCGGATGAAACCCTGGATGTCGGCGGCGAGCTCCTGGAACGTAGTCGAGGTGGTGCGGCCGCAGCCGGGACAGGCGGCGACCAGCGGCACGAAGGTGCGCAGGCCCATGGTCTGCAACAGCTCCTGCGCGACCTGCACCTCCAGCGTGCGATCGCCGTTCGGCTCCGGCGTCAAGGACACGCGAATGGTGTCGCCGATGCCCTGTTGCAGCAGCACGCCCATGGCGGCGCTCGAGGCGACGATGCCCTTGGAGCCCATGCCGGCTTCGGTGAGGCCGAGATGCAGCGCGTAGTCGGAACGGCGCGCCAGCTCGCGATAAACCGCAATCAGGTCCTGCACCGCCGACACCTTCGCCGACAGGATAATGCGGTTGTGCGGCAGGCCGATCTCCTCGGCGCGCTCGGCCGACAGCAGCGCCGACTGCACCATGGCCTCGTGCGTCACCTCGCGCGCGTCGCGCGGCTTTTCCGACTTGGCGTTCTCGTCCATCAGCCGCGTGAGCAGTTCCTGATCGAGCGAGCCCCAATTGGCGCCGATGCGCACCGGCTTGCCGTATTTCAGCGCGATCTCGATGATCTGGGAAAATTGCAGGTCGCGCTTGTTACGGAAGCCGACATTGCCGGGATTGATGCGGTATTTGTCGAGCGCCTCGGCGCAGGCCGGATGATCGGCCAACAGCTTGTGCCCGATGTAATGGAAGTCGCCGATCAGCGGCACGCCGACGCCGAACTGGGCGAGCCGCTCCTTGATGCGCGGCACCGCCGCCGCCGCCTCGTCGCGGTCGACGGTAATGCGCACCAGCTCGGAGCCGGCGCGCGCCAGCGCCGCCACCTGGCGCGCGGTGCCTTCTACGTCGGCGGTGTCGGTATTGGTCATCGACTGCACGACGATGGGCGCACCGCCGCCGACCATGACGCCGCCGACGTCGACCGCCGCGGTATGATGACGTTCCTGCGCAGATGTGCTCATCGGACCCCTCGATAGCACGGTCAACGCGCCCGGTTCACCAGCACCAGCCCGCCGCGACCAGCGCCACCGCGGCGGCGAAAGCCCAGGTCAACGGCTCGCCCAGCACCAGCCGGCCGGCGGCAACGCCGAATAATGGCGTCAGAAATGTGAAGGCGGAAAGACGGCTGGCGGAAAAGCGCGCGATGAGCGCGAACCAGATCACGAAGGTGACGCTCACCACCCAGAATGTCTGATAGGCGAGCGCACCGACGGCGAGCGCCGAGGGCGCATGGGGAATGCTCTCGCCGAAAGCCCAAGCCGCCAGCGCCAGCATGGGCGCCGAGACGACGAGCTGGTACAGCATCACCTTCTCGGCCGGCACGCGATTGAGCGCGCTCGCCTTGATGGTCAGCGTGGTGGCGGCCCAGAACAGCGCGGCGCCGACCATCATCACATCGCCCAGCATCTGGCGCGGATCGAGCGCCGGCGTCGGCACGCCGAACGCCACCAGCATGCCGGCAAAGGACAGCGACAGGCCGAGCCATTGCGGCAGGCGGAAGCGGTCGGCCGGCAGAAGGATGCGGGCGCCGAGCACCACGAAGAACGGCGCGAGATAGATGAACAGCGTCGCGCGGGTGGCGGTGGTGTAGACGAGGCCCTGGTAGATCAGGATGAACTCGGCGCCGAACAGCGCGCCGGCGACAAGACCGGCAATGAGCGAGCCGTCGCGCGCGAGTAATGGAACGCCGCGCAGTCTGCACCAGCCGGCGACCAGCAGCGTCGCGATCGACGAACGGATCGCGCCCTGGATCAGCGGCGGGATGTCGTGGATGGCGAGCTTGGTGGCGACCTGGTTGAAGCCCCAGGACAGGCACAGCATCACCACGATGGCCGCGGCCATGGCGTCGAGCGGGCGGCTGTGGTGGTGATGCGTGGCGGTGGAGGACACTGGCGAATTCCGACGGCGGGTTGCAAATCTCTTATCGCGCCAGGCGGCGGGCAAGCTACGAATTCTCCGCTGTCGTCCCGGCCGAGCGAAGCGAGGGCCGGGACCCATACTCCGTGTCCTATCGAGAGGCTGCGGAGTATGGGTCCCCGCCTGCGCGGGGACGACAGAAGAAATTGCGGGGACGACAGAAGAGTGTCACGCCGCCTTGCAATGCGCGCAGATGCCGGAGATCTCGATCACCGGCGTTTTCGGCGTGAAGCCGGCGGCGCGCGAGGCGCTTTTGATGGTGTCGGCGACCGCCGCTGAGGCCGCCTCGCCCACGGCGCCGCACCGCTCGCAGATCAGGAACACCACCGGGTCGCCGCTGCCATGATCCTGCACGCAGGCGATGAAGGCGTTGCGGCTTTCGATGCGGTGGACCAGGCCCTGCTCGCGCAGGAAATCGAGCGCGCGGTAGATGGTGATCGGCGCCGGCCGCGCCCCGCGCACCGCCAGCCGGTCGATCAGCTCATAGGCGCCGAGCGGGGCGTGGCTCGCCAGCAGCGCCTCCAGCACGCGGCGGCGGATCGGCGTCAGCCGCTCGGCGCGCGCCGCGCAGATTTCCTCGGCATGCGCGATGGCCGCGCTGGCGCAGCGCGCGTGGTCGTGATCGGGCGCCGGGAACACCGGGCGCAGGGATGTCTTCTTGGCCACGCGAATATCCGCCTCTTGCTTCTAAGTCTAACCGCGTAGCCGGCTAAATCGCGAAAAGGTGAGCCGGCCAACCTACATATATATTGCACTGCAACAAAAATAGGAGCAGCTTCCGGCCCGCATTGAGCCATCCGCAATATAGGCCATTTGGCGGCCGCATCGAACGAGGACTGCCATGTTGAAAGGCAAAATCGCGCTGGTCACCGGCTCCACCTCCGGGATCGGACTCGCCACCGCCCGCGCGCTGGCGCAAGCCGGCTGCAACATCATGCTCAACGGTTTCGGCGAGGCGGCGGCCATCGAGAAGGAGCGCGCCGGACTGGAAAAGGAGTTCGGCGTCAAGGCGCTCTATTCGCCAGCCGACATGAGCAAGCCGGCCGAAATCGCCGGCATGATCGCAACGACCGAGAAGAGCTTCGGCGCGCTCGACGTGCTGGTGAACAATGCCGGCATCCAGCACGTGGCGAATATCGAGGATTTCCCGATCGAGAAGTGGGACGCCATCATCGCCATCAACCTGTCGTCGTCGTTCCACACCATCCGCGCCGCGGTGCCCGGCATGAAGAAGCGGCAATGGGGCCGCATCATCAACATCGCCTCGGCGCATGGCTTGGTCGCGAGCGGCCAGAAGGTCGCCTATGTGTCGGCCAAGCACGGGCTGGTCGGCATGACCAAGGTGGTGGCGATCGAAACCGCCAATGCCGGCATCACCTGCAACGCCATCTGCCCGGGCTGGGTGCTCACGCCGCTGGTGCAGAAGCAGATCGACGACCGCGCCAAGGCCTCCGGGAAAACGGTGCGCGAGGCGGAAGTTGCGCTGCTGTCGGAGAAGCAGCCGATGCACCAGTTCACCAAGCCGGAAAGCATCGGCGCGCTCGCGGTGTTCCTGGCGGGCGACGCGGCCGCCACCATTACCGGCTCGGCCTATTCGATCGACGGCGGCTGGGTCGCGCAGTGAACACGTCATTCCGGGGCGCGAGCGAAGCGCGTACGCGCGTCTTCGACGCACTAGGCGAGCGAACCCGGAATCCAGAGCCACTCAACAGGCGCGAACGACTTGGCTCTGGATTCCGGCCGCGCTTCGCGCCGTCCCGGAATGACAGAGTAGGCAATCATGATCAAATCCATCGTTCGCGCCATTCGCGGCGATCCTGCGCCCGCTCCCGCCGCAAAGCGCGTCAATCTCGCGCTGCAAGGCGGCGGCGCCTATGGCGCGTTCAGCTGGGGCGTGCTCGATCACCTGCTCGATGACGGGCGGCTCGAGATCGAGGGCATCACCGGCGCGTCCGCCGGCGCGGTCAACGCCGTGCTGCTCGCCGACGGACTGGCGCGCGGCGGGCGCGATGAAGCGCGCAAGCGCCTCGCCGATTTCTGGCGCGCCGCCAGCCTCGGCGGCGGCCTGCCCGACCTGCAACGCAAGGCCATCGACCGCTTGTTCTCGTTTCTGCCGCTGGAAGATTCGCCGATGGCGATCTGGGTCAAAGCGGTCTCGCAATATCTGTCGCCTTACGATTTCAATCCGCTCAACATCAATCCATTGAAGGAACTGATCGAGCGTTTCGTCGATTTCGACGCGGTGCGCAAAGCGCCGACCCCGCAGCTGTTCGTTTCCGCCACCAACGTGCATACCGGACGGCTACGTATTTTCCCGCACGACAAGATCGACGCCAATGTCATCTTGGCGTCCGCCTGCCTGCCGCTGCTGTTTCGCGCCGTCGAGATCGACGGCGTCCCGTATTGGGACGGCGGCTATCTCGGCAATCCATCGATTTTCCCGCTGTTCAACACGACGCAGACCGAGGACGTGCTGCTCATCCAGATCAATCCGCTGGTGCGCCACCACACGCCGACGTCCAGCCAGGACATCATGAGCCGCCTGAACGAGATCACGTTCAATTCGCCGCTCATGGGCGAACTGCGCGCCATCGAGTTCGTGGCGCGGTTGATCGACCAGGGCCGTTTGACGCGCGGGCTGGGGCCCGGCAAGTACCGGCGCATCAATATGCACCGCATCGCGCTCGATCCTTCGGCCAAGCAGCTCAGCGCCGACGGCCGCCTCAACACCGACTACGACTTCTTCGAAATGCTGCGCACCAATGGCCGGCGCGCGGCGCGGCGTTTCCTGGACGCGCATTTCGACGACATCGGCGTGCGCGGCACCGTCGATTTGCAGGCGGAAGTCAAAGCCGAGTGGGCGTGATATAATTTAGTATGAGCGCCAATATCGCCCCGCTGCTCAGCGCCGAGATCGGCGAGACGCTGCTCGATATCGTCGTGGCCGACATCACGAGCTTGGACGTCGGAGCCATCGTCAACGCGGCCAACCGCTCGCTCCTGGGCGGCGGCGGCGTGGACGGCGCCATTCATCGCGCGGCCGGACCCGAGCTGCTGGCGGAATGCCGCACGCTCGGCGGCTGCGAAACCGGCAGCGCCAAGATCACGCGCGGCTACCGGCTGAAAGCCAAGCACGTCATTCACGCGGTGGGGCCGGTTTGGCATGGCGGCGGATCGGGAGAAGCAAGCGCTGCTGGCGGGCTGCTACCGTAGCGCGCTCGATCTCGCCGCCGCCCATGCGCTCGCCTCGACTCGCCTATCCGGCGATCTCCACCGGCATCTATCGGTTTCCCGCCGATCTCGCCGCGCGCATCGCGGTCGGCACCGTGGCGTCGGAAATCGCCAGCGCCCCGCGCGGCATGACGCGCGTGGTGTTCTGCTGCTTTTCACCCGAAAGCGCGGAGCATCACAAGGAGGCGTTCGCGGAGTTGGGGTTGGCTTAACAGCTCTCCCGCTCGTCCCCGCGAAAGCGGGGACCCAGGGGCGACAAGCACTGGATTCCCGCTTTCGCGGGAATGAGCGGACAATGTGCCTGCGCAGCGGCCAACATCAAACCTTCGGTTCCGCATCCAACCGCACAATCCAGCCCTCCAATCCCGGCATAGCCGCCGGATAGATTTTCAAAACCTCCGGATCGTGGCCGGGCACGATGTGGTGGCGCGAGGAAGCGAGCTTCTGCAGCGTGCGATAGCCCTCGAGCGTGTCGCCGACCGAATAGGTGATCGGGAACACGCGGCCCTCGTCGATGTGCGAATACAGGTGACAGCAGTCGGAAGCGACCACGACATAACCGCGCTTGGTCTTCACGCGCACGCATTGCAGGCCTTTCGAGTGGCCGCCGACCAGGTGCACGGTGATGCCGGGCGCGATCTCGTCGGCGCCGTCGTGAAAGTCGACACGGTAGGCGTAAACCTTGGCGACCATCGCGTGCACGTCGCGCTCGCTGAACGGAATGCGCAACGTCTGGTGGCACATGCAGCGCCCCGTGCAATAGGCCATCTCGGTGTCCTGCACGTGATAGCGCGCGTTGGGAAAAAGATCGTAATTGCCGGCGTGATCCCAATGCATGTGGGTGGCGATCACGTGATCGACATGGTCGGGCTCGACGCCAAGCGCCTTGAGCCCTTCGCCCACCGGCTTGATGATCTTGCGGCCGCGCTCCTTGGCGGCGCTCTCGTCGAAACCGCTGTCGCACACGAAGATGCCGTGCGGCCCCTTGATCACCCAGACGTAATAGGCGATCGACGTCATCTCGTCGTGCGGATCGCCGAAGATGTAATTCTCCGAACGCTTGCGCGTGTGGCTGGCATAGCGCACGGCATAGACTTCGTGGGTGTCGTCGCTCATCATTTCTTCCCCACGGTGACGCCGGCGCGGCCCTCGATCATCTTCACGATGGCGGTGAAGTCCGAGTCGCCGCCGAATTCGGAATTGGTGAGCTCCCATTGATCGAGCACGGCGCTCATGACTTCATGGGGCACGCTCAAATTCTTGGCCTCGTCGACGCACAGCCGCACGTCTTTGAGCATCAGTGCGGTGGCAAAGCCGTAGTTGAACGTGCGCGGCAGGATCGATTGCGGGAATTTCTGATCCGACGCGCGCGAACGGCCGGAGCCGGCATTGATGACGTCTATCATGACCGCCGCGTCCAGGCCGGCCTTCACGCCCATCGCGACCGCTTCCGCGGTTGCCGCCATCGAGCAGGCGGAGAGAAAATTGTTGGCGAGCTTCATGGTCTGCGCCATGCCCGGCTTGTCGCCGATGACGAAGACCGTGCCGAACACCGCGAGCGCGTCTTTTACCACGGCGATATCGGCTGGCGGACCGGAGACCATGACGGCCAGCGTGCCCTTGTTGGCGCCGCCGACCCCGCCGCTAACCGGCGAATCGATCTGCACGATGTTCTTCTTGGCGAGTTCGGCGAATATCTCCGCGGCAACGCGCGACCCCGTGGTCGACAGATCGACCAGACGCTTTACTCGCTTGCCGTGAATGACGCCGCCCTCGCCGAGCGCGACCTTCTGCGAAATCTGCAACGACGGCAGGCTGGCCATCACGGTCTCGACCCGGTCGGCGACATCGGCCGGCGAGGCCGCCACTTGCGCGCCCAGCGCCACCAGCGGCGCGACCGCGTCATTGCGGGTGTCGTAGACGATGAGCTTGTGGCCGGCCGCGATCAGCCGGCGCGCCATCGGCTGTCCCATGTTGCCTAGTCCGATGAAGCCGATGTCCATGATGTGAGGTCCTCTTCGCGCAAAATTGCGGGCGCGACTTTGCCCGAGACCGTACGCGCCGTCACCAACCTGCGAGCAGCGCGCGGCAGCACATATAAACGTGCACCAATTCATAACTTCTATCGGTGATTGTCGATCTTCGACGGCACATCCTTCGCGGCAATTCCATATCAGCCAAAAACACTATTGAACTTATTATAAGCATGCTTATTATGTGCAGGGTTGCCAGGAGCCCTGGGTCATGCCGCAGATGCCGATCAACCGCGAAATCGCCTTTACCGTCATGGATGTAGCCAGGATGTTGAAGACCTATGCCGATCAGCGCGCGCGCCAGTTCGGCATCTCGCGCGCGCAATGGGCGGTGCTGATCCGCATCGACCGCAGCGAAGGCCTCAAGCAGTCCGAGCTCGCGGAAATCCTCGATCTGCAACCGATTTCGCTCACCCGTCTGCTCGACCGTCTGGCCGAGAACGGGCTGATCGAGCGCCGCGCCGATCCGAACGACCGGCGCGCCAATCGGCTGTATCTGCTGCCGGCTGCGCGTCCGATGCTCGACCGGCTTGCCGAACTCGGAACCGACATGATGGCGACGGTCCTCGAGGGGCTCGAGCCCAGGTCGATCGAGCGCATGCTGCACGATCTTTGCATGGTCAAAGACAATCTGCGCGCCGCCATCGCCCGCAACGCCACGCAACAACAAGCCGCAAACGGTTAAGCGCCATGAGCGAAAATGTACTGAAGGTCGTTCCGGCGCCCGAAGCCAAAGTCACGCCGGACGCCAAAAGCAAAACGCCGCGTAAATCCGGACGCCTTGCGCGGCTCGGCCGCAAGCGATTGCGCATGATCCTGCTGGTCGGATTGCCGGCGATCGCCTTGCTGGCCGGCATCGGATTCTATCTCTCGGGCGGGCGCTACATCTCCACCGACAACGCTTACGTCGGCGCGCAGAAGGTGCTCATCACGCCGGATGTTTCCGACAAGATCATCCACGTCGCCGTTGTCGAGGGCCAGCACGTCAAGCCCGGTGACGAGCTGTTCACCCTCGATCCCGACCCCTACCGTCTCGCGCTCGAGCAGGCACAGGCCAAGCTCGCCGGCGCGCGCAGCAACTACGACAAGCTGAAGACGACGTTCTCATCGCTCACCACGCTGGTCGAACTGGCGAAGAAGAACGTCGAGTTCAAGCAGCGCGACGTCGATCGCAAGCTCTCACTGGTGAAGTCGCAGGCCGGCTCGCAGGCCGATGTCGATACCGCCGGCGCGGCGCTGGTGACCGCGCAGCTGCAGGCGCAATTCGCCACCCAGCAGCGCGACGGCACGCTCAGCCAGTTGCTCGGCGATCCCAACCTGCCGCTCGAAAAATTCCCCGAATATGGCCAGGCCAAGGCCGCGCTCGACCAGGCGCAGCGCGATTTCAACCACACCGTCGTGCGCGCGCCGATCGCCGGCACCGCCACGCAGGTGGACAATATCCAGGTCGGCCGCTTCGTCGCCGCCGGCACGCCGATCCTGAGCGTGATCGACGACGGCGCTCCTTGGGTCGACGCCAATCCGAAGGAAACCGACATCACCTATCTGCGCGTCGGCCAGAAGGCCTCGCTCGCCGTCGACAGCTTCCCCGACCACACCTTCCAGGGCACCGTGATTGCGGTCAGTCCCGGCACCGGCGCGCAGTTCTCGATCCTGCCGCCGCAGAACGCCACCGGCAACTGGGTCAAGGTGGTGCAGCGCGTTCCGGTGCGCATCGCCTTCGACAAGGACGAGGATACCCGCCTGTTGCGCTCCGGCATGAGCGTGAACGTGGAGATCGACACCGGCCACAGCCGGCTGCCATTCCTGTCGGCGGCGGCGAAAGAACCGGCAAAATGACGGCGGCGCATTTCGCGTCGATGTCGCCGGCGCTGCGGCGAATGCTGGTGACGGTCTGCGCCATGACCGCCACCATCATGCAGGCGCTCGACACCACCATCGCCAACGTCGCGCTGCCCTATATGCAGGGCTCGCTCTCCGCCTCGCTCGACCAGATCAACTGGGTGCTCACCTCCTACATCGTCGCCGCCGCCATCATGACCGCGCCGATCGGCTGGATCGCCGACCGCTTCGGCCGCAAGAAGCTGTTCATCATCTGCGTCGCCGGCTTTACCGTCGCCTCGTTCCTGTGCGCGCTGGCGCAGAACATCGAGCAGATGGTGCTGTTCCGCCTGCTGCAGGGCATGGCCGGCGCCGCGCTGGTGCCGCTGTCGCAGTCGGTGCTGCTCGATGCCTATACCTTGCAGGAACGCGGCCAGGCCATGGCGGTGTGGGGCATCGGGGTGATGCTGGGGCCCATCATGGGCCCGACGCTCGGCGCCTGGCTGACCGACAATTATTCCTGGCACTGGGTATTCCTGATCAACCTGCCGATCGGCGTCGCCACCGTGATCGGCATGCTGCTGTTCATGGACGAAACCCACCGGCACGAGCATTTGCGCTTCGATTGGTTCGGTTTCCTCGCGCTCGCCGTCGGCATCGGCTCGCTGCAATTGCTGCTCGACCGCGGCGAGCAGGTCGGCTGGTTCAATTCAAGCGAGATCTGGATCGAGACGATCGTCTCGATCGTCGGCTTCTACTATTTCTTCGCCCATTCGCTGACCACGCCGGAGCCGTTCGTGCGCTTCGAGCTGTTCAAGGACCGCAATTTTGTCAGCGGCGTCGTGTTCATGGTGGTGATCGGCGTGGTGCTGTTCGGCACCATGGCGCTGGTGACGCCGTTCATGCAGAACCTGCTCGGCTTTCCGATCCAGACCGCCGGTCTCCTGCTCGGCTCGCGCGGCGTCGGCACGCTGCTCACCATGATGGTGGCGCCGCGGCTGATGCGGATGCTGGAAACGCGCTACCTGATCCTGATCGGGCTGCTGCTCACCGGCGGCACGCTCTATGTCTTCACCGGGTTTTCGCTCGACGTCACGCAGCGCACGATCGTGATCACCAGCGTCGTGCAGGGCATCGGCCTCGGCCTGCTGTTCGTGCCGATCACGACGGCGGCGTTCCTGACGCTGCCCGGCCATCTGCGCAACAGCGGCACCTCGATCCTCACGCTGGTGCGCAATATCGGCTCGTCGATCGGCATTTCCATGGTGATCGCCAACCTGACCAGCAAGACCACCGAGATGCACGCGCGCATTACCGAATCCGTGACGCCGTTCAACAACGCGCTGCAGATGCCCGATGTGGCGTCCACGCTGAATGTCCACAGCGAAAGCGGCCTCGCCATGCTCGACGGCATCGTCACCCAGCAGGCGGGGATGATCGCCTATCTCAACGATTTCAAGCTGCTGATGATCCTGACGCTGGCGACGATGCCGCTGGTGCTGATCATCCGCGCCGCGCGCAAGGCGCCGAGCCAGGACGAACTGCAAGAAGCGGCGGTGCTGGAATAGCGTTCGGCGCGCGCTTAGCCGGCAAATTCCTTCCTGATCAATTCGGTATGCTCGCCCAATGCCGGCACCGCGCCGTAGCTGCGCGGTGTTTCGGCCCACAGCGCCGCGGGCGCCGGCATGCTCACCGGCCCGCTCGGCGAGCCGACGGTGATCCTTCGTAAATGCGCATGCCGGGCCAGCAAATTCAGATCGTTGATGACGCCGAAGGCGATATCGTATTGCGCGAGCTTCTCCACCAGCGTCGCGACATCCATCGTCGCGAACGCGGCGGCGACCCGGCCGTCGGTTTCCGGCCGCCGCTTCATGCGTTCGACATTGGTGGCGAAGTTCGGGTCGGCGGCAAGCCGCTTGTCGCCCATGACGTGTTCGGCGAGCACGCGCCATTCGCGGTCGTTCTGGATCGAGATCAGAACCTCGACCCCATCTTTGCTCTTGAACACGCCGTAGGGCGAAATCGAGGTGTGCGCGAGGCCGATGCGCTTGGGCGTATCGCCGCCCTCGTGCTGGAGCAGCGGCACGCTCATCCAATCCGCCATGGCGTCGAACATCGAGATCGCGATCTCCGCGCCCGCACCGGTCGCCGAGCGCGCCAGCAGCGCTTCCAGGATCGCCTCATAGGCGTCCATGCCGGCGGCGATGTCGCAGACCGAAACGCCGGCGCGCGCCGGCGCTTCCGGGCCGCCGGTGATCGAGGCCAGGCCCGATTCCGCCTGGATCAGCATGTCGTAGGCCTTGCGCTGCGCGTACGGGCCGCTCTCGCCGTAGCCGGAGATCGAGCAGCAGATCAGGCGCGGATAATCCGTGCGCAGGCGTTTGATCGCGAAGCCGAGCTTGCCGATCGCGCCGGGCTTGAGGTTCTGCACGAACACGTCGGCTTTGCCGAGCATGGCTTCGAGCAGCGCCTTGTCTTCGGCCTGGCCGAGATCGAGCACCACCGACTGCTTGCCGCGATTGAGCCAGACGAAATAAGCGCTCTCGCCGTGCACCAGGGCGTCGTAGCGGCGCGCGAAGTCGCCCTCCGGGCGCTCGACCTTGATCACGCGCGCGCCGGCGTCGGCCATCCGGCAGGTGCAGGTCGGCGCCGCCACCGCTTGCTCGATCGAGACGACGAGGAGACCTTCGAAGCGGCAACGGCATTTCAATACGACCGCGGCAGGCCGAGCACGTGCTCGGCCAAGTAGGACAGGATCATATTGGTGGAGATCGGCGCCACCTGATAGAGCCGGGTTTCGCGGAACTTGCGCTCGACGTCGTATTCCTCGGCGAAGCCGAAGCCGCCATGCGTCTGCACGCACATGTCGGCGGCGAACCAGGAGGCGTCGGCGGCCAGCAGCTTCGCCATATTGGCCTCGGGCCCGATGTCGCGCGCCTTCTTCATATTGGCGCGCCGCCTCGTGCACCATCAATTCGGCGGCGCGCATTTGCGCATAGGCGCGCGCGATCGGGAACTGCACGCCCTGGTTCTTGCCGATCGCGCGGCCGAACAGCATGCGCTCCTTGGCGTATTGCGTCGCCTTGGCGATGAACCATTTGGCGTCGCCGATGCATTCCGCCGCGATCAAGATGCGCTCGGCATTCATGCCGGCGAGGATATAGCGGAAGCCCTGGCCCTCCTCCCCGATCAGGTTTTCCGCCGGCACGCGCAGGTCGTCGAAGAACACCTGGGTGGTGCCGTGGTTCATCATGGTGCGGATCGGCGATTGATGGTGATGCCGGTGCCTTGCGCCAGCCGCATGTCGACCAGGAACACCGACAGCCCGTCGGTGCGTTTTTTGACCTGCTCCTTCGGCGCGGTGCGCGCGAGCAGCAGCATCAGGTCGGAATGCTCGGCGCGCGAGGTCCAAAGCTTCTGGCCGTTGATGACGTAATGGTCGTTGCCTTCGCGTTTGGCCGTCGTGCGCAAGCTGAGCGTGTCGGTGCCGGAGGTCGGCTCGGTCACGCCGAAGGCCTGCAGGCGCAGCTCGCCGCTGGCGATCTTGGGCAGATAGTTCTGCTTCTGCTCGGCATTGCCGTGCCGCAGAATCGTGCCCATGGTGTACATCTGCGCGTGGCAGGCGGCGCCGTTGCAGCCCGCGGCGTGGATTTCCTCCAGGATGGCGGCGGCCGCGCTGATGCCGAGCCCGCTGCCGCCGAATTCCTCCGGGATCAGCGCGGCGAGATAGCCGGCCTCGGTGAGCGCCGTGACGAATTCGGTCGGATAGGCGCGTTCGCGATCCAGCGCGCGCCAATATTCGCCGGGAAACTTGGCGCACAGCGCACGCACCGACTCGCGGATGTCGGCGTATTCGTCCGTGTCGGTGCGTTTGCTCATGAACCTTTCACTTCATCCATTCACCTGGGCGCGGCCGTGGTCGATCGCGATCACGTCGCGCTCCTTGACCCGCGCGCGGAAGCTTATCACGCCGCCGTCGCGCCAGAACTCGGTGCGGATGGTCTCGCCCGGGAACACCGGCGCCGAGAACCGCCCGGCCATCGCGGTCAGCCGGCCTGGATCATAACCGCATACCGCCTTGAGCAGCGCGTGGCCGGCGACCCCGAACGTCGCCAGCCCATGCAGCACCGGACGCGGGAAGCCGGCGGCGCGCGCGAATTCCGGATCGGCGTGCAGCGGGTTCATGTCGCCGGACAGCCGGTAGATCAGCGCCATTTCCGGCCGGGTCGGCAGGTCGCAAGTTCCATCCGGCGCGCGCTTCGGCAGTACATGCGGCGGCGGGGTTTCGCGCTTTGCTCCGCCGAAGCCGCCGTCGGCGCGGCAGAACGTGGTCTGCGTCAAAGTGGCAAGCAGGCGGCCGCTCGCCTTGTCCTGAATCTGCGCGTTCGGAATAGACCAGCGCGCCCTTGCCGGCGCCCTTGTCCACCACGTCGACGATGCGGGTGCGCCCGATCACGCTGCCGTGCGGCGCCACCGGTTCGTACAGCGTGAAGCCCTGTTCGCCATGCACGACCCCGGTCCAGGTGACGCCCAGTTCGGGGTGGCGCAGCCAATAGGCGGCATAGCCCTGCATCACGGCGAAGGTCGGCAGCACCTTGAGATTTTTTTCGTAGACGAAGGCGAGTTCGTCGGCATTGAGCGGGTCTTGGCCAAGCCCAAGGCCGAGCGCATAGAGCATGCAATCCTTCGGGCCATAGGCGTGCTCGACGTCGGGGATTTTCAGCGCCAGCAGTTTTTCGGGGTCGAGGGGCATTTGTTTTCTGTCGTCCCGGCCAAGCGAGCGTAGCGAGCGTGAGCCGGGACCCATACTCCGCAGTCTATCGAGAGTAAACGGCCTATGGGTCCCCGCCTTCGCGGGGACGACAGCAAGAATTACTTCCCCCAAACTTCTTCCGCAATCTCCACAATCATCCGCAGCTTCGCCCATTGCTCGTCTTCGGCCAGCGTATTGCCCTCCTCGGTGGAGGCGAAGCCGCATTGCGGCGACAGGCAGAGCTGATCGAGCGAAATATATTTCGCGGCCTCGTCGATGCGGCGCTTGAGCTCGTCCTTGGCCTCCAGCCGGCCGGTCTTGGTGGTCACCAGGCCGAGCACCACGCAGCGGTCCTTCGGCACCAGCTTGAGCGGCTCGAAACCGCCGGCGCGTTCGCTGTCGTATTCCATGAAATAGCCATGCACCTTGATCCGGTTGAACAGGATGTCCTGCTCGGCCTCGTAGCCGCCCGAGCCCATGAAGGTCGATTTATAGTTGCCGCGGCACAGATGCATGGTGATGGTCATGTCGGACGGGATATCCGCCATCGCCGTGTTGATGAGATCGCCGTAGAGCGGCCCGAGCTTTTCCGGATCGTCGCCGCGCGCCGTCATCTGGGCGCGGTATTTCGGATCGCACAGCATGGCGATGAACACCTCGTCGAGCTGCAAGTAGCGGCAGCCGGCATCGGCGAAGGCGCGCACGGCTTTTTTGTAGGCCTGGCCGAGATCGTGGAAGAATTCATCGTTGCGCGGATAAATCTTGCGGTCGATCGGTGTCGGCGTCGGCCGGCCATAGGCCGCCGATGGCGCCGGAATGGTGATCTTCGGCGTGCGCTTGGTGTGGGCGGCGACGAACTTGAAATGCTCGAGCATGGGGTGGCCGGAAAAGCCGAGCTTGCCGGTCACCTTGACGCCCTCGTTGCGGGTGGTGACGGCGGCGAAGGCGACGCCGGTATCCATCACGTGCTTCTCGATGCCGTCGAGGCCCCAGAGGAAATCGAGATGCCACCAGGAGCGGCGAAATTCGCCGTCGGTGATCGACTGCAGGCCGACCTCTTCCTGTTTCTTGATGACGCGCTCGATCTCGCGGTCTTCGACCGCCTTCAGCATGGCGGCGTCGATTTCGCCCTTGGCGCGCTGCGCGCGCGCCTGCTTGAGCGCGGCCGGGCGCAGCAGGCTGCCGACATGGTCGGCACGGAACGGCGGTTTGGTGCGTTGCATTTTCTGTTTCCCTCGCGGCTTTCTCTCGCTGTCGTCCCGCACCGAGCGAAGGCGAGCAGCCGGCAACGCCATACTCAGTGAGCCATATCGAGATTGCAGCGGCGTATGGGTCCCCGCTTTCGCGGGGACGACAGCCTCAGCCCCAGACTTCCTCGGCGACTTCCACGATCATCCTGAGCTTCGCCCATTGCTCGTCCTCGGCCAGGATATTGCCTTCCTCGGTGGAGGCGAAGCCGCATTGCGGCGACAGACACAGTTGCTCGAGCGGCATGAATTTCGCCGCTTGCTCGATGCGGCGCTTGATCTCGTCCTTCGATTCCAGCCGTCCGCTCTTGGAGGTGACCAGGCCGAGCACCACGGTCTTGCCCTTCGGCACCAGCCGCAGCGGCTCGAAGCCGCCGGCGCGGTCGCTGTCGTATTCCATGAAATAACCGTGCACGTTGATCGCGTTGAACAGGATCTCCGCCACCGGCTCGTAACCGCCGGCCGCCACGAAGGTCGACTGGAAATTGCCGCGGCACAGATGCATGGCGATGGTCATGCCGGGCGGAATGTCGGAAATCGCCGCGTTGATCATGCTCGCATAGATCGCCGGCAGCTTCTCAGGGTCGTCGCCGCGGTTGGCCACCTGCGCGCGCAGTTTCGGGTCGCACAGATAAGTGAAGTTCACCTCATCGAGCTGCAGATAGCGGCAGCCGGCATCGGCGAAGGCGCGCACGGCTTTGCGGTAGCTCTGCCCGAGGTCGCGGTAGAAATCCTCCATCGCCGGATAGATACTTTCCGGCACGGCGTCGCGCCCGTAGCGGAAATGCAGGCTCGACGGCGACGGGATCGTCATCTTCGGCACGACACGAGTGTGGTCTTTCACGAACTTGAAGTGCTCAAGCATCGGATGGCCGGAAAAGCGTGCCGAGCTTGCCGGTCACGCGCAGCATCATCGGCTTCGGGTTCGGGCCCTGGAACTTGATCTTGCGCTCGCCGAGATAGGCCTCGACGCCGTCGAGCTCGCCGAGGAAATCGTAGTTCCAGAAGGCGCGGCGGAATTCGCCGTCGGTGACGGCCTTGAGGCCGATGTCTTCCTGCCGCTTGATGATCGTCTCGATCTCGCGGTCTTCCACGGCCTTGAGCTGCTCAGCGGTGATTTCGCCGCGCTCGCGCTTGGCGCGCGCTTCTTTCAGCGGCGCCGTGCGCAGCAGGCTGCCGACATGGTCGGCGCGGAAGGGGGATGTGGTCGTTGGCATTACGCTCGCTGATGTCGTGCCCCGCGAAGCGGGGACCCAGTTCTTCTTGGCCTAGCTGGATTCCCGCTTCCGCGGGAATGACAGTCATACTTCCCCAGACCTCTTCCGCCAGTTCCACGATCATCCTGCAGCTTGGCCCACTGCTCGTCTTCGGCCAGCACGTTGCCCTCCTCAGTGGAGGCAAAGCCGCATTGCGGCGACAGGCAAAGCTGCTCGAGCGCGACATATTTGGTGGCCTCGTCGATGCGGCGCTTGATGTCGTCCTTCGGCTCCAGCCGGCCCTGCTTCGATGTCACCAGGCCGAGCACCAGCTGCTTCTTGCCCTTGGGAAAGTAGCGCAACGGCTCGAAGCCGCCGGCGCGGTCGCTGTCATATTCCAGGAAATAGCCGTCGAAATTGGTGTTGCCGAGCAATTGCTCGGCGACAAATTCGTAGCCGCCTTGCGCGATCCAGGTGGAGCGGAAATTGCCGCGGCAGGAATGCATGGTGATCGCCATGTCGGCCGGCTTGCCCGCCAGCGCGGCATTGGTCACGCGCGCATAGAGCGCCGGCAGCGTATCGGGATCGTCGCCGCGCTTCTTCGATTCCTCGCGCTCGTGCGGATCGCACATCATCGCCCAAGCGGTATCGTCGAGTTGCAGGTAACGGCAGCCGGCGTCGTAGAAGGCGCGGATCGCCTTGCGCCAGGTGGCGGCGACGTCGGCGAAGAATTCGTCGTAGCCGGGATAGGCCTCCTTGCTCACCATCGCGCGGCCCTGCCGGAAATGGAACGTCGACGGCGCCGGGATGCACATTTTCGGCGTGACCTTGCAGTGGCTCTTAAGGAACTTGAAATGCTCGAGCTGCGGATGGCCGACGAAATCGACCTTGCCGGTGATCTTGAGCGCCTCGGCCTTGGTCTCGACACCGTGGAATTTAATCGGCGGCGCGCTGATCCTCTCGACGCCCTTCAAGCCCCAGAAAAAATCGAAATGCCACCAGGAACGGCGGAATTCGCCGTCGGTGGCGAGCTTCAAACCGACCTCCTGCTGCTTGGCGACGATCTTCTCGATCTCGCGGTCCTCGACGGCTTTAAGTGCGGCGGCGTCGATCTCGGCCTTGGCGAATTTGGCGCGCGCCTGCT
This sequence comes from uncultured Alphaproteobacteria bacterium, assembly GCA_963762285.1. Lineage (GTDB taxonomy): Bacteria > Pseudomonadota > Alphaproteobacteria > Rhizobiales > Xanthobacteraceae > Pseudolabrys. The sequence continues at coordinate 64,309 of CAVXKE010000011.1, read as the reverse complement.
TCAGCGGCGCGGTGCGCAACAGACTGCCGACATGGTCGGCGCGAAAAGGCGGCGTGGTGCGGATCATTGGATTTGACTGCTCCCGTGCTTGCATCGGTCGATCGCTGCCCAACTCTGCCCATTGGGTCAGCCGAAAATTCCTGCCGGCCAAGATATCCCGCGGTCAATCTCATAAGCAATCAGCGCGCGCAAATATCCCTTTCTTCACATCCCCGGGGCATTAGGCTAGGGTTGCACGATCAACTGAAAATTTTTCCGCGGGAGGAGTTACCGAGCTATGGCCTATAAGAACCTGGAAGAGGCGCTGAAGGCGTCCGGCGACATCGTCAAGATGCTGCGCAATTCGCAGATCGGAGCCTATGTCTATCCGGTCGTGGCTCCCGAGTTTACCAACTGGCGGGACGAGCAGCGCGGCTGGCGCGAAACCTGTGTCCTCTACGACCAGTCGCACCACATGGTGAATCTGTTCATCGAGGGTCCGGATGCCCTCAAATTGCTCTCCTATCTCGGCACCAACTCGTTCAAGAATTTCTCCGTCAACAAGGCCAAGCAATTCGCCCCGTGCAGTTACGACGGCTATGTGATCGGCGATGGAATTCTTTTTTATCTGGCGGAGAACAGCTTCGTTTTCGTCGGACGCAATCCGGCGGCCAATTGGATTCAATTCCACGCGCAGACCGGCGGCTACAACGTCAAGACGGAATACGACGACCGCTCGCCCTCGCGTCCGATGGGCAAGCCGGTCTCTCGCAAATATTACCGCTATCAGATTCAGGGCCCGAACGCCGAGCAGGTGATCAAGAAACTCGGCGGCGGTTCGTTCCCGGACATCAAGTTCTTCAATATGGATTACATCACCATTGCGGGACGCAAGGTTCGCGCCCTGCGCCACGGCATGGCCGGCGCCCCGGGCCTTGAGGTCTGGGGTCCCTATGCGGAAGGCGAAGAGATCCGCGCCGCCATCATCGAGGCGGGCAAGGACTTCGGCCTCGTGCAGGTCGGCGCCCGCGCTTACGCGACCAATACGCTCGAGTCGGGCTGGATCCCGTCGCCGGTGCCGGCGGTCTACACCGGCGAGAAAATGAAGGCCTACCGGGAATGGCTGCCGGGGACCAGCTACGAAGCCAATGCCGGGCTGGGCGGCAGTTTTGTGTCGAAAAATATCGAGGACTATTACACCTCGCCGCACGAACTGGGCTACGCCTCGTTCACCAAGTTCGACCACGATTTCATCGGCAAGGAAGCCCTCCAGAAGATGGAAGGCAAGGTGCACCGCAAGAAGGTGACGTTTGCCTGGAACGACCAGGATGTCGTCAAGGTGCTGCAATCGATGTTCGCGCCCCCGGGCGAGAACTACAAGTTCATCGACCTGCCGCTGTCGAACTACGCCTCGAGTTCGTTCGATGCCGTGATGAGCGGCGGCAAAATGGTCGGCGCCTCGATGTTCTCAGGCTACACCTCCAACGACCGCAAGATGCTGTCGCTCGGCTTTGTCGAGGAACAGTATGCCAAGCCCGGCACCGAGCTCACTTTGATCTGGGGCGAGGAAAACGGCGGCACCAAAAAGACCACGGTCGAGCGTCACAAGCAGACCGAGTTGCGGGTGACGGTCGGGCCGACGCCTTACGCCGCGCCGGCGCGCGAGGCCTATCATCAGGGCTGGCGCACGGCCGCCGTCCGCTGATCGGCGGCGTCTGGTTGGCGCATCACTGGAACTGAATGCGGCGGTCGAGTTCGCAGGACTCGGCCGCCGCCGTTTGTCAGAATCAGGCGTCGGCGCGCGCGGCCGGCAGCCGTCGCGCCGCATCGACCGCATAGCGGGCGGTCTGCAAAACCCCGCCGAATGAAAAATAATGCGCGCTGACGTCGCCGATGCCGCTGGCCGCCGCCAAAGCGGCGAGAATCCGGTCCGGTCCGACATTGCCGACCAGCCCGCTGCCGGCGCCCGAGGCCAGGCCGCGCAGCGAGGCATTGACGCCGCAGCGCTTGGCGTAACGCAGCAGCGCGGTGAGGCTGGTGGGGCCGGCCATCCCGGCCTTCACCGGCACCGCGATGCCGCATTGCCGCAGGCGCTCGAGCCAGCCGACCACCGCATCGGGCGAAAATGAGAACTGGCTGACGATGTGCACTTGCAATCCGGCTGCACGCGCCGCGGCGATTTTCTGATCGAGCGCGGCTTCCATCCGGTCGGATGGGATGCGGGCATGGCCTTCCGGGTAGCCGGCGATGCCGATCTCCTCGATGCCGGCCTCGCGCAAGCGGCCCTTCTGAATGACCGCCAGCGCGTCGGGGAATGGCCCCAAGGCATCCACGTCGCCGCCGATCACCAGCAGGCGGCGCATGTCGGCTTCGCCGCGCACGGCGTTGAGCAGTTCGCTCAATTGTTCGGCGTTCGCGAGCCGCCGGGCGGCGACATGGGCGACCGGTTCGAGGCCGGCTTTGCGCAGGCCAGCGGCCGATCCGACCAGTTCCTGCGTGCTCTGGGTCGGCACCGCGGAGAGATAGACCGGCGTGGCGGGCGGGAGTATTTCGCCGAGCCCTGAGATCTCGGCCGCGCTCGGGCGCGTCACCTCGATCGAAAAGCGGCGCGCGAAGGCGGATTCGATCGGCATGATCACTCGCGCCGGTGCGAGATCACGAAGGATTCGTCGTAGAACCACAAACCACCCTGTTTCTGCAGCACGTCGCGCGTCGCTTCGATGTAGCGGCGGTCGCTGTGTACGTCGGACAGGCGGTCATCCTCGATCTGCGCCACGTAAATCGCCGCGTTCCAGGCGGCGAGCAACGTGGAGGTGCCGATCGAGGAGGAAATTTCCGACGGCAGCGTGTGCATGTCGTAGCGGAACAGCGAGCGCTGGTCGGAATAGGCGTTGAAGTTGAGGTCGCGGCCGGCCGCGCCCAACTCGTGCTTCACTTCCTTGAGCAGGTCGTGGCGGTTGTGCATGAACGGATTGTCGTTCGGCCATACCTTGTGAACGATCTCCATGGCGGGATCGTGCCCGTAGGAATGGATCGCGATCATGCGCCCGCCCGGCCCGAGCGCGCGGGCGAGCGGCGCCAGCACGCGCCGGGCCTTGAACTCGAGCGAGGCGCGCGCGCGATACGGCTGCGAGGCAATCACCAGATCGTAGTCGGCCACGGTGCCGCCCGGCTTCGGCACGATCTGGTCGAGCAGGAATTTGTGGTCGTTGCGGTAGATCACCAGGATGACCGGGCGCTCATAGACCGGATTGCCGCTCTTCGGCGACACGCGCGCTTTCCAGTTCTCCGCCAGGAACGGCTCGAGCGCGGTGATCTGCTGCTCGAAGCTGTGCGCGGTGCTGCCGTCCATCGCCATCTCTTTCCAGACCAGGCTGGTGGCGGCGCTCAGTGACTTCACCGCCAGCCAGGGCGCCTCCGAGTAAGCAAGATTGGTCAGCACCAGGACGGTCGAAGGATGCTCGACAAAACGGTCCGCCATCTTGTGCAGCGTGAGACGGATGTCCTCCAGGCTGATCTCCTTGCCGACGATATAGAACGGCATGGTCGGAAAGCGGTCGTGCATCGTGCGCATCACGCGCGCCAGCACGGTGCCGTCGCCGACGCCGGCGTCGAACACGCGCACCGCCGGCGGGCGCGGATGGATATTGGCGAGTTCCATGCCGACGCGATGCGCGATTTCCCATTTCTCGCTGCAGGTATTCACGAACAGCAGATATTTCTGCCGGTTATCGAAAAAGCGGAAATTGCGCTGCGGGTCGTCGCTCGCCTGGCCGGAGGCGACCGGCGGCGCCGGCGGCGCGAGCACCGGCAGTGTCGCCGCCGGGCCGGCGTCGAACAGCACGCGGCGGCGCGCCGGCGCGGCATCGGCGTTGCGCGCCATGAAGCTGCGGATGCGCTCGAGCGTATCGGTGGTGATGCGGCCGCCATTGCGCAGGCGGCTGGCGAGCTTGCCGTCGTTCACCGCGCGGCGGCCGAAGGTGGACTCGGCCAAGCCGCGCTGGCGGCAGAATTCGCCGATCTCCTGGAGGATTTGATCGTTCATGGCGTTCCCTATGGCCGGTTCTAGCGGCCGGCTCGGCAACAATGGAACCAAGTCCAGCCGGCTTCGTCAAATGAAAAAGTTGCTATGGGAAAGATGGGCAGGATGGGTGGGCCATGCCCAATCAATGGTTTGCCCATATTATCGCATAAATTGTGATCGAAAAATCCATTTCGAAGATATTTGCGCAAGGTATTATGGGCAATTTCCCACTCTATGCGCATAGTCGTGGGGCGCGGTGGGCAACGCCGTCCGCCGATAACGTATTCAGATATCGAAGAAAACCGTCTCGTTATCGCCCTGCATGCGGATGTCGAAGCGATAGACGGCTTGGCCGCCGCCGGCTTCCTTGTGGGCAATGAGCGTGCCGCGGCGCTCGGCCGGCACCAGCGCCAGGATCGGATCGGCGCCATTGGCCGCCTCGTCGGCGAAATACAGCCGCGTATAGACCTGCCGCAGCATGCCGCGCGAGTAGATGCAGAACACGATATGCGGGGCCTGCGGCTTGCCGTCAGGACCCGGCACGGCACCCGGCTTCACGGTGTCGAAGCTGTAGGTCCCTTGCTTGTCGGTGGCGGAACGGCCGAAGCCCTTGAACAGGGCGTTCGTCCGCGCGCGGCTGTCGCGCGGCGAAGCGTAGCGCCCTTGCGCGTCCGCTTGCCAGATTTCGACCATGGCGTCGTTAATCGGCGCCCCGTCGCCGTCGAGCACGCGGCCCGCGATGCGGATGCGGGTGCCGGTGGCGTCCGGCGTGACCAGGTCGGCGCCGATGGTTTCTTTCCAGTCGTAGTTCTGATTGGGCTTCCAGTCGCAGCGGTTATGCGGCGACAGGCCGTAGGCGAAAAACGGGCCGACGGTTTGCGAGGGTGTGATCTCAGACATTACATTTTTTCCTTTTGCGCATGATCTTGTCCGAAAACCGGTTCCCTACCCTCGACAAGCCGAGCATGCTTTTCGGGATCATGCGCTAGTGTTTATCCGTGTCTTGTGGAGTGGCTTCGCGCCCGCGCAGCACGATGTCGAAGCGGAAGCAGAGCGCCCAGTCGGGGATGGTGTTATCCAGGTCGAAAGTCGAGACCATGCGCGCCCGCGCCTTCTCGTCGGTGACCGAATTGAAGATCGGGTCGAACGGGAACAGCGGGTCGCCGGGGAAATACATCTGCGTCACCAGCCGCGACAGGAACGAGTGGCCGAACACCGAGAAGTGGATGTGGTTCGGCCGCCAGGCATTGGGGTGGTTGCCCCACGGATAGGCGCCCGGCTTCACCGTGACGAAACGGTAGTAACCCTTCTTGTCGGTGACGGTGCGGCCGGCGCCGGTGAAGTTGGGATCGAGCGGCGCCGGATGCTGGTCGACGTTATGCACATAACGGCCGCAGGCATTGGCCTGCCAGATTTCCACCAGCGTATCGGGCACCGGGCGCTTGTCCTCGTCGAGCACGTGGCCGTGCACGATGATGCGCTCGCCCAGGGGCTCGCCCTTGTGCTGCTTGGTGAGATCGGCATCGCCCTCCTGCACCGCGTCGTGGCCGTAGACCGGCCCGGTCAGCTCCGACAGCGTGTGCGGCATGATGATCAGCGGCTTCGTGGGCGAGCGCTTCACCGTGCTGCGATATGCCGGCGTCAGATGCTTGGGATAAACGCTGAGGCTTTCCTTGGGGTAGATCAGCGACATTGTTTTTTCCTTGTTATTTTTAAGCGACCCGTTCGAGGGCGAGCGACACGCCTTGTCCGACACCCACGCACATGGTGACCAGCGCGCGCTTGCCGCCTCTTTCTTCCAAGCCATGGGCGGCTGTCAATGCCAGCCGGGCACCCGACATGCCGAGCGGATGGCCGAGCGCAATCGCCCCGCCATGCGGATTGACCTCACCGGCATCGTCGGCCAGCCCGAGCTGCCGCAGGCAGGCGAGCGACTGTGAGGCGAAGGCTTCGTTGAGCTCGATCAGATCGTAGTCGCCGATCTTATGCTGGAGGCGCGCCATCAGCTTGCGGGTGGCCGGCACCGGGCCGATGCCCATGATGCGCGGCGGCACCGCCGCCGAGGCCATGCCGAGGATGCGCGCGCGCGGCACAAGGTCGTGTTCCTTGAGCGCGCGTTCGGACGCGATGATCAAGGCAGCGGCGCCATCATTGACGCCGGAGGCGTTGCCCGCGGTCACCGTGCCATTGTGGCGGAACGGCGCCTTGAGCTTGGCGAGCTGCTCGATCGAGGTATCCGGCCGCGGATGTTCGTCACGATCGACCAGCAGCGGGCCGCCCTTGCCGCCGGGCGCATTGACCGGGACGATCTCGGTCATGAAATAGCCGCGCCCGATCGCCTCGCCCGCGCGCAGCTGCGAGCGCAACGCGAAGGCGTCCTGGTCGGCACGGCTGATCTGGAATTCCTCGGCCACGTTCTCGGCCGTGTCCGGCATGGCATCGACGCCATATTGGCTCTTCATCAGCGGATTGATGAAACGCCAGCCGATGGTGGTGTCGTAGATCTCGGCCGTGCGCGCGAACGCCTCCTGCGCCTTGCCCTGCACCAACGGCGCCCGCGTCATCGATTCGACGCCGCCGGCGATGGCGAAATCCATCTCGCCGGCGCGGATCGCGCGCGCGGCGCTGCCGACCGCTTCGAGCCCGGAAGCGCACAGCCGGTTCAAGGTGACGCCCGGCACGCTCGCCGGCAGTCCCGCCAGCAGCAGCGCCATGCGCGCGACATTGCGGTTATCCTCGCCGGCCTGATTGGCGCAGCCGTAATAGACCTCGTCGAGCTTCTCCCAATCGATCTTCGGATGGCGCGCCAGCAGCGCCTTGATCGGCACCGCGGCGAGATCGTCGGTGCGCACCTTGGCGAGCGCGCCGCCATAGCGCCCGATCGGGGTGCGCACCGCATCGCAGAGAAATGCATCACGTATTGCCATTAGGCCGCCTCCCCATGGGCGCGGTTGGTGCGCGCGTGCAGGTCGCGCAGCACCTCGAGCTCGCGCGGCGTCGGCGGTGGCGTCTCGGCCACCTGCGCGGCGAATTTGACCGGCCAGCCGGTGTTGTCCTGAATCTGCTCGCGGGTGACGCCGGGATGAATGGAGACCACGGTCATCTCTTTGGTCTCCGGAGCGGGCTCGAACAAAGCCAGATCGGTGATCAGCTTGGTCGGGCCCTTGGTGTTAACGCCGAGCCTGGCGCGGCTATCGCCGCCCGAGACATGCCCGATGGAGGTGACGAAATCGAGCTTGTCCACGAAGCTGCGCTTGCCTTGCGCCATGATGATGAAAATCTCGCCGCACGAGGTGGCAATCTCCGGCGCGCCGCCGCCGCCCGGCAGCCGCACCTTCGGCTTGTCATAGGGGCCGACCACGGTGGTGTTGAGGTTGGCGTATTTGTCGATCTGCGCGCCGCCGAGGAAGCCGACCTTGATGCGGCCGCCCTGCAGCCAGTAGCGGAACATTTCCGGCACCGACACCGTGGTCAACGCGGTCTCGCACAATTCGCCGTCGCCGATCGAGAGCGGCAGCACGCTCGGCTTGGTGGCGAGCGTGCCGGATTCATAGATCAGCGTGATGCCGGGCGCGTGGGTGAGCCGCGCGAGGTTGCAGGCGGCCGACGGCTGGCCGATGCCGACGAAGCAGATGTCGTCGTTCTTCAGCGCGCGCGCCGCCGCGATCGTCATCATCTCTCTCGGCTTGTAGTCGGCCATGGCGCTTACTCCGCCGCCGCGCGCTGCCTGCGCGCATATCGCGCGAAGGCCGCGGGGCCTTGCGCCAGCACGTTGGTCTTCATCCAGGCCAGGAAAGAATCGCGTTCCTTGGCGATCGCGTCCCATTCCTTATAGAAGGCGTTGTTGCGCTTGTAATAGCCCTGCGCAAAAGAAGGAAACGCGCCGCCCGGCACCTCGCCACGTGGCCGATCGTCCAATGCGGCAGCACCACCGCGTTGAGGCTGCGATCGGGCGGCAATTCGTCCACGATCTCTTCCACCGTGACCACCGAACGCTTGGCGGCGAGCACGGCTTCCTTCTGCACGCCGAGCACGCCTTCGATCATGACGTTGCCGGCCTTGTCGGCGCGCTGCGCGTGGATCACCGCCACGTCCGGCCGGTGCGCCGGGATCGCCGCCAGTTCCTCGCCGGTGAACGGGCAGGTCACGCGCTTGATCTTGGCATTCACCTTCGGCAGGTCGCCGCCGATATAGCCGCGGAAGATGGCGCAGGGCAGCCCGGCGGCGCCCGCCTCATAGGCATTGGCCATGGCGGCGTGCGAATGCTCTTCCAGTTCCAGCTTTTGCGGCCAGCCGTTCTCCACCGCGTCGCGCAGGCGATGCAGCGAACCGACGCCCGGATTGCCGCCCCAGGAAAAGACCAGCCTGTCGACGCAGCCCATGCCGATGAGCTGGTCGTAGATCAGGTCCGGCGTCATGCGGATCAAAGTGAGATGCTTGCGGCCCTGGCGGATGATCTCGTGGCCGGCGGCATGCGGGAATGAGATGGGTGAAGCCTTCCATCGCCACCGTGTCGCCGTCGCGAACGGCGGACTGGATGGCTTCGGCGAGAGACGAAATACGCGCCATACGCTACTGCTTCCCGGTTGCGGCACCGTATTTACGGCCGGCCAAGGACAGGGTCAAATGGCGAAATAGCCACAAGTTGGGGCTCCAACAAATAGCCATGCTGGGAAAAGAACCGATCTTCACCATCCACGCCGAACTGGCGGCCATCATGAATTTGGGCCGCACGCCCTACGGCGAGCGCCGCATCATCGACATTGTCGGCGGCAGCGTGCGCGGGCCGAAGCTGAACGGCCGTATCCTGCCGGGCGGCGCCGATTGGCAGATCGTGCGCAGCGACGGCGCCACGGATATCCAGGCGCGCTACACCATCGAGACCGATGCCGGCGCGCGCATTCTGGTCAGCAGCGATGGGTTGCGGCATGGTCCACCGGCGGTGCTGGAGCGGCTGGCGCGGGGCGACAGCGTCGATCCCGCTCTCTATTATTTCCGCACCGTGATGCGGTTCGAGACCGCCGACCCGGGCGTCGACTGGCTCAACCGCATTCTGGCGCTGGCGCGCGGGCAGCGCGAAGCCCGCAGCGTGCGGCTCGATGTGTATGAGGTGGAGTGAATTTGGTTGCTGTCATCATCCGCGAAAGCGGATGATCCAGTAACCCCGGCCTTGGTAACAAACTGAGGCCCGAGTTTACTGGATGCCCCGCCTGCGCGGGGCATGACAGCAGAGAGGGATGCGCGTGCCGGATACTGAAAATCTCAATATAGCACTGCCTGCTTCGCTTGCCGCCGAGCGGCAGGGCGCGGTCGCCGTGCTGCGGCTCAAGCGGGCGCACAAGCGCAATGCGCTCGACGACGAGACCATCATCGGCATCGAGACCTTCTTCACCTCGCTGCCCGATGGCGTCGCCGCCGTGCTGCTGCATGGCGAAGGCGAGCATTTCTCCGCCGGTCTCGACTTGAGCGAGCTGGAAGAGCGCGACATCACGCAGGGCATCGCCCATTCCAGGCTCTGGCATCGCGCGTTCGACAAGATCCAGTTCGGCAAGGTGCCGGTGGTCGCCGTGCTGCATGGCGCGGTGGTCGGCGGCGGCCTGGAGCTCGCCGCAGCAGCGCATGTGCGCGTGGCCGAACGCTCGGCCTACTACGCGCTGCCGGAAGGCAGCCGCGGCATCTATGTCGGCGGCGGCGGCTCGGTGCGCCTGCCGCGGCTGATCGGGGTCGCGCGCATGATGGACATGATGCTCACCGGCCGCACCTATTCGGCCGAGGAAGGCCAGGCCATGGGCCTCACCACCTATCTGGTCGAGACTGGCAAGGGCTTCGCCAAGGGCGTCGAGCTCGCCACCCGCATCGCCGCCAATGCGCCGCTGACCAATTTCGCCGTCATGCAGGCGCTGCCGCGCATCGCCGAAATGGACCCCGCCAGCGGCTATGCGGTGGAGGCGCTGATGTCGGCGATCGCGCAGGCCGACGGCGAGGCCAAGGCGCGGCTGAAGGACTTTCTGGAGAAGCGCGCGCCCAAGGTGACGCGCTGAAATATAATTCCTCCTGGATTCCCGTTTGCGCGGGTGGCCGCTGCTCTTGACGAGAACGCGCCGGCGCGCCGTAGTGTCGTAACGACAACAATAACTCCAGGGATGGAATGCCGACACCGACCCGCATGGCTGAACCGGCCAGCGCCGCGCCCTTGCGCCCGGTGCGGCTGGGCGCCTTCGATGCCGTGCTGGAGCGCGAGGCGAGCGGCGTCATCCATATCCGCACCGCGCAGGTGCTGCCGCCCTATTACGCCAAGCTGAGCGAGCCGCTGGCGCATTGGGCGAGGGTCGCGCCCGAGCGGGTGTATTTGGGCCAGCGCGACGCCGACGGCCGCTGGCGCACGCTGAGCTATTCGCAAGTGCTCGCGCTGGTGAAGCGCATCGGCGCCGCGCTGCTGCGGCGCGGGCTTTCGCCCGAGCGGCCGATCGCCATCATCTCCGGCAACGACATCGAGCACGCGCTGCTGGCGCTCGCCGCCATGGGGGTCGGCATTCCCTATGCGCCGATCTCGGCGGCCTATTCGCTGCTGTCGAGCGACTTCGGCAAATTGCGCGCCATCGTCGAGTTGCTCACGCCCGGCCTGGTGTTCGCCAATGACGGCGGCCCGTTCGCGCGCGCGATCCACGCGGCGATGCCGGGCGATGCCGAGCTGGTCGTTACCCGCAATCCGCTTAGCGACCGCAAGGCGACGCTGTTTGCGGATCTCATCGGCGCCGAAGACGATGCGGGTGTCGCCGCCGCCACCGCCAAGGTCACGCCGGACACCATCGCGAAATTCCTGTTCACCTCCGGCTCGACCGGAAACCCCAAGGGCGTCATCAACACCCAGCGCATGCTGTGCTCGAACCAGGCCATGATCGCCGCCGGCTTTGCCTTCGTTACCGACGAGCCGCCGGTGGTGGTGGACTGGCTGCCGTGGAGCCACACCTTCGGCGGCAACCACAACTTCAACATGGTGCTGGTGAACGGCGGCTCGCTCTATATCGACGACGGCAACCCGACGCCGCCGGGCGCGCCGAAGACCGCGCGCAACCTGCGCGAGATCGCGCCCACCATCTATTTCAACGTGCCGAAGGGCTACGAAGCGCTGGTGCCGCATTTCCGCGCCGACGCGGAGTTGCGCAAGAATTTTTTCAGCCGGCTCAAGGTGCTGTTTTATGCCGGCGCCGGCCTGAACCAGACCACCTGGGACGACCTCACCCAGCTCGCGGTCGAGACCACCGGCGAGCGCATCATCTTTTTGTCCTCGCTCGGCTCGACCGAAACCTCGCCGCTGGCGCTCGCCTGCACTTTCGATTTCGACCGAGCCGGCAATATCGGGCTGCCGGCGCCGGGCGTCGAGCTCAAGCTGGTGCCGAACGAAGGCAAGCTGGAAGCCCGCCTGCGCGGGCCGCACATCACGCCCGGCTACTGGCGGCAGGAGCAGCTCACGCGCGAGGCCTTCGACGCGGACGGCTTCTACAAGATCGGCGACGCGTTGAAATTCGCCGACCCCGCCGATCCGGGCAAGGGCTTCCTGTTCGACGGCCGCATCGCCGAGGACTACAAGCTGTCGACCGGCACCTGGGTGAGCGTGGGTCCCTTGCGCGCGCGCTTCATCGATCATTGCGCGCCATTCGTGCGCGACGTGGTGTTCGCCGGCCCCGACCGCGACGATATCGTGGCGCTGGTGTTTCCCGACCTCGAAGGCCTGCCGCAAGCTCGCGCCCGAGCATGCCGCCGACGCGGCGCCCGCCGCCGTGCTCGGCGATGTGCGCGTGCGCTTGAAATTCGCCGAGCTGCTCAAGTCGCTGGCGGGGCTAAGCCCCGGCTCATCGACGCGTGTCATGCGCGCCCTGCTGATGGCGGAACCGCCCTCCATGGACAAAGGCGAGATGACCGACAAGGGTTCGATCAACCAGCGCGCGGTGCTTGAAAAACCGCGCCGCGCTGGTGGACGAGCTTTATGCCGCACCGCTATCCTCACGCGCGATCGCCATCGAAAGGCGCGTAAGGGAAACGAGGCCATGGAAATCAAGGGACAAGCGGCAATCGTCACCGGCGGCGCCTCCGGCCTGGGCGCGGCCACCGCGCGCGCGCTGGCAGCCAGCGGCGCCAAGGTGGCGGTCTTCGACGTCAATGCCAAAGCCGCCGCCGAGGTGGCAATCGGCATCAACGGCATCGCCGTGAGCTGCGACGTCGCGGACGCCGCAAGCGCCGAGGCGGCGGTGAAACAGGCCGCCGCCGATCACGGCCCCGCCCGCATCCTGGTCAATTGCGCCGGCATCGGTCCGGCCAAGCGCATCGTCGGCCGCGACGGGCCGATGCCGCTTGCCGATTACGAGCGCGTCATCCGCATCAATCTGATCGGCAGCTTCAACATGATGCGGCTCGTAGCCGCCGCCATGCAGGCGCTCGCCCCGCTCGCCGACGGCGAGCGCGGCGTGATCGTGTCGACCGCCTCGGTCGCCGCCTTCGAGGGCCAGATCGGGCAAGCCGCCTATGCCTCGTCCAAGGGCGGCATCGCCGCGCTCACTTTGCCGGCGGCGCGCGAATTCGCCCAGTTCGGCGTGCGCGTGCTCGCCATCGCGCCCGGCATTTTCGGCACGCCGATGCTGCGCGCGCTGCCGCAGGACGCGCAGGATTCGCTCGGCGCCTCGGTGCCGTTCCCCAAGCGGCTGGGCGAGCCGCGCGAATTCGCCGCGCTGGTGCTGCACTGCATCCACAACAGCTATCTCAACGGCGAGGTGATCCGCCTCGACGGCGCGCTGCGCATGGCGCCGCGCTGACGCATGATCCCGGTCGACTGGAAATCGCTTTTCGAGCCCGCGCTTGCAACCACCGGCGTGTCAGGGCACGCCACCGCGTTACGCAATACCCGCGCGCTGCGCATCGAGTGGGGCGACTGCGACCCCGCCGGCATCGTCTTTTATCCGCGCTATTTCGAAATCTTCGACGCCTCGACCTCGGCGCTGTTCGAGCGCGCGCTCGGCATGACCAAGCATCAATTGCTCAAGACCTTCAATTTCGCCGGCTATCCGCTGGCGCGCACGCGCGCGCGCTTCGTGCGGCCGACCCGCTATGGCGACGACGTGACGGTGGAAACGACGGTCAATTTCAGCCATTCCAGTTTCGATATCGAGCACCGCCTCAGCCATGACGGCCTGACCTGCGTGGAGTGTTCGGAGACCCGGGTGTGGGTGGTGCTCGATCCGGCCGATCCCGGCCGCTACAAATCGCATCCGATTCCCGAGGCGGTGCGGGCGAAGTTCGGCGGGTAAAATCCGACTGTCGTCCCGGCCAAGCGAGCGGCAGCGAGCGCGAGCCGGGACCCATATGCCGTGCCCTATCGATAAACTGCGGGGTATGGGTCCCGGGGTCTCGCGCTTGCGCGCTCGCCCGGGACGACAAATCTTACTCGATCTCCGCCGCGATCTTTTTCAGGATCTGGACGAAACGCTTGCGGTCGCGCTGGCCGATGATGCGGTCGAGCACGCGTTCGTGGCGGCGCGCGCAGCGCGTGAGCATGATGAGCGTCTTCTTGCCGGCCGGCGTCACGTTCAAGCGATAGGCGCGCCGGTCCGCCCGCATGCGCTTGCGTTCGACCAGGCCGCGCCGCACCAGGTCCTCGACGACGGGCGTGAGGCTCGATTTGTCGCGGCCATTGGCGTGACTGAGTTCAGTCTGGCTGATGCCGGGGTTGCGCGCGATCAGGGTCAAGGTGGCAAAGCGGCCCGGGCTCTCGCCGATCTCCTGCGAACGGCGCGAAAACGCCTGGAAAGCGTGCTCCTGCGCCATGCGCAGATTGAACCCGACCCAGTATTCGAGCGGGCCGAATCTGATCGAATTCGGCAATAGCTTCGCCGTTCTTACCGCGCCGCACCCGGCCGCTGCCGTTGGTCGTCCGCGCCATTATCGTTCCCGATTGCCCGCGCCAACCGTCATATAGTTTGATGTCAAACGATATACTTTACAATGTCCGCGACATGCGGCTGAATAATAGAAAAGTTGGCGAAAATAACCAACACTTGAACCGAGGGAGGAATTCCATGCTGACCCGCCTTGCCGCCGGCCTCTGCGCGGCCGCACTCGCCGCCCTGATCGGCGCGCCCACCCCGACGCTGGCCCAGGAAAAGACCTTTGAACTCAAGCTCTCGCACTGGGTGCCGCCGTCGCACCCGCTGCAGAAGGCGCTGGAAGAATGGGGCGCCTCGGTCGAGAAGGACTCCGGCGGCACCATCAAATACAAGGTCTACCCCGCCCAGCAACTCGGCAAGGCCTTCGACCATTACGACATGGCGCGCGACGGCATCGCCGACCTCACCTACATCAATCCCGGTTATCAGCCCGGCCGCTTCCCGATCATCGCGGCCGGCGAACTGCCGTTCCTGATGTCGAATGCCAAAGGCGGTTCGGTGGCGCTCGACGCCTGGTATCGCAAATACGCGGCCAAGGAGATGAAGGACGTCAAGTTCTGCCTGGCCTTCGTGCACGATCCCGGCGCCATTCATTCGGTCAGCAAAAAGGTCATGGTGCCAGCCGACATCAAGGGCATGAAGATCAGGCCGGCGCAGGGCACCATCGCCGAAATGGTCACGCTGCTCGGCGGCACCAACGTGCAGTCCTCCGCGCCGGAAGTGCGCGACATCCTGGAAAAACATGTCGCCGATGCGGTCTTCTTCCCCTGGGGCTCGATCCTGCTGTTCGGTATCGACAAGGTGACCAAATATCACATGAACGTGCCACTTTATGTCACCACCTTTGCCTTTGTGTTCAACCAAACGAAGTACGACCAGATGTCGGCATCGCAGAAGAAGGTGATCGACAATCACTGCACCAGCGAATGGGCGGCCAAAGTCGCCACGCCGTGGGCCGACTTCGAGCATAACGGCATTGCCAAACTCCAGGCCGAGGCCGGCCACGAGGTCTACGACCTCAGCCCGGCACAGCTCGCCGACTGGAAGAAGGCGACGGCTCCGCTCGAGGCCAAATGGGCGGAAGGCGTCAAGAAGGCCGGCATCGATCCCGAGCTCACGATGAAGGCGCTCAAGGCAGAGCTGGTCAAGAACAAAGCGTCCTACTGAAAAATGATGCAACGAGGGGACGCAGTCCCGTCGATCGGTTCATCGATGTGATCGAGGTGATGGCGGCGGCATTTTCGCCGCCGTCATTTTCAAGCCGGCGTCGAAGGCGGCGGAGCACGCATGAAACGCGTCTACATGGATCGTTTCATCGATTCGATCGAATGGGTGGCGGCCGGATTCGTCGGGATCGTCGCCGCCAACATCTTCATCTCGGTCGTGCTGCGCAATCTTTTCACCTATTCGATTCCGGATTCCTACGACTTCGGGCGGCTGATGCTCGGCATTCTCATTTTCTGGGGGATCGCCGCCACCTCCTATCGCGGCACGCATATCACCGTCGATCTGGTCTGGGGCAATGTCGGGCCGAAACATCAGCGCATGATCGACGTGTTCGCGACGCTGGTGCTGCTGTTCGTCGTCACGGTGCAGACCTACACCTTGTTCGACAAGGTGATGGGCACGCGCGCCGACAACGTGCTCACCTTCGATCTCCGCCTGCCGACCTGGCCGTTCTTCATGGTTGCCTGGCTGGGCGACGTGTCGGCGGTGTTGCTGATCGCCATCCGTACCTATCGTCTGATTTTCCAGCCGGCGTTGATGGTGACCGAGGTTAAAGTGAAGCCGGTCGAGTGACATGGGATGAGCACCGACGCCGTCGCCATCATTGGTTTCGTCGCGCTGTTCGTGCTGATGCTGCTGCGCGTGCCGGTCGGCATGGCGATGGGATTGGTCGGCGTCAGCGGCTTCGGCTACCTGGTCGGCGGCGCGCCCGCGCTCAAGCTGGTCGGCCAGACCTCGATGCGCACGGTCACCGACTACACCTTTGGCGTGATCCCGATGTTCCTGCTGATGGGCGCCTTCGTGACCACGTCGGGCATGAGCCGCGAGCTGTTCCGCACCGCCAATACCTTCGTCGGCCACATGCGCGGCGGTCTCGGCATCGCCACCGTCGCCGCCTGCGGCGGCTTTGCCGCGATTTGCGGCTCGTCGGTCGCCACCGCCGCCACGTTTTCCTCCGTCGCCTATCCCGAAATGCGGCGCTTCGGCTATCCGCAGAGCTTCGCCACCGGCGTGATCGCGGCCGGCGGCACGCTCGGCGCCATGCTGCCGCCGTCCACCGTGCTGGCGGTCTACGGCATCATCACCGAGCAGGATATCGGCAAGCTGTTTATCGCCGGCATCGTTCCCGGCCTGCTAGCGATCACAATGTATATGATCACGATCGCGATCATCGGCTGGCTGCGGCCCGGCTTCCTGCCGAAAGGCGCGCGCAGCACCTGGCGGCAGCGGATCACCGGGCTCAAGGACATCTGGGCGCCGCTGCTGCTGTTCGTGTTCGTGATCGGCGGCCTCTACGGCCTGCCGTTCCTGCCCCGCTTCACGCCGACGGAAGCCGGCGGCGTCGGCGCCACCGGCGCCTTTCTCATCGGCCTGCTCAGCGGCCGGCTGAGCAAGGACGGAATCTTGAGTTCGCTGTTGCAGGCGACGCGCACCGCCGCGGCGGTGTTCACCGTGCTGATCGGCGCGCTGATCTTCGGCTATTTTCTCACCATCACCCAGACCCCGCAGAAAGTGACCGAATTGCTGACCAGTCTCGGGCTCGGGCGCTACGGCGTGCTGGCGCTGATCATGCTGATGTATCTGGTGCTCGGCTGCCTGATGGACGCGATGGCCATGATCATTCTCACCATCCCGATCATCTTTCCGGTCATCACGCATCTCGGCTTCGACCCGATCTGGTTCGGCGTCATCATCGTGATGACGGTGGAACTCGGGTTGATCCATCCGCCGGTCGGGATGAACGTGTTCGTGATAAAAAGCGTGGTGAAGGACGTCAGTTTCACGACCATCTTCAAGGGCGTTATTCCCTTTATCATCACCGACTTGCTCCGGCTGGTGATCCTGATCGCCTTTCCGATAATCGCGCTCTGGCTGCCCTCGCATATGTAGGGCGCCTGTGGTAATATAGTTGGGACCCAAACCATTTAGGCTTAGCCGATGGAACGCTCGTTCAAGAAAGAAGTGCAGGCGCTCAAACTGGGCGACGGCGAGACTTTCCGCGGCGAAGGCATCCTGGCCGTCACCAAGGCGCTGCTGCAATCGGGCGTGTCCTATGTGGGCGGCTATCAGGGCGCGCCGGTCTCGCATTTGCTCGACGTGCTGGTGGACGCCGAGGACATCATGGCCGAGCTCGGCGTGCACCTGGAGACCTGCGCCAACGAGGCCTCGGCGGCCGCCATGCTCGGCGCCTCGATCAACTATCCGTTGCGCGGCGCGGTGACCTGGAAATCCATCGTCGGCACCAATGTGGCGGCCGACGCGCTCTCCAACCTCGCCTCGCCCGGCGTGGTCGGCGGCGCCATGATCATCATCGGCGAGGACTACGGCGAGGGCGCCAGCGTGATCCAGGAGCGCTCCTATGCCTACGCGCTGAAATCCTCGATGTGGCTGCTCGATCCGCGCCCCGATCTGCCCTCGATCGTGCGCATAGTGGAGAAGGGCTTCGAGCTGTCGGAGGCGAGCCACGCGCCGGTGATGCTGGAGCTGCGCATCCGCGCCTGCCACGCCACCGGCGAATTCGCCGCCAAGGACAATCGCAAGGGTGTCGTTTCCGGCCTCGACAAGCTCGCCGGTCCGCCGCGCTTCAACTATGCGCGGCTGTCGCACCCGCCGGTGACCTTCACGCAGGAGAAGCTGAAGGTTGAGCAGCGCCTGCCGGCGGCGCGCGCCTTCATCCGTGAACACAAGCTCAATGAGACGATCGCCGGCGAGCTCGACGATATCGGCATTATCGTCATGGGCGGGCTGACCAATTCCGTGCTGCGCGCGCTCGAGCGCATGGGCCTGGCCGACGTGTTCGGCGCTGCGCGCGTGCCGCTCATGGTGCTCAACGTGGTCTATCCGCTGGTGCCGGAGGAGATCCGCGAATTCTGCGCCGGCAAGCGGAGCGTGCTGGTGGTCGAGGAAGGCAATCCCGATTACATCGAGCAGGCGATCAATGTCGAATTGCGCCGCGCCGATTTGCAGACCCGCGTGCTCGGCAAGGGGCCGCTGCCGCAGGCCGGCGAATATACCTCCGACGTGTTGTTGGAGGGCCTGGCCGCCTTCCTGCAAGCCGCCCGCCCAAACGGCCTCGATGCCGACGCCGTGGCGGAAAAGGCGCGCGGCCTGATCGCGCACAAACAAAAAGCCGCCGCCGCGCTCGGGCCGCTGCCGCCGCGCCCGCCGGCATTCTGCACCGGCTGCCCGGAGCGCCCGGTATTCGCCGCCATCAAGCTGATGCAGCGCGAATTGGGGCCGACCCATATCAGCACCGATATCGGCTGCCACTCGTTCGCGACTTTCGCGCCGTTCTCGCTCGGCAATTCCATCCTCGGCTACGGCATGTCGCTGGCGAGCGCCGCGGCGGTGACGCCCAACATGGAGAAGCGTCCGATCGCGATCATGGGCGACGGCGGCTTCTGGCATAACGGGCTGATCACCGGCGTCGCCTCCAACCTGTTCAACAAAGGCGACGGCGTGCTGATCGTGCTGCAGAACGGCTACGCCTCGGCCACCGGCCAGCAATACATTCCGTCGAGCACGACAAGCCGCGACGGCCCAACCCCTGGCGTCGGCATCGAGCAGACCTTGAAATCGATGGGCGTAAAATGGCTGCGCACGGTGCACAGTTATTCCGTCGCCGTGATGACCAAGACGCTGAAGGAGGCCATGCGCACCGCCGAGCGCGGCCTGAAGGTGATCATCGCCGACGGCGAATGCCAGCTCGCGCGCCAGCGCCGCGTGCGCGCCGAGGATGCCGTGAAACTCGAGCGCGGGATGCGCGTCACGCGCGTGCGCTACGGCGTCGACGACGAGATCTGCACCGGCGACCATTCCTGCATCCGGCTGTCGGGCTGCCCGTCGCTGACGCTGAAGCCCTCGCCCGATCCGCTGCGCAGCGATCCAGTGGCGACCGTGATCGAGAGTTGCGTCGGTTGCGGGCTGTGCGGCGAGGTGGCGCATGCCGCCGTGCTGTGCCCGTCGTTCTACCGCGCCGAGATCGTGCGCAATGCAACCTGGCGCGACCGCGCACTGTTTCGTTTGCGCCAAACTGTGATCGGCTGGCTTGGCGGTTTTTCATCGAACGAGACAGCGTCGCCAGACCTGTCATTCCGGGGCGCGAGCAACGCGAGCGAACCCGGAATCCAGAAGCCGGCTCAGACGGTCGCTCTGGATTCCGGGTCCGGCCCTTCGGGCCGTCCCGGAATGACAGAAATAAAAGCGCCGATCAAACTTTTGATCGCCGCGCTCGGCGGCGAAGGCGGCGGCGTGCTGACCGATTGGATCGTGTCGGCGGCAACGGCGGCCGGCTTCCCGGTGCAGAGCACCTCGATCCCCGGCGTCGCCCAGCGCACCGGCGCCACCACCTATTACATCGAGATTTTTCCGGTCCCCGCTCGCGAACTCGGCGGCAAACACCCGGTGTTGGCGTTGACGCCCGGCGTCGGCGACATCGACATCGCGGTGGCAAGCGAATTGCTGGAGGCCGGACGCACGGTGGCAAACGGCTTTGTCACGCCCGAGCGCACCCACGTCATCGCCTCGCTCAGCCGCTTCTATGCCATGGACGAGAAGATCGCCATGGGCGACGGCCGCTTCGACCGCGACAAGCTGATCAAGACCATCGAGGCCAATGCGCGTGACGCCCTACTCATCGATATGGACGCGCTCGCCAGCCAAAGCGGCTCGATCATCAATGCGGTGATGCTCGGTGCCATTGCCGGGTCGGCGCGGCTGCCATTGACCGCCGAGCAACTGGAAGCGGCGATCCGCGCCGACGGCAAGTCGGTCGACGGCAATCTGCGCGGCTTCCGCGCCGGCTTGCAGGCGGCGCGGGCGAAAGTGCGGCCGGCAAAGCCGGTCGAGAACAAGAGAACTGCCCCGACCAGTCCCGAATTGCTCGAGCACGAGGTCAGCTACTCGCTGCCCGCCCTGGCGCAGCCGACCGCGATCGAAGGCATCCGCCGGCTCATCGCCTACCAAGGCCTCCGCTACGCGAAGCGCTATCTCGACCGGCTGCGCGCGCTGATCGATGTCGACGCGGCCAGCGGCACGCCGGGCCGGTTGCTCAAGGAAGTCGCGCGCCAGCTTGCCGTGCGCATGTCGTACGAAGACGTGGTGCGGGTGGCGCAGGCCAAGATTTCAGCCTTCGCGCATGCGCCGCATCGCGCGCGAGGAATTGCACGCCCAGAACGAGCCGTTCACGGTGCACGATTTCCTCAAGCCCGGCATCGAGGAGTTCAGCCAGTTGCTGCCGCCGTTCCTGGCGCGGCCGCTGCTGCGCCATGCGGAGCGCAAGGGCTGGCTCGGCCGCGTCCATTTCGGCATGGAGATCAATTCCACCTCGATCACCGGCTATTTGCGCTTCCTGCTGCTGACCAAGCTGCGCCGCTGGCGGCCGTACGGCCACCGCTTCAAACAAGAGCAGGCGCAGATTGAATCCTGGCTCGCCTTGATTGGCGAGGCGGCGCGGCGCTCCGGCGAATTCGGGATCGAAGTGACCGAATGCGCGCGACTGATCAAGGGCTATGGCGACACTTACGCGCGCGGGCTTGCCAATTACCGCAGCATCGAGGCCAAGGTGATCCGCCCGGCGCTGGCGGGGCAAATCCCGCTTGAGCGCGCCGCCGACGCGCTCGCCAGCGCGCGCACCGCCGCCCTGCTCGATCCGGAGGGCGAAAGCCTGGCCAAGTGTCTGGCCGAGATCGACGGAGCAGGCGAGTTTCCGCATGGCGGCGGAGTAGGCTCGCCGCCTCCGTTGTCAGCTTTCCGGCTGTCGCGTAAAACACCGCCAACCAGAACCGAGGAATGCGTCCGCAGCCAACGCCGACGCTTGAGGGACGCAAACGCATGGCCGTCACACCGACTGGGCGCGAGCGGCAGCCGATCGCCGCCGAAGCGTTCCTGCGCGCGCTCGCCGATCACGGCATCGATTATTTCTTCTGCAATCCCGGCACCGACTTCCCGCCGATCGTGGAGGCGTTCGACCGCGCCAAGAAAACCAACGCCAAGGTGCCTAAGCCTATATTGGTGCCACACGAGAACCTGGCGGTGGCCATGGCGCACGGCGCCTATCTGATGACCGGCCGCCCGCAGGCGGTGATGGTGCACGTCAATGTCGGCACCGCCAACACCATCAACAACCTCACCAACCTGTCGCGCGACCGCGTCCCGCTCATCCTGTGCGCGGGCCGCACGCCGATCACCGAAAAGGGCGAGTTCGGCTCGCGCTCGCGGCCGATTCACTGGGCGCAGGAAATGTTCGATCAGGCCGGCATGGTGCGCGAACAGGTGAAATGGGACTACGAATTGCGCATGCCGAACCAGGTCGGCGATGTGGTTTCGCGCGCCGTGGAAGTCACCATGGCGAGCCCGCGCGGTCCGGTCTATCTGGTGCTGCCGCGCGAGCCGCTGTCGGCGCCGGTGGCGGCGCCGATCGGTCCGCTCAAGCCGCGGCCGCAGGCGGCCGCCGCGCATGCCGATCCGCGCGCCATTGCGCAACTGGCCGAATGGATCGCGCAAGCCGAGCGGCCGCTGATCATCGCGTCCACTCTGGCGAGTGAAGCGGTCGGGCCGCTGGCGCAGCTCGCGGAACGCTGCGCCATCCCGGTGGTCGTGCAAAATCCGCGCACGGTCTGCCTACCGTCCAGCCATTCCATGCATTTCGGCTTCGAGCCGGGCGCGCTGCTGGCCGACGCTGATCTCGTCATCGCGATCGACAGCGACGCACCCTGGATCCCCAGCCTACAACAGCCGCCCGCCGGCACGCATGTCGTGCACATCGGCGAAGATCCGTTTTTCGTGCGCTATCCGATGCGCTCATTCCCGAGCGATCTCGCGATCCAGGCCGGCACCGTCAATATTCTGCAAGCGCTCAATGGCGCCGTCGAACGGCACCTGCCAACGGCGGAGGCGCGCATCGCCGCGCGCCGCGCCCGCCTGAGCGAGCGCATGCGCACGCGGCGCGCGCAGCTCGCCAAGGATTCGGCGCCCGGCGAGCGCATTTCGCCGGAGTACCTGTCGCGCTGCATCGGCGAAGCGGCCGGCGAAGACGCAGTGATTTTCAACGAGTATTCGCTGCGCGCCGCGCAAGTCGTGCGCGAGAAGCCCGGCACGCTGTTTGCGCTCGGCCCGGCCGGCGGGCTGGGCTGGGGTTTCGGCGCCGCGCTCGGCGCCAAGCTGGCGGCGCCGGAAAAATTCATCGTCGCCACGCTCGGCGACGGCGCCTACATGTTCTCCAATCCGCTGGTCGGTCATTGGGTGTCGGGCGCCCATAACCTGCCGATCCTCACCATCCTGTTCAACAACACGCGCTACGGCGCCGTGCGCAACGCCACGCTGTCGATGTTCAAGGACGGCACCGCCGGCGAGACCGACGGCCGCACGCTGGCCGATCTCGATCCGGCGCCGCCGTTCGACGACATGGCGCGCGCGCAGGGCGCCTATGCCGAGCGCGTGGAGAAGCCGGCCGACCTGCCCGGCGCGCTCACGCGCGC
Source organism: uncultured Alphaproteobacteria bacterium (assembly GCA_963762285.1). Lineage (GTDB taxonomy): Bacteria > Pseudomonadota > Alphaproteobacteria > Rhizobiales > Xanthobacteraceae > Pseudolabrys. The sequence goes on along the minus strand of CAVXKE010000011.1, from coordinate 41,663 downwards.
CCGCGACGCCGTCGTGCGCGAGCGCCGGCAGGCGCTGCTCAACGTCATTACGCCGTATTGAGACCGCGGGGGCGGGTGGAAGCCCTGCCCACTTCTGCTAACCTCGCGCCCATGGCGCTCACCAATCCCATCGGCCTCAACGAGCCCGAACCGCCGCCGCCCGGCGAAGCCGGACGCGTGACGCCGGTCATGGAGCAATACATCGAGATCAAGGCCGCCAATCCGGACTGCCTGCTGTTCTACCGGATGGGCGATTTCTACGAATTGTTCTTCGACGACGCCGAGACCGCTTCGCGCGCGCTCGGCATCGTGCTCACCAAGCGCGGCAAGCATCACGGCCGCGACATCCCGATGTGCGGCGTGCCGGTCATTCGCGCCGACGAATACCTGCACCGCCTGATCGCGCTCGGCCATCGCGTCGCGGTATGCGAGCAGCTCGAGGACCCGGCCGAGGCGAAGAAGCGCGGCAGCAAGAGCGTGGTGCGGCGCGACGTGGTGCGCCTGGTCACGCCCGGCACGCTCACCGAAGACGTCCTGCTCGATGCCAAGCGCAACAACTACCTGCTCGCCATCGCGCGTGCGCGCATCTCGTCGGCCGGCGAGGACGCCCGCTTCGCGCTGGCCTGGATCGATATCTCGACCGGCGAATTCCGCATCACCGAATGCGACCGGCTGGGGTTGCCGGCCGAGATCGCGCGGCTGGAGCCGAGCGAGATCGTCGTCTCCGACGCGCTGTTCGCCGATGCCGACCTTAGCCCTTATTGGCGCACGCTGCCGGCGGTGACGCCACTCACGCGCGACGTGTTCGACTCCAGCACCGCCGAGCGGCGGCTGGCGTCGTTCTTCGCAGTGGCCACCAGCGAGGCTTTCGGCACGCTGACGCGGCTGGAGCTGACCGCCGCCGCGGCCTGCGTGACCTATGTCGAGCGCACCCAGATCGGCAAGCGCCCGCCGCTGTCGCCGCCGTTGCGCGAAAGCGTCGGCGCATCGATCGCGATCGACCAGGCCACGCGCGGCAATCTCGAGCTGATGCGCACGCTTGCGGGCGAGCGGCGCGGCTCGCTGCTCGATTGCATCGACCGCACGGTGACCTCGGCCGGCTCGCGCCTGCTGGCGCAGAGATTGTCGGCGCCGCTCACCGATCCGGCCGCTATCGCGCGGCGGCTCGATGCGGTGGCGGGCTTCGTCGCGGACGCAGGCGTGCGCGCCGATACGCGCTCGCGGCTGGCGGCGGCGCCCGATCTCGCGCGCGCGCTGGCGCGCTTCGCCGTCGGGCGCGGCGGCCCGCGCGATCTCGCCGCCATCCGCGACGGCGTGCTGGCGGCCGCCGAGCTCGCGCGCGCCCTGGCGTCGCTGAAGGACGCGGCCGTCGGAAATCACCGACGCGCTGGCGTCCTGCCGCCGTCCCGACGGCATGCTGGCCGCCGAACTGTCCGCCGCGCTGGCCGTGGAACTGCCCGCCTTCAAGCGCGACGGCGGCTTCGTGCGCGAAGGTTACGACGCGAGCCTCGACGAGATGCGGTCCTTGCGCGACGAATCGCGCCGCGTGGTCGCCGCCCTGCAGGCGCGCTATGCCGAGGAGACCGGCATCCGCGCGCTCAAGATCCGCCACAACAACGTGCTCGGCTATTTCGTCGAGGTCACCGCCCAGCACGGCGACAAGCTGCTGGCGCCGCCGCTCAATGCAACCTTCATCCACCGCCAGACGCTGGCCGGCCAGGTGCGCTTCACCTCGACCGAACTGGGCGAGCTGGAGGCCAAAATCGCCAGCGCCGCCGACCGCGCGCTCGGGCTGGAGCTGGAGATTTTCGAGCGGCTCACGGCGAGCGTGATCGCGCAAACCGCCGCGATCAAGGAATGCGCCGAGGCGCTCGCGCGCCTCGACGTGGCGAGCGCGCTCGCCCAGCTCGCCGCCGAGCGCGACTATGCGCGCCCGCAGGTGGACAACAGCCACGGCTTCGTCATCGCCGGCGGCCGCCATCCGGTGGTGGAGCAGGCGCTGGCGCGCGACGGCACGCCGTTCGTCGCCAACGACTGCGACCTGTCTCCCCCGAAGGATGGCGAAGCCGGCCGCATCTGGCTGATCACCGGCCCCAACATGGCGGGCAAGTCCACGTTCTTGCGGCAGAACGCGCTGATCGCGATCCTCGCCCAGATGGGCTCGTTCGTGCCGGCGAAAGCTGCGCAGATCGGCGTGGTCGACCGGCTGTTCTCGCGCGTGGGCGCCGCCGACGATCTGGCGCGCGGGCGCTCGACCTTCATGGTCGAGATGGTGGAGACCGCCGCCATTCTCAATCAGGCCGGCGCGCGCGCACTGGTGATCCTGGACGAGATCGGCCGCGGCACCGCCACCTTCGACGGCCTGTCGATCGCCTGGGCCACGGTCGAGCACCTGCACGACGTCAACCAATGCCGCGCGCTGTTCGCCACTCATTTCCACGAACTCACGGCGCTGTCGGCGCGGCTGCCCCGCCTGCACAACGCAACCGTTCGGGTGAAAGAGTGGCACGGCGACGTGGTGTTCCTGCACGAGGTGGTGGCCGGCTCGGCCGACCGCTCCTACGGCATCCAGGTGGCCAAACTGGCCGGACTGCCGGCGAGCGTGATCGAGCGCGCCAAGCTGGTGCTGGCCAAGCTCGAGCAGGAGGACCGCGCGGCGCCGAAAGGCTTCGAGGATCTGCCGCTGTTCGCGGCGCCCTATATGCCGTCACCACAGCCGCAGTATGGCGCGCTCGAACGGGTGATCGCCGCCATCGTCGCGCTCAATCCGGACGAGATGTCGCCGCGCGAGGCCATGGAAGCGCTCTACGCACTGAAAACCAAGCTGGCGGCGACGGAGAAGAAGTGACGCGTCATGCCGCGCGCGAAGGGTTGCGGGAAAAGAGCCCAACCGGCAGGCGGCAGCGGCCAGAAACCACCTACACAGCGACGCCATGGCGGCGGGCGGTGAGCACCGTCAGGCTCCAGCCGATCGAGGTCGCCAGCGCCAGCGCCAATCCGATGGCCGAGCCGAGCGGCTCGGTGGCGAAATGCAGGACCAGGGTGGCGAAGGCAAAGCCGACCAGACCGAGGGTCGCGTTGGCGAGCACCGCGGCGGTCGGCTTGCCGCCGACGCGCGGGTGCAGGATGAGCATGATGCTGATCAGCACGACCGGGAACACCGCCAGGATGCCGCTGCCGGCCGGCCCGATGCGAAAGCTCAAGCTCACCGTCACGCCGACCAGCAGCGCCACCAGCAACGCGCGGATCGCCAGGTCGTACCAGCGCGTGCGCACCGGCGGCATGCTGACGCGGCGCAGCGGACGCACCAGCCACAGGCATAACGCCAGCACCACGATGTTCATGGCCAGCGCCGTCGCCACCGTCCAGGGCACCCAATGAATGATCAGCGCCAGCGCGGTCCACACCGCCAAGCCAACCGACAGGCTGACGAACAGCGAGCGCTGCTGCGCCAGCAGCACGTAGACGGTGGCGAAGATCACGTTCACCCCGTTGATCGCGAGGCTCGCCACCGCGCCTTGCGCGATGAAATGCGCGTCATGGTCGAGCGCCAGGAACACATAGACCGGGCCGGCGCCGATCGGCAGCGTCGCCACCAGCCCGCCGACCAGCGGGCCGGCGCGCTCGGCGGTCACCGTCGCCGCCAGCACGAAGCCGGCGGTAATGGCCATTTTGACGATGAGCGTGAGCGCGAAATAAAGATCGGGGGACATTGCGAGATGTCTTATACGCGAAAATTTCCGCTGTCGTCCCGGCCAAGCGCCGCGAAGCGGCGCGCGCGCCGGGACCCATACGCCGCAGTTTCTCGATAGCGCAGGGAGCATGGGTCCCCGCTTGCGCGGGGACGACAGTGGAGAATCAACCGGCCGGCGTCAGCACCGTGCGGCCGATCACCTTGCCGGCCTTGATGTCCGATATCACGCCCTGCGCGGCATCGAGCGTGACGGTCGCGGTCGGCACCAGCGGCAGCGGCGACTTGCGCACCAGCTTGAGCAGTTCGTTGAGTTCCTTGAGGCTGCCGGTATAGGAGCCCTGGATCGTCATGGCGCGGATCGGTACGAACGGCAGCGGCAGCGTGATGTCGCCGCCGAACAGGCCGACCACGATCAGCTTGCCGCCCTTGACCAGACTGTCGATGGCAAGCTGCGCGGTCTGCGCGTTGCCGACGAAATCGATCGCCGCCCACACCGGTCCCTTGGCCGCGGCTTTCAATTGCGCGAGCGCGTCCGGTGCATTGGGATCCACCGCCGCGAGCGCGCCCTGGCGCAGCGCGGCCGCGCGCTTGACCGGATCGATATCGACCGCGATCGCGCCCTTGCCCTTCATCGCCTTGACGATCGCGATGCAGATGAGACCGAGGCCGCCGGCGCCGATCACCACCACCGGCTCGCTCTTGACCAGCGCGCCCAGCTTCTTGAGCGCGCCATAGGCGGTGAGCCCCGAACAGGCGAGCGGCGCCGCCTGCTCCGGCTTCATCCGGCTGCCGTAGTTCACGAGATAGCGCGGATGCGGCACCAGCAGATGCGTCGCGTAGCCGCCGTCGCGATAGACGCCGAGGAACCGCGGCGCCATGCAGAGCTGCTCGTCGCCGCGCTTGCATACCGCGCAGGTGCCGCAGCCGATCCAGGGATAGACCAGCCGCTTGTCGCCGACCTTGACGCCGCGCGCCTTGGGGCCGACCGCCACCACCTGGCCGACATTCTCATGGCCCATGGTGAGCGGCAGCGTCACGCCGCGATCCTGCAACAGCAGCTTCTTGCCGTGGCCGAGATCGTAAAAGCCTTCCCAGATATGCAGGTCGGAATGGCAGACGCCGGCCGCCAGCACCTTCAGCAGCACCTCGCTGCCGCTCGGCTTGGGATCGATCCGCTCGGCGAACCGCATCGGCTCGCCGCAGCGGCAGACCTGGAAACTGCGCATATCCGTTTCTCTCCCGGCTTATTTGCTGTCATTGCCAGGGAACCATACTTGCGGCCGCCCGTCACGATGAACCCCCCTTTCGCACCCGCAAAATGCCGAAAAATTAGCCGCCGTTGCCGCCAATACCGGCGTTAACGAATATCTTTGCCGGGAGCGGGTGACTCGGCCCCCGCACTCCGCTATCCCGATGCCCCCATGGCTTCGCTTGCCCTCGAAACCGGCACCCGTACGGCGCCCGAACATCCGACCCGCAATTCGGGCGAGCTGATCGACAGCCGCGCCGTCGCCGCCGACCTGGAACTGCTCGCCAAGAGCCACAGCGGCGGCGAGCGCGAGCTGCGCTCGGCGCTGGCGCAGCGGCTGAAGACCGCGCTCAACGAGGGCCGCGCCAAGGCCGAGCTGCTGCTGCTCAACGACCGGCACGGCCGGCGCTGCGCCGAACGGCTGTGCCGGCTGGAAGACGAGATCATCCGCCTGCTGTTCGAGTTCGCGCGCAAGCATCTCTATCAGTCGCAAAATCCATCGGAAGCCGAGCACATGGCGGTGGTCGCCACCGGCGGCTACGGCCGCGGGCTGCAGGCGCCCGGCTCCGACATCGACCTGTTGTTCTTGCTGCCCTACAAGCAGACCGCCTGGGGCGAGTCGATCGCCGAAGCGATCCTCTACTGCCTGTGGGACACTGGGCTGAAGGTCGGCCACGCCACCCGCTCGGTCGACGAATGCATCCGCCAGGGCAAGGCGGACATGACCATCCGCACCGCCATCCTGGAAGCAAGGTTCCTGCTCGGCGACCGCAAGCTGTTCGACGAGCTGGTGACCCGCTTCGACAACGAGGTGGTGCGCAACACCGCCGCGCAATTCGTCGCCGCCAAGCTGGCCGAGCGCGAGGACCGCGTCCGCCGCTCGGGGCAATCGCGCTATCTGGTCGAGCCGAATGTGAAGGACGGCAAGGGCGGCTTGCGCGATCTCCATACGCTGTTCTGGATCGCGAAATACGTCTACCGCGTGCGCGAGCCGGACGAACTGATCAAGCGCGGCGTGTTCGACAAGCAGGAATATCAACTGTTCCGCCGCTGCGAGGATTTCCTCTGGTCGGTGCGCTGCCACATGCATTTCGTCACCGGCCGCTCCGAGGAGCGGCTGTCGTTCGACATCCAGCGCGAGATCGCGGTCAGGCTCGGCTACACCGAGCATCCGGGACAGCAGGATGTCGAGCGCTTCATGAAACATTATTTTTTGATCGCCAAGGCGGTCGGCGATCTCACCGCCATCCTGTGCGCGGAGCTGGAAGACAGCCACGCCAAGAGCGTGCCGGTGCTCAGCCGGGTGATGGCGAAGTTCCGGCCGGTGAAGCGCCGGCAGCTCGCCGAGAGCGACGACTTCATCGTCGACAAGAACCGCATCACCGTCGCCGGCCCCAATGTCTTCAAGCGCGATCCGGTCAACCTTATCCGCATCTTCCATCTGGCGCAGAAGCACAACCTCGCCTTCCACCCCGACGCCATGCGCGCGATCACCCGCTCGCTCACGCTGATCGACGCCAAGCTGCGCGCCGACAAGGAAGCCAACGCCCTGTTCCTGGAAATCCTCACCTCCAAGAACGACCCGGAAACCGTGCTGCGGCGGATGAACGAATCCGGCGTGCTCGGCCACTTCATGCGCGCCTTCGGCCGGATCGTGGCGATGATGCAGTTCAACATGTATCACCACTACACCGTGGACGAGCACCTGTTGCGCTGCATCGGCGTGCTGGCGGAAATCGACCGCGGCAGCAACCCGGAGACGCCGCTCTCCAACGAACTGATGCACAAGCTGCTGCCCGGCAGCCGCAACGTGCTCTACGTCGCGCTGTTCCTGCACGACATCGCCAAGGGCCGCATCGAGGACCATTCGATCGCCGGCGCGCGGGTGGCGCGGCGGTTCTGCCCGCGCCTAGGCTTCTCTGCAACCGACACCGAGACCGTCGCCTGGCTGGTCGAAAATCACCTGGTGATGTCGAGCGTGGCGCAGTCGCGCGATCTGTCCGACCGCAAGACCATCGAGAATTTCGCCGCCGTGGTGCAATCGGCCGAGCGGCTGAAGCTGTTGACGATTCTCACCACCGCCGACATCCGCGCCGTCGGCCCCGGCGTATGGAACGGCTGGAAGGCGCAGCTGTTGCGCACGCTGTATTACGAGACCGAGCCGGTGCTCACCGGCGGCTTCTCGGAGGTCAACCGCGCCCAGCGCGTCGCCATGGCGCAGGCCGAATTCCGCGAGGCGCTTAAAGGTTGGCCGCCGGACCGGCTGGAGACCTATATCGCCAAGCACTATCCGGCCTATTGGCTGAAGGTCGATCTGCCGCACAAGATCGAGCACGCCAATTTCCTGCGCGCCGCCGAAGAGGCCGGCAAGAACCTGGCCACCATGGTCGGCTTCGACGGCGAGCGCGCGGTCACCGAGCTCACCGTGATGGCGCCCGACCACCCTTGGCTGCTGGCGATCATCGCCGGCGCCTGCGCCATGGCCGGCGCCAATATCGTGGACGCGCAGATCTACACCACCACCGATGGGCTCGCGCTCGACACCATTTCGCTGTCGCGCGAATTCGAGCGCCCCGAGGACGAGCAGCGGCGCGCCCAGCGCGTCGCCGAATTGATCGAGAAGGCGCTGCGCGGCGAACTGCGCCTGCCCGACGTGGTGACCAAGCGGGCGCCGCCCAAGGGCCGCATCAAGGCATTCGCGCTCGAGCCGACGGTCACCATCAACAACCAGTGGTCCCACCGCTACACGATGCTGGAGGTGACCGGCCTCGACCGCACCGGCCTGCTCTACGAGCTGACCACGACGCTGTCCAAGCTCAACCTCAACATCGCCTCCGCCCATGTCGCCACCTTCGGCGAGCGAGCGGTCGACGTGTTCTACGTCACCGATTTGCTGGGCGCGCAGATCACCTCGCCGACCCGCCAGGCCGCCATCAAGCGCGCGCTGATCGGCCTGTTCGCGACGCCGGAGGCAGAACGCAAGGCGGGCAAGAGCCCGGGCGGCTGAAGCGGCGACCGACTGAAAGTGGCGGTTCCGCCCCCGACATATTCGCCTGGCCGGGCGCGAACGATTCAGTCTGAGTTTTTGGGAGCAGCGCCGCCGTCGCTATCAAGGCGCTGCTGCATGCGAAGCTGAAGCCTGTGAGCCGCGGAAAAAAGGTGATTCATGAAAAATCGACCGCTGCATGAACGGCTGCTGTTCGCGCTCAACGGCCTCGGTGCCGCGTGGCGCCGCGAGCGCAGCTTCCGGGTGCAGACGGTAGTGGCAATCCTCGCGGTTATTATTCTCATCGTGCTCCATCCACCGATGATCTGGTGGGCGGTCGTCGCGGTCATGATATCGCTCGTTCTCGCCGTTGAATTAATGAATTCCGGGCTCGAGGCGCTTGTGGATCTTCTGCATCCCGGCCACCATCCAGAAATCCGCATCATCAAGGACATGGCCGCCGCCGGCGTTCTGCTTGCGAGCATCGGGGCGCTGGTGGTCGGCGGCTTAATGCTGCTGGCGGTGTTGTGGCAATGACCGGCTGGCTCGCTGCCTAGACCGCCTCGTTCGCGGCGGCTCAGCTTCACTCCTCCCGCGCCTCCAGCGCGCGCCGCAACCGCCGAATGATGACTCCGCGCCCGCGGTTGTCGGCGGCGCCTTCCATGGCGTCGTTGATATCGAGGATCAGCTTCGACATGTCGTTGTGCCAGTCGAGATTGACCACCGCCTCGGGGGCGAGCCGTCTTCGATGCGAGACGTCGAGCGGCGTCGGCGCCGCGGTGGTGAGTTCGTAGATGTCGTCCAACAGCGGCGTGAATACTTGCGCCGCCGGCACGGTGCGCTCGGCGATGCGCTCGGACAAGCCGGCCAGTCCCCGCTCTTCGCCATGCACCAGAAACACGCCGCGCTGGATCGGCCGGCGCGACGCGATCCAGCGCGCCAGCTCGGGCCCGTCGGCATGGCCGGAATATTCGTCGAGCCGGCGGATGCGCGCCGCCACCTTGATCTCCTCGCCCTGGATGCGCACCGCCTTGACGCCGTCGGCAATGAATCGCCCGAGCGTGCCTTGCGCCTGGAAGCCGACCAGCAGCACCGTGGCCTTGCTGTGCCAGAGCCAGCGCTTGAGATGGTGACGGATGCGGCCGGCGTCGCACATGCCGCTGGCGGCGACGATGATGTGGAAGCCGGTGAGCTTGGCGATCGCCTTGCTCTCCTCCACCGTCTCGGTGCAGCGCAAATGCGGCGACGCGAGCAGCCGGTCGACATTGACATCGGACTCCAGGCTGTCGGCATGCTCGCGAAAGACTTCGGTGGCGTGAATGGCGAGCGGCGAATCGAGAAAGATCGGCGCCGCCGGCACTTCGCCGCGCTCCATCAGGTCGACCAGATCGACGATCAATTCCTGGGTGCGCTCGACCGCGAAGGCCGGAACGAGCAGCGCGCCGCCGAGCTCATGCGCGGCGCGCACCTCCGCGGCGAGATGCTGGCGGCGGGATTCGCGGGTGACCGGCGGGCGGTCCTCGTCGCCATAGGTCGATTCGCAAAGCACGTAGTCCACGCCGGTCGGCGCTTCCGGGTCCGGCTCGAGCAGCTTGGCGTCGGGACCGAGATCGCCGGAGGCCAGCACCCGCAGCGGCTTGCCGTTCTCGCCTTGCCCGGCGAATTCGATCTCGATCGAGGCCGAGCCGAGCAGATGCCCGGCGTTCCAATAGCGCGCGCGCACGCCCGGCATGACCTGCGTCCAGGTCTCGTATTCGACCGGGCGGAAGGCGTCGAGCGCGGCGACCGCATCGCGTTGCGTGTAGATCGGCGTCACCAGCGGACGCCCGCGCGCGGCGTTGCGCCGGTTGAGCGCCAGCACTTCGGATTCCTGGATGCTGCCGGCGTCGGGCAGCATGAAGGAGCACAGGTCGATGGTGCCGCGCGTCGCCCACACCGGCCCGCGAAAGCCGCCGCGGGTGAGCTTGGGGATCAGGCCGCTGTGGTCGATATGCGCATGCGTCAGCAATACGCATTTGATGTCAGCCGGCTCGAACGGAAACTTGCCGTAGTTCAGCTCCTTCAGCGTTTTCGGCCCCTGGAACAACCCGCAATCGACCAGCAGGCGCCCGGCCGGGGTCTCGAACAGATGGCAGGAACCGGTCACCGTGCGGGCGGCGCCGCAGAATCGAACGGTCACGCTCATGCGGCGAACTCCTTGCGCACGGCGTCCGCGAGCAGCGCGTCGAGCGCGAACGCATTGGTCGGATGCGGCACGCTGTCGGTCGACCTGACCGAGCGGATGCCGGCTGCGAACAAAGCCTGCACCAGCTCGGGCGCGAACAGCGCGTGGGTAACGACGGCATCGACGGTCTTGGCGCCGGCGGCGTGCAGCGCCTGGGCGCAACTCATCAGCGTGCCGCCGGACGACACGATATCGTCCACCAGCAGCGCCGGCCGCCCGGCGAACAGCGCCCGTTCGCCAAACGCAATTTCGACCGAGCGGTCGCCGCGCCGCGTCTTGCGCGCCACCGCATGCCGGACGCCGAGCCGGGCCGCGAGATCGCTCACCCAAGCCCGCGATTCTTCGTCGGGGCCGACGATCACCGTATCGGGGTCGAAGCCATCCGCCCGCAACGCGTCCGCGATCGCCGGCATGGCCGACAAATTGTCGGCCGCGATGCCGGGAAATACCGCTTGGAGATTCTTGCTGCGGTGCAAATGCGCGTCCACCGTGACGACGCGATCCACCGCGCCCGCCAGCAGACGGCCGACCGCCGTTTGGCTGATCGCCTCGCCGGGGTGGAAAGGCCGTATCCTGCCGCATGTAGCAGAGATAGGGCGCCACCAGCACCAGCCGGTGCGCCCCGCCACGCCGCAACGCTTCCGCGGCGAACAGCAGCGCCAAGAGCTTGTCGTTGGGCCGGTCGAGCGAGGCATAAACGACGGTCGTCGCCGCCGCCGCGCCCACCGTGACGCGCAACTCGCCGTCCGGAAAGCGATGCAGCGCGATTTCGTGCAGCGGCAGGGCAAGCCGCGCCGCCAGCCGCTTGGCCGCGCCGGCCGATGACGGCAGGCACTGCAGAGCCACGCCGCTCACGGCCCGTTCCCGCCGCGTTGCGCGCGGCTGCCGACCACATAGCCGGCATCGGTCTTGGCGCCGGCCAGCGCGAGATCGAATTCCGATTCGTCGACGGCATGGATGCGGTAGAGCGGCTCGCCCTGCGCGACCCAGTCGCCGACCTTCTTGAACACCCGGATGCCGGCGCCCTTGTCGATCGGCGCGCCGGCGGTGCGCGCCAGCCGGTTGAGCCGCAGGCAGTCGATGGCCTCGATCACGCCGTCGCGCGGCGCCGCGATGTCCGCGGTCAAGCCGCCGAGATCGCTGCTGCAGTTGGACGGGCCCTGCGCCTCGATGATCTTGTGCATCTGCTTGAGCGCGGTGCCGCTGTCGAGCAACTCCTTGGCGCGGGCATAGCCGGTGCCGCCGCGCAGCTCGGGATCGTATTCGAGCAGATGGGCGGCGAGCCGCAGCGACTTTTCGCGCAGATCGGTGGGCGCGCCCGCCTCATTACCCAGCACCGCCATCACGTCCTGCGCTTCCAGCACCGGGCCGATGCCGTTGCCGATCGGCTGGCGTCCGTCGGTGATGATCACTTCCACCGCGATGCCGAAGTGATCGCCGACGAATTCGAACAGCTTGCGCAGCCGCATCGCCTCCATCGTGGTCGTGAGCTTGGCGGAGGGGCCGACCGGCAGATCGATCAACAGATGGGTCGAGCCGGCGGCGAGCTTTTTCGACATGATGGACGCCACCATCTGCTCGCGGGTGTCGAGACTGAGCGGCCGCTCGACCGAGATCAGGATATCGTCGGCCGGCGACAGATTGACGTGGCCGCCCCAGACCAGGCAGCCGTGGCAGGCGGTCACCACTTCCTTCATCGCCTCGACGCCGAGATCGACGCGCGCCAGCACCTCCATGGTGTCGGCGGTGCCGGCCGGCGAGGTGATGGCGCGCGAGGAGGTCTTCGGGATCATCAGGCCGTGCGCGGCGACGATCGGCACCACGATCATCGAGGTGCGGTTGCCGGGGATGCCGCCGATGCAATGCTTGTCGACAACGGTGTGGCCCTCCCACTTGAGCTGCGTGCCGGCCTCGGCCATGGCGCGCGACAGCGCCAGCAGCTCGCCGCTGGTCATGAAGCTGGCCGAGCCGATCAGGAAGGCGGCGATCTCCATGTCGGAATAACGGTAGTGCGTGATGTCGTCGACGATGGAGCCGATCTCGGCGGCGCTCAGCACGTGGCCTTGAATTTTGGCGCGCACCGCATCGAGGCTCTCCGGCGGCGTCGCCGGGGTGACGGTGACGAGACTGCCGGCCGGCTCGGCGAACCGGCGGAAGGCGGGCTCGGCGAGACCCAGTTCGTCGGGCGCCACCAGCCCGTCGTCGGTGAGCAGCAGGGTCGCCAGCATGATGCGCGAATTACTGCGCAGCTCGACCCGGGAAAAGCCGCGGAATATGTCCGGCCGCAGCGCCGTCGAGCGCCGCGAGATCACGACCACGTTTTCGCGGCCGGTATCGAGATTGACGCGCTTGATCTTGAGTTGCGGGCGCGAATTTCCGGTCGTGTTCGTCATGCGGGGTCCCAGCGGCAAGGCCGTGAAATTGCATGGTAAATCGACGCCGCCGCCGCGGTATTGATCAATATCATGACGCCCGCGCAATTCGGCCGGCACGCCGGCCTGAATTAACCCGCCGCGCTATAGAGTTCGGCGTTTTCTTCGCGGCCGACCAGATGCGCATAGGCCCCGATCGCGAGCGGCCGGCCGGTCAGATAGCCCTGCACCTCGTCGCAGCCTTCCTGCACCAAGAATGCGCGTTGCGCCTCGGTCTCAACGCCCTCGGCCAGGATCGGAACGTCGAGGCTGTGACCGAGCGTGATGATGGCCCGCACAATCGCCATGGAGTGATGATTGTGTTCCAGATCGCCGACAAAGGCGCGATCGATCTTGATCTTGCCGAACGGAAACGCATGCAGATAGGAAAGCGAGGAATATCCCGACCCGAAGTCATCCAACGCGATCTGCACGCCCAGCGACTTGAGCTTGTGCAGGATCGATACCGCGCGCGAGAAATCGTCGATCAATACGCCTTCGGTGATTTCCAATTCGAGCCGATCCGGCGCCAGGCCGGTTTCGAGCAGGATCGAATGGACGAGTCTTGCCAGATCGCCATGATGGAATTGCACCGGTGAAATGTTCACGGCAATCTTGAGTCGCCGCGGCCATGAAGCCGCTTCCCGGCAGGCCTCGCGCAGAATCCATTCGCCCAGCGGAATGATGAGGTTGCTGTCCTCGGCGATTCGGATGAACAAGTCGGGCGAGACCATCCCGCGTTTGGGGCATTGCCAGCGGGCCAACGCTTCAAAACCAATCGTTTCGTTCGATTCTATTTTCTTCTGCGGCTGATAGTGCAAGAAGAGGTCGCCATGATCGATGGCCGCTCTCAAATCATTCTGTAGCTCGCGCCGCTCGCGCAGCCGCACGCCCAATTCCGGCTCAAAAAACCTGACCGCCCCGCGCGCTTCCGCTTTAGCCTGGTAAAGTGCGGCATCTGCATTAGCGAGCAGCGTCTTTGCGTCGGCGCCATCGCTTGGGTAGACGGCCCCACCGATGCTCAAGCCCACCTGCATCCGATGGCCGTCGACTTCGAAGGCGTCGTTAAAAGCAGCAAGCAATCGCCTTGCGAGCGCCTCGGCGGCCGCCGGTTGCGGGCCGTTTGCTACGATGAGCGTGAACTCGTCGCCGCCGACTCGCGCAAGGAAGGTGCCTGCCGCGGCCTTTTGCAGACGATGGGCGGCCTCACGAAGCAGACCGTCGCCAATCAGATGCCCGTAAACGTCATTGGCCTCCTTGAAGCGATCGAGGTCGAGGCAAAGGATGGCGAACGGCTCGCCGGTTTTCGATGCTTGGTCGAGTGTCGCGTCCAGATGTTCGACGAATGTGGCGCGGTTGGGTAAGTCAGTCAATGAATCGACGTGCGCGAGATACGCGATGCGCTGATCTGCGCGTCGCCGATCCGTCACATCGTCCACCACCGTCAACAGATACTGCGGCTTGCCGTTGTCGTCCCGAATGACGGTCTTCTTTGCCACCACTAAACGCGTGCCGTTGTGGGCGGTAGCGATGGGATGCTCGCTCGTGACCACCGCCTGGTCGGAACGCAACGCCTCATTGTCGGCGAGCACCACCAGATCGGCGCGCGACTTTGCGAGGATTTCGTGCGCGGTTTTCCCGATCAGCTCTTTGCGCGGTTCGCCGGTTAGCTCTTCGTAGGCTCGATTGAACAAGGTGAACCGGCTGTCGCGCGCGTCCTGTTCCAGCCCGGCCACGTCCTTCACGATAATGGGGAGCGGAACGTGTTCGATGACCGTATCGAGGAATTTCCTTGTGCGGCGAAGCTCGTTTTCGGCCAGCGTGATTTTGGTGACATCGTGGATAACGGCCAGCCGCGCTTGATGACCGGCGTAATTTAAAGCACGCGAAAATACGACAACATCAATTGAGCTTCCGTCCGCCTTCCAGTGTTGTCCGGCATTTTCGGTCAATTGTATGTCCGGTAGCGTACGCAGATGTTGCGCAAAACGATCGCGATCCGCGGCCGGGCGCAAGTCCGGCGCCGTCATCGCCATGAATTGCTCGCGCGTATAGCCATAATGTGAGATAGCGGCTTCGTTGACCGCGACGAAACGCAAGCTCTCGCGATCGGTAACCCACATCGGCACCGGGTTGCTCTCGAACAGCAACCGGAAGGAATCCTCCCGGGCCTTTGCTTCCGTCACGTCTTCGTGGGTGACCACCCAACCGCCATCGGGCATCGGCCGGTGAATAACGGAAACGAAACGTCCGTCGCACAGTCGATTAATGCCTTGGTATGGTTGGTTTAGCGATATTGTGCGAAGACGATCCTGGAAATACTTTTCATGATTTTCCGGCGCGTTGCCATTGGCAATTCGATATTTCACAATCGCGCTAAACGACGTGCCGGGTTTGGTCTGCTCGTCGTTCAGCCCGTATAATTCGGCATAACGTCGGTTGCAGACAATCAAGCGTTGCGTTGCGTCGAACATGCAAAGCCCCTGCGGCATGTTTTCGAGGGCCGCATCGAGTTGGAGTTTTTGCTTCTCGATCACTCGCTTTGCATGGACCTGGTCGGTGATGTCTTGATGAGTGGCCACCCATCCGCCCCCCGCCATGGGAACGTTTACGACGTGGCACGTGCGGCCGTCGTTGGTCTCAACGACGAGGCTTTTGCGGTTACCGTGGGCAATGTCTTCTAGAAGTGCGCGGCGATATTCCGCGACATCTCCGGAAAAACTGCCCTGCGCTTGCCGAGCTTGAAGAATCTCGCGCAACGTCCGGCCGGGCTGCATGAACTCCGCGGATAGCCCGGATATTTCAAGGTAGCGCCGATTGCATACGACGACCCGCTCGGAGGCGTCGAACATGACGAGACCCTGGGTCATGTTGTTGAGGGCGACGTCAAATCGCTGGCTTTGCTCCCGGAGCTGTTCCGCTTTCTGGCGCTCTGCGCGCGCCTGCACCAGGGCCTGGTAATTCCGAAACAGTCTTATGAAACTGACCGCAAACGCCGCGATGGCGCAAACCGTTAGCGCCGATATGGCGATCACGAATGCAACGGTTTTCCACCAATCGGCGTAGATTTCCGCGACCGTCCTCGTTGCAGCCACCACGATAGGAAAGCTGCCGACCCGATGGGAGGCGATCATACGGGGGCGGCCGTCCATGGCGCCCGTGCTCACGCCGATCCCTTGCTCGGCGCTGGCGACCAGCTTGAGGCTCAATGCGTTCGGAAAGCCGTGCCCGACAATCGAGTCAATTGTCGGAAAACGTGTCAGCACCATGCCGCCCTGGTGAAAGAGGGTCACGCCGCTGCCGGGATCGAGCGAAATTTCACTGAAATATTTTTCAAAATATTGCAGTTCGATCGCCGCCGTGACCAGACCCAGGAATTCGCCATTGGGCCCGGAGATCTTGCGCGCCAAATGCACAACTCTGCTGCCATTGGCACGATTGTGCACCGGCTTGCCAATGAACGACGTCAAACCTGGATTGGATTGCAGCGCCTTGAAATATTCGCGATCCGTTGAATCGATTTCCGGTGTGGGCCATTGGCGCGAAAAGTTGATCAGCCGGCCTTGCGCATTGATGATCGTGAGGGAGCCGACATAGGGCATGCCGGCGGCCTTGTCGCGCAATTTGAGATAAACCTCACGCCGCGCCAGCAGCCGTTCACCGTCGGGCGTATCGATGGTTCCTATCGCTGCGATGTCGTTGATGAGGTCCGCTTGCACGCCTTCCGCTGTCGTGAAGAATTGCTCGATCTGCGTGGCAAGGACCAAGGCAATGTTGGCGAGGTTCCGCTCGTTGACGGCACGGATGCGGTTGTGAAGATTGAACAGAAAGAAACCGCTGCCGCTCACGACCAAAATCGAGAGCAACACGGCGCAGACGATGGTCAGCCGAACGGGGCCGCTGAATTTTGATTTCGCTATAGCCTCAGTGCCTGCGGAACGCCGGCGGCGCGTCGAAAGCAGCCTTGCAAGCCAGACGCGCATGAGGCATCGCCCAAGAGAAGCCGTGCGATGCACGGCGATAACGCTTGTGGCAGCCATATCACCTCAGGATTAATGTAGATTTCCGCGGGTAACCGCCCCAATGAAGATTGGCGGAATCAAAGCCCCGTGGTTAACGAATTGCGCGGTTATCGGCGCGCCAAGCCGATGCGGCTGCTGCCGCGAATTCCGTGAAATTACCCGCGCAAAGCTTGGTGTTTTCCGCTTGCCGGCCGCCGCTGCAACCGAGCACGCGCCGCGGTTGGCGCGCCAATCGCCCTTAACGACCCCTTAAACCGCCCGCCGTAGCGTGCCCCTCGGGGACCGGCGGGCGTTACGGCCGCCGGCGTGTTCAAGTCGGGTCGCGTGATGGCGCAGGGCAGGGGACAATCGGGCGCGCGCCGGGAGCCGGCGTTCGACAGCAGTCCCGAACTGCGCGTCGCGGCGAGCGAGCGCAGCGCGGGCAGCCCCGGCAAACCGCCCGGCAAACGAAAACGTCCGCGCCAATCGCACAAGCCGCCCAAAGTGCGCCGCACGCGCGCGCTGATCGGCCGCGCGATCTATTGGAGCGTGGTGCTCGGGCTCTGGCTTGGCATCGGCGGCGCCGGCATGATCGCCTGGACCGGCGCGCATCTGCCGCCGATCCAGTCGCTGGAAATCCCCAAGCGGCCGCCCTCGATCAAGATCGTGGATATCGAGGGCCGCCCGCTCGCCACCCGCGGCGACCAGGGCGGCGCGGTGCTGCCGCTGAAGGAACTGCCGAGCTATGTGCCGAAGGCCTTCATCGCCATCGAGGATCGGCGCTTCTACGAGCATTACGGCGTCGACCCCTACGGCATCGCGCGCGCACTGCTCGCCAATGTCTGGCACCGCGGCGTCAGCCAGGGCGGCTCCACCATCACGCAGCAATTGGCGAAAAATCTCTTTTTGACTCAAGAGCGTACCGTGCATCGCAAGCTGCAGGAGATGCTGCTGGCGCTGTGGCTGGAGCGGAAATTTTCCAAGACCCAGATTCTCGAATTGTATTTGAACCGGGTCTATTTCGGCGCCGGCGCCTACGGCATCGAACAGGCCGCGCAGCGCTATTTCGGCAAACCCGCCAAGCAGTTGACGCTGGCCGAAGCTGCCCTGCTCGCCGGGCTGGTGAAGTCGCCGTCCCGTCTTGCACCTACCCGCGACTTCGATGCGGCCGAACACCGCGCGAAGATCGTGCTGGCCGCGATGGCCGAGCGTCACTTCATTAGCGCGGAAAGTTCGCGCGCGGCGCTCGCGCATCCGCCCCGCGTGGTGGCGCAGGCCGGCAGCGGCTCGATCAACTATGTCGCGGATTGGGTCATGGATGCGATCAACGACGTGCTTGGCCATGTCGATGAGGATATTGTGGTCGAGACCACGATCGATAGCGGCCTGCAGGCGGG
The DNA here is from genome assembly GCA_963762285.1 of uncultured Alphaproteobacteria bacterium. Lineage (GTDB taxonomy): Bacteria > Pseudomonadota > Alphaproteobacteria > Rhizobiales > Xanthobacteraceae > Pseudolabrys. Next base: position 23,701 of record CAVXKE010000011.1, on the reverse strand, counting down.
CGCGGAAAAGGCGCTCACCGAGGAACTGGCACAGAGGGGCGACAAGAGCGGCGTTAGCCAGGGCGCGCTTGTTGCGATGACGCCGGATGGCGCGGTGCGCGCCATGGTCGGCGGCCGCAATTACGGCGAGAGCCAGTTCAACCGCGCCGTCGCCGCCAAACGCCAGCCCGGCTCCGCCTTCAAGCCGTTCGTCTATCTCACCGCGCTCGAACACGGATTGACCCCCGACACGGTGCGCGAGGACAAGCCGATCAAGATCAAGGGCTGGCAACCGGAAAACTATAAGCACGAATATTTCGGACCCGTCACGCTTGCGAAGGCGCTGGCGCTGTCGCTCAACACGGTGTCGGTGCGTCTGACCTTGGAATTTTCGCCGGCCGCGGTCATCCGCACCGCCTATCGCCTCGGCATCGCATCGAAGCTCGAACCCAATGCCTCGATTGCGCTCGGCACCTCGGAAGTCTCGATGCTTGAACTGGTTGGCGCCTATGCGCCCTTCGCCAATGGCGGATTCGCCGTCATGCCGCACGTGATCGAGCGCATCACCGCCGGCAACGGCAAGCTGCTTTACGCGCGCAACGATCAGCAGCTCGGCCGCATCATCGAGGCGCGCTATGTTTCGATGATGAACGAAATGATGGCAGGAGACCTTGACCATCGGCACCGCGCGCAAGGCGGCGCTGCCGGGTTGGCCGGCGGCCGGCAAGACCGGCACCTCCCAAGATTTCCGCGACGCCTGGTTCATCGGCTACACCGCACATCTGGTCACCGGCGTCTGGCTCGGCAATGACGACGGCACGCCGACGAAAAAAGTCACCGGCGGCGGGCTGCCGGTGGAAATCTGGAGCCGTTTCATGCGCGGCGCCCATCAGGCCGTTCCGGTCGCCGCCCTGCCCGATTCGTCCGGCGGCGGCTTGTTCTCCGGCAATTCAGGTAGGCGGCGCCCCGACGCCGCCCTCCCCTATGCAAGCGGTTGCGGCAAACGCGCCGCAGCGGCAAACGTCCGCTTCCGCCAGCCTCGACGGCTGGTTGCTCAATAATTTCTTCAGCCGGCGCTGACCGCCCGCGCGCGTAACCGGCGCGTCAAGATCCAAAGCGCCAGCGTCGCGCAGCCCATCGCCGCCACCGCGGCGGCGAGCGGCCAGGCGCTCGATCCGAGCAACGCTCCCACCGCCGCCCCGCACAGCGCAGCCGCGCATTGCTGCACGACGCCAAGCAAGGCGGAGGCCGCTCCCGCCCGCTCCGGATACGGCGTCATCGCGCCGGCGATCGACTGCGGCAGCAGCATCCCGAGACCGGCGAGATAAATCGCCATCGGCAAGACCAGCGAAATGGCGGACGTCAAACCGAACGCCACCGCCGCCAGCATGCCAAGCCCGCCGGCCGCCATTGCGCCGGCACCAACTCCGAGGGTGCGGTCGATCCCGAGCCGCATCACCAGGCGCGCTGCCGCGGTCGTGCCGGCCATGTAGCCGAGCGAACCGACCGCGAAGGCGACGCCGAATTTAAACGGCGTAAGATGATAGAGATTTTGCAACACGAAGGACGCGCCGGAAATCCAGGCGAACAGTCCGGCGAAGCTGGTCGAGGCCAGCCCGAGATAGGCGAGATAGGCCGGGTCGCGCGCCACGACGCGATAGGACTTCAGCATCGTGACCAACGACACCGGTTCGGCCGCGCGCAGGGCGAGGGTCTCCGGCATCAGCGGCCAGACGATCGCGGCGCCGACTAGTCCACCGCCGACCAGCGTGAAAAAGACCGAGCGCCAGCCGAAGCCGGTCTGCAAGACGCCACCGAGGAGCGGCGCAAACACCGGCGCCAGCGCCATCACCGCGCCCATGAGTGACAATTCGCGCCCGGCGCGCGCGCCGGAATAAAGATCGCGCACGATGGCGCGCGCCAGTACGATACCGCCGGCGCCGCCCAGCGCCTGCATGGCGCGCGCCGCGATCAGCATATCGATCGAGGTCGAGAGCGCACAAGCCAAGCTGGCCGCGCAATAAAGCCCGACAGAGGCCAGCAGCACTGGCTTGCGGCCGTGCCGGTCGGCCAGCGGGCCGTAGAAAATCTGTCCGATGGCGAAGCCGAGCAGATAGGTGGAAATGGTGAGCTGCACCTGCGCGGTCGAGGCGTCGAGCTGGCGGGCGATGTCCGGCAGCGATGCCAGGTACATATCGGTGGTGAGCGGCCCGATCGCGGTCAATGCCGCCAGCAATATCGTGAGCGCGAAGGTGCCGGGACGCAGCATCGGGGTTTCCTTCGTCATGCCCGGCTCTATGCCACGCATCCACATCTTTACGGCGTGACAAGATGCAAAGACGTGGATGGCCGAGACATAGGGCGCGAAGATGCGCTTCGCGCTTTTGGCCCGGCCGTGACAGGGTCGTTTATAGGATGACGTGCCGCAACGCTAGCGCGGATCGTCCTGCAGCCCATAACGGTGCAGATCGGCGCCGTGCGCGTCGAGCCAGGACTTGGCGCGCGTGACGTGCGGACAGATGCGCTCGACCAGCCGCCAAAAGCGCCGCGAGTGGTTCATTTCAACGAGATGCGCGACTTCGTGGGCGGCGAGATAATCGAGCACGAACGGCGGAGCGAAAATCAGCCGCCACGAATAGGACAGCACGCCGGTGGTCGAGCACGAGCCCCAGCGGCTCGATGGATCACGGATCGATACCCGCTTGATTGAGACATTGAGCGCGGCGGCCGCGCGGGCGCTCGCAGCCTCCAGATCGCTCCTGACCTCGCGCTTGAGAAAATCGAAAATCCGGCGCGCAATATGCGGCGCCTCGCCAGCGACGCAGAGTAGGCGCTCGCTCATTTCGCCATCCTCGATCCACACCGTGCCGCGCTCACCCCGCCGATGCACGATACGGTGATCGACGCCGCGCAGCGGAACCACGGCGCCGTGGGCGAAGGGCGCAGGCGCCGGCAGCCGGTCGAGCCGCGCCGCGATCCAACCACCATGTTTCTGAGCGAATTCGCGCGCCTGCCTCAGGCTGCCGCGCGGCGGCATGGTGAGCACGACTTCACGCGTGACGGAATGGATGCGCAGCGTGTAGCGCCGCGCCTGCCGGTGGCGGCGCACACGCACCAGATAGACCTCATGGTCGAACACGATGCTGATCGCTGGCGGTTCGCTCGGCCGGCGGTATAGGAGCGCGCGCAGAGGCATTCGAATTGTCCGCCCGATCACACCATTCGCGGAAATACTGCCAGATTCGCCGGCGCTCGCCACGCAAATTTGCGCAGCCGTAAACGCCGTAGTTACACAAGGGTTTATGCTGTCACGCAACGACCGCCGGCGTCTTGCGGCGGCGGATCGGCGATCAGCGGCTGGCCGAAGCGGCCTTGGCCGGACCGGGATGGGCGCCGTTGCCACGCCGGCGCGCACCATTGTGCGAGAGCACGAAGTCGGCGATGCGCGGTGCGATCTCGGCACGGAAGCGCGAGCCATTGAAGACCCCGTAGTGACCGACTTCCGGCTGCAAATAATGCGCCTTGTTGTCGGCCGGAATGTTGACGCATAGCCGCTGCGCCGCCTCGGTCTGGCCAACCGCGGAAATGTCGTCGTGCTCGCCTTCGACCGTCATCAGCGCGACGCGCTTGATGTGCGAGGGATCGATCCGTTGACCGCGATGGGTCATCTCGCTCTTCGGCAGCGCGTGGCGGATGAACACGGTGTCGACGGTCTGCAAATAGAACTCGGCCGACAGGTCCATAACCGCAAGATATTCATCGTAGAATTCCCGATGCTTCTGCGCCGAATCGCCGTCGCCCTTGACCAGATGCCGGAACAAATTTCGATGCGCCTCAATGTGGCGGTCGAGATTCATGCTCATGAAGCCGTGCAGCTGCAGAAAGCCCGGGTAGACGTCGCGCATGAAGCCGGGATGCGGGAACGGCACCTTGGTGATGACGTGGCTGCGGAACCAGTCTATGCCGCGGTTCTCCGCCAGTTTGTTGACAGCGTTGGAATTGATACGCGTGTCGATCGGCCCGCCCATCAGCACCATGGAATGCGGGACGTAAGGGTCTTTGTTGGCCTCCATCACGGAGATCGCCGCCATCACGGGAACCGACGGCTGGCACACCGCTATCACATGCACGTCGCCGCCGAGCATGTGCAGCATTGAGATGATGTAATCGATGTAATCGTCGAGATCGAAGCGGCCTTCGGTCAGCGGCACCATGCGGGCACTGCGCCAGTCGGTGATATAGACATCGTGATTGTGGAGAAACGCCTCGACCGTGCCGCGCAACAGCGTGGAGTAATGACCAGACATCGGCGCAACGATCAGCAGCTTCGGTTGCGGACGCCGTGGCACGCGGGTGAATGCGCGCTCGAAGTGCAACAGCTGGCAGAACGGACGTTCCCAGACCACGTCGATATGAACCGGCACGCGCTCGCCGCCGATGCTGGTGGAATCGACTTGCCAGTCCGGCCGCCCGTAACGGCGCGTCACCCGCTCGAACAGCTCCATGGTCGCCGCGACCGACTTGCCGTAGGTCGTGTGCGCGAACGGATTGACAGGGTTGCGATAGTAAAGGCGGGTGGCGTCGGCGAATGCGCGCACGGGATCGAGCGCGGCGTGGCCCATTTCGTACAGCCAATACATCGGCGACGAGAACAACACGCTACTATCGCCGGGCAGCGTAGCTGCCCCGTCGAATTCGCCAATCGGCATCGGCTCAGTCCCCGGCCCTTGCTGCGCTGCAGCAGAGTGTCGTTTTTCTGTCATAGCGTCAACATAGAGATAAGCCCCCGGTGTCCCGTTTACACCCCAGAAGCCGCATTTAACCATTAAATTTAAGGCCCTTTGCAGCTATTCGCCAGTCTGCAGCAGCGTACCCTGCACCCGGGCGCTCTGCAGCAGCTTGAGAAAAGCGAACGATGCTGCCGCGAACAGCACGACGTTGAACGCCAGCGCTTCCAGCATCAGGTCAGCGCGGAACACGTGATCGATCAGCAGGGCGCGCATGCCCTCGAAAACGTAGGTCGGCGGCAGCGCCCAGGCGACGTATTGCAGGAAGACGGGCAATACCGTGACCGGGTAGTACACACAGGTGAGCGGCAGGAACAGGAACATGATGGTCCAGGCCATGCTCTCGGCGCCCATGCCGTTGCGCAGCAGCAGGCCGGCAACAAAGATCCCGACCGACCAGCTGGTCAGGATCAAATTGACGAAGAACGCGGCGAGCGCGAAGCCGAGTGACCACAGATTGAAGCCGAAGAAGAGAACGGCGAGGATTGTCACCGGTATCATGCCGATCAGCAAGCGCACGATGCTCATGATCATCAAGGCGGCGATGAACTCCACCGGCCGCAGCGGCGACATCATGAGGTTGGCGAGATTGTGCGACCACATCTCTTCCAGAAACGAAATCGAAAATCCGAGCTGGCCGCGGAACAGAATGTCCCACATCAGCACCGCGCCGATGAACACGCCGCTGGCGCGCGCGAACAAGCCGCCATTTTGCGCCACGTAGAGCTGCAGGAAGCCCCACATCAACATCTGCACCGTCGGCCAATAGATTAGGTCGAGCATGCGCGGCCAGGACGAGCGCAGGAGATGCCAATAACGCCGCACCATGGCGGCGACGCGATTGACCGAGAATTCGAAGCCGGCGTCGCTACCGATCATCGCGCGGCCTCGCGATGGGTCCCGCGCCCGCGCGCCACGTCGAGGAAAACCTCCTCCAGCGTCTCGCGGCCATAGCGGTCGAGCAGACGCTGCGGCGTGTCGTCATCCTCGATGCGGCCCTTCTTCATGATGATGACGCGCTCACACAGCCGTTCAACCTCGGTCATGTTGTGCGAGGCGAGCAGCACGGTCGCCCCCTGCTGGCGGCGATAATGGTCGAGCCGGCTGCGCACCCAGTCGGCGGTGTCAGGGTCAAGCGAAGCTGTCGGCTCGTCGAGCAGCAGCACTTCCGGGCAATTGAGCAGCGCCTTGGCGAGCGCCACGCGTGTCTTCTGCCCAGCCGACAATTTGCCGACCGGACGGTCGAGGAACTCGCTGAGATCGAGATCGACGGCGAGACCGGCGATGCGTGCGTCGATATCGGCGACCGCATAGAGCTGTGCAAACACCGACAGATTCTGCCGCACGGTGAGCCGCAACGGCAGCGCCACATAGGGGCTTTCGAAATTCATCCGGTGCAGCACCCGGTAGCGCTCCTTCGGCATCTGGGCGCCCAGCACGCTGACCGTGCCGGAGGTCGGCATAACCAGCCCCATGATCATGGCGATGGTGGTTGTTTTGCCGGCGCCGTTGCCGCCAAGCAGCCCGCTGATCGAGCCGGCAGGCAAGCGAAACGAGATGCCGTCCACCGCCGCCACGCCCTTGTAGAGCTTGACCAGGCGGTCGGCGGCAATGGCGGAAGTGACAGTTGCATCCATGCGCGGCATCCGGTTAGCCGGTGAGATGTGACGCCGCGGCGCGCCAAGCGCAAGCCCCGTTGCCCCTACATCGTCATGCCCGGCCTTGTGCCGGGCATCCACGCCTTGGCCATGGAAAAACGACGTGGATGGCCGGGACGCGCCCGTGCATGACGATCCGTTGATTCATTGCCATTGAAAATTGCTCTACACTCCCGCCATGCCGACGCTTGGCCTTGCCCAGAATCATCCGCGCCGCAATGTGCGCCTCGACACGCTGCTGCACCTGCGTTGGCTCGCCGTCGTCGGCCAGACCACTGCGGTACTGGTGGTGTATTTCGGCCTCGATTTCAGCTTGCCGATCTGGGCCTGTCTGGCCGTGATCGCGCTGTCGGCCTGGCTCAACGTGGCGCTGCGCCTGCGCTTTCACATGACGCAGCGGCTTGAGCCCGACCGCGCCGCCTGGCTGCTCGCCTTCGACATCGCGGAACTGGCCGTGCTCCTGTTCCTGACCGGCGGATTGCAGAATCCGTTCGCGTTCCTGTTCCTGGCTCCGGTGCTGCTGTCGGCGACCGCGCTGCCGCCGCGCTTCACCCTGATGCTCGGCGCCTTCGCGGTGGCCTGCGCGACCGTGCTGGTGTTCGCGCATTTTCCGCTGCCGTGGGACAACGAGGACCCGCTGCGACTGCCGCCGATCTACATGATGGGCGTCTGGCTCTCGATCCTGCTCGCCATCGGATTCATCGGCGTTTATGCGTGGCAAATCACCGAGGAGTCCCGCCAGCTTGCCGACGCGCTGGCTGCCACCGAATTGGTGCTGGCGCGCGAACAGCATCTCTCGCAGCTCGATGGGCTGGCGGCCGCCGCCGCGCATGAGCTCGGCACGCCGCTCTCCACCATCGCGGTGATCGCCAAGGAACTGGAGAACGCGATTTCCGCCGACGCGCCGCACGGCGAGGACGTGCGCCTGTTGCGGGAACAGGCCGCGCGCTGCCGCGATATCCTGGCCAAGCTCACCGAATTGTCGGCCAGCGGCGAACCGTTCGACCGCACGCCGCTCACCGCGCTGATCGAGGAAGTAGTGGCGCCACATCGCAATTTCGGCGTCGCCATCGACGTCACGACGCCGCCCGAGCACGCCGCCGAGCCGCTGGGCGCGCGCAATCCAGCAATCCTCTATGGCCTCGGCAATCTTTTGGAAAATGCCGTCGATTTTGCGCGCGAGCGTGTGGTGGTCGATGCGCAATGGAACGAGGATTCAATCAAAGTCATCATCAACGACGACGGCCCCGGCTTCGCAGCGGACATCATGGACCGCATTGGGGAGCCCTATGTCACCAGCCGCCGTCGCAATACCGATGACGCCGGCGAGGAACCGGCCGGATTGGGATTAGGCTTTTTCATCGCCAAAACCTTGCTCGAACGCTCGGGCGCCGCGCTCAGTTTCGAGAACCGTTCGTTTCCCGAACGCGGCGCCATCATCACGGTGCGTTGGAGCCGGCACGATTTCGAACGGCCATTAGGATTTGCCGCGTCTTGAGATCGGCGTTCATAATCACTATTTTAATCAGTATATTTTCTTTGCTGCGAGGAATAAAATTAAATTTTCAGATCATGGGTGCTGATATGGACATGGTGACCAACGATGTTGCGAAGGTGAGCGATAAGATTTCCGGCGAGCGAACCGTCCTGATCGTCGAGGACGACCGTTCGTTCCTGCAGCGGCTGGCGAAGGCGCTCGAGCAGCGCGGCTTCTTCGTCACTATCGCGGAATCGGTGGCGGACGGATTGCGGCAATTGGAACAGGCCGCGCCCGCTTTCGCGGTGGTCGACATGCGGCTCGCGGACGGCAACGGCCTTGATGTGATCTCCGCGCTCAAACGCCGCCGGCCCGAAGCGCGCGGCATCATTTTGACCGGTTACGGCAATATCGCCACCGCGGTGAACGCGGTGAAGCTCGGCGCCGTCGATTATCTCGCCAAGCCGGTCGACGCCGACGACGTGGTGACCGCCCTGCTCGCGCACGACAACAAGAAGATCGAGCCGCCGGAAAATCCGATGTCGGCCGACCGCGTGCGTTGGGAGCACATTCAACGCATCTACGAATTATGCGGCCGCAATGTCTCGGAGACCGCGCGCCGGCTCAACATGCACCGTCGCACGCTGCAGCGGATATTGGCGAAGCGCGCGCCGCGGTGATCCTGTCATCCTGGGCCCGGCGCTTCGCGCCGTCCCGGAACGACCGCTAGGCTATATCCCCATACGGCCCGTTCGGATCGGCCAGCGATTGCAGCCGCAGCGCGGCCGCGCGGGCAAACAGCAGCATCATCGACTTGCGGGTGGCCGCCGGCAGCCGGTGAGCGGGCGCTTCGCAGATCAATTGCGCGCCGAACGTATCCGCCACGATCAGCCCGGCGTCCGGCGGAAATATTTCCTGCGGCACCTCCAGGCAGGTGGCGAAGAACAGCCGGTCGCAATGCGCGCGGTAGTCTTGCCACTTCTGGTCGGCGCGAAAGTCGGCAACCGAGGATTTGATCTCGACGATCCAAATCTCGCCGCCGCCATCGAGCGCCACCAGATCGGCGCGGCGGCCGGACGGCAGCCCCAATTCGCTCACCACGCAGAAACCATGCGCATGCAGCAGCCGGGCAGTACCGCGCGCGACCGCCAAAGCGGTCTCCGACTGCCGGCCGTCGACAGGCAATTCCAGTGGTTGTTTGGCGGCGAGCGTCATGGCGCGAGTTTAGCACGTTCTGGAAATGCCGCAGCCAGCGCTTCGCGGCTGGCCTTGATCACGCCGCGCTCGGTGATCAGACCGGTGATCAGCCGCGCCGGCGTGACGTCAAAGCCATAATTGGCGACCGCCGAGCCGTCCGGAACAATCTGCACCGCCACGACGCGGCCGTCGGCGGCCTTGCCGGTCATAAATGCCACCTCGTCGGGGCTGCGCTCTTCGATCGGGATTTCGGTCAGTCCATCCGTGACCGAAAAATCGATGGTGGGCGACGGCAGCGCCACATAGAACGGCACTTTATTGTCGGCCGCGGCGAGCGCTTTCAAATAAGTGCCGATCTTGTTGCAGACATCGCCTTGCGCGGTGACGCGGTCGGTGCCGACGATCAGCAGGTCGACCAGCCCGTGCTGCATCAGATGGCCGCCGGTGTTGTCGGGAATCACGGTGTGCGGCACGCCGTGGCGGCCGAGTTCCCAGGCGGTGAGCGAAGCGCCCTGATTGCGCGGCCGCGTCTCGTCGGCGAACACATGCACGGGCACGCCCTTGTCGTGCGCCAGATAGATCGGCGCCGTCGCCGTTCCCCAATCCACCGTCGCCAGCCAGCCGGCATTGCAATGGGTGAGCACATTGACCCGCGCGCCGCCTTTGCGCGCCGCGATCGCCTCGATGAGCTTGAGCCCGTGGCGGCCGATCGCCCGATTGATCGCCACGTCCTCGTCGGCGATTTCGCCGGCGCGGCGCAAGGCCGCCGCGGCGCGCTCAGCCCGCGGCCGGTTGCGCACCGCGGCAAGCATCTGGTCGAGCGCCCATTTGAGATTGATCGCCGTCGGCCGAGCCGCCTTGAGCGCCGCAACGGCACGCTCCAGGCTTTCATCGGAAGCGTCGGCGCGCAACGCGAGCCACACGCCGTAGGCCGCGGTCGCGCCGATCAGCGGCGCGCCGCGCACTTGCATGGTCTTGATGGCGCGCACAGCCTCGTCCAGCGTATCGAGCCGTGCGGTGGCAAAGCGATGCGGCAGCAGGGTCTGGTCGATGATGCCAAGGCTGGCACCGTCGCTTTCTACCCAGATCGTGCGCATCTCTTTGCCGTCGATCTTCATAGATCAAGAGATAACGATGTTTCGGCCCGGCGCAAAGCCGGCTAGCTTTCGCCCGGCAACCGCAAGCGAGAGCGCCATGTCGCCAATCGATTTCGAAAAGGAATACGATAACCGCGGCCGGGTGCCCGAGCATCCGGAGATTTTCGCGCGCTGGCAGCGCGAGGCAGCCGCCTACCGTGCGGCGGCGCACAGCGCCGAATTCGCCCGCCCCTACGGCCCCTCGCCGCGCCAGACCATCGACCTGTTCCCGGCCAAGGACGACGACCATATGACGCCGCTCGCGCTGTTCATCCATGGCGGCTGGTGGCGCTCGCTCGAACCGGCGATGTTCAGCCATTTGGCGGCCGGGCCGAATGCGCGCGGGCTGACGGTCGCGGTCGCGGGCTACGATCTCTGCCCGACGGTCTCGGTCGCCACCATCATCGAACAGATGCGCGCCGCCTGCCTGTTTCTGTGGCGCAAGCACAAGAAGCGCATTTTCGTGTACGGCCATTCCGCCGGCGGGCACCTCGCCGCCTGCATGGTAGCGCAGGACTGGAAGGCGTTCGCGTCGGACGCGCCCGCCGATCTGGTGCCGGCAGCTTACGCGATCTCCGGCGTGTTCGATCTGAGCCCGCTCCTGCACGTGTCGCAGAATCAGGACCTGCGGCTCGACGCCGCCGAGGCCAGACGCGTGTCGCCGCTCTATTGGAAAGTTCCCGCCGGCCGCACGCTCGATGCCGTCGTGGGCGGCCTGGAGTTCGAGCGAATTCCTGCGTCAAAGCCGGATCATCGCGGACAATTGGCGCACGCGCGGCGTCGCGACGCGCTACGAGGAAATCGCGGGGATGAACCACTTCACCGTGGTCGATGCGCTCAGCGATGCGGACAGCACGATGACGCGGCGGGTGGCCGATCTGGCCACCGGCGTGAATGCCATCGCCTTATAGGTCCCCGCGCTAGAACCAATAGCGCCGCGCGAAAGCGGCCGTCAGCGCGGTGAGATTGCTGACTGCGGCGAGACACCGGTGGCAATCAGCGCCGGATAGGCAACCACGGCCGCGCAGCCGAGGAGGAACGCGGGGTCATTATTGCCCGTTGTGCGCGGTTACTAAAATGGCAAAGCCAACGCTCCGCTGTCCCTATTCTTTGAAGGCGCGGGACACGCCTTTATCCCTTTTTCCTTCCCCAACGGGGAATGGAGCGCCGGGAGGGCGCCAGGGGCCTGGCGAGAGCCCCTTTGGCGGGTTTGGCGAAACCCACCGCGCGTCTGGCGAGACGCGCGCCCGCTTGGCGAAAGCGGGCTGCGCCCCCCGGGCGCTCCATCCAGCAAACTTGCGCGCAGTCTGCGCAAGCTTGACTGCGATGCGCATTGTCGGCGCACCGCGCCTTGCTCGCCATCGGACGCCACTCGAGATGACGCCTGCGCCGAACAAGGCGCGGCGACTATAAAGGCGGCTGAGTGAGCGGGGATAAGTATTATTTACGCGGCACGCCTAAACAAAAACCCCGCCGGCGTCCCGGCGGGGTTTTGCGCGCCAACCGATGACGACGGTCAGACCGCCATCTTCAATCCCTTGGTGGCGCGAAACGCGACCTTCCTGCTCGCCTTGATCTGGATCGGTTCGCCGGTCGCCGGGTTGCGGCCCATGCGGGCGGCGCGCTTGCGCACCTGCAGGATGCCGAGGCCGGCGATCTTCACCCGTTCGCCCTTTTTCAGATGCTTGGTGATCAGACCGACGAGGTCGTCGAGCATTTCCTTGCCCTGGCGTTTCGTGAGTTCGTGCTGGTCCGCCAGCGTATAGGCCAACTGCTTGGTGGTGACCGGCTTGCCGGTCTTGGGCTTCGCTGTAACTGCCATGGACGTTTGCTCCTTATGCGCACCATGCGCCGTGAATCAGCCCTATGAGATTCGCGCCCCGCGGGAAAGGGCCAGCGCGCCGGAAGCGCGTTTAATCACAGAAACCAAGCATTTTTTGCGGTGCGGGCGCCTTTTGGCCACCGGCGGGCGGTTAGCCGGTTGCGGCGAACGAACAACCGTCGCCCAGCCGGATAGCGGCTCGCCCGCCGAAGCCGACAGGAAGCTCGAGCGTAGCAGACGCCATTCCATCATCGCGGCGAAGCCCGTGGCGACAGGCGAGGCGGCGTAACTGTCAGCGCCCGCCGAGAAAATTTGATCTATGCCAATGCGGCAGAATCTGAATGAAAACAAATCTATTCTTCCTCGCAGGAGAGCGGTCAGGAGCAACAGGGCATGGAGATCATCCTCTTTCTCGGCGTAGTTGCCTCCATTATTTGGATCGTGTGGAAAGTGCGGACACACGGCCGGACCTTAGAAAAGGCTGCCTTGGATCAGGCGTGGCGTATTGTCCTCGATGACCCGCATTACGCGGCCCGGCGGACCTACGAAGAGCGCAAGCATGAAGACGAAGCGCGGTTGCGCAGAGAGGCCAAAGGCCTGTAGCCGCGCTCCCAATCGGGGATAAACACACCGTGCGACCGAGCCAAATAAGGCCCGTTGCCGCTGGCGGGCGTTTCGTTTATTGAGGCGAACAGGCGCCCGTAGCTCAGCTGGATTGAGCGTTGCCCTCCGAAGCTCATAGGAAATTTGAGCGCCTGTTCGAAAAATTCTTCTAATTCAGCAGTTGCCTTTCCTTCATTACGCATTGCCCCAGCCTGTGGCACGACCGGGCCACATCTGAGTGACGGATGGTATGAGCCGCCGTGAGGCGAGACGCTTCAAATGCCCAAATAAGAGTCGCCGGAGCCTTTTTATGGTTCACCGCTACCCTACTAGCCTTCACCACAAAATAAGGAATCCAGAAGCCGAACAATGAGTTTAGCGACCGTCTGAGCACGCTAGGTCGCTCACGTATCCGCCAGCCAGCGCACCAGGGCCCACGCGCGGGGTCGGCGCGAAGACCTCCCAGGCGAAGACGACATCAGTGCTGACACCGATCCGCGCTCCAAAACGGTAGGCGATGCCTTCATAGTATTGTGCCTAAGGCTAGGCTACTGACAGCCTAGCGTCTGCGATCAAACGTAATTTGCCGATTGCCACGTGAAGCTGGCGCGTGAGGTCAATCGTCGTTTTCTTCCCAAAAGGCAGCTCCGCTGTTGAGATCGGTGAACCGAATGTCACCCGGATGGGAGGTCGGTGCAGGAGATGCGCGACTTGCATCTGCTTCGGGCCTTGAAAGAAGGCGGGCACAAGTGGAACCCCGGCATGAAGTGCGATAGTAGCGGCGCCGCGCTTGAAAGCGATATTTTCCTCGCTTCGCGTGCCGCTCGGGAAGATCAGGATGATTTCACCGTGCTGCAGCATGTCGATCGCGCTCTTGATGGAACTTGGCGACGGGTCGACACGGTCAATCGGAAGGGAACCGCCATGCGTCAAGACCCAACGCGATAGCGTTGAACCAAACAGTTCCTCTTTTGACATATAGCGTAGCTGTCTTGGGTATACGGCATAGGCCATCCATAGGCTGTCCGCCCAGCCAACGTGATTGCAGGCGATGACCGCCCCCGCCCCGCCTAACCGAAAAAAGTCGGGCCGATTGACGACTTCCGGTTTGCCGACACGCTCAAAGAGAACTTTTAGCCCAGGCGAGATGACCGCGAGAACATTCATACAACTTGTCCTGACCGATAATGTCTATTTACATTGAATAGGCGCCAATTCTTGCGTATCCACCGACGTATACATCCGTTGCGTCGCGTCATACACCGCGATCTGGATCACCGGATAACTTTGCTTGAGTTTTGATGCTGCTGTCATGGCTTCGTTTGAGCTCTCGTATCGCGTTTTCAGCTTTCCATCGACAGCCAACATATAGCCATCGCTCGGCATCGCGATCGCGCGCAGATTTGCCGGTTTCTTTGCGTCTTGCTTCATGTGTTATTCCAAATCTTGTTTGCTCGGCCCTCTGCTACCGCCAATTTCGCAGGCGATAGCCGGCTATGATGTTGTAAAAAATGTTACAGGTTTCTCGAAGCGCAATGACGCCGCCGCAATATCAAACGTCAGCCACGTTGAGCTCGTAGGAACCTTTGCGGCCACGGGCATAGACCTTTGCCGCGATCGCGTAGATGCGCTCTCGGTTGGTATCGAAGGCTCGCAGAAGGCAGTCCGCGTCGAGACGCAGGTTAGGCTGAATCAGGTTGAGCGCGTCAGCCGTCACAAAGAAGGACCTTTCCATGGAACGGTCATGCCCCCAGAAGCGAACCGCGCGTCGCGTCGCGTCGTAGCTGCGGCTGCGGTTGGGAAAATTGATCGCCATATTCGTGGCTTTCGTCTCCTGCGCTTGCCATGGGAACCGCATCACTGCACCTTGGCCGGAACGCCACCGGCTTTGTTGGATGTCGCCGCCGCATCGCGATCTTCCGCCGCCGCTAGATTGAGCGGATCAACCGTCAGCATCGCGACAGACCCCTGATAAGACTGCGCGGTCACCAACATCGTTGTCGCGACGCGGCGATAGACTGGAAATGACAAACTCTCGATCAGCTCTTCGTCGGTCGCAACCTCATAACTTCCGGCAGGCAACAATCGGCCAACACCCTCAAGTGAAAAAGGATTACTGAATTTCACGGTCTTTCGAGTCGTTCGCGTGTTCATTGGACCCTTTCAGAGACGCCACGATTAGGCAGGACAATCTCATCCGTCTTGGACGGCTTGAGTTTGAATATCGCATAAACGAAGGATTCGGTCGGGCCACAGGGACCGTGAGTCTACGAGAATATCGAGTGCCTCGTTTCGCCCCGCTTTCGAGCGCAGGCAAGGCAGCGCGAATTTTCATTAAGTTGGCGCTTACGCCGGGACGCTCCGATAAAGCGTCGAATTGATGCAACCCTGCGCCTTTATTCGTGAAAAGTCGAGGATATTAAGATCACAATTAAGAGGTGGACAGGGTTAGTGCTTGTCATTGAAGGGCATCATTCAATCAACAACCACATATGGCGAGGAATGACCATAAACACGGGAGTAAGCCATCGTTTGTTCGGAATACTGAGCGAACGCACCGAGCGTAGTGACAGGCGCCAAGATGGGCGGATGGCCAGATAATTCCTAGAACTGCGTAATATTCATCGCAATAGTCGAAAACATCCCCATATACGGTACTCAATATCCAACAAGCAGACCAAACGGCGCGATCAAGCGAGCAACCACTCGACTTGTGTCACGGAGGAAGCTCCCATTTTCACTGCAGACCAATATCGCGCAAAAGCGGCCGAGAGCGCCGAAGCACTTAAACGTACTGATGTTCCCAGCGAAATCCGCAAATTTCAACGGTCGAAGCAAAGCTTCAGCGATCTGGCGCAAAATGAGGACTGGCTGGCGGACAACTTCGACAAAATGATTCGTTCGCGAGACATCCATGCGCCGGACGAAGTCGCTGGAAAACGCCTCGACAGCAAGGCGGTCGCAGAGATCGAGGAGCATATTCTTCGCTGCCTCGGAGCGGCCGTCATCATGCAATGGAACACCATCCCGACGAAGCTCAAGCGTGAGCTTTTCGATACCGCAGGTTCGCTAGGCGACGTGCCGCAAACGGTCGCACTGAGAGGGCAGATTGCCCGCTTTCTGCATGATCACAAGGACGAAGCGAACTCCGCCGACTCCTTTTCAAAATCCAACATAATTACTGGAATATTTGATGGCGCATAAGTTCAAAATCGGTCAGCTCGTCGAGCTCGAGCCGAGCATGCTTCGATCATTGGCCACGGGGCCCTATGAAATTCGTCATCTCATTCCTTCCTCAGACCGGGATCCCAACGATCCAATTTACCGCATCAAGAGCACCGCCGAAAAACATGAGCGGGTCGCTCCTGAAAGCGAGCTGACGCTTTCGCTCAGCGTTTTCGCCTGACAACATCGAGGACATGCAAGAAATGTTCTCTCGGCCAAACATGAAGCAGGGTTATGACGATTGAACATGCGCATGCGCATTCCTTGCCGAAGCCTTGGGGTGTCGTTGATACACGCCCCTGGAGTAGCGCAAGCGACTCTGCCAATGCGATCGGCGAAATCTGGTACGAGCGTTCCGATTCGACTGCCGTCCCTCCTTCGCTTCTGCTGAAGCTCCTGTTTACGAGCCAACCGCTTTCCATCCAGGTTCATCCGGATGACGCATACGCGCAGTCAATCGGACTGCCGAATGGCAAGACCGAAGCCTGGTATATTCTGAGCGCCGCACCCGAGGCCAAGATTGCCCTAGGCCTGAAACGGCGTATCAGTCCGGAGCAATTGCGTCACGCCATCGATGATGGCTCTATTTCGGATCTTGTTACGTGGCAGCCGGCGCATCCGGGCGACACGACTTTAGTCGCTGCCGGAACGATCCACGCGATCGGTGCAGGCCTTGTGATCGCGGAAATTCAGCAACGCAGCGACGCGACCTTTCGCCTTTTCGATCATGGCCGCGGACGTGAACTTCATATCGACAACGCACTTGCGGTGGCGAATGCCGGCCCCGGCGATTTTCGCGTCACGCCGAAACGGCTTACCGACACGCGGACGCTTCTGGTCTCGAACTCGCACTTCACGTTCGAACGGATCGATCTGGCGCCGAACTCTGCGTGGAGCCTGGAAGCAAAACACGAGACCTGGCTTCTGGTTGTCAGCGGCAGCGCTCGCGCCGCCTCGTTCGACTTGGCGACTGGCGACGCCATTTTCGCGCAGTCGGATCGCGTCAACATTCGTGCCGGCACGGATGGCATGGCGGGTCTCGTCGCGTACACGGGCGGTCTGGTTCCGCAACTGCTGAAGTGCGTCGACATGGAAACAACTCAATGAAATCAATTCAACGAATAGCGTTCATCGGCAATCATCTTCCGCGCCTCTGCGGCATCGCAACCTTTACTCGTGATCTTCATCGGGCGGTTTCGATGAGCCGTCCCGATCTTGAGACGGGCGTCGTAGCAATGACGGAACCAGGTGGCGTCTATGACTATCCGCAGGCCGTACGCTTGGAAATTCAAGACAAAAACATCGACGAGTATGTTGAGGCGGCTGAGTTCCTGAACAAGGCCGGCTACGATGTTGTTTCACTTCAACATGAATACGGAATTTTTGGCGGGCAGGCCGGCGGCAATATCACCGAGCTGTTGTCGCGACTTGAGATGCCAGTCGTCACGACGCTTCACACGGTCCTCGCCAAACCAACGCCTACCCAGCGCGACGTGATGCAACGCATCATCGATACTTCGTCAAAAATCATCGTCATGTCGGAGAAAGGCCGGCAATTGCTCCGTTCAGTGCATGATGTGCCGGCCGACAAAGTCGAGATCATACCGCACGGTATCCCTGACCTGCCATTTCGTGAAACGCATAGTGCCAAGGCGAAACTCGGCTTTGCGGGAAAGACCGTCATTCTTACGTTCGGGCTTCTGTCGCCGAACAAGGGCATCGAGACCATGCTCGATGCCATGCCGGGAATCATCAAATCGTGCCCCAACGCTGTCTATGTCATTCTCGGTGCGACTCACCCGAACCTTGTGCGTCAACAGGGCGAGGCCTATCGCGATGGCTTGACGGCCCGCGTGCGGGAGCTCGGCATCCACGATCATGTCGTCTTCTTCAACCAGTTTGTCGAGCAGGCCACGCTTCTGGATTTCATTTCGATGTGCGACGTCTATGTGACGCCCTATCTCAACGAAGCCCAGATGACGTCGGGCACGCTCGCCTACAGCTTTGGATTGGGAAAGGCGGTCGTATCGACCCCTTACTGGCACGCCAAGGAATTGCTGAGCGACGGGCACGGCATTCTGGTTCCCTTTGGGGACGCCAAAGCCATCAGCAGCGAAATTGCGGCCTTGCTGGCAAACGACGTCCGCCGTCATGCCATGCGCAAGCGGGCCTACGCAGCAAGCCGATCGATGACCTGGTCGGAGACGGCCAAGCGATACCTCGCAGCCTTCGAGAATGCGCGCGAGGCCACCCGGTCGGAAAAGTTGCTGCCGATCCCAGTCGCCTCGGTGCGCAAGGGCCATGCCATTCCGGAGATGCGGATAGGACATTTCCATACGCTTTGCGATAGTACGGGCATCCTTCAACACGCGGTCCATTCAGTGCCCGACCGCGCCCATGGCTATTGTGTCGACGACAACGCTCGCGCCCTGCTATTCGCAAGCGCGCTTCCGAATTCCGGCGAAGCGCCTTTGTCCGGCGAGGTCACCGCGCGCTTTGCGGCATTCATCCAGCACGCATGGAATCCAGACACACGTCGGTTCAGAAATTTCATGAGTTACGAGCGCCGATGGCTGGAGGAGTCGGGCTCGGAAGACAGCCATGGCCGGACGCTTTGGGCGCTCGCCGAATGCGCACGCAATGACGCCGATCCGTCCCGCCGTCGATGGGCGGCGGCACTCTTCAAGACCGCGCTTCCGGTGGTCGAGGAGTTCTCGTCTCCGCGCGCTTGGGCTTTCTCGCTCCTAGGCTTGGACGCTTATTGCACGCTGGAGGTCGGCGACCTGTTCGCCAACGGCATGCGCAAGCTATTGGCCGACCGGTTGATGGCGCTGTTTCTTGCAAGTCAACGCGAAGAGTGGCGCTGGTTTGAAGACGTTCTCGCTTACGACAATGCGCGTCTATCGCAGGCTCTGATTCAAACTGGCCTGGCGACCCAAATGCCGCAATACGTCAAGGTTGGCCTCCGATCGCTGCGTTGGCTCATGTCGCTTCAGATCACGTCAACTGGATACTTCAGACCCGTTGGCTCTAAGAGTTTTGGCAAAATACGCCACAGGCCCGACGCGTTCGATCAGCAGCCAGTCGAGGCGTGCGCAACGATTTCCGCCTGCCTTGCCGCGTGGCGGGCGGATAAGGGAGCGGAATGGCTGGCGGGGGCAACGCGCGCGTTTGGGTGGTTTCTGGGCGAAAACGACTTGCAGACAGCGCTAATCGATGCCGATACCGGGAGCTGTTCGGATGGCCTCCATCCGGATCGGCCCAATGAGAACAAGGGTGCAGAATCAGTGTTATCGTATCTTCTTGGCCAAGTGGAGATGCGGCAGTTTATGGCCACGGCCGAGACAGGCCGGACGAAACCCGCGTCAAAATTATCATTCAACGGCATCGGCACGAACCCAGCGCGATCGCCTCCAGGGAGCATCTTTGTCCCAATCCCAATTCTTGAATCGCCAGAGCCTCTATCTGCGCCCGGATCCGGCCAGGGTCGTCGTCAGGCCCTTCAAACCAGCGACTGAGCCTCGCGACCTCAACCCGACTGACAAGGTCCGCGCCAATCATATCGTTGACCGGGTGCTTCGGCTCGACGCTGAAGCTTCCGCGCAACAGTTGCGCGAGGTGCTCGAAAACTTCGAAGGCCGCCACAGAAATCTGCTCGACATTTTTGAATCGCGCGCCGCAGAAATGGAGGACGCGCTCGAACCGCATGCTCCATTGAATAAGACGCAACGTGGTCTGATCGGGGCCTATTTTCTCAACGAATATTCGTTCGAAGCCTCCGCCTTGTTCAACCCAAGCATCGTCCGGCACCCCGATCAGACGGGCGCACCGGAACATGGCTGCCGATTCATCTTGAGCCTTCGCGCCGTTGGCGAAGGGCATGTATCATCGCTCACGTTCCGGTCCGGCACCATCGCTGCGGATGGCAGCGTCTCCGTCGATCCGACCGCTCGTCTCGCCTCCGTTCCAATAATTCGAAGCCGGACGCCCATGTCCAATGGAGATGATATCGAAGTGATCTTCGGGCCAGATGAAGAACTGAGCGAGCGGGTCATCTTTCCGATCACCGACGCCCAATCGAACGGCATCGAGGACGCGCGTTTCGTGGAATTCAACGACAATGGACAGAAAACTTTCTATGCCACCTATACGGCTTATAGCGGCAGGGCGATTCGCTCTGAATTGCTTGCAACGACGGACTTCCAATCGTTCAGGATGACTCCGCTCGGCGGATCGGCGTCGCACAACAAGGGCATGGCTTTGTTTCCACGAAAAATCGATGGCCGCTATGCGATGATTGGTCGGCAGGACAATGAGAATCTTTATCTGATCTATTCCGACGACCTTTACTCTTGGGACGGCGGTCGACCCATCCTTCAACCTGCATATCCCTGGGAATTCGTCCAGATCGGCAATTGTGGCTCGCCCATCGAGTTGGACGACGGTTGGCTATTGCTGATACACGGGGTTGGTCCGGTCCGGAAGTATTCGATCGGCGCCGTGCTCCTGGACAAGAAGGATCCATCCAAGGTTCTCGCGCGTTCGCGCGAGCCATTGGTTCGCCCCGAGCCTACGGAACGCGAGGGTTACGTGCCCAATGTCGTCTACACCTGCGGCGCCATGCGTCATCGCGACCAGATCATTCTGCCCTATGCCGTGTCTGACACGTTCTCCAATTTCGCGACGATAAAGATAGCAGCGTTGATGCAGGCAATCGCGGGCTAGTAGTTCGCGGCGATACGACGGTCGTCTCCTTCAAATTGGAACAATGAGATGAGTACTTTGACAGCGTCCGAGACCGCCATCGAACGCCTGCGGTCGGAGATTGCGCAGCTTGAAGCAAGATACGACGGGATATTTCCACCGGGTATCTATGCAGTGCTCGAAGACCTGAAACGCAAGCTTGCGGCGCTTCACGAGGCTCTTTGAACGAATGCCGAGAGATATGCAGGCCCTCTTCATCGGACAAACCTACATTGACGTCACCTTTCTGACCGATCGCATGCCGACGGGCGACGAGAAGTATGTGGCGTCGGCCTACGCGGTCTCGTTCGGCGGCAATGCGGTCACCGCGGCCTTTTGCTGCGCGAAGTTGGGACATGTGCCTGATGTGCTCACGACCGTCGCCGACGATTGGCTCGGTCGCATGTTCCTGGACATGGCGGCCAAGTATGGCATCTCGATCCACGCCAGAAAAGTCCACACGTCATCGCTGTCGTTCATCATGCCGAATAATGGAAAGCGAGCGATCGTTCGTTGTCGTGATGACGATTATCTTCACCCGTTCCCAATCCTGCATCTTGCGGGCTGCCGGGCACTTCACCTCGACGGACACCAACCAGACGCCGCGATTCATTACGCAAAGCTATGCCGCCAAGCGGGGATTCTCACTTCCCTCGACGGTGGAGGACTACGGTCGAATACTCACGAACTCCTTACATTCATCGACGTAGCGATCGTAGCCGAACGTCTCTGCCAACAGATGGGCCATGAGCCGGCAGCGATGCTTGATTATCTCAAGAGCAGAGGCTGTCGGATTGGCGGGGTGACGCTCGGTGAGCGTGGTCTAATCTGGTACGACGATACGGGCGTCGTTCGGGTGCTCCCTGCTCTTGCCGTACCATCGAATCGAGTTCTCGATACCAGTGGCGCTGGAGACGTGTTCCACGGCGCCTACATTCATTCCTATCTCACCAACCCCGGGATGAGTTGGGAGGAGCATTTCCGCTTTGCGCGAGCAGCCGCCGCCTACAAAATCCAGCATCTCGGCAATGAGGCGGGCTTACCAAACTTGGCGCAGATTGCAGCGGTCATCCTTACCTTCATCGATGTGGCGATCGTGGCCGAACGTCTCTGCCAACAGATGGGGCATGAGCCGGCAGCGATGCTTGATTATCTCAAGAGCAGAGGCTGTCGGATTGGTGGAGTGACGCTCGGTGAGCGAGGCTTAATCTGGTACGACGATACGGGCATCGTTCGGGTGCTCCCTGCTCTTGCCGTACCATCGAATCGAGTTCTCGATACCAGTGGCGCTGGAGACGTTTTCCACGGCGCCTACATTCATTCCTATCTCACCAACCCCGGGATGAGTTGGGAGGAGCATTTCCGATTCGCGCGAGCAGCAGCCGCCTACAAAATCCAGCATCTCGGCAATGAGGCGGGCTTACCGAACTTGGCGCAGATTGCAGCGGTCATACGTGAGTTCGAACCGTTTTTGCTCTGCTGATTGCTTATCGGTAAGTACGTCCGTTATGGGTTGCGCTCAACTGGTCGACGCAACACTTTATCTTAAAAGATGGGGTGTCTGGCGATGGGTCAAAGGTATCGTCGAGGTTTTACTGCGGAAGAGAAAACGGAATTGTGGGATCGCTGGCAGCACGGGAAGTCGCTGAAAGCGATTGAGAGCGTTTGGTAAGCCGTCGTCGTCTATTTATTTTCCAGGTGGCGCCGCATGGCGAGAATCGTCCTGCGCCACGGCGCCGCTGGCGCGGTTGGCATTGACGCTCTCGGAGCGCGAGGAGATCTCCAGAGGCCTTGCGGCGCATCAATCGGCACGATCGATGGCCAGGCTGCTAGGCCGCTCGGCTTCGACGGTGAGCCGGGAACTTAGCCGCAATGGCGGCTATGATCGATATCGGGCGGCGCTGGCGGATGAGAAGGCCTGGGTGCGAGCTCGTCGTCCAAAGCGTTGTAAGTTGGCGAGCAGTCCAGGGCTACGCCAGGCAGTCGCGAGCAAGCTCAGATTGAATTGGGCACCCGAGCAGATCGCCGGCTGGCTGAAGAGAGCACATCCTGACGATGAGTGTTATCGCGTGTCACACGAGACGATCTATCGCAGTCTATTTGTGCAAGCCCGCGGGTGCTTGGAGCTGCTTGGCCATCTTCGATCGAAGCGGACAATCCGTCAATCGAGGCAAGCGGACCCCGATGGCGATAACGCGGGGGCAAATCAAGGATATCGTCTCAATCCGTGAGCGCCCAGCAGCCGTTGAAGATCGGGCGTTGCCTGGCCGTTGGGAAGGCGATCTGCTGCGGGTCGAGGAACAGCTATATCGCGACCTCGTAAACGTCATCCCACTCTCGCTGTGATGTTCAGGAAGAGAGTCACGAATAAGGACACGCGGACGGATCGTCCGCGCTCATCAAGCAGGCGAAAGCGCTACCGAGTGAGCTGTACGGATGACAGCCTGGGACCGAGGCAAGGAGCTTGCGGATCATCGAAGATTTACGCTGGCGACCAACATCGACGTTTACTTCTGCGACCCGCAAAGCCCGTGGCAGCGCGGGTCGATTGAGAATACCAATGGTCTGCTGTCGCGGCAGATGTTTGAAGGGAACCGACTTGTCGGTGTACTCGCAAGCTTATCTGAACAAAGTGGCGCGTCAGGGCTTCAACGAACGGCCACGGGAGGGAACATTGCAATTCGAAGTTACGCGGCGGAGGTTTGACGGACCTGTGTTGCATCGTTACCGGTTGAGCCGGCAGTCGTAAGCGGACAAACCCTCGCGTGCCAAATTCGACGGTTGTGCCTTGTTCCCAAAAGCAGACAAACACGGACGCAGTTGGAATAACCGGCTAGTGCCATGATCGGCCATCGCCAGCGCCAGATTTCGTCAGGCACGCCCACGGCACACAATTATTAGCGTGCCCGAGACAATTCGAACGTCCGACCTTTGCCACTGAAGCTTTCACGTACCGTCCAACCAGCGCCAAATAAGGCCCGTTGCCGCTGGCGGGCGTTTCGTTTATTGAAGCGAACAGGCGCCCGTAGCTCAGCTGGATAGAGCGTTGCCCTCCGAAGGCAAAGGTCGGACGT
>CAVXKE010000010.1:0-53187 GCA_963762285.1 uncultured Alphaproteobacteria bacterium | reverse complement strand
CTTCGCGGATCAGCTTGTCCGAGATGCTGCCATGCGGGTTGTGGCAGTCCGAGCAAGTCACCTTGCCTTCGCGAATCGGCATGTGCGACGAGTACTGCATCTGCGCCCGCTTGATCTTGTGGCACTGATAGCAGGTCTCGGCCTCGACATTGGTCTTGAGGTTGTGCTTGCGCGACACGTCCTTCATCACAGAGTGGCAGTTGGTGCAGGCCACGCCGCGCGTTTCGTGAATGCTGCCGGCCCAGTAAGTGCGCTCGCCCTTCTGGTGACAGCCCAGGCAGACGCCGTTTCTTTCCTCGACCGTGCGCGGATCGTCCGCACCGAACGAGAGGATGCCGCCAACGCCGCGGCCGCCGCCGGCCTTCACGTGCGCCGAACCCGGACCATGGCAGTTCTCGCATTCGAACTTGCCTTTCTGGGTCATGCCGATCTTGCCCATCAGCGTCTTTTGGAATTCCGCGGTCTGGCTCGCGTGACAGGTCATGCAAACCTTGCCGCCGACGAAGTGCGCGTCGACCGGCGCGCTCGAGCGTTTTGCTTTCATCGGCGCGCCTTTGGGCGCCACGGCGGCCGGGGCCTCGTTGCCCTTGCCCTGCAACAATTCCATCAAGGTCGTCGCTTCGGCCAATTTTGGCTGGCCTTTGATCGATTCCGGTTGGCCGGCGCCGACGCGCTGCGCGAATTCCCGCAGCGCCGAAAAAGCATGGTCGTCAAGTCGGCTTTGCGCGGCGATGCTGCCTGTCGTGGAACTGTCGCCACCGATCTGCCGCGCATAATTGCTCAGCGCCAACACCGCCTCATCGCCGGGCTGAGCGGCTGGCTGCGATTCGAACGTGCGGCTGTTGGCGCGAAGAACGCTCTCGATGCCGGCGACGTCCAGCGCGCTGTCGGCCTTGACGGTTTGCGTCAGGCCCATCGCGGCGCAGATGACGAGCGCCGGCGCGGCAAAATATGAAAGCTTCCGACGCAATCTGAATCTTGGCTTTTGCGGAATTTCTTTTGATGACGCTTCGTTGGAAGCGATATCAACTGCAATCCGGTTACAGTGTTTCACGTAACATCCCCCGCCACCACAAAAGCCCCGCGTCACACGTCGGCACGACGTTGACCACGCGAGCGCATCAATTTGGCGGGATGCTATGCAACGAGATTTCGAAACTTCGTAATCCCCACAGTCGTCCGACACACACGTAACATGCCGATGCCCGACGACCTGCCCAACAACCCACCTCGCCAAACGTTAGCCACATTAGTTGTTCCTGCAAAGCCGGAATCAAATTTGATCCGCATCATTATGCAAAGAAAGTTTGCAAGCGTGATCAAAATGTCAGCCTTTTGCGGATAAGTAGTATCGTTTTACTTCTCCACGACACGATATGCGGTCAGGCGACAGGCCGCTTTTTGTTTTTGCGGATCGGTTGCAAATTGAAAATCAAAAAATGATCGGCCTCAGAGTCCCGTGCCGAAAGCAAGTCATTGAGCAGAGACAAACAATGCAATAAAGTTGCAAACGCAACGACATGGCGGAATTGCAGACGCAACAAAACCGCTAGTTTTCCATCGGCACCATGGCCGCGTCCTTGGACTGGCGCAGCGTGAGCGAGGTCTTCACGTTGCGCACATTGGGCGCGGCGGTGAGTTTCTCGACAAAGGCTTGAAACGTCTTCAAATCCGGCGCCACGCATTTGAGCACGAAGTCGATCTCGCCCGAGAGCATCCAGCATTCGCGCACCAGGGGCTGCGCCCGCACGAACTCCTCGAAGGCGGCAAGATCGGCTTCCGCCTGGCTCGCCAGATGCACCATGGCGAACACCGCCACCTCGTAACCGAGCTTCTTCTCGTCTAAGCAGCGCGCGATAACCCTTGATGTAGCCGGCCTCCTCGAGCGCGCGCATGCGGCGCAGGCAGGGCGGCGCCGAAATGCCGACCCGGCGCGCCAGCTCCACATTGGTGATGCGGCCGTCGTCCTGCAGTTCCTTCAGGATATTGCGATCGATGGCGTCGAGACGGGCGGGCAAGGACTGATTCCCTCCAGGGCGGCAAAACGCGGGTGCGAACATCCATACCGCGAAACATTGTTTCGCGAAAGATTATTGCGCGTGCAGGCGCGACATGCCGCCCCAGGGGCCTCCAAGGCTGTGGGTCCGGGGGTTGCATATCTTGCATAGCTCGTCCGAAAGCCATACATCGTGCAGGCAAAAGAGCCGGTCGGTCCGGCCACTCGCCCACCAGAGGGGCGCCTCCATGGCAAAGACTACCCACGCCAAGGTCGTGATCATCGGCTCGGGTCCGGCCGGCTACACGGCCGCGATCTATGCCGCGCGCGCCATGCTGGAACCGATCCTGATCCAGGGCATCCAGCCCGGCGGCCAGCTCACCATCACCACCGACGTGGAGAACTATCCGGGCTTCGCCGACGTCATCCAGGGCCCCTGGCTGATGGAGCAGATGCAGGCGCAAGCCGAACATGTCGGCACCCGCATCGTGACCGACCATGTCAGCAAGGTGGAACTCGGCGACCGGCCGTTCCGCCTCACCTGCGATTCCGGCGACGTCTATCTGGCGGAAAGCCTGATCATCGCCACCGGCGCGCAGGCGCGCTGGCTCGACCTGCCCTCCGAACAGAAGTTCAAGGGCTACGGCGTGTCGGCTTGCGCGACCTGCGACGGCTTCTTCTACCGCAACAAGGAAGTGGTGGTGATCGGCGGCGGCAATAGCGCGGTCGAGGAAGCGCTGTTCCTCACCAATTTCGCCGCCAAGGTCACGATCGTGCACCGGCGCGACGCGTTCCGGGCGGAAAAGATCCTGCAGGACCGCCTGTTCAAGAATCCGAAGATCGACGTGATCTGGGACACGGCGCTCGACGACGTGCTGGGAACCGAGAACCCGTTGAAGGTCAGCCGCGTGCGGCTCAAGAACGTGAAGACCGGCGCGGTCAGCGAGCGCAAGGTCGACGGCGTATTCATCGCCATCGGGCATTCGCCCGCCTCCGAACTGTTCACCGGCCAGCTGCAGATGAAGCCGTCCGGCTACATCGTCACCGCCGGCCATTCCACCGCCACGTCGGTGCCCGGCGTATTCGCCGCCGGCGACGTCACCGACGACATTTACCGGCAGGCGGTCACCGCGGCGGGACAGGGCTGCATGGCGGCGCTCGAAGCGGAGAAATTCCTGGCCGCGCACGAACACCAGCGCGCGGCGGCGGAATAAGTCATGGTCAACCCCAACAAGTCCATGGATTGGGACAAGCTGAAGGTGTTCCACGCCGCGGCGGAAGCCGGCAGCTTTACCCATGCCGGCGAGCGGCTCGGCCTGTCGCAGTCGGCGGTCTCGCGCCAGGTCTCGGCGCTCGAAGGCGAATTGTCGGTCTCATTATTCCACCGCCATGCGCGCGGGCTGATCCTCACCGAACAGGGCGAATTGCTCTACCGCACCGCGCATGAAGTGTTCATGAAACTGGAGGCCGCGCGCACCAAGCTCACCGACAGCCGCGAACGGCCGAACGGCGAATTGAAAGTGTCCACCACGCCCGGCATCGGCGTGCATTGGCTCACCCCGCGGCTCGGCGAATTCCTCGATCTCTATCCCGACATTCACATCACGCTGATCACCACCGACGAAGAACTCGACCTGGCGATGCGCGAGGCCGATGTCGCCATCCGCCTGCGCCAGCCGACCCAGCCGGACCTGATTCAGCGCAAACTGTTCTCGGTGCATTTCCACGCCTATGCCTCGCCCGATTATCTCAAGCGCTTCGGCACGCCGCGCGCGCACGAGGACCTCGACAAGCATCGCCTGATTCTGCTCGGCGGCAATGTGCCGGCGCATTTCTCCAACCGGCGCTGGCTGGTCGAAGTGGGCCGCGACGGCAAGGGACCGCGCCTGCCGCATCTGACCATCAACAACGTGCTCGGCGTATTGCGCGCCTGCCAGCGCGGTCTCGGCATCGCCATGCTGCCCGACTATCTGGTGGAGGAAAACGGCGGGCTGGTGCAATTGCTCGGCGAAGCCGACACGCTCGCGCTCGATGCTTATTTCGTCTATCCGGAAGAACTCAAAGCCGTGGCCCGCATCCAGGTGTTCCGCGATTTTCTGGTCGCCAACGCGCAGCGCTGGCATTTCTGATCTGATCTTCACCGCGAAAAAGCCGCCGCAGCGCCTGCGCAATTTGCGCATGGCCGTCATGCGAATGATTCGCGAATGTGGGCAGGTATTTGCGAATCGGCATGGCAGTCATGCGGCTGGTTAGCGTTGCCGCAGACGGGCGTGCTTCGCATAGTGAGCTTCGCTGTTGCACCGGATGTATCCTCCCAGAACCGCTGGTGCACAGCATGTTCCCCTCTGGAAGATTGCCGGTCCCCACACCGGCAAACTGAAACCGGGCCCCTCGCGGGGCCCGGTTTTTTATTTGCGTTGCCGAACGTGGCGACGCGGCGCGACGCGCGACGCAAGCGCGCGACCTCGATGGCGTCCGCGCGACGGCGTCGCGGTCGCCGCTTGGACATGAATTCGGCGACGGCCCGCCGTTGCTGGCTGGAAAAGATTCCTGGCGGCACGGTTCGCGAATCGACAACGGGCTTTCCCGCGGCCGCCGGTCTTGGGGACGCGACCATCATCCCTCTGTCATGCGGCCGCCCCATCCTGGGGCTACGCCTTGCCCTTCACAAAGAAGTCATCGGGGGAAAACGCGCAAAATCGCTTGGGGGAACCGGCCGGATTGCCAGCCGTTGCAGTAGGCTAATGCCGGCGGCAAGCGCGGAATCACCTGCCAAATCCGGGATTTCGGCACCCCGTGCAAAATAGCCACAGTCGAATGCTGTTTCGCTCTGCCTTGTTGGGAAAAGCGTAACTACCGCAGGACTATAGGATAGGATGGCCCGGAATTAAGGGGGGCCGCGGCCCCCTGCTCAGTCTTTGGGAGACGCCCTGGTGAAAAGCGACCGATTCAACCGACTGCTGGCCTCGACTGCCCTCGGGCTGGTGCTGGTATTGGCAAGCCATGCCGGCATGGCGCAGCAATCCGACCAAAACCAGATGGCGATTCCATTGCCGGATACCACAATGCCGCCGCTGCCGCCGCCGCTGACGGCAAGCGACTTCACCGGCAGTGTGGGCGCCACGACGGCGGACGTCGGCAAGGTTGAGCCGAACAAGGTTGAGCCGAACAAGGCTGAGCCGAAGCAGGGCGCCACCGCGCCGGCAGCCGAGCCGGTCAAGGCCATGGCCGCACCGGCCGATGCCAGCAAGCCCGAGCCGAAGCAGGATGCCGCCGCGCCGGCAGCCGAGCCGGCCAAGGCCATGGCCGCCCCGGCCGCCATGCCGGTCTCCGCCACCGCCGACAGCGCGGTCGCCGACCAGCTGCGCGACATCATCAGCGGAAAACAATTCGACCGCATCGTCAGCCGCAAGGCCGACCGCGAGGGCGTCGAGTCGTTCTACAAGGCGCGCGACTACAAGCCGCTGTGGGTGAGCGCGGGCGCCGCCGATGCGCGCGCCAAGGCCGCCATCGCCTATCTCGCCCAGGTCGACAGCGTCGGCCTCGACCCGAACGACTATCCGGCTCCGGATTTCAAATCGGCGGTCACCGCCGAGACACTGGCGGCGGACGAACTCGCGCTCACCGCTTCCGTGCTCAGCTATGCGCGGCAGGCCCAGAGCGGCCGCGTCCACTTCAGCCGCGTCGGCGCCGACATCGAATTCAAGCTGGTCGCGCCGGAGCCGGCCAAAGTGCTGGCCGATCTCGCCGACGCCAGCGACGTGGGCGCCGCGCTCGACGGCTACAATCCGCCACAGCCGGAATTCAAGGCGCTCAAGGCCAAGCTGGCCGAACTGCGCAAGGGCGCCCTGACGCCCAAGGCCGAGGAAGAGAAAAAGCCGGAACTGGTCCGCATCGCCGACGGCAAAATCCTGCGCCCCGGCATGAAGGATCAGCGCGTGATCGCCTTGCGCAAGCGACTGAACGTCGACGGCGACAAGGACAACCCGCTCTATGACGACGCGGTACGCGACGCGGTAAAGACGTTCCAGACCGAAGCCGACATCGGCGTCGACGGCAATCTCGGCCCCAACACCGTGCGCGCGCTCAACGGCGAGAAGCAGGAGACGCACCGCCCGTCCGCCGATCCGATCGACACCATCGTCGTCAACATGGAGCGCTGGCGCTGGCTGCCGCGCGACCTCGGCAATCCGCACGTGATCGTCAATGTGCCGGATTACAGCTTGACGCTCTGGAACAACGGCAAGGTTTACTGGCACACCAGGATCGTGGCCGGAAAGCCGGGCAAGGCGACGCCGATGGTCTCAGCGGAGATGAAATTCATCACCGTCAATCCGACCTGGAACGTGCCGCCCTCGATCATCGAGAACGAATACCTGCCGGCGTTGCAGCAGGACCCGGAGGCGCTCGACCGCATCGGCCTGAAGCTGACGCAGGACCCGGATGGCACCGTCCACATCTCGCAGCCGCCGGGCGCCGGCAACGCGCTCGGCCGCATTCGCTTCAACTTCCCCAACAAGTTCCTGGTCTACCAGCACGATACGCCGGACAAATACCTGTTCGCGAAGGAAAAGCGCGCCTACAGCCACGGCTGCATGCGCGTGCAGAACCCGCTCACCTACGGCGAGAAGCTGTTGTCGCTGGTGCTGCCGAATGAGCACTACACCGAGGCGCGGCTGGAGCAGATGTTCGGCGGCAGCGAAATCAACATCAATTTCCCCAAGAACATCTGGGTTCACCTGACCTACCAGACCGCGTTCGTGGACGAGGACGGCAAGCTGCAGCTGCGCGAGGACGTGTATGGCCGCGACGCCAGAATGATCGCGATCCTCAAGGGCAGCGAGCGCCGGGTGGCCGATATCGCAATCGAACGGGCGCCGAATACCTCGTCCAAGCCGGTGCGCATGCCAGTCGGCATGTATGGCGGCGGCGGTGGCTACAGCGGCCCGAGCTTCTTCGACTTCCTGTTCGGCGGCTTCCGGGCATCCGCGTCGCAGCCGGTCAGTCAGTCGCGCCAGCCGGCTGGCCGGCGGGTCGGCAACAATGGGCGCTATTACATGCGCTGACTGTATCGTCTTCGCGAATGAAAACGCCGGCGAGACCATCGCCGGCGTTTTTGTTTTGGCGGCGCGATGGCAGATCGACCAGGCCGGCCGCCAACGTTGACTTTGCCGCGCGCGCGCGGTCCTTTACCGGCGCCTATAGGCAAAATATTGCCACGCTATCGGTGAGCCGCCATGACCGTGCCGGATTCCCTGCTGATCGAACGCCCGTCGGACGATATCGTCATATTCCGGCTTAATCGGCCGGCGGTGCGCAATGCGCTCAATCTCGAGGTGCGCACGCGGCTCGCCGACGAAGTGACGCGCCACGCCGCCGATCC
Source organism: uncultured Alphaproteobacteria bacterium (assembly GCA_963762285.1). Classification (GTDB taxonomy): domain Bacteria; phylum Pseudomonadota; class Alphaproteobacteria; order Rhizobiales; family Xanthobacteraceae; genus Pseudolabrys. The sequence continues at coordinate 45,808 of CAVXKE010000010.1, read as the reverse complement.
ATCGATCCGCTGCCTGATCATAACCGGCTCCGACACGGTGTTCGCGGCCGGCGCCGACATTGGCGATATGGCGGAGGCCGGCCCGATCGAGATCATGGCGCGCAACCTGCAGAAATACTGGCGCGCGATCATGGACTGCCCGAAGCCGGTGATCGCCGCGGTCGAGGGCTTCGCGCTCGGCGGCGGCCTGGAACTGGCGCTGTGCACCGACATCATCGTCGCCGGCGAAGCGGCCCGCCTCGGCCTGCCCGAGGTCAAGGTCGGCATCCTGCCGGGCGGCGGCGGCACCCAGAAACTGGCGCGGCTGATCGGCGGCAAGCGCGCCATGCTGCTGCTGCTGACCGGCCGCATGTTCAGCGCCGCCGAAGCGCTGAGCATGGGCGTGATCAGCGACGTGGCGCCGACCGGCCAGGCGCTGGCGCGCGCGCTCGAGATCGCGCGCGAGATCGCCGCCATGCCGCCGATCGCGGTCATGCAGATCAAGGAAATCGTCAATGCCGGCTTGAACGCGCCGCTCGACACCGCGTTGATGCTGGAGCGCAAGGCGCTGCAATTGCTGTTCGCCACCGGCGATCAGAAAGAAGGCATGCGCGCGTTCATGGAGAAGCGCAAACCGAAATTCGAGGGGAAGTGAGCGTGGCGCAGGATCTGCAGCGGCCGGATCTGGTGGTCGCGGTCATCGGCGCCGGCACCATGGGGCGCGGCATCGCGCAGGTCTGCGCGCAGGCCGGCATGACGGCGCTGCTGTTCGATTCGCGGCCAGGCGCGGCAAGCGAGGCGCTAGCGGCGATCGACAAGGCGCTCGACGGGCAGGTCGCGAAAGGCCGCATGGCGGCGGACGCCAAGCAAGGCGTGATCGCGCGCCTGCGGCCGGTCGCCGCGCTCGACGAGGTGGCGCGCGCCGGGCTCGTGATCGAAGCGATCGTGGAGGACCTCGCGATCAAGCGCGAGTTGTTCCGCGAACTGGAGAGCCGCATCGCGCCCGACGCGGTGATCGCCACCAACACCTCCTCGCTGTCGGTGACCGAAATCGCCGCCGGCTGCCGCAATCCGGCGCGCGTCGGCGGCCTGCATTTCTTCAACCCGCCGCCGCTGATGCGGCTGGTCGAGGTGATCGGCGGCCTGCGCAGCGATCCCGCTTTGGTCGAGGCGCTCACCGGCTTTGTGCGCCGCATCGGCAAGCACCCGGTGGTGGCGGCCGACACCCCCGGCTTCGTGGTCAATCACGCCGGCCGCGCCTATGGGCCGGAGGCGTTGCGCATCGTCGCGCAGGGCATCGCCAGCCCGCGCGAAGTCGATCTGCTGATGAAGGAGGCCGCCGGCTTCCGCATGGGGCCGTTCGAGCTGCTCGATCTGATCGGCGCCGACGTCACCCATGCGGTGATGGAAAGCATCTACCAGCGCTATTACGGCGAACCGATGTATCAGCCCTCGGCGCAATTGGCCGTGCGCGTTGCCGGCGGATTGCTCGGCCGCAAGACCAAGCAGGGCTTCTACAATTATGACGGCCCGCCGGTGGCGAGCGCGCCGACCGTGCCGGTTGCGCCACAGCCGAAGCCGGCGTCGGCCTGGGTCGCCGACGAGGACGGCGGCCGCGAATTGGCCGAATTGCTCGGCAGTGCCGGCATCAAATGCCAAGTCGGCGGCATACCGGATGCGCGCGCCTTGTGTTGCGTGACGCCATTCGGCGAGGACGCCAGCTGCCGCCATCGTCCGGCTCAAGCTCGACCCGGCGCGCACGGTCGCGGTCGACATGCTGGGCGGCTTCAAGGGCCGCCGCACGCTGATGAAAACGCCGCTCACGGCAGCCGGAGACATTGGGCGCCGCGGTCGCGGCGCTGTCGGCCACCGATGCGGCGGTCACCGTGATCAACGACAGCCCGGGTTTCGTGGTGCAGCGGCTCACCGCCATGATCGTCAATGTCGGCAGCCGCATCGCCGAGCTGCGCATCGCGGCCCCCGCCGATATCGATACCGCGGTCGAGCTGGGCTTGAATTACCCGAAGGGCCCGCTGGCGCTCGGCGACACGCTCGGCGCCCGCCGCGTGCTGGCCGTGCTCGACGGCATGCAAGGCGTGACGCGCGATCCGAAATATCGCGCCACCACCTGGCTGCGCCGGCGCGCGCTGCTCGGCGTTTCGCTGCTGACACCGGATTGATGGCGGAAATCGCGTGGTACAGGCGGGTGGACTTGAACCACCGACCTCTGGTTCCACAGACCAGCGCTCTAACCAACTGAGCTACGCCTGCACGGGAGCTCGCCATCCTTGTTGCGAGCGGCCGGAACCTAGGTTCAGGGCGGCCATTTGGCAAGCGGCTTGGCCGTGCGGGCCGGCACCGCCGCCCACGCCTCGCATCACGCAAAAGCCCGGGCGTTTGCGCGCCCGGGCTTGCGATCCGCTGCAATCGGTGCGGCGGGTTGTTCGATCGTTACGCGGCCTTGCTGAAGACGCTGCTGAAGCCTTCCTTGATCGGCTCGACGGTGTCGGTCGCGACCTTCTGCGCGTGATCGGCAAGCTCCTTGGCCTGCGCGCTCACGGTGTCGAACTGCGCGCGCATATAGGCGGTGGAGAGCTCGACCACTTCCGCATAGGACTTCGCCGTCAGCAATTCGCCGAACAGGTCGAAAGCGGCGTTGCTGTTGGCGCGGGCGGTTTCGACCAGCTTGAGGCCGTAGCCGGAGCAGCCCTTGGAGGCGGTGGCGTAGGTGTCTTCGAGCATTTCCGTCGCTTCCTCGGCGGCGCTCTTCATCTTCTCGTAGTTCGCCTTGGCCTGCGTGAGGCCCTTCTCGGCGATCTCGCGGAAGGCGGCGGGAATTTCCATCTTCGGCATGTCGAAATTCGGCATTTCGAATTTCGGCATTTCGAACTTCGGCATTTCGAACTTCGGCATCTCGAAAGCGGACGCGCTGGCAACCGCTTTCGGCTTGGATTTCGGCGTGACAGCCGCGGTGTGGGTGGATTCGGACATGACAGTCATCCTTGGATCGGAGGGCGGTATCCGCTCTGCGAGCCGTCGCCCTCGGCAAATCGGCTCGCGCCTGTTTCAGAACTCGCCGCAAAAAGGGGTGCCCAAAAGGGGAGGCTAGGCGAGTAATACAATCTATATAGCACGGTTTTTGGTGCAATGCAACAAAAATATTGCGATGCACAAAAATGTCATAAAAATCCGTCGCCGGTTTGCCGCCGGCGTCGAATTTCAGTCGGGTGCCCCCGCCGCAATGGTGTCGGCCTTAGCCCTTGTGCCCGGCCAGCTTGGCCGCCTGCTTGCTCAATTCCTTGGCCTGATCGGTCAGGGTCGCAAGCTGGGTCTTCACGTATTCGGCATGCAGCGCCGTCAATTCCTGGGCATCCTTGGCGTGCATCAGCTTCTCGGCAAATTCGAACGACGACGCGATGTTGCGCTTGGTGAAGTCGATCGCCATTTCGCCCACTTCCTTGGCGCCGGTGCGGGCGCTCGCAGCCTGGGTCTCGGCGGTGTTGACCGCGTGTTGCGCGGCGGAGATGAAAGTGTTGAAGGCCTCCTTGGCCTGTTCCACGCTTTTCTCGGCGAATGCGCGCATCTCCGCCGGAATCTCGAAACCCACAGGCCCTTCCTTCGCCATGACGACCTCCTGCTGATGCACTGCCGGCCAGTGCTGACTTTAGCGGTTATCTAGGTCGGCCGCTTGCGGCATGCCAGTCCGGGAACTCACCTATTAACGTTATCGCCGCTTGGCAGGGCATTACGGCCGCCATCGCGTGGACGGGGCAGCAAAGCAGCCGTATTAAGGCTTTGTTAGCCGTAAACCGTGCGACGGGTGCGATGAGTGGGACCGGGTTTCAATTCGCCTGCCTGAGCGATCCGCGGCTCGCGGCCCATGCCCTGAGCCCGACGCCGGTATGGCTATGGAGCGCGGACGCCACCCGCGTGCTGTGGGCCAATCCGACCGCCGCCGCGATCTTCGATTGCCGTCTCGCCCGGCGCGCTGGCCGCTGTCCGCTTTGAGCCGACGCATCTCGCCGCCGGGCAGATCGCGCGCCTGGCCGGCACGCTGCCGCCGGGCGCCGCGCCGCGCCTGGAGCGCTTGCGCGGATTCGGCGCCAGCTTCGGCGGCACGCTGATCTGTCTTTGCTCGCGCATCGCGCTCTCCGACAACAGTTCCGCCGTGCTGGTGGTCGCGACCGAGCGCGCCGGCAAAGACCTCAGCTTGCCGGACCGCGCGCAACGGCTGCTCGCCGATCTCGAGCGGCCGGCGGCGATCTTCAGCGCCGACGGCGAATTGATCGAGGCCATGCCGGCGGCGCGCGAGCGCTTCGCCGACAAGCGCGACCTGGTCGCGCTCGGCGCCGACAAGCTCGCCCGCGAGGCGATGCTCAACGGCCGAGCCGACGGCGACATCGCGGCCTGGCCCGCCACCATGCTGCGGCTGGGCGCCGGCGCGACCGTCACGCTGCTCGTCGCCTTCGGCGCGCCCGCCCAGGCCGCGAGCGCCGGCACGGCCACGCCTGCCCCCGCTGCCGAGGCGCCGCCGATCGCGCCCAATCCCGCCGCGTCGGAAACGCAGCCGCGCCGCTTTCCGCTCCGCTTCGTCTGGCAGATGGATGCCGCGACCCGCTTCACGCTCGGCGCCGACGAATTCGCCAGGCTGATCGGGCCGAAGACCGCCGCCGTGCTCGATCGGCCGTGGGCGGAAATCGCCGCCGCCCTCAAGCTCGATCCGCAGGGTCACGTGGCGAGCGCGCTGGCCTCGCGCGCCACCTGGAGCGGCATCGTCGTGCCCTGGCCGGTCGACGATACGGATGCGCCCTTGCCGATTGAGATGTCGGGCCTGCCGGTGTTCGACCATGACCGCCAATTCGCCGGCTACCGCGGCTTCGGCATCTGCCGCGACGTCGATCGCCTGGCCGCGTTGGAGCAGCGCCGGGCGCAAGCTGCGCCGGCGGAAGACGACGTCAAACCGCAGGAACTCGCGAATAATGTGCTGCCGTTCATCGCGCCGCAAACCGAGCCGACGCCGGCGCTCAGCCCGGGCGAGCACAGCGCCTTCCAGGAACTCGCGCGCGAGCTCAGCGATCGTCTGAAGAAACCCTCCGGAAAAAGCGAGGCCGCGCCGGTGTCCGACGATGTCGGCCGCGAGCCCGTCGCGGCCGCCGTGCCGCTCAGCGCACCGCCGCGGGCCGCGCGCAACGGCGATGCCGCCCGCGACACCAGCGAAGGGCGGCCGATTCTCGATCGTCTGCCGGTGGGCATCCTGGTCTACCGCCTCAACACGCTGCTCTACGCCAACCGCGCCTTTCTCGACTGGACCGGCTATCCCACGCTGGAGGCGCTGACCGAGGCGGGCGGTCTCGACAGCCTGTTCATCGACAACAAAAGCGAGCCGCCGGCCGGCGATGCCAAGGACCGCGCCAGAAACGGCGGCAAGACGCTCACCATCGCCACCGTCAACGGCAAGCAGAAGTCGGTCGAAGGCCGCCTGTTCAGCGTGGCCTGGAACAACGAGAACGCGCTGGTGCTGATGATCAGCACGCAAGCCGTGGCCGAGGACCGCGGCAAGGTGGCGGAACTATCGCTGCGCCGGCTGGAGACCGAAAACACAGAGCTCAAATCGATCCTCGATACCGCCACCGACGGCGTGCTGGTGCTCGATCGCGCCGGCCGCGTGCTGTCGGCCAACCGCAGCGCCGAGGCGCTGTTCGGCTACGAGGCGGCCGAACTCGCGGAAATGAGCTTCGGCGATCTGTTCGCGCCGGAGAGCCGGCGCGGCGTGCTCGATTATCTCGACCGGCTGGCGAACGGCGCCGGCATGCTCGACAGCGGCCGCGAAGCGATCGGCCTGGTGCGGCAAGGCGGCCTGGTGCCGCTCTACTTCACCCTGGGGCGGATCGCCGACGGCGACAAATTCTGCGCGGTGATGCGCGACATCACCGCCTGGAAGCGCAGCGAGGAAGAACTGATCAACGCCAAGCAGCAGGCCGAGAAAGCCTCCACCGCCAAGTCGGAATTCCTCGCCAAGATCAGCCACGAAATCCGCACGCCGCTCAACGCCATCATCGGCTTCTCCGAGGTGATGATGGACGAGCGCTTCGGGCCGGTCGGCAACGAGCGCTACCGGCAATATCTCAAGGACATCCACACCTCCGGCGGCCACCTGATCTCGCTGCTCAACGATCTGCTCGACCTGTCCAAGATCGAGGCCGGCAAGCTCGAGCTCACCTTCGTGAGCGTCAATTTGAACGACCTGGTGCAGCAATGCGTCGCCATCATGCAGCAGCAGGCCAACCGCGAGCGCGTCATCATCCGCACCTCGCTGCCGGCGAACCTGCCGCAGATCGTGGCCGACGCGCGCTCGGTGCGGCAGATCGCGCTCAATCTGCTGTCGAACTCGATCAAGTTCACCGGCGCCGGCGGGCAGGTGATCGTCTCCACCGCCTTGACCGACGACCACGAGGTGGTCTTGCGGGTGCGCGATACCGGCGCCGGCATGAGCGAGAAGGAATTGCAGACCGCATTGGAGCCGTTCCGCCAGCTCGCCACCTCGGCGCGCTGGGGCTCCAGCGGCACCGGCCTCGGACTGCCGATCACCAAGGCGCTCACCGAGGCCAATCATGCGCGCTTCCGCATCACCAGCCAGGTCGACGACGGCACCCTGGTGGAGGTGGCGTTCCCGGCCACCCGCGTGCTGGCGCAGTAACCCGGACGCTCCCTCTACCGCTCGTCCCCGCGAAAGCGGGGACCCAGTGCCAAAACACGACAGCTTCGTAATGCCGCTCTGGATTCCCGCTTGCGCGGGAATGAGCGGAGAGATGCATTCGCCGCCTTACGCAAAGCCTTTGAAATCGGCTATCATTCCCGCACTTGGGGATGACTGTCGTCATGTTGCGTCTGTTGCGGCCGGCGTTGGCGCTGCTTCTGCTGCTCGGCTCGAGCCTGCCGCCCGCGCGCGCGGCCGAGCCGGTCGACTTGCTGCTGGTGCTGGCGGCCGATGTCTCGCGCAGCGTCGATGCCGAAAAATTCCAGCTGCAACGCGAGGGCTACGCCGCCGCGATCGCCGACCGCCAGGTGCTCGACGCCATCGGCTCCGGCCGCCACGGACGCATCGCGGTCCTGTTCATGGAGTGGTCGGGCCTCGGCAACCAGAATGTGGTGATCGACTGGACGCTGATCGACGGGCCGAAAGCCGCGCAAGCCTTCGGCGACCGGCTGCTGGAATTGCCGCGCTCGTTCGCCGACCGCACCTCGATCAGCGGCGGCATCGACTTCGCGGTGGCGCAGTTCGCGCACGCGCCGTTCGCCTGCGAACGCCGCACCATCGACGTCTCCGGCGACGGCACCAACAATGCCGGCCGCGACGTCGCGCAGGCGCGCGACGAGGCGCTCGCGCTCGGCCTGACCATCAACGGGCTGGTCATCCTGAGCGAACGCCCCATGCCCTGGAACCCCGAGCACACCAATCCGCCCGGCGGCCTCGCCAATTATTACCGGGACAACGTGGTCGGCGGGCCCGGCGCTTTCGTGCTGGAGGCGAAGGACTTCAACTCGTTCGGCCAGGCCATTATCAAGAAGCTGATCGCCGAGATCGCCGATGCCACGCCCCCGCGTTAAGCCTAATTGGCCCCAGCCATGAAAGGGTCACAGAGGCCGAGCACGGTTGGTGACGGCGCGACCGATGGTATAGTCCGCCGGCAAACGGCGCCGAAACAACCGGAAATTCACCCTTGACGCCCGCTAGCGGCTTCAGACGCCTGGGATTTGCCGTGCTGGCCGTGATCGCGGTCGGCGCCGGCGCGCTGCGTCGCGGCGGGCTACCTGATCTCGGCCGACGCGGTGCGCCAGCAGGTCTTAAGCGAAGTCCGCGCCGTCACCGGCTTGAACCCGATGCTGCGCGGCGAGCCCAGCGTCTCGCTGTTTCCCTCCGGCAGCGTCAGCTTCGCCGACGTGGTGCTGGGCGACGCCAAGCGGCCGGCGCTCACCGCGGAACGGCTGACCGCGCGCCTGCGCTTTTTTCCGCTGCTGCTCGGCCGGGTCGAGATCGCCGACGTGGCGCTGGAGCGGCCGATCATCGCGATCGACCTGGAGCCGAACGGCAAATCCAATTGGTCCGGCCTGATCGAGGCGCTGGCGCGCAGCCAGACCAAGGACGCGCAGCGGCCCGCGGCATTCTCCGAGATGCGGATCGACCATGGCACCGTGGTGGTGCGCAGCACGGAACAAAATGTCGACGAGACGCTGACCGGCGTGGACTTTTCGCTGGCCTGGCCGTCGATCTCCGCGAGCTTCGGCGCCAGCGGCCGCTTCGTCTGGCATGACGAACCGCTCGACATGACCTTGACGCTCGGCGATTTCCCGGCCGCGCTCGCCGGCAATCGCACCGGCATGAAGCTGCGCATCGCCGGCAACCCGATCAAGGCCGCGTTCGAGGGCGCCATCAGCGTGAAGCCCACTCTCAAGATCGAAGGCACGCTCGCCGCCGACACCGCGTCGATGCGCAAAGCGCTGATCTGGGTCGGACAGCAGCCGCTGCCCGGCGGCGGCTTCGGCCACTTCGCGATCAAGGCGCAGGCCAATGTCATGGGCGGCACGATCGGGCTGTCGAACGTCAATGTCGAACTCGACGGCAATACCGCCGAGGGTGTGCTCACCTTCGCCACCGACGGGCGCAAGACGCTGCAAGGCACGCTCGCCTCCGACACGCTCGATCTCACACCCTATGTCTCCACCGTCCGCCTGCTCACCGCCAACGAGCATGATTGGAACAATTCGCGCATTGGGCTCGACGGCCTCGCCGGCATCGATTTCGACTTGCGGCTGTCGGCGGGCAACGTGGTGATGTCGAATGCCAAGCTCGGCCGCACCGCCATCGGCGCCAATTTGCGCGGCGGCCATCTGGTGGTGACCGTGGGCGAGGCGCAGGCCTATGGCGGCGTGATCAGGGGATCGCTGACGCTGGCCAATTTCGATGCCGGCGTCGACGTCAAATCCCAGCTGCAATTCACCGACGTGGATCTGGAAAGCTGTCTCGGCCAGTTGTTCGGGCTGCACCGGCTCGAAGGCAAGGGCAACATGACTTTCGCGGTCGAAGGCAGCGGCGACAGCGTGCTCGCGGTCACCCGCACCTTGAACGGCACCGCCAACCTCACCGGCCAGGACGGCGCGCTCGCCGGCCTCAACGTGGAGCAGTTGCTGCGCCGCCTGGAGCGGCGGCCGCTGTCGGGCGGCGGCGAATTCCGCAGCGGGCGCACCCCGTTCGAGAAGATCGCGATCCTGCTGAAGATCCGCCAAGGCATGGTCACGGTCGAGGACGTGAAGATCGACGGCTCGGCGGTGCGGCTGGCGCTCGCCGGCTCGGCCTCCATTCCGGCGCGCGAGCTCGATCTCAAGGGCACCGCCATCCTGGTGGACAACCGCAATCCCGCGGCGACCGCTTTCGAACTGCCGTTCATCGTGCAGGGCTCGTGGGACGATCCCATTATGTTGCCCGATCCGGAGGCCCTGATTCGCCGCTCCGGCGCGGCCGCGCCGCTGCTCAATGCGGTGCGCGATCGTGGCGCGCGCGACGCGGCGCGCTCGGTGATCGAGCGGCTGACCGGCGCCCCCTCCGGCAGCATTCCGGCGGCCGAGCAGTCGGCCGCCCCCGCGGGCCGGCAAAAGCTGGAATAAGCCTGTTGCTTGCCGGTGCCGCGACCGGGCCATTTGATTATCATTGCGCCTGGAACGAATCACCCGCCGGCCGAACGCCGGCGCGACAGGGCGCGGATGCTGTATCCCATCCTCCGAACGCTGGTCAGGGTCGTCATCGCCTCGCTGGTGGTGGGAGCAGTCATGGCGCATTTCGGCATTACCGTCGAGCAATTGATGCACAAAGCCGGACTGTCGACGGCCCAGCTCGAGGACTATGCAAGGCGCGGCTTCGCCTGGGCCTGGCCGAACCTGCTGCTCGGCGCGCTGGTGATCGTGCCGATCTGGTTTCTGGCCTATCTGTTTCGCCCGCCGCGCCGGCGAAGCAGCGATTAGCGCACGCTTGGCGCGTCACGGTGCCGGCGGCGCCGATAACGTCCGGCGCACCGCGTCCTGCCAGCCGGAATATTTGCGCGCGCGCTCAGCCGCAGCCATGCGCGGCTGGAACCTGCGGCCGAGCCGCCATTGCGCCGCGAAACCGTCGAGATCGGGGCAGAGCCCGGCCGTCCGCCCGGCCAGATAAGCCGCGCCCAAGGCCGTGGTCTCCATCACCACCGGGCGGTCGACCGGGCTGGCCAGGATATCGGCGAGGAATTGCATGGTGGGCTCGCTCGCGGTCATGCCGCCATCGACGCGCAGCACGGTGGTGCTGCCTGCCGCCAGCGGCCAGTCGGCATGCATGGCCTCGAGCAGATCGCGGGTCTGGTAGCCGACCGCTTCCAGCGCCGCGCGCGCGAGTTCCGCAGGCCCGCAATTGCGGGTCAGCCCGAAGATCGCCGCCCGCGCCTGGGCGTCCCAATAGGGCGCGCCCAGGCCGACGAAGGCCGGCACCAGATAAACCTGCTCGGCCGGGTCGGCGCGCGCGGCCAGATCGTCGGCTTCCGACGCCTTGGCGATGATCTTCAGGCCGTCGCGCAGCCATTGCACGGCGGCGCCGGCGATGAAGATCGCGCCTTCCAGCGCGTAGGTGCGCTTGCCCTCGAGCTGGTAGGCGATGGTGGTGAGCAGCCGGTTGCGCGAGACGACGCGCTGCGGTCCGGTGTTGAGCAGCGCGAAGCAGCCGGTGCCATAGGTCGACTTCATCATGCCGGGCTTGAAGCAGCCCTGCCCGATGGTCGCCGCCTGCTGGTCGCCGGCCATGCCGCGAACGCGAATGGCTGCGCCGAACAGTTCGGGCGCGCTCTCGCCGAATTCGCCGGCGCAGTCCGCGACCCGCGGCAACAGCGATGGCGGCACGCCGAACATCCGGCACAGGCCGTCGTCCCATTGCCCGCGTCCGATATCGAACAGCAGCGTGCGCGCGGCGTTGCTGGCGTCGGTTACGTGCGCCTTGCCGCCGGTCAGCCGCCACAGCAAAAAGCAATCGATGGTGCCGAAGGCGAGCCGGCCGGCTTGCGCCAAGGCGCGCGCGCCGTCGATGCGATCGAGCAGCCAGGCGATCTTGCTGGCGGAAAAATACGGATCGAGCAGCAGCCCGGTCTTGGCGGTGATTTCCGGCTCGTGACCGGCGCGCCGCAGCGCGTCGCACACATCGGCCGTGCGCCGGTCCTGCCAGACGATGGCATTGTGGATGGGCCGGCCGGTCACGCGGTCCCAGAGCACGGTGGTCTCGCGCTGATTGGCGATGCCGATCCCGGCGATGTCCTTGGCCGCAAGTCCGGCCTGCGCCATGACGTCGCGCACCGTCGCAACGCTCGCCGCCCAGATTTCCTCCGGGTCGTGCTCGACCAGTCCCGGCGCCGGATAGATCTGACGCAGCTCGCGCTGCGCGGTGGCGAGCGGCCGGAGCGCGGCATCGAAGGCGATGGCGCGGGTCGAGGTCGTGCCCTGGTCGATGGCGATGAGAGCGGTCGGCAATTCGGCCTCCCCGGCGCGCGCGGCAAGCGGCGCGAGCGCACGATCCCGAAAAGTGGGAACCGGTTTCGGATCAGATCATGCGCGAACGAATAAGTCCGCGGAAGATTAATCGATCAGGGAAAGCTTGGCGATTGCCTGATCGTTGTCGGCATGGACGGCGGCGGCCAGTTTGCGCGGCGCCGCGCCGTCGCCGCCCTGCATGATTTGGCGCGGATTGCTCAGCACGGCGGCCATGCAGTCCTGTAGCGCCTTCGACGACACCGGCTTGAGCAGGAATCCGTTGACCCCGATCTCCACGGCCTCGGTCACGCGCGCGCGCTCGCCATGGCCGGTGAGCATGATGATCGGCACGTTCGGATAAGGGAAAGTGGCCGGCGAGCGCACCATGCGCACGAAACCGGGACCGTCGAGCCCGGGCATTTCCCAGTCGAGGATGACGACGTCGGGCGGCTGGCTGCGGATCGAATCGAGACCGGCCTGACCGTCCGTCGCCTCAGAGATCTCGCGCATGCCGATGCCCATCAGCATCGTGCGCACGACCTTGCGCATGTAATGCTCGTCGTCCACCAGCAAGACCTTGGCGGTGGCGAAGCGCTCGGCGAATTGTTTGGGGTCGGTCGACATCGGCGGTCCGTGATCGGCGTAACGAGCGCCGTGTCATATTAGACCACAAACATCTGGCCACCCGTTAAAGCGGCCGGCGCCAATCGCGCCGGTTATGGCAAGGTTTCGTCAACCATGCGCGCGTTCAAGGCGCCGGTTGCGGCGCCGCCCGCAACGATGCCATGAACCGGCTGAGCGCACTGCATTGCTCGGGCGTGGCTTGCAGGCCGAGCTTGCTGCGCCGCCACAGCACGTCGTCCGCGGTCTGCGCCCATTCGTTCTCGATCAGATAGCGCACCTCGGCGCCGGTCAGATCGCCGGCAAAGCGCGGGCCCAGATCGGCCATGCTTTGCGCGCCCTTGAGAATGCGATCGAGGCGCCGGCCATAGGCGCGCACCAGCCGCCGCGCGTGCGGCTCGGAAAGGAACGGCCAGCGGCCGATCGCCTCCGCCACCTGCTCGTAGAAGCCGTCGGCCGGAAAATCGCCGCCGGGCAGCGTCGAGCCGGCGGTCCATGGCGGCGGCGCGCCGAAGAAATCCCCGAGACGCTCCATCACCGCTTCCGCCAGCCGGCGATGGGTGGTGATCTTGCCGCCATAGATCGTGAGCAGCGGCGCTTCGCCATCGCCCCGGTCGAGCGCCAAGACATAGTCGCGCGTGACGTCTTCCGGCTTGTCGGCGCCGTCGTCATAGAGCGAGCGCACGCCGGCAAACGACCACACCAGCTCGTCGGGCGTGACCGCGTCGCGGAAATAGTCATTCACCGTCTGACAAAGATATCTGATCTCGTCGAGGTCGGGCGCCGGCGAATTGAGATCGCCGACGAAATTCTCGTCGGTGGTGCCGATCAAGGTGAAATCCTGCGCGAACGGCAGCGCGAACACCACGCGGCCGTCGGCGGCCTGCAGCAGATAGCCGCACTCGTGCTCGAACGGCCGGCGTATGACGATATGACTGCCCTTCACCAGCCGCACCGGCGCGGCCGGTTGCCGCCGGATCACGGTGTCCGCCACTTCGCCGATCCAGGGCCCGGCGGCGTTGACCAGCACGCGCGCGCTCTTGACCTCGCGGCGGCCGCGCGCGTTGAGCACCAGTTCCCATTCGGCGCGCCGCTCGGCCCGGATGCAGCGGGTGCGGGTGCGGATGACGGCGCCGCGCTCGGCGGCATCGAGCGCGTTGAGCACGACCAGCCGGGAATCGTCGACCAGGCAGTCGGAGAATTCAAAGCCGTAACGGATCGACCGCTTGAGCGGCTGGCCGACCGCATGATGGGTGAGATCGACGCCGCGGGTGCCCGGCAACAGCTTGCGCCCGCCCAGGTGGTCGTAAATGAACAGGCCGAGCCGCAGCCATAGCGCCGAGCGCAGGCCGCGCTTGGTCGGCAGCACGATACGCAGCGGCCGGATCACGTGCGGCGCCATGCGCAGCAGCACTTCGCGCTCGTGCAGCGCCTCGCGCACCAGCCGGAAGGCGCCGTGCTCGAGATAGCGCAGGCCGCCGTGGATCAGCTTGGTGGAGGCCGACGATGTGCCGGAGGCGAGATCGTTCTGCTCGACCAGCAGCACGCGCAAGCCGCGGCCGGCGGCGTCCCGGGCGAGGCCCGTGCCGTTGATGCCGCCGCCGATAATGGCGAGGTCGTAGTCGGCCATCTGCCCGCGGAACTGCCCGCCGATTCGCGTGATTTTGCGCACAATGGGCGGCTTATGTGGCGACCTCAAGAACCGGACGCGCGAAAGGCGCGCCAGGCCCACAAAATTCGGCCGCGATTGCAAAATCGCCCTGCTCTGGCCATATCAAGCCTATCCGATACGCGCCGTTTCACGCAAAAACACGGGGACGCGACCCGTCCATTTAACGCCCCATGCCCTCCCCCCGCCTGCTCGTCATCGAAGGCAACTCGCCGCAGAGCCTGGCCGAGCACATCGCGGTCGGCGGCACCGCCGCGCATCAGGGCTATTCGAATTTGTTGCGCGAGCTGCTGCCGGGCGCGATCGTCGACACCTGCCATCCGGGCGATCCGGCGGCCGCCTTGCCCGAGGGCGAGTCGCTCGAGGGTTATGACGGCATCGCCATCACCGGATCATCGCTGCATGTCTATGACGGCGGCCCGTCGGTGACCCGCCAGATCGATCTGGTGCGCACGGCGCTGGGAACCGGAACCCCGCTGTTCGGTTCCTGCTGGGGCCTGCAGGTGATCACCGCGGCGGCCGGCGGCAGCGTGCGCAAGAATCCGAAAGGCCGCGAGATCGGCTTCGGCCGCGGCATCCGGCTGACGGAAGCCGGCCGCACGCATCCGATGTATGTGGGCAAGCTCGACGTATTCAACGCGCCGACCGTGCATCTCGACGAAGTCGAAGCGCTGCCGGCCGGCGCCACCGTGCTCGCCACCAATGCGATGTCGGACGTGCAGAGCGTGGAAATCCGCACCAACGGATCGGTGGCCTGGGCGGTGCAGTATCATCCGGAATATCCGCTGCGCGAGATCGCGGCGATCGTGCGCCGCATCGGCACGCGGCTGATCGAGGAAGGCTTCTTCCGGGACGCGGAAGACATCAAGACCTTCGCGCACGACCTCGAAACGCTCGACCGCGACCCGGATTGCAAGCGTCTGTACTGGCGGCTCGGCATCAGCAACAATGTGCTCGACAAGAGACTGCGGGTCGGCGAGGTGGCGAACTGGATTGAATTCCAGGTGCTGCCGACGCGGGTCAAGCGCGGGCGGGGGTGATGGATTTTTCCGGCAAGCACGTGGTGGTCACCGGCGGCACCGGCGCGCTCGGCAGCGCGGTGGTCGGCGCTCTGCTGGCGGCGGGCGCGAGCTGCACCGTGCCCTATCAGCACGAAGCGGAGGCGCAACGCTTTGCCCATCGCGGCGATCCGAAGGTGAAGCTGATCGCCGTTGCCGATCTCGCCGACGAAGCCATGGTCGCCAAAGTCTATGACGGGCTCAATCTCTGGGCCTCGATCCAAATCGCCGGCGGCTTCGCAGCCGGCAAGGTGGCGGAGACCGGACAGGCCGCGCTGATGGCGCAACTCGAAGGCAATCTCGTTTCCTGTTTTCTGTGTTGCCGCGCCGCGGTGAACGCCATGCAAGGCGGCGGACGCATCGTCAATGTGGCGGCGCGGCCGGCGCTGGAATGGCGCAGCGGCGCCGGCATGGCGGCCTACACGGTGGCGAAAGCCGGCGTCGCCGCGCTCACCGTGGCGCTGGCCGAGGAAGTGGCCAAGGACGGCATCCTGGTCAACGCGGTGGCGCCCTCGATCATGGATACGCCGGCCAATCGCGCGGCCATGCCGAAGGCCGAGCACGCGATACTGGCCGAAGGTCGAGGAGGTGGCGGCGACCATCCTGTTCCTCGCCTCGCCCGATAATAAGGTGACGCGCGGCGCCATCGTGCCGGTGTACGGCAAATCCTGACTCGGCTGTCATCATCCGCGAAAGCGGATGATCCAGTAGCCCCTGCGCCAGAGACAATCGCAAATATTGTGATTACTGGATGCCCCGCTTTCGCGGGGCATGACAGTTGTCACCCCGCCACCGGCACCAGTTCGAGCGGCGGGCGCAACAGCCGCTGCACCGCGCTCGCTGCGACCACGGTGCGGGATTCCGCATAGGCCTCGTGATTCCGCTCGATGTCGTCGAGATCGTACTGGTAGTTCACCATCAGCCCGTGTGCCTGCTCCATCGCCTTGTCCGAAGTGTCGGCCAGCCAATCGATGCGCTCGAGCCGCGCGCCGTTGCCGAGATGGAAGCGCGCCACCGCGTCCACCGGCAATCCGCGCGGGCTGCGCGCGCGCAGGAAATACCAGGCGGCCGCGCGCATCAGCGGGTCCTGCAGCCGCGCCGCGGTTTCCTCGTCGCGCCACCAGCCCGGCGCATCGAGCGCGGTCAGCGCCGCCTTGTCGGCCGCGCTCAGCGCCGCCGAAGTCTCGTCGCCGCGTTCGTGCGCGAGCCAGGCGGCGAAATTGGGCACCGGCGACAGCGTCACGAAGGTCGCGAGTTTCGGCATTTCGCGGCTGATCTCCTCGACCACCTGCTTGATCAGGAAATTGCCGAACGACACGCCGGCCAGGCCGCGCTGGCAATTGGAGATCGAATAAAACACCGCCGTGCGCGTCTTGTCGGTGTCCATCACCTCGCGCCCGGGGCTTAGGATCGGCGCGATCGCGCCCGGAATGTCGCGGGTGAGCGCCACCTCGACGAAGATCAACGGATCGTCCACCAGCGCGGGATGGAAGAACGCGTAGCAGCGCCGGTCGGACGGATCGATGCGGCGGCGCAGGTCGTCCCAGTCGCTGATCTCGTGCACGGCCTCGTAGCGGATGATCTTGTCCAGCACGATCGCCGGCGTCGACCAGTCGATGCGGCGCAGCACCAGGAAGCCGCGGTTGAACCAGGACGAGAACAGATGGACGAAATCATCGTCGACCGCGGCAAGATCGTCGCGGTGGCCGAGCACGTCGATCAATTGCTCGCGCATGCGCACCAGAGCGGCGGTGCCGCCGGGCGCCAGATTGAGCCGGCGGAACAGTTCCTGCCGGCGCGGCTCGGAGGCGGCGTGCAGCTCGGCGGCGGTTGAGTCGGACGGCTTTTCGCGCCAGGCGGCGATGGCGCCTTCCATGCGCGCCGGATCGGGGCCGAAGCGTTCGCTCAGCGCCTCGAAAAAGGCGATGCGCGGCCCGGTGGTCAATTCGCCATAGCGGCTGAGGATTTCGCGCGCGCGCGCGACGCCGGAAGCCTCGCCGCGGCTGGACAACAGGTCCTCGCACAATTCGACCAGGCTTTCGGAGCGCGCGGTCGCAGCCTCGCCACGCCGGTTGCGCGCCAAGAGCGCGCGGCCGCGCTCGGAGATCGTCTGCAATAGCTCGCCGAAAAAAGACGTATTCATCCGGTGCTCCGAAACCGCTCAGACGGCCCGGCAGCCATCCGTCATTTGCCGGCGCCCATCAGATGGTTGGGCAGCCATGTGGCGATGTCGGGAAATATACACAAGATCACGATCGCCAGCATCATGCAGAAGACGTAGGGCAGTGTTCCCCACATGACCTTGGTGACCGGCACGTCGGGCGCAATGGCATTGACGATATAGATATTGAGGCCGACCGGCGGGTGGATCAGGCCGATCTCCATATTGATCGTCAGGATGACGCCGAACCAGACCGGGTCGAAGCCGGCGGCGGTGATGATCGGCAGCAGGATCGGCGAGGTCATCAGGATGATGGCGGCGGGCGGAATGAAGAAGCCGCACACCAGCAGAAACAGGTTGATCATTCCCATCAGCACCCAGCGATTGAAGTGCGCATCGGCGATGGCTTGCGCCAGCATCTGGGTGAGGTAGAGCGAGGTGAGCATGTAGCCGAACAACACGGCGGCGGCGATGATGGTGAGGATCATCACCAATTCCCGCATGGTGTCGCGCAGGATGTGCCAAATCTGATCCACCTGCCAAAGCCGGTAGATCAGGATCGCCAAAATGAGGCAGAGCGCGGCGCCGACGCCGGCTGCTTCCGATGGCGTCGCCACGCCGCCATAGAGCGAGTACATGACGCCGAAAATAATCAGCAGGAACGGCGCGATCTTCGGGATCGATTGGAATTTTTCCTTCCATGAATAACGAAAATCGATCGCATGGGAGCGGAATCCCCGCTTCCAGATGATGAAGATCGTCCACAGCATGAACATGCCGGTCAGCATGAGGCCCGGCATCACGCCGGCGAGGAACAGACGGCCGATCGAGGTTTCGGTGGCAATGCCGTAGAGGATAAAGGTGATCGACGGCGGAATCAGGATACCGAGCGTGCCGCCGGCGCAGATCGAGCCGGTGGCCACGTCGTCCGGATAGCCGCGCCGCCGCATCTCCGGAATGCCCATCTTGCCGATGGCCGCGCAGCAGGCCGGCGACGAGCCGGTGAGCGCGGCAAAGATGGCGCAGGCGCCGAGATTGGAAATCACCAGGCCGCCCGGCACGCGGTAAAGCCAACGGTCGAGCGCTTCGTAGAGGTCCTTGCCGGCGGGCGACGAGCCGATGGCGGCGCCCATCATGACGAACATCGGGATGGCGACCAGCGTGAATTCGTCGAGGCCCGACCAGAACGTCTCGGCGACAACATGCATGCTGTCGATGCCGTGAAAAAACAAAAGGAAGATGATCGAAACCGCACCGAGGCCGAACGCCACCGGGATTCCCGACATCAGCATCAAAAGGGTGGCGACGAGAACGAAGGTCCCTTGCGTGGTCGGGCTCATGGGGCGTCTCCCAAGGCTTGCCTGGCCTGAGCCCGTGCGAACTCCTCGGCGTCTTCTTTCGGCTTAAGGCCGAAGGGAGGCGCCCTGCCGGTGACCAGGCAAATCAATTCGGCGAAATATTGCAAGACCAGCAACCCGAGGCCCACCGGCATCGAAAGATAGGGAATCCACAGACGCGCGCGCCAGACCGTGTTCGAGTGCCAGCCTTCCGACCACGCCTGATACCAATACTGCGTGCAGAGAACGAGCAGCACCACGCAGAAGCTCATCGACAGCAATATCGTGAACAGCGCGAGCCAGTAGCGGCTGCGCGGGCCGAGATGGAGAGGAAGAATCTCCACATTAACGTGGCCGCGCGTCATCAGCACATAGGCGCTGCCGACGAAGGTCGCGGCGACGATGGAGTAGGTCACCACGTCGATCTGCCAGATCGTCGGCACGTTCAAGAAGTAACGCACGATCACCATGTCGCAGATCACGAGTACGGCGAGACCGATGAGAATAGCCGCGAACACGCCGGCGACGCGTGACAGGAAGATCACCGCCCGAATGTATATGTCCATGAGGCTGGCTTGAGTTGACGGCATTCGTTGCGGGATATCCCCGCGCAACGCTGACGGGGCGGGCCGGCGCCGGCCGGCGAGCGCACCCGCCGGCCGGCCGACTTGTCGTGTCGTTCGTTATTTGACGGCGAGGGCCTCGTCGATGAGCTTCTGTCCGTTCGGCACGGCCTTGGCGAAGGTTGCGTAGGAGCTCTTTTTCGCCACCTCGAGCCACGCTTGATAATCGGCGTCGCTGAGGGTCACGACCTTCACCTTGTGATCCTCGAACGCCTTGATCGCGTCCTGGTTCACCTGGTCGGCCTTGCCTTCATAATAGGCCTGTGCCGCCTTGCCGGCCTTGAGCACGGCGTCCTGCTGCGCCTTGTTGAGCTTGTCGAAGCTCTTCTTCGACATCAGCACCGGCTCGTACATGAACCACAGCGCATTGTTGCCGGGAGCGGTGAGGCAGTCCGTCACCTCGTAGAGACGCATGGACTGGAAGGTGCCGAGGCTGGTGTCGGTGCCGTTGACGACGCCGCTCTGGAAGGCATTGTAGATTTCGTTCGACGGCGGGCTGACGATGCTGGCGCCGGCGGTTTCCCACATGCCGGCGAAGGTCGGACCGGCGGCGCGGAATTTCAGGCCTTTCAGATCGTCCGGCTTCACGAGGCAGCCTTTGTTGGACGCCATGCCGCCGGCGAACCAGGCATCGGACAGCACGATCACGCCATGCTTCTCGATCTCGGCGCGCATGTCCTTCATGAATTGCGAATCGTTGACGCGCTTGGCGCGTTCCTGACTGCGGATCAGGCCGGGCATCAGCGTCGCGCTGAAGGCCGGCACCTTGCCGCTGGCGTAGTCGAGCGGGAACAGCGTGATGTCGAGCTGGCCGTTGACCATGGCGTTCCATTGGTCATTCGGCTTGAACAGCGAAGCGCCCGGATAGACCTGGATGGTGAGGCCGACATTGGCGGCGCCGGCCTGCTTGGCGATCATCTGCACCATGTCGTCACGGACGTCGCCTTTGCCGCCTGGAAACTGGTGCGATGCCTTCATCGTCACTTGCGCCTGCGCGGAGACCGACAGCAGAACGGCTGCGGCGGCGCCGGCAAGAATTTTGGGTAGCATCCTCATGTCTTTCCTCCCTTTGGTATTCTCTGGCAACGGTGGCCAATTGCGCTTTTCTATAGCGGTACATTAGCCAAAATACGGCCTGTCGCGCCCGATTTCACATTAGCCGCCGGTGCGGCACAGCGCCATAGCCCCGGCGCTAAATTTACCTGCAACCCCGTGCGGCCAATGAACAATTCCCGCTCTGGTCAGCGCGGGACGATGCAACTATAACCCCCGCCATCGCGGTCCATTCCGCACCGTCCGGGAGTTCTTACCAATGCCGAAGCCGCTGGCGGGTCTCCGCGTCCTCGAACTTGCCCGCGTCCTGGCCGGGCCCTGGGCGGGGCAGCTGCTGGCCGACCTGGGCGCCGATGTCATCAAGGTCGAGCGCCAGGGCACCGGCGACGATACCCGCGGCTGGGGACCGCCGTTCGTGCAAGGCGTCGACGGCAAGCCGATCGGCTCCGCCTATTTCCATTCCGCCAACCGCGGCAAGCGCTCGATCGAGATGGATTTCGAAAGCGCGGACGGCCGGCGCATCGTGCGCAAGCTGGCGGCGCGCTCCGACGTGCTGATCGAGAATTTCAAGGTCGGCGGGCTTGCCAAGTTCGGCCTCGACTATAAGAGCCTGGCGGGCGAATGCCCGCGGCTGATCTATTGCTCGGTGACCGGCTTCGGCCAGGACGGCCCCTACGCCAAGCGCGCCGGCTACGACCTGATGGCGCAAGGCATGGGCGGCATCATGGATCTGACCGGCATGGCCGACGGCGAACCGACCCGCATCGGCATTCCGGTCTCCGACATTTTCACCGGCATCTATTCGGTGGTCGGTATTCTGGCCGCGCTGGCGCAGCGCGAGAAGACCGGCAAGGGCGCTTATGTCGACACCGCGCTGGTCGATTCAACCGTCGGCGTGCTGTCGAACCAGGCGCTGAATTATCTGGTGTCCGGCAAGGTGCCCAAGCGCATCGGCAATGCGCACGCCAATATCGTGCCCTATCAGGTGTTCCCGGCCGCCGACGGCCACGTGATCGTCGCCACCGGCAACGACAACCAGTACGTCAAATTCTGCAATGCGCTGGGCGCGCCGGAGCTGGCGCAGAACCCGGCCTACAAGGACAATATCGGACGGCTGCAACATCGCGAGGAGCTGATCGGCAAGCTATCGGCGCTCACCGCACGCATGCGCCGCGACGACCTGCTCGGCAAGCTCGAAGCGCAAGGCGTGCCGGCCGGCCCGATCAACGATCTCGAGCAGGTGTTCAACGACCGCCAAGTGATCCACCGCGGCATGAAGCTCACGCTGCCGAGCGCCGCCGCCAAGGGCGGCACCATACCGGGCGTGCGCACGCCGATCGTGATCGATGGCTGGAAGGCGGCCTCTGAACGCCCCTCGCCGCGGCTCGGCGAGCATTCGGCGGAGATTTTGAAAGAGATCGGCGAAGGGTGACCTCTTTGCGCTTGATCTGATCCGAAAACCGCTTCCCATCCCGGATCAAATCCGGGACAGGCATTTTTCGGGATCATGCACTACCACGTCAGCGTGCGCGCGTTGTCCGCGAAGATGAAGCCTTGCGTGTAGCCCGGCTTGCCCATCTGCACGCCGGGCACCAGATCTTCCAGCTTGAGGCCGAACTCCGTCATGCACGGCCCGCACATCAGCACGATGCCGCCGTCGCGGATGAAGTCGGCAAGGATCTCGCGCGGCAGGCGGGTCATCGAGGGCTTCTTCTCCTGCGCGCCGGATTTGGCCGCCAGTTTCACCGCGTCGAGATTGAGGAAGACCGCCACCGGGTGACCCTGCTTCAGCGTCGCGTGCGCGAAGTGCAGGCCCATCCAGCCGCGCCAGGAATCGCCGGTGGTCATGTTGATGAACAGCGGATTCTTCTGCGGCGCGCTGTTGGCGAGTTGATCGGCGTCGTGGGCGCGGCCGAAGGGAACCGCGAACATGAGCGCCATGCCGGCCAGCAGGCCGAGCATGAACAATGTCGAGCGTTGCATGATGTCACCCCTCGCCGAGAGACCGGCGAGGCGCATGCTGCCATTTCGACGGCGACTTTAGAAGCCGCCGGCACGCGACCGGCTCAGTCGACGGGGACGACCGCCGCCAGGCATTCGTGCGCGCCGCTGACGCGCGTGCGATGGCCTTTGCCCTCGACATCCTCCATCAGCACGCTTTCGCCGGGGCCGAAGCTGCGTTTTTCGCCGTCGCTGGCGGTCACTTCGAGCTGGCCGCTCAGGCAGAGCAGGAACTGCTTCTTGGGCGGGTGAATGGCATCGGCGGCCCAGCCGGACGGCAGCCGGATGAATTGCAATCCATCGGTCGCAAAGGCATGCGACACAAACATCATCGGCGCCGGCGGCCGGTAATCGGCTTCGTCGAGCTTGAGCGTGGCATCTTCGAAATGCGTCTGGCCGTTCTTGTCAGCACGCAGACGGGCATATTTCATGGCATGCGCTCCCTTGCCGCTCAGATTTATTTTTTTATGATCGCATGCGGAAGCGCCAACAGCCTTGACGTGGGTCAAAGGCCGGCCA
The DNA here is from genome assembly GCA_963762285.1 of uncultured Alphaproteobacteria bacterium. Lineage (GTDB taxonomy): Bacteria > Pseudomonadota > Alphaproteobacteria > Rhizobiales > Xanthobacteraceae > Pseudolabrys. The sequence continues at coordinate 23,249 of CAVXKE010000010.1, read as the reverse complement.
ACAAAATTTTTCCGTTGCTCTCAGCTAGCTGACCGCGGTCGGCGCCAGCGCCTCGATGTCGCTGACGACGTCGATCACCGCCGGCCGGCCGGCGGCGAGCGCGCGCTCGAGCGCCGGCGCGATGTCGTCGGCGCGTTCCGACGCGAATGCCGAGCGCGCCCATGTCCTCGGCCAGCCGCGCGAAATTCATCGCATTGTAGGTCCACAATTCGCGCGACTTGGCCGTCGGCTCGCCGCCATAGGCGCGGTCGAAGCCGCGCTTCGACTGATTGCCGCCGCCGTTGTTGTTGACGACGGTCACCGCATTGAGCTTCCAGCGCACCGCCGTTTCCACTTCGGCGATGTGATACCAGAAGCCGGCGTCGCCGGTGAACGTCACCACCGGGCGCTCCGGGCACGCCGCCTTGGCGCCGAGCCCTGCCGGAAACGCCCAGCCGAGATGGCCGGCGCTGCGCAGGTAGCTCTGCGAGGCTTTGCGCAAATCGTACATGCCGCCCATCCACATGCCGGCGTGGCCGGTGTCGACCACCACGATGCCGTCGTCGGGCACGTGTTGCGTGAGCTCATGGCAGATGCGCGCCGGATGGATCGGCACGGCATCCGATTCCAGCATCGGCTTGTATTTGGCGTACCACTCGCCGCGCAGCGCGGAAATTTCCTTGATCCACGCCGCGCGCTGTTTCGCGCTTGCCCTGTCGGCCTGCTTGAGCATCGCTGAGAGCACCGCCTTGGCGTCGCCCAGCACGCTCGCGGCCAGCGGATAATTGCGGCCGAGCGCCTCCGGCTCGATGTCGATCTGGATCGCCGGCGTGCCGATCGGCGGCACCGCCCAGAAATGCGTGGTCATGCCGCCGGTCTCGCTGCCGATGAAGCAGACGAGATCGGCGCGGTTGACCGCGCGGTTGGCGCTTTCGCGCGAATAGCTGCCGACCACGCCGACCGACAGCGGATGCGTGCCGGGAATGCTGTCCTTGCCGTTGAGCGAGGTGGCGACCGGAATCTGCAAGGCTTCCGCCAGCGCGACCAGCTCGCGGCCGGCGCCCGACGCGCGCACGCCGCCGCCGGCGACGAAGATCGGCCGCTCGGCCTTTTGCAGCAGAGCGAGCGCGGCCTGCACGTGCTCGGCCTGCGGCTCGGGCCGGAACGGCGGCACGCGGGCGAACTGCGCCTCGACCAGCGCCTCCATCTCGGCTTCCTCCACGTCCACCTGCCCCTCGTTGCCGCGGAACTGCAGATGCACCGGCCCCGGCGCACCGGAGGTGGCGACGCGGAAGGCCTGCCGCAGCATGTCGGGAATGCGCGCCACCTCGTCGATGGTGGCGTTGAACTTGGTCACCGGCTCGAACGCCGGCACGTCGTCGACTTCCTGATAGACCTTGCGGAACTTGGTCTTCGGATCGCGCCCGCCGGTCACCGCGATCACCGGCGAATGCGCCAGAGAGGCGTCGCGCAGGCCGGCGGCGAGATTGAGCGCGCCGATCACCTGCGCCATGCAGATGCCGGGCTTGCCGGACGCGCGCGCGTAGCCGTCGGCCATATAGGCGGCCGACTTCTCGCCGTGACAATGCACGCGCGCGATCTTGGTGCGCCGCTCCATCTCGGCGAAGGTGCGCCGGATGACGGCGGGCACCATGAACACGTGCGTCACGCCATAGCCCGCCAGCATATCGGCGAGCACTTCGGCGCCAACGCGTTTGGTATTGTGGCCCAGCATTAGGCAATCCTTTCCGGCACGCGGACGTCAGTCCGGCTTGAAGTTCATCGCAACGCCATTGATGCAATAGCGCTGATGGGTCGGCGGCGGACCGTCGTCAAAAACATGACCGAGGTGGCTGCCGCAGCGGCTGCAATGCACCTCGGTGCGCGTCATGCCGTAGCTGGTATCGACCGTCGTTTCGACCGAGCCTTCGACCGGATCGTTGAAGCTCGGCCAGCCGGTGCCGCTGTCGAATTTTTTCTTCGACATGAACAGCGGCTGACCGCAGCCGGCGCAGGAAAAAGTGCCGTGGCGCTTCTCGTAGTTCAGCGCGCAGCTGCCGGGCGCCTCGGTGCCGTGCTCGCGCATGATCTCGTATTGCTCGGGCGTGAGCAGCTTGCGCCATTCGGCCTCGGTGTGCGTCACGGCATATTGTTTCGGCATGGCTACGAATCCTTGCGTGGGTCGGCGGCCGGCAGGAATTTCAGCGCGACGCCATTGATACAATAGCGTCGGTTGGTTGGCGGCGGTCCGTCGGGGAACACATGGCCGAGATGGCTGCCGCATTGCCGGCAATGCACTTCGACTTGCAGATCGCCGTAGACCGGATCCTTCTTGCTGCCGACCGCGCCGTCGATCGGATCGAAAAAACTCGGCCAGCCGGTGTTGCTTTCATATTTCGTCTTGGAAGCGAACAGCGGCTGATCGCAGCCGGCGCAGACGAAAGTGCCGGCGCGCGTCTCGTGATTGAGCGCGCAGCTTCCCGCCGGCTCGGTGGCGAAGCGCCGCATGACCATGTACTGGTCCGGCGCGAGCAATTTGCGCCATTCGGCATCGCTGCGCGTGACGGGAAATTGCGGTTTCATTCTTAATCTATCTCGCTCGATCCCGGATCGGCTTCGCCGTCCGGGATGACCGCTTCGCGGTCACTTGATCGCCAGCGGGTTGACCGGCGAGCCGACCGCGCCGGTGATCGGAATGGCCGGCGCCACGAACATGAATTCGTAAGTCTTGTCGGCGGCGCAATCGTCGGCCAGTTCCTTGAGATTGAAGATCTCGCCCATGGTCATGCCCATGATCGGGATGGTGATCCAGTGCCAGGGCTGGTTGATGCCTTCCTCGCTTTCGTTCGGCCTGACCTCGCAGCCCCAGGTGTCGCTGGCGAGCGCCGCAAGCTCGGTTTGTTTGACGAAGTCGAGCGTCTCGAAGCCGAAGCCGGGCGCGTCGCCGCCCGGATAGCCATCCCAGCTGCCGAGCTTCTGGCAGCGTTCCATCATGCCGGTGCGCACGATGACGTAGTCGCCGCGCTTGAGCGCGACGTCCTGCTTCCTGGCGGTGCCGTAGAGATCGTCGTTGCTGATGGCGTAGCCGTCGTCGAGCGAGTCGACGCTTTTGTAGCGCGCGACGTCGAGCAGCACGCCGCGCCCGACCATCTTGTTCTTGGTTTTCTCGATGCCGCACTTTTGCGCGCCGGCGCTCGTCACCTCGCGGCAGTCGTAGCCGTTCCACATATAGTTCTCATAGAACACGTGGCCGAGCCCGTCCCATTGCGTGCCGCACTGCAGCGGCATGGTCACCATGTCGTCGGCGGCGCGGATGCCGCGCTTGTCGAGCACGCCGGAATAGGCGTCGGTGCCGGTGCGCAGCATGGTGTGGATCGGATTGGTGCGCCCCATCGACGGATATTTGCTCTTGGCGCCCTGCGGACCGGTATGGTCGAAATTGAGCGCGAGCGAGATCACCTTGCCTTTTTTGACCAGTCTGGTGGCGGCGACGATGTCCTCCGGCGTGGTGTAGTTGAGCGTGCCGATTTCGTCGGCCGGGCCCCATTTGCCCCAATTCTTGTACTTTTCCGCGGCGTCGCGCATGTCCTGGCGGGTGATTTTTCGAGCCGGCATTGCGTTTCCTCTGTTGAAATGGGCGGCGGGCGGACGGGCGAGAATACAGCCTGCGCAGAGTTGCGAAATCAAGGCCGAAACCCGGCAAGCCCCGTGCGCATGCGCCGGTCTAATTGCTCCATGCCGGGCTAAATGTTATACGTTTTGTTCAGGCGGCGTTCACGTCAGTCGGCCGATAATGCGCTGGATTGGACTTCTTCCAAGGCAAGAGCAGCAAATCATCTAGCGATGACTTTCGAATAATTAGAAGCAAGCTTTCACCATAGAGGAGGCGACAAGATGCTGAAGAAAGTCTCCATCGTACTTTCCGTCGTGTCCGTTACGCTCGCGGGCGGAGCGGCCATGGTCGGCACGGCGCAAGCGGCGCAGGTTGGCCAGCCGGGCCAACTGGGCATTGCCGCCAGCGGTCTCAATCTGGTTGAGAAGACCCAGTTCTTCTTCGGCGGCAGGGAATACTGCTGGTACGACGACGGCTGGAACGGACCGGGCTGGTACTGGTGCGGCCGCTACCTGGTTCCCGGCTTCGGCTGGGGCGGCGGCTGGGGCTGGCACAACTGGCATCATCGTGGCTGGCGCCCCGGTGGCCCCCACTTCCGTGGCCCCCGGCATGGCGGTGGAGGCCCGATGGGCGGTGGCGGCCCGATGGGCGGTGGCGGCCCGATGGGTGGCGGCGGCCCGATGGGTGGCGGCGGCCCGATGGGTGGCGGCGGCCCGATGGGTGGCGGCGGCCCGATGGGTGGCGGCGGCCCGATGGGTGGCGGCGGCCCGATGGGTGGCGGCGGCGGCATGGGCGGTGGCGGCGGCATGGGCATGGGCGGCTGAGCACCATCGACGGCGCCGCTTGCAAGTGGCGCGGTATTGAGAAAATCGCAAAGGGCGGCCGCAAGGCCGCCCTTTCATTTGGCGTCAAGCGGCTGCGGCGTTCAGCCGATCCTTGGCCATGCGCGAACGATTGAACTAACATTCGACCTGGACCAACGGCGTCGGGGTCGGTCATGATTTCCAAACATTGGCGGGAGCGCCTGATCTACACGGCGATGTCGGTATTCGTCGCGTGGCACACCCTTGCTCTCGTGGTTGCGCCGGCACCGGACGGTAGTGCAATCGCGCAATCGTTCCGCCGTCTGCTCCATCCTTATCTGGCCCTGTTCAGGCTGGACAACAGATGGGATTTCTATGCGCCCGAAGTCGGCAAGGGACGGCAGTTTCGCTACGAAATCGAAGACGCATCCGCGAGCCGTCATTCGTTTGTGCCAACCGACGAATTGAGCTGGTTTCATCCGGATTATTGGTGGTTCCGAGCTTGGTATGACGCGGTCATGGATTATCCCGACACCTATGCCGATCTCTTCGCTGGGATGCTCTGCCGAAAACACGCCGCTCTGCACCCGATTTCAGTCACCCTCCAAAGTTTCCAAGTGGAAGATTTCACACCGGAGGATCATCTAAGCGGCAAGCACCCGTTGGATTCCGAGTTTGTCGACGTGACCACTCTGAAGCAGGTCAAATGTCCAAACAGCTAACGTTCACCCGCTTCGGCCGGCACGCCTTTGCGGCCGTTGGCCAGGCCTGGTCGCGGATATGGTTCCAAAACAAGCCGACGTCGCCACTAGAGATCACCCGCATGGGCGTCGGCGCCGTGCTGCTGGTCAACTACGGTCTCGCAATCCCCTATCTTTTTCTTTTTTGGGGCGACGAAGGCTGGATGCCCCGCGCAATCCTCTTCGACGACACGATCGACCCCTGGGCGCAATCGGTTTTCTTCTATTTTACGGCTCCCTGGCAGTGGGTCGCCTTTCACGCTTGCTTCCTGCTCTGCTGCGCCGCCTTCATGCTTGGGTGGCGGACGTCTTGGCTGAAGTGGGTCGTACTGGTCGGCCAGATCTCCTTTGCGTACCGAAATCCGGTGCTCGTCTACGGTGTAGACAAGATTCTTATCAGTCTGCTTTTTATCATGTGTCTGGCGCCGGTCGGGCGCGCGATGAGCCTGGACCGGGTGCGCGCCGTGCGGGCGGCCAAGCGCGGCAACCTTGCAGCCACGCTGCCGCGCTACGCCAGTCCGTGGGCCGGCGCCTGCATCCGTCTGATGCAAATCCAGATGGCGGTGCTGTTCTTCTACAGCGCCACCGAAAAACTTAGGGGCGACGAATGGTGGAGCGGCGATTCCATATGGTCGGTCGTTGCCAACATTGATTTTTACAATCGCGTGCTTTTGGACGTGTTGGCGTCGCATTACTGGCTGGTCAATATCGCGACCTATCTGACGGTGTTGATCGAGATCGCCTTTCCATTCCTGATCTGGCAGCGGCACACGCGGCCCTATCTGCTGGCCGCGGCCATCTTCCTTCACCTCCAGTTCGCCACCATTATGGGGATGCCTTACTTCTCATTCGTCATGGTCATGGGGCACATGAGCTTCGTACGGCAGGAGTGGCTGACGCGCCTCGGCGCATGGTGGAAACGAAGCATCGGCGACATGGAGATGATCTATGACGGCCGCTGCGGTTTCTGCGTGCGCTCGATGGTCTGGTTTCTGTCGTTCGACGGCCTCGGGCAGATCAGGGTGCGCAATTTTCGCAAGAATCCGTCCCCTGTCGTGAGCGACGCGCAAATGGAGAAGGCGCTCTACCTCGTTCTGCCCGACGGCCGGGCGCTGCCGGGGTTCGAAGCTTACCGTTACGTCGTGCCGCGCGTGCCGGGGCTGTGGTGGCAGGTGCCGTTTTTCTATGTGCCGGTGCTCAGCCGTCTGTTCGGCCGTCCGATCTACAATTGGATCGCTTCGAACCGGGGCCGGCTCTCTTCCATGATGAAGCTGGGGCCGTCCCGCCCGCAGTTGAAATAGGGGCTGGTTTAACTCCGATCGCAGCTCCGGCCTTCACACCGTTCCTTGGTCATCGGAGAATTTTTGGACTAACATTCGAGTAGGACCAATTCGTCGGGGTCGGTCGTGATTTCCAAACACTGGCGGGAGCGTCTGACCTACGCGGCGATGTCGATGTTCGTCGCGTGGCATACCCTTGCCATGGTGGTCGCACCGGCGCCGGAAGACAGCGTAACGGCTGGTTCGCTACGTCGCCTGCTCGACCCCTATCTAACGCTGTTCTACTTGGATGATAAATGGGACTTCTTCGCGCCGAGCGTCGACCGTGGAAAGCAATTTCGCTACGTCGTCGAAGACGCGTCCGGCACCCGCCACTCCTTTGTGCCACTCGAGGAGATGAACTGGTTCCATCCAATCTATAGACGGGTCGGCTATTGGTATGATGCCCTCGTGGAGTCTCCTGAAATCTATAGCGACTACGTCGCAGCCTTGCTCTGCCGTAAGCATGCCGCGCTGCACCCGATTTCAATCACACTTGTCGGGATCGAGGAACAGGACTTCTCGCCAGCGGACCAATTAAACGGCAAGCACCCCTTGGATTCGGACATCGCCACGGTGTCCACTCTGAAGATTGCTGCATGCGCAGCCAAGTAATGTTCGCCCGCTTCGGCCGGCAAACCTTTGCGGCCGTTGGCCAGGCCTGGTCGCGGATCTGGTTCCAAAGCAAGCCGACGTCGCCACTGGAGATCGCGCGCATGGGCGTCGGCGCCGCGCTGCTGGTCAACTACGGTCTCGCGACCCCCTATCTTTTTCTTTTTTGGGGCGACGAAGGCTGGATGCCGCGTGAGCTTGTTTTCGAGTATACGACCAATTCATGGGCGCAATCGGTTTTCTTCTATTTTACGGCTCCGTGGCAGTGGGTCGCCTTTCACGCTTTCTTCTTGCTCTGCTGCGCCGCCTTCATGCTTGGGTGGCGGACGTCTTGGGTGAAGTGGATCGTACTGGTCGGCCAGATCTCCTTCGCCTATCGCAACCCGGTCTCCTGGTACGGTGTCGATAAGATTCTCGCCTGCCTGCTTGTCATCCTGTGTCTGGCGCCGATCGGGCGCGCGATGAGCCTGGACCGGGTGCGCGCCGTGCGGGCGGCCAAGCGCGGCAACCTTGCAGCCACGCTGCCGCGCTACGCCAGTCCGTGGGCCGGCGCCTGCATCCGTCTGATGCAAATCCAGATGGCGGCGCTGTTCTTCTACAGCGCCATCGGAAAGCTCAAGGGTGACGAATGGGTGAACGGCGACGCCATATGGTTCGTCTTTGCCAACAATGATTTTTACAATCGCGTGCTTTTGGACCTGTTGGCGTCGCATTACTGGCTGGTCAATATCGCGACCTATCTGACGGTGTTGATCGAGATTGCCTTCCCATTCCTGATCTGGCAGCGGCACACGCGGCCCTATCTGCTGGCCGCGGCCATCTTTCTCCACCTCCAATTCGCTATATTGTTGGGGCTGATCTACTTCTCATTCGTCATGACCATGGGGCACATGAGCTTCGTGCGGCAGGAGTGGCTGACGCGCCTCGGCGCCTGGTGGAAACGAAGCATCGGCGACATGGAGATGATCTATGACGGCCGCTGCGGTTTCTGCGTGCGCTCGATGGTCTGGTTTCTGTCGTTCGACGGCCTCGGGCAGATCAGGGTGCGCAATTTTCGCAAGAATCCGTCCCCTGTCGTGAGCGATGCGCAAATGGAGAAGGCGCTCTACCTCGTTCTGCCCGACGGCCGGGCGCTGCCGGGGTTCGAAGCTTACCGTTACGTCGTGCCGCGCGTGCCGGGGCTGTGGTGGCAGGTGCCGTTTTTCTATGTGCCGGTGCTCAGCCGTCTGTTCGGCCGTCCGATCTACAATTGGATCGCTTCGAACCGAGGCCGGCTCTCTTCCATGATGAAGCTGGGCCCGTCCCGCCCGCTGATCAAATAGCACGAAACCGGCGCCGCTTCCGTGTGTGGCTGCCGGGTGATAGCGTCGACGGCGATTATTGGCTATCCGGGGAGCGCAAGCGGTGCGGCAAGGCGCGGTGACAAGACATGACTGCTTCTGAGATTCCGAACAACGGAGCGACACCGGCCGCCGCCTCATCATACAAATTCACGCTGGCGAACTTCGTCGCCGCCATCCTGGTCAGCGCCGCGCTGCTGTTCGCCGTGGAGCCGATGTTCACCAAGATGGTGCTGCCGCGGCTGGGCGGCGCCGCGGCGGTGTGGTCGGTGGCCATGGTGTTCTTCCAGACCGCGCTGCTCGCCGGCTATTCTTACGCCCACCTGCTGACGCGCTTCGCGCCGGGCCGCGCGTCCGTCGTCATTCATCTGACGGTGATGGTGGTCGCGTGTTTGGCGCTGCCGCTGCACATTGCCGCCGGATGGGGCCACCCGCCGGCGACCGGCGAGGCATTCTGGCTGCTCGGGCTTTTCACCGTATCGATCGGCTTGCCGTTCTTCGCGCTCGCCGCCAACGGCCCGCTGCTGCAGGCCTGGTTCATGGGCACCGATCACCCGGCGGCGGGCAACCCCTATTTCCTCTATGCCGCGAGCAATGCCGGAAGTTTCCTCGCGCTCATCTCCTATCCCTTGGTCATCGAGCCGTTCACGCCGCTCGGCGAGCAGACGTGGGGCTGGACGATCGGCTTCTATGGGCTGATCCTGTTGATCGCGGCCTGCGGCACGCTGTTGTTGCGATCGTCGAACGGGCCGCCGAAAGCCACAACCGCCGAAACCGGCGGCGTCCCTGCCGTAACCGACGACGCTCCCCTTACCTGGCGCGACGCTGCGATTTGGGTCGCCCTGGCGGCGGTGCCCTCGGGCCTGCTGATCGCGGTCACCGCCCATATCTCGACCGACGTGGCGGCGGTGCCGCTGCTGTGGGTGCTGCCGCTCGCGCTTTATCTGCTGACTTTCGTCATCGTTTTTCAGACCCGCCCGCTCATTCCGCACCGGCTGGTGGTGACGGCCCAGCCGGTTTTCATCCTGGCCCTGGTCGTGGTGCTGATCGTCAGCCCGATCACTTCGACCATCGTCCTGATTGCGCTGCATTTGATCGTGTTCTTCGTCTGCGCGCTGCTGTGCCACGGCGAGCTCGCCCGCCGCCGGCCCGCGCCGCGCCACCTCACCGCTTATTTCATGTGGATCTCGGCCGGCGGCACGATCGGCGGCATCTCGGCGGCGTTGGTCGCGCCGCATGTGTTCACCTGGATTGCGGAATACCCGGTGCTGATCGTGCTGGCGGTGCTGTGCCGGCCGGGTCTGTCATTGCCGGCCTGGCGCACCGGACAATATCCGCTGTTCGCGGCGCTCGCCGCGGCGGCGGCGATGTTGATCAGCGTAAGGCTGTTCGATCTGGGTATCAATTATAATTTGTTCAATGTGCTCATCGGCGTGTTGTTGGGGCTGACCGTGGCGTTCTGGCGGGCGCCGCTGCCGTTCGCCGCCATCGTCGCCTTCCTGCTTTTCGCCAATCACTATTTCACCGCCTACGCCACCGACTACACGGTGCGCAATTTCTTCGGCGTTCTCAGCGTGACGGACACCGCGGACGGCCGGTTCCGTGTGCTGTGGCACGGCACCACCGGCCAGGGCACGCAGCGCATTCGCGACGACGACGGCAACCCGGTGATCGGGCGGCCGGAAATGATCGCGGAATTTTTCGCCGGCGCCGGCATCGCGCAGGTGTTCGACGCGATGCATGCGCGCGGGCCGATCGACTATGCCGTGATCGGGCTCGGCACGGGGACGCTTGCCTGTCAGCGCGAATCGCGCGACAGCATGACCTATTATGAGATCGATCCGGACATCGTGCGCATCGCGCGCGATCCCAAACTGTTCAGCTATATCTCGGATTGCGCCCCGGACGTGCCGGTCGTGCTCGGCGACGCGCGCCTGCGGCTCGCCGACGCGCCCGACGGCAGCTACGACCTGATCTTCGTCGACGCCTTCATCGGCGCCGCGATCCCGCTGCACCTGCTGACGCGCGAGGCGATGGCGCTCTATCTGCGCAAGCTCAAGCCGCACGGCATCGTGGCGATGCATGTGTCGAACTACAACCTCGAACTCGCCTCGGTCGCCGCCGGCATCGCCGAGGCGAACGGCGCGATCGCGCGCGTCTATGACGGCGGCGATGTGGAGGAGGATGCCAACGAGCAGCATTGGGTGCCGCGCGTCGCCGCAATTGCGCGCAGCGACGCGGACTTCGGCGCGCTCGCCAAGTCGCAATTCTGGCCGATCCGCAAACGCGATCCCAACCAGCGGGTGTGGACCGACGATTATTCCAACATTTTCGGCGCCATCCTGCGCAGGTTGCGGGAAAAAGGTGCAACGGATTCCGAATGACGCCGCCTTGTTCGCGCGGAAGCGGCGGGCGCCGAACAAGACTACGATGCAACAAACCGGGGAGGAGCTTATGCGTTCGATTATACGAAGTCTGACGGCCTGCGCCGCGCTATTGGCGGCCGCGCTTGTGGCCGTGCCGGCTGTCGGCCGCCGGCTATCCGGACCACCCGGTGAAGGTGATCGTGCCGTTCGCCGCCGGCGGGCCGACCGACGTGATGGCGCGGCTGATCGCGCAGAAACTATCAGAAAGCCTCAAGCAGCAGTTCTTCGTGGAGAACCATCCCGGCGCCGGCGGCAATATCGGCATGACGATTGTCGCGCGCGCGAATCCCGATGGCTACACCATCCTGGTGGCGAGCTCGAGCTTTGTGGTCAATCCGAGTCTCTATGCGAATAACCCATACGACGCCTTCAAGGATTTCGAACCGGTCACGCTCGCCGCGGCCTCGCCGAATATTCTGGTGGTGAACCCCGAGCTTCCGGTCAAGACGGTGAAGGAACTGGTCGATCTGCTCAAAGCCAATCCCTTCAAGTACCCCATTGCCAATCCCGGCATCGGCACCACGCCGCAACTCGCCGCCGAACTGTTCAAGCTTGCGCTCAAGCTCGAAGCCACCAGCGTACCATTCGGCGGCGCCGCGCCCGCCATTCAGTCGACGGTGGCGAACCAGACACCGATTGCCTTTGCCGCCATGCCGCCGGCCGCGCCGCAGGTGAAAGGCGGCAAACTGCGCGCGCTCGCCGTCACCTCGGCCAAACGTTCCTCCGCGTTGCCGGATGTGCCGACCTTGGCGGAATCCGGCATCAAGGAGCAGGAATTGGAGACCATGCAGGGCGTCTTTGTGCCGGCCAAAACGCCCAAGGCGATCGTCGAGCAGCTTAATGCCGAAATCGTCAAGGCGATGGCGATGCCGGACGTGAAGACGAAATGCGCCCAGCTCGGTTTCGATCCGGTGGCGAATACGCCGCAGGAATTCGCTGGCTACATCAAGAAAGACGTCGAAAAGTGGGGCAACGTGATCAAGGAAGCCAAGATTCCGCAGATCAAGTGAGCCCTCGCCTTTCCGCAAAACGCGATGCGCATCATCGACATCCGCGAGACCGCGGTCCCGCTTAAGTCGACGCTCGCCAACTCGAGCTTCAACTTCAGCGAAATGACGACGTCGGTGGTCGCCGTGATCACCGACGTGATGCGCGCCGGCAAGCCGGTCTGCGGTTTCGCGTTCAATTCCACCGGCCGCTATGCCTGCGGCGCGCAGATGCGCGCGCGCTTTATTCCGCGCATCCTGAAGGCACCGCCCGCCGCGCTGCTCGATGACGCCGGCCAATTCGCGCCAGAAAAAATCCTCGCTGTCATGCTGCAGAACGAGAAATCCGGCGGGCATTCCGAACGCTCAATCGCCATCGGCACCATCGAGGTGGCGGTGTGGGATGCGCTCGCCAAGATCGCGGACCGGCCGCTGCACGCACTGCTGGCCGAGCGCTACAACAACGGCAGGCTGCCCGCCAATGTATTCTGTTATGTCGGCGGCGGCTGGTACTGGCCCGGGCAAACCATCAAGGATTTGCAGGACGAGATGCGCCGCCATCTCGACGCCGGCTACACCATGGTGAAGATGAAGGTCGGCGGGCTGCCGCTCGCCGATGATTTGCGGCGGGTGGAGGCGGTCAAATCGATCCTGCCCAAGGGCGCGCAGCTTGCGGTCGACGCCAACTCGAAATTCGACCGGCCACAAGCGCTCGCTTATGCGCGCGGCTTATCGCCGTTCGCGCTACGCTGGTTCGAGGAGCCGTGCGATCCGCTCGACTTCGCGCTGCTCGCCGAAATCGCCGCGATTTACGGCCCGCCGCTGTCGACCGGCGAGAATTTGTTCTCGACGCAGGACGTGGAGAACTTGGTCCGCTTCGGCGGCCTCAAACCTGAGCGCAACGATGTGATCCAGATCGACCCGCCGCAGGCCTACGGTATCGTGCAGTATGCTCGCACCCTCCACATGTTGGCGGCCCATGGCTGGCCGCGCGCGGCCATGTTCCCGCACGGCGGCAACCAGATGTCGCTCGCCATCGCCGCCGGCTTCGGGCTCGGCGGGGCGGAATCCTATCCCGGCGTGTTCGGCGATTTCGGCGGCTTTGCCGACGATGCCCGTATTGAGAACGGATTCATTACCCTCTCCGACCGCCCCGGCATCGGCTTCGAAGGCCAGGCCGCGCTTTACAAGATCATGCGCGAATTGGCGGGGATTTGAATATTGCTGGCGCGTGATCCTGTCGGAAAACCGGTTCCCACATTTCGGCGGTATGCTCTATCCTGCGGCGGCGGCGGAAAATCACCGCCGCCGATTCGGAACCGCGACAATGGACACTGACGCCCTCCGCCGCTTGCACTATGCCGCAGCCATCGCCTGCGGCGTGTTCGCGGCGCTGGTGGTGCACATCGCGCTCACCGTGTTCGGTGTCGGGCTCGACGCGGTGCTGCGCGACGCCGCCGCCGGCGGCAAACAGCAGTTCGTCTCGGCACTGGCCTGGTGGGCGATCGGCGGCACCGGCTTTGCCGGCGGCTGGGCGACCGGCGCCTATCTGATCGCCGCGACGCGCGAGCGCGAATTCGTCTATCGGCTGGCGCGGCGCTTCCTGGTGGCGCTGGTGTTCGTGACCGCCACCGCCGGCGGCGTCATGAGCAAGACCGGCAATCTCGGCGGCACGATGGATGTGATCGCGGGGCTAACCGCGCTGGGCTTAGGCCTGATCTGCGCCTTCTGCGGCGCCCGGCTCGCCTATCTCAACGCCGAGCAGCTGTAGCGGCGGTCGGCGCCAGCGTCATTTATGATCACGAGCGTTTGTAACGACTGTATTGCGGAAAGTCCTGCCACGGATGCGGATCGTCGGAAGACTTGATCTCAATTAATCCTGTCGCGGCTTCATGCTCTCCGCGGTAACAAAACATGTTGCATGAAGTCAAATAGCTATAGATGTTCTCTTTGTTGCCGAAGAAATTATTCGGATTGAAAAGCGGGGGCACATGCCACCAGAGCCGGTATTTGAGGTCTAACAGCAATGCGATCATCGATTTCGATTTCTCAAGCCGATCGTTCTCGACATATATAATCGGGTTGCTCTTCTTGATGAGATCGAGACCGCCACGGATGACGTCTTCTTCCATACCCTCAACATCAATTTTTAGTAGCGCACACGGAGAATCGCCGAACATCCCGTCAAGCGTGTCGATTTCGACCTCTTCCGAATCGGCGGCTTGATCGCTAGCAAGCTCAACGCCGCCAAAATTTCCAGGAACCCCGTAGTCAATCTTGGGGACCCATAATTTCCCTTTCGTGCGACCCATCCCACGACGGTAGGCATAAATATTATCCAGCTGGTTCAACGCTATCTGCGCTTCCAGCAATGAATAACAAGCGCGCTGCGGCTCGAACGCGTAGACCCTGCCGTTCTTTCCAACGGACTTCGCCAACGCGACGGTATGAAATCCAATGTTGGCGCCAACCTCTATGACGACATCGCCCGCGCCAACGAGACGGTTCAAGAACTCCACCTCAATACCGCTGCATTCACCGTAGAGAGCGATCGCCTTACCGATAAAGATATCGTTGATATTGACGAGGAAATGACCGTCGCGTCCCGCCACGATGACGATGCGGTCGTTCAGAATATACTTTCGCGGCAATGTTCCGATTCCCTCTCAAAGCAACGCGACGGCCGTAACGTATCGTCGGACTATGCCACCGGCGGGGCTCTACATTCCGCGGAAGAACATCACGCCTCGGCTGTTGCCCTTTTACGCAGCCGCCGGAACCTCAGCTCTTCACCGCCGGTTGACCGGCGGGCAGATCGAGCCGTTCCGGATGGTTCAACAGGTCGCTCACGGTGGCAAGGAAACGTCCGGCTTTGTAGGCGTCGACGATGCGGTGGTCGGCGCGCACGAACAACGGCATCACGCCAACCGACACAAATTTGTCCGCACGCGCCACCACTTTGCTTTCGATCGCGCCCAATGTCAGATTGAACGAGTCGCTCTGGTCGGGAAAGCGCGACGGCTTGTAGCTCCGCATCGTCGGCGCGCCGGGGAATGACAAGTCATTCACCGTCGCGCAGGCGGCGCGCGTCGCGTCCAATCGTCCCAGAATAGGCAGCCGCACATGACGGTCGAGGAAACCGTACAGCCAAAGTATCCCGTCCAGCCAGAAGGCGGGGAGACGACGCAAGCGCGCCAAGTCACGATCCCGCTTGACCTCGCCCCGCCCCGACTGCAGCAAGCGCTGCCAGACTTCCATGCCGATCTGCTCGAGACTCTTCAGATTTGCATTCGAGATCATCAGCAAATCGATTTCGCCGCTTCGGCGATGGAAATAGGCCATGCGGACGTTCACGTCGCGAAAGACATAGACACGGCGCCCAACGATGCGGGCGTTCAATTCGGGGAATTGCGCCAGGGCCAATGCCGTCGCGCGGATCAGCGCATGCGCGGCGGTAATCAGGACGTGGCCGCCGCGATTTCGCTCGCGCAAGAATGCCTGCAAAGCGTCGGCGTCGATCTCCGTTCCCCAGACGATGGTCGGATCGACCTGCTTCGACCCCGGCGCATAGAGATAAAACCGGTTATAGAGCGGGACTTGCCGGTCGGGCAGTGCGCGCTTGAGTAATGGCCACTTCATGGTCGTATTGCCCCCAGGGTCCCGGCGACGGCGCGTCCGGTTCCGCAGTCAGTCCGCTTGCCGCTTCGACTCTGGCAATTGGTCCAGCACGAGATTGCCGATAGCCGCGATGGTGCGAAAGTTCGCGGGATTGACGTGATCGCTCTCAAACCGAACCCCGTACAATTCCTCGATGTGAAAGATCAAGTCCATCAGAAGCAAAGAATCCAGCAGACCGCTGTCCAGCAGGTCCGTCGTTGAAGTCACAGCCGCATGACGCACGCCGCGCGCTTGCACGAACTGCACCAATTCCGTTTCCAGTTGCTTGCGATCAGGCGTCATCGGACCTCATGCCAATTCAAGACAAGAGTAATGGGACGATAGCGGGCAGCGCGTGCTCGGTTGGAGGGGTTGCGGATTACGTGCGGAATAGAGCGTCGCCCGTTTGAATGTCGCACCCGCGGAATTGATGGAGTCCGGAGTGTAGCGCATGACTGTTATATCGCGGACATTTTTCAGGCGAGTTACCTTCCGATCGATTACCGGCGAACAGGACGGCGGTGGCGGCCGCCTCGGGTATAGGCTGGGCGCGATTACGCAGCGGGCCTCCGGATCGGTGGAACGAGGAGGGCTAATGCCGCGCGATCCACCTTGTAGCCTGAAGTGAGAGGAAATCGGTCCAGCACGTCGAAACGCACCGGTACCTTATAGGGCGGAAGTTCGCGCTGGCAGATCGCGCGGACCTTGCCCACATCGATCGGACGATCGTCGCGCGCGGCGAGGAACAGGACGAATCGCGTCTCTTCCCCTTGCGCCGTCGGAATGGCCACGGCGCGCGTATGGGGAAAGCTCGCTTCCACAAGTCCTTCGATCTCCGCGGGATGCACGCGGTGCCCTTGAATCTTGACCAGCAAATTGGCGCGTCCGTGCAAATAGAAATATCCGTCCTCGTCGCGATGGGCCAGATCGCCCGTCCGCAACCAGCCGTCGCCGCTTAGCACATCGGCCGTGCCCGCCGGATCCTGCCAATAGCCGAGCATGACGTTCTCGCCCCGAGCGCACAGCATGCCGACCGCGCCAGGCGGCAGTTCGCGGTTCGCTTCATCCATAATACAAAGCTCGACGCCCCCTATCGGCTTGCCGATCGACCCGCGGCGTCCGTGCAGCTGTTGCGGAGGCAACGATGCCAGGCGGGCGGTCGCCTCGGACTGGCCATACATCACATGGAACGGCGCCGGCGCAATGCGCTTGGCGATTTCGGCCGACAAATCGTCACGCAATGCGCCGCCGGCGACCGCCATGTAGCGCAGCGCCGGAAGCGGCTGTTCTCCGAGCCGCCCGTATTTCAATACCATCCCATAGACTTCAGGAACCGCGGAGAAACTCGTAGCGCGCCAGTCGCGCAGCGCCTCGACAACGGCGGCGGGGAATGTCGGGGCGCCGTACAGCAGCAGCGTGGCCCCGGACAGAACATGGGTTTGCAGGATGGAATTGCCGAATGCGTGACAGAACGGCAACACGACCAGCGCCCGGTCGTCCGCGCGAATGGGCAGCTCGTGCAGAATCGAGTCGGCATTGGCGAGCAGGTTGCGGTGGCTCAGCATGACCCCTTTGGGCATGCCCGTGGAGCCGGACGTGAACAGCAGCATGGCCAGATCGCGGCCTTGCCGGCGCGGCGCGGGGATCTCCTCGCCGCCGGGCCCGGGCAAGTGCAGCTGTGCAATCGAGGGACCGCTTTGCTGCGCGCCGAAATCCTCGGCGCGGCTGATCAACACAATGGGCCGGCACAGCTCGTAAATCTTTTCCCGGCGTACCTGTTCCAGCGCGGCCGGCAGCGGAGCGACGACGCAGTCGGCCAGCAGCGTGCCGTAGAACGCCGCCAAGTATTCGGGCGAATTGGATAGTTGCAGGGCGACCGGCGCCCCCGCGCTGTAGTCGGGCCGGGCACACAAGTAGCGCCGCACGCAATCCGCCGCGCGCAATAGCCAGCCGTAGGAGACGGCGCCTGCTTTCGTCTCCAGCGCCGGATGATCCGCCCGGGCGCGGGCGACGTCGAGGAAAGCCGTCGCCAAATTGCTCGCGGCCGCCGGCGCGGCCGCCCGGTAATCGGGGGCAGCGCGACCGACCGCCCCGGCCGGATCGGCAAACGGGGCGCCGAGTTGTAGCAGAAGGGTATCCAAGCCTGCGCCCACCGTTGCTCGTGAGGATGAATGAATCCGGGGCCTGAGGGTCTTTTTACAACGCGGGCCCGGACTTGAGTTTAGGTCCGCACAGCGAGCCTGATCAATCTAGAAATGGCGGGCTTGGCGCAAGCCCCGGGCCTTTAACGCGTTGAATTTTCCTTTAAGATCAAAGCCTTGTGTCAATAAATCCCCGGAATGAGCCGATGGGTGCGCGCCATGTAGGCGCGGTATTCCTCGCCAAACGTCTCCAGCATCATCCGCTCCTCGCGCCCGACGCGCGCGAAGAACAGCGTTCCGAAGCCGACGAGGCCGGAAAGCCCCGCGATCCAATTCGGCAACAGCAGCGCCTGCGAGATGGCCCACAGCCAGAACGCGGAATACATCGGGTGGCGAAGCCGCTCATAGATTCCGCGCGTGACCAGCGTGTGGCGGTCGCGAATTTCAAGCGTGATCGACCAGACGCGGCCGAGATCGCGATGGGTGCGGTAAAGCAGAGCCATTGCCGCGATCAGCACCAGCGTCCCCAGCCAGGCTTGCAGCGGATGGAACGTATAGGAAGCAAATCCGGGCTGATCCGTCAGCACATAGATCAGCGGGATGACGAACAAGCCGCAGTAGGAGACCGCCATCAGCGCCTTTTCGCGCAGGGGTTCGCGGCGTTGCGCGACCGGCGTCTTGCGGGCGCGGCGCTGATAGGGATAGCGGATGAGGAAATACGCCACGCATCCGCAACCCCAGATGCATTCGGCAAAAAAGAGCGTCATCGGCCTGCGCTCACGGTCGGTCCGGCGTCGTCAACAATCCGGCCGCCGCGTGGGATGTCGTTGTTGGGCACAACCATACGTCGAAATGCGGCACAAATCATCGGCCCCAACCATGGGCGGATGAAAAGGGAGACCGCGCCGGCGCTGAATATCGCAGTTCCGCGGCCGCATCAATTGTGGCCCGGCCGCGACGCCGGTTCCAGCGCCACCCGCGACAGGTTGGGGATGACTTTACCACCGAACACGTGCAATAAATCGGCTGACCGGATTCCCTAACCGCACAAAAGCGATGGAGTAGACCGTGCGCATCTGTTCGTTGCTAACCGCTGTTTTCGTCGGCCTGGCGGCCCTGTCCGGCACTGCCCACGCTTCCGGCCATGTCTTCCTGCTGAAGGGATTTGCCGGCATTTTTTCCACCGGGCTGGATACGCTCGACGAAGAACTGCTTCGCCGCGGCATCGTCGCCACCGTGCACAGTTATGACGACTATGACAACCTCGCATTGGAGGCCGCCCGTCTGGAACGAAGCGGCAAAGGTCCGGTGATAATCGTTGGGCATTCGCTCGGCGCGGACGCCGCGATTTACATGGCCGACCGCATGAAGGCCGT
This sequence comes from uncultured Alphaproteobacteria bacterium, assembly GCA_963762285.1. GTDB lineage: Bacteria > Pseudomonadota > Alphaproteobacteria > Rhizobiales > Xanthobacteraceae > Pseudolabrys. Next base: position 4,257 of record CAVXKE010000010.1, on the reverse strand, counting down.
CGGCGCTCCGGTCGCCTTGGTCGTTACCTTCGGGCCGAACGGACGCCTGGTGGCGCCGTCGAATGTCACGCAAGTCGTCAACTATTATCAAAGCGGAGCGGTCATCAGCAAAGGCCCCGGCTTCCGGGGATCGATTTCGAATGTCAATCTCGATGCGGCCTCCGACATCAATCATTTCAATATCGAGAAGATCAATCGTCTCCACGCCAGGGTCATCGCCAAAATTCAATCGATCATCGGGCACGCCCAAAACAGCAAGACGTCCCCGATGGCGTCTTCCCCGATGCACCCGGTCAACACTGCGAAAAGCGGGACGCCGTCGGCTACCAAGTGACGGCCGCGGCTGATTCGGCGCTGCCGTTTCCGTAAAATTTATCGCGCGATCCGGGTTTGCCGCCGGCGCTGCGGGGCTTGCGCCAAGCGACCGACCGGTTAGCCTTGTGGACGCTGCGGTGGTCGACAATTTCAAATGAATTACCGTTTGAGATAAGCCGGCTCAGCAAGCAGGAAACCCATCATGGCCGGCCCCTCAATGCCGCTATGTCTTTATTGCAAAACCTACGAAGGCGATGTCCGGCGCGCCGCACTGCTTAGGGAGAGCATCGACCGCTTTAACCGCGACGGCCTCAAGTTCTACGTCAGCGTCCCCGCCGCCGACCGGGCGTTGTTTGCCTCGCATCTCGGCCGCAGCGACGTCGAGCTGATCGACGACGAAGACATTGTGTGCGCCAACCCGCGCGTCGATCCGCAACGCTACGCCGGCTGGGACGGCCGGCTGTCGCAGCAGGTGATCAAGAGCGAATTCTGGCGTTTGATTCCCTGCGATTCCTATGTGTGCATCGATTCCGATTCCCGATTCTTGCGGGACTTCCACCGCAGCGACTTCCTGCATCCGGACGGCCATCCCTACACCGTGATGCATCAGGCCAAGGACTTCCAGCAACTGGCCATCAACCGGGGACAGGACAAGTGGGTTCGCGCCTTCGCCGAACGCTCGCAACGCATGAAAGAGCGGTTCGGGCGCGTCGGCCCCGATTACCAATTTGGCACGGCCCCTTTCGTCTGGTCCCGGCGCGTGTGGGACGATCTCGATGCCAAATTCCTCGCGCCCGATGGCCTCACCCTGTGGGAAGCGATCGCCCAGTTGCCGTCCGAGTTGAGCTGGTATGGCGAGAGCCTGCTGAAATTCGGCAGCGTTCCCCTGCGCCCTATCGAACCGCTGTTTCGGTGTTATGGTTATGAATGGTATTGGCAGGCCATGAAGGCGGCCGGCGAAACCGACGACAAGCTAGCGCATAATTTTCTCGGCGTGGTCTATCAATCAAACTGGCACTTCGAATTGGACGCCGGCGCAAAAATCAAGCCGCTGTCATCGCAGCTGTTGCGGCGTGCGAAGCGCTGGCTCGCGCGGTTCAGGTAGCGCTCCCGACCGCCGATCCGCGCCGCCAATCCGTTAGCCCGACAGCGCGCGAATAGCCGAAGCGATCGAAATCACGCTGGTAGGCGCGGTAGACGCGATCCGCGAGCTTCGGGGTATAATATTCCGACCAATGCCGGTGGCGAGACGAATGGACCGGCACCAATGCCTCGCGCCGGACCTGCTCGCTCGCGCCGAGACGGTCAAGCACATAGGTGAAGTCGGCGTTGAACGATTCCATCCGGCCGATAAAGTCGAGCGAGATCCCGGGCACCGACAAGATATCGTCCTGCAGCTGCAGATGCTGGTTCTGCCGTGAATTTGCGCTCGCCGCGGCAAAGGTCACGAAGTCTTCGAACGAAAGCGTCTTGTCCGCTCCTACCGGCAGCGCCCAGTCGATCTGCCCGCGCCGCGCTAAATAGTCGTCGACCTCCGTTTGCCCGGGCACCAGCGGTTCATTCTCAAATCTGCTGGCCCAGTAGGACAAGAGCCGAGCGTATGGATTGCGCACGAACGTAAAGCGAAACGAAGTTGGGCTGGTCGCCAGGTGGTAGAACGAGCGTACGCCGATGCTCCGCAGGCCCTGCGCTTCGCGCGATTCTCCCCAGTACCTTGGCTTCAGCCGCCGCGAATAACGGCGGCCGATGGCGCCGAGCGTCGTGCGAATTCGGGTGGAGGCGGCTTTCGGCACCATAAGGTAGATGACGCCGTGCTTTGGCAGAACCCTCACAAGATGATCGGGAAGGTACGCCTCGTCTTCCAATCTGTTGTAGAATTCGATTGCCGATGGCTCAAGCCATTTGGCCATCGTCACGCTTGCATTCCAGGTGCCCTCGGCCCAACGCTGTTTGACCCAGACCTCAACCGGTTTGAATACGCGCATCCAAGTGCATCCCTACGATCCTTTCGCGCGCCCCATATAGCTATCTTAAACGCCCACGGCTCGCCGGCACAAGGGCACTGCAGCATGCCGAGGCTGAAACCGGTGCAATTATCAATTTCATTGCAAGACTATTTCGCCGGTGCCGCCAATTCTCCCGGCGACCGGCTCGGTAGCAATCTTGGATAGCCGAAGCGGTCAAAATCGCGCTCGTAAGCGCGGTAAATGCGATCGGCGAGTTCCGGCGTGTAATAGTCCGACCAATGCCGGTGCTGCGATGGATTGACCGGCACCAATGCGTCGCGCCGAATCTCGTCGCTGGCCCCGAGGCGATCGAGCACCTTGGCGAAATCGACGTTGAATGTCTCCATCCTCCCGATGAAGTCGAGCGCGATTCCCGGCACCGACAAGAGATCGTCCTGCGCCAGCAGATGCGGATCGTTGCGCGAATGCGCGCTTGCCGCCGCAAAGATCGTGAACGGTTCGAACGAAAGCGTCCGGTCCGCGCCCGCCGGCAGCGTGCGGTCGATCTGCTGGCGCCGCGCCAGATAGTCATCGATTTCCGGTGAGCCGGGCAATCCGGGCACCAGCGGCCTGCCCTCGAACTTGTTGGCCCAGCAGGACAGAAGCCGCGCATAGGGGTTGCGTACGAACGAGAACCGGAAGGTCTTCGGGCTGGTCGCAAGGTGGTAGAACGAACGCACGGTCATGCTGCGCAGGCCCTGCGGTTCGCGAAACTTCGGCCGCTGACTTGGCTTGAGCCGCCGCGAAGGGCGGCCGCCGACGGCGGCAAGGATCGTGCGGATGCGCGTGGAGGCGGCCTTCGGCACTACCAGATAGATCAGGTCATGGCTCGGCAGCACACGCACCAGGTCGTAGGCCTGGAAGGCTTCGGCTTCCAGCTTGCGGCAGAAGGCGGCTGCCGCCGGCTCGCGCAACGCCGCGACCGCCATGCTCGCAAACCATGCGCTATCGGTCCAAAGCCGCTTGGCCGCCACTTCGATCGGTCGCAATGCACCCATGGGCGTTTTCGTATCCGGTCATATCGGCCCGCGCAACGTCGATTAATGGCCCGCGCTCACCACCGAATTTATCGGCCAACCGATTGACTTGGCAGAGCGAAACAATAGTTTCGTGTCATTGGAAATTGCGCCGCGCCGCATTCCAGCCAAATTCCGGACATGCATCGTGAACAATTATTGGTTCATCGCCATCAAGGAGCGCGGCGAGGACATCTATAACCTCGACAACCTCACCATCCTCGAGTCACCTCCCGGCCACTTCTGGGCCGACCCTTTTTTCGCGGGCAAATACCTGTTCTTCGAGGACTACGATTATGAAAAAGGGATTATTTGCGTCGGCGAGCTCGACGGCCTGACGCTCAAGAACGTGCGCCCCGTCATGGACGAGCCCGAACATATGTCATTCCCGTCGGTGCTCCACCACGACGGCAATTGGTACATGACCCCCGAGCGTCGCAATGCGAGGATGTTGCGCGTCTACCGGGCGACCGCGTTCCCCGACCGATGGGAGCCGCTCGTCGACGTGGCGCGGGGCCGCTTCGACGACCCGTTATTGCGCAAAACCGAACGCGGCTTCGAGATATGGACGACAAAAGTGGACGTGCTCCATGTCTTCGAGGCGCAGCATGTCGCGGGCCCATGGCGCCAAGTCCGCACGCACGCGGCGCCGTTCCAGCGCGCGGCCGGCAACTTCATCGGCGACATTCGCCCAACCCAGGACACCGTGCCGGTCTATGGTCGCGCGATCAAGTTTCTTCGCGGAGATGAGGTCGTCCGCACGATCGAGCCGACGTGGTATCCGAATCTCACCGGCACGCACACTTTCAACGTTTCCGAAACCCATGTGGTGATCGACGGCCGCATCGCGCTGGAAAGTCCGCCCCATCCTGGTCGTGGAAAACGGCGGCGGCGTTTGCACGCGCCGCGATGGCTTCGCG
>CAVXKE010000009.1:0-65574 GCA_963762285.1 uncultured Alphaproteobacteria bacterium | reverse complement strand
TGTCGGTCGGCGTCTACTACCTGGCCAATTACGAGAACGAGACGCTCACCTCCGCATTGTCGATGGCGCAGACCGCGGTGCTGCTGGTCTGCATCTACATCTTCCGGCGCATCGCCGGGCGTGAGGCGTTAACGGCTCGATCGCGGGGAGCACGATCGGCGCAATGGAAAACAAAAACGCTTCCGGCCAGTACGTCGAAGTCCAGGGCCTGGTGAAACTGTTCGGGCCACGACCGGGCGGTGGACGACGTATCGTTCGGCGTCGCCAAGGGCAAGTTTTTGACGCTGCTCGGACCGTCCGGCTGCGGCAAGACCACCACGCTGATGAGCATCGCCGGCCTGCATACCATCGATGCCGGGCTCATCCGCGTCGGCGGAGTCGATACACGGCGCCGCGCGGGCCTTTCTGCCGCCGGAGAAGCGCGACATCGGCATGGTGTTCCAGAGCCACGCGATCTGGCCGCATAGACGGTGGCCGAGAACGTCGCCTATCCGCTCGAAATCCGCAAGGTCGAGCACGCCGAGATCGGCGCCGCGTCGCCGATGTGCTGCGGCTGGTGGGCTGCAGCCAGATGGCGGACAAGCTCGCGACTCAGCTCTTCCGCGGCCAGCAGCAACGGGCGGCGCTGGCGCGGGCCATCGTGTCGCGGCCGCGCCTGCTGCTGTTCGACGAGCCGTTGTCCAATCTCGACCTCAAGCTGCGCGAGCAGATGCGGGTCGAGCTCAAGCGCATCCAGCACGAAGTCGGCATCACGTCGATCTACGTGACGCACGATCAGGCCGAAGCGCTGGTCATGAGCGACGAGATCATCGTGATGAGCAAGGGCCGCATCCAGCAGAAGGGCGGCCCGCGCGAGATCTACGCCCGGCCGGTCAACGCCTATGTCAGCAACTTCATCGGCGTCGCCAATCTGCTGAAAGGGCGCGTGGTCACGGTCAGCGCGCCGGGCCGCGGCGCGGTCGAGATCGCAACCAACGGCCGCGCGGTTCAGCTGCCGTGCCTGCTCGGCGCCGGCATGGCGGCGGGCGCCGAGGCGGTGATCTCGGTGCGGCCCGAAAACGTCGAGGCCACCCGCCAAAATGGCGGCGGCCCATGTCTGGAAGGCGAAGTCATCCAGGCGATCTTCCTCGGCAATTGCGTCGATTGCCGCGTGCGCTGGGGCGAGTTCGAATGGAAAGTCATGGCGCATCCGCGCACTGGACTGAAGGCGGGCGAGAAAGTCTATCTGCGGCTTGACCCCGAGCACACACTGGCGGTGCTGCCATGAGCGCGAATGTCATGGTCGAGCTCGAGCACCTGCGCAAGAATTTCGGCGCCGAGCTGGCGGTGAACGACGTCAACCTCGCGGTCGCGCAAGGCGAATTCGTTACCCTGCTGGGGCCGTCCGGCTGCGGCAAGACCACGACGCTGCGCTGCATCGCCGGGCTGGAGCGGCCGGATGGCGGCGAAATCCGCATCGGCGGCGACGTGGTCGCGGCACCGGAGCGCGGCATCTATCTCAACCCGGAAGACCGCAATATCGGCATGGTGTTCCAGAGTTACGCGGTCTGGCCGCACATGACCGTGTTCGACAATGTCGCCTATGGCTTGCGCGTGCGGCATGCGCCGGCCGCCGTCATCAAGGAGCGCACCAGCAAGGCGCTCGAGCTGGTCGGGCTGCCCCACCTCGCCGACCGCTACGCCACCAAGCTGTCCGGCGGCCAGCGCCAGCGCGTGGCCCTGGCGCGCGCCATCGTGTACGAGCCGCGCGTTATCTTGTTCGACGAACCGCTCTCCAATCTCGACGCCAAGCTCAGGGAGCAAATGCGGGTCGAGCTGGTGCGGCTGCAGAAGGAAGTCGGCATCACCTCGATCTATGTCACGCACGATCAGTCGGAAGCGCTGGTGATGAGCGACCGCGTCGTGGTGATGAACAACGGCGTGATCCAGCAGATCGGCGATCCGCAGACGATCTATGCGCGGCCGGCCAACGCCTTCGTGGCCAATTTCATCGGCGTCGCCAATCTGATGCAGGGCGTTCTGCTCGGCCGCAGCAACGGCCATTGCGATGTTGAAATCGCCCTCGGCGAAGGCCGCGCGCCGCTGCGCGTGCAGGCCGCCGGCGGCGAAAACGCCGTCGCCGGACAACAGGTCACGCTGAGCCTGCGGCCGGAAGACATTGCGATCCACTTCGAGCGGCCGGCCGACACCGCCAACGGCAATCTGTTCGAGGGCGAGGTGGTCGATACGATCTATCTCGGCAACCTGCTGGAATGCCGGGTCAAGGTCGGGCGCTATGAGGTCGGCATCCAGCTCGACCATTACGAGCAGATCGCCCCGCAACAGAAGGTGTTTCTGTCGTTCGATCCCGACCACGGGCTGTGCTTGACGGAATAGGTCTTAGCGTCATGGCCGCGCTTCCGATCCCGGTCACATGACGGGAGAAAATGCTGACTAGGTCACGGTCAGTCCGCCATCCAGCACGAGGGTCTGGCCGGTGATCGAGGCCGCGCCCGGGCTGGCGAGGAAAACGGCGGCGGCGGCGACTTCCTCCGGCGTGATGAAGCGGCCGGTCGGAATGCGGGCGAGCATGCGCTCGCGCGCGGCGGCGTCGAGCATCTTCTGGCGCGAGGCGGTGAGCGCGGTGGCCGGCGCAATCGCATTGACCCGGATGTCGTGGCCGACCCATTCGATCGCCAGCATCCGCGTCATCTGGATCATGCCGCCTTTCGAGATTCCGTAGATCGACCGGCCGGCAAAACCGGTGAGGCCGTGGGTCGAGGCCAGGTTGACGATGCAGCCGGGATGATTGCGGGCGATGCAATGCGCGGCGAAGGTCCGCGCCATGAAAAAGGCGCCCTTGAGATTGGTGTTGACGACATCGTCCCAGTCCGCCCAGGTCGCCTCGAGCGCGGGCTTGAGCAGCGGGCGGCCGGCATTGTTGACCAGAACGCCGATGTCGCCGAGGGCTTCGGTCGCCGCGGTGAAGCTTGCGCGATATCGGCCTCGAGGCGCAGATCGAGCCGCAGCGGAACCACTTTGCGGCCCTGCACGGCCGGATCGCGCAACAGCGCATCGAGCCGCCCGATGTCGCGGCTGGTCACCGCGAGATCGTAACCCGCGCGCGCCAGGCCGCAGGCAATGGCGTAGCCCAGACCGGTCGAGGCGCCGGTGACGAAGGCGGTGGGCTTATCCGGCGATGTCATCGAGCATGATCCATTTCTGTTCGGCGGCGCTGCGAGAGCGGGCTTCCGCCAGTTGCACGCCGCGGCTGCCGGCGGAAAGATCGCAAGTTAGCGGCGCGCCGGCAACAACGTGGCGCACGAAATTCTGCCAGCCGACCGGTAGGGATAGCGGTAGGCCGCTGCTGCGTCGCGCCAATGCGCCCGGTGGCGTCGTCGAGAATGTTGCCGATGTCCCGAACCGCCATGGCCTCTCTTGCCCGTCATAGTATGATGCGATCTCGTCGCCGCGCGCAACGCAGGTCGCTCAAGTGCCTCGTCACATCGTTTGCCTCAGTTTCGATTTCGACACCCAGTCCGGCTTCATCGCCCGCGGCCTGACCACGCCGACGCCGCTGTCGCGCGGCGAGTTCGGCGCCATGGCCTCGGGCCGGATTCTCGACTTCCTGAAGTCGCGCGGCATCAGGGCGACCTGGTTCATTCCCGGCTTCACCATCGAAAGCTGGCCGCGCCACTGCGAAGCGGTGGTCGCCGGCGGGCACGAAGTCGCGCATCACAGCTGGGCGCACATTCCGCCGGCGACGCAGAGCCGCGCCGAGGAGGAAGCCGATCTGGTGCGCGCCAACGAGACAATCGCACGCCTGACGGGGCGCAAGGCGCGCGGCTACCGCTCGCCGTCGTGGGACCTGAGCGAGCACACCATCGACCTGCTGTTGCAGCACGGCTTCCGCTACGACTTCGAGCCTGATGGGCGCCGACTACCTGCCCTATCGCGCGCGGCGCGGCGACGTCGCCAGGCTGGGCGAGCCGTTCCGCTTCGGCGAGCCGACCGGCCTGATCGAAATGCCGATCAGCTGGTCGCTCGACGATTTTCCGCATTTCGAATTTTTGCGCACGGCGCAGACGATCATGCCCGGCCTGCAGCCGGCGCGCGCCGTGATGGAGAGCTGGCTCGACGAATTCCTCTACATGCAGAAGACGGTCGACTGGGGCGTGCTCACCTACACCATGCATCCGTTCGTGATCGGGCGCGGCTACCGCATGCTGGCGCTCGAGGGCCTGATCGACCGGCTCGGCAACGAAGGCGCCGTGTTCATGACCATGGAAGAGGCCGCAGCGGAAGCGGCGGCCAAGCTCGCAAGCTAGCGCCCGGCCGCGTAGCCCTGCATGCCGCGCGGATTGGCCGCCGCCCGCCGGCGATTGCCCACGCGCGAAGCCGCCGTCAGCCGGCCTTCCGACCAGGCCGCGCCGACTTCGACCTCGTGCCCGCGCGCGCGCAATTCGCCGATCGTGTCTTTCGGCACGCGCGACTCCACCACCAGCACGCCGGGGCGCGCGGTGCGCGGCCAGAACGAAATCGGGAAATGCTCGGAGTGCCAGGCCGGCGCGTCGATCGCTTCCTGCAAATTCATGTTGGCGTGCACGTGGCGCAGGAAAAATTGCGCGGTCCACTGGTCCTGCTGATCGCCGCCGGGCGAGCCCCAGACGAGATAGGGCTCGCCGTCGCGCAGCGCCAAGGTCGGCGACAGCGTGGTGCGCGGGCGTTTGCCGGGCACCAGCGCGGCCGGGTGCTTGTCGTCGAGCCAGAACATTTGCGCGCGGGTGCCGAGGCAGAAGCCGAGCTCCGGGATGACCGGCGAGGATTGCAGCCAGCCGCCGGAGGGCGTCGACGACACCATGTTGCCCGCGGAATCGATGATGTCGAAGTGCACGGTGTCGCCGACCACCTCGCCGAGCCGGCCGACCGTCGGCTCGCCGGCGCCGAGGCTGCCGACCGCCGCGCGCGGGCCGGCCTCGCGGCGCATCTCGATCTTGCCGCCGAAGCCCGCGACAGCACCCGGCCGCAATTCCAGCGACGCTTCGTCCGAAATCAGCTTGCGGCGCTCGGCGTTGTATTGCTCGGAGAGCAGCGTTTCGATCGGGCACCTTCACGAAATCGGGATCGCCATAGAACGCTTCGCGGTCGGCATAGGCGAGCTTGGCCGCTTCGACCTGCAAGTGGATGAAATCGGTCCCGGCCGGATCGAGGCCGTCGAGATCGAAGCCTTTGAGCAGGGCCAATTGCTGCAACAGCACCGGGCCCTGGCTCCAGACGCCAGGCTTGCATACCGTGTAGCGGCCATAGTCGTAACTGAGCGGCGTCTCGACATGCGCCTGCCAGCGCGCCATGTCGGCCCCGGTCAGCACGCCGCGATGGCGCTCGCCGGTGACGTCCATGACCTCCTGCGTGCGGCAGAACGTGTCGATCGCCTCGGCGACAAAGCCCTGCGACCACGTCTTACGGGCGCGCTCGATCTGCTGGATGCGGTCGCCGCCCGCGCTTTCGGCCTCGCGCAGAATGCGGGTGTAGGTCTCGGCGAGCTTGGCGTTGCCGAAACAGCGCGCCCGGCGCCGGCACCTTGCCGCCCGGCAGATAGATCGCCGCCGAGCTCGGCCAGTGCTCGCGAAACAAGTCTTCCACCACGGCGATGGTGGCGCTGGCGCGCTCGACCAGCGGATGGCCGTCGCGCGCGTAGGCAATCGCCGGGGCGAGCACGTCGGCCAGCCGCATGGTGCCGTAGTCGCGCAACAGCAGCATCCAGGTCTCGAACGTCCCGGGCACGCAAGCGGCGAGCAACCCGGTGCCCGGCACCATGTCGAGGCCGAGCCCGCGGTAATGCGCGATGGTGGCCGCCTGCGGCGCCGGCCCTTGGCCGCAGATGACCTCCGGCTTGCCGCGCTTCACGTCATAAAGAATGACCGGCACGTCGCCGGCCGGCCCGTTGAGATGCGGCTCGACCACCTGCAAGGTGAATGCGGTCGCCACTGCGGCGTCGAAGGCGTTGCCGCCTTTTTCCAGCGTCGCCATGCCGACGGCGGTCGCGATCCAATGCGTCGTTGCGACCACGCCGAAGGTGCCGTCGAGCTCCGGCCGCGTCGTGAACGGGTTGGGATTGATCTTGGAGACGTCGGCACGCGTTGGTTGCTTCATGGTCGGCTAACGTAAATGACACGCCACCAATTGCCCAGGCTTGACCGCGCGCAACGGCGGGGTTTCCGCCCGGCAGCGGTCGACCGCATAGGGGCAGCGGGTGTGGAAGTGACAGCCGGAGGGCGGATTGATCGGGCTCGGCACGTCGCCTTGCAGCACGCGTTTTTGCCGCTTGATGCTCGGATCGGGCACCGGCACCGCCAGCAGCAGCGACTCGGTATAAGGATGCAGGGCCTTGGTGAACAGCGTGCGCTTGTCGGTGTATTCGACGATGCGGCCGAGATACATGACCGCGATGTGGTGGCTGAGGTGCTCGACCACCGCCAGATTGTGCGAGATGAACAGGTAAGCGAGCCCCATTTCGCGCTGCAAATCCATCATCAGATTGAGCACCTGGGCCTGGATCGAGACGTCGAGCGCGGACACCGGCTCGTCGCCGATGATCAATTTCGGTTGCAGCGCGAGCGCGCGCGCGATGCCGATGCGCTGGCGCTGACCGCCGGAGAACTGGTGCGGGTAATTGTCCATCTGCGCCTTGCGCAGGCCCACGCGCTCGAACAATTCGGCCACGCGCTTGCGCACATCACGGCCAGCGGCGGTGCGGTGCACGCGCATCGGCTCGGCGACGATGTCGCCGGCCGACATGCGCGGATCCAAAGAGGAAAACGGATCCTGGAAGATGATCTGCATCTGCCGGCGATACGGCCGCAGCTCGGTCTTGCTCAGATGCGTGATATCGCGGCCGTCGATCATGATGTGGCCCGCGGTCGGCTCGATCAGCCGCAGAATGGTGCGGCCGACGGTGGATTTGCCGCAGCCCGATTCGCCGACCAGGCCGAGCGTCTCGCCCGGCCGAATCGAGAAGCTGACGCCGTCGACGGCATACACGGTGCCGCCGGCGCGCTGCAGCAACCCCTTGTAGATAGGGAAATGCTTCTTGAGGTCGCGCACGTCGAGCACGGCCGGGCGGCCGCCGGAGCCGTTGCTGGCGTTCGCCTCAGCCATTGCGCTCACCGAACAGCTCCGTCGATCGCCAGCACGCCGCCCAGTGCCGCGGCCGCTTTTCCTCGTAGGGCGGATAGGCCTGGCGGCAGCGCTCCTCGGCATGGGCGCAGCGCGGCGCGAACACGCAGCCCTCCGGCAGGTCGGTCAAGGCCGGCACCATGCCGGGGATTTCCTGCAGACGCTCTCCGGTATTGTCGGCGCCGCCGCGCATCAGATCGAGCCGCGGGATCGAGGCCAGCAGCCCGTGCGTATAGGGGTGCTGCGGCCGGGCGAACAGCTCGTCCACCGGCGCCTCTTCCACCTTGCGCCCGGCATACATCACGATGACGCGCTGGGCGGTCTCGGCCACCACGCCGAGATCGTGGGTGATCAGGATGATCGCGGTGCCGAGCTTGCGCTGCAAGTCGAGGATGATGTCGAGAATCTGCGCCTGGATGGTAACGTCGAGCGCGGTGGTGGGCTCGTCGGCGATCAGCACTTTCGGATTGCAGGCGAGCGCCATGGCGATCATGGCGCGCTGGCGCATGCCGCCCGAAAGCTGGTGCGGATATTCCTTGGCGCGCTGCTCCGGTTCCGGGATGCGCGTCAGCCGCAGCATGTCGATCGACTTGTCCCAGGCCTGCCGCCGGCCGATCGGCTCATGCAGCAGCAGCACTTCGGCGATCTGACTGCCGATGGTGAGCACCGGATTGAGCGAGGTCATCGGCTCCTGGAAGATCATCGCGATGTCCTTGCCGCGCACGCCGCGCATGGCCTCCTCGCTGAGCGCCAGCAGATCGACGCCGGCGAGCTTGACCGTGCCGCCGGCAATGCGGCCGGGCGGGTCGGGCACCAGTCTCATCAGGGAAAGCGCGGTGATGCTCTTGCCGCAGCCGGACTCGCCGACGATCGCCAGCGTCTCGTGCGGCGCCAACGCGAAGCTGACGCCGTCCACCGCTTTCACCACGCCGTGCCGCAGGTCGAAATAGGTTTGCAGGCCCTCGACGGCGAGCAGCGGCGCCTGGTTTGAGATATCGGCCGGCGCCGGTGTGCTCTCGCGCTCGCTGGTCGATGGGTTCATGGCGCGCGGCGCGGCATTTTCATTGCGCATGATCTTATCCGAAAACCGGCTGCCACTTTTCGGGATCATGCGCTAATTGCGCAGCCGCGGGTCGAGGATGTCGCGCAGCGCGTCGCCGAACAGGTTGGTGCCGAACACCGCCAGGCTGATGGCGACGCCGGGGAAGATCACCAGCCAGGGCGCGGTGCGCACATATTCCGCCGCCGAATCCGACAGCATGCGGCCCCAGGACGGATGCGGCTCGGGCACGCCGAGGCCGAGGAACGACAGCGATGCCTCGGTCAGGATCGCCGCGCCGAGCTGCGCGGTCGCGATCACGATCAGCGGCGCCAGCGTATTGGGCAGCACGTGGCGCACCGCGATGCGGAATTCGCTCATGCCGACGGCGCGCGCCGCCTCGACGAAAGGCTGCTCGCGCAGGGTGAGCGTGTTGGAGCGGATGACGCGCGCCGTATAGGGGATCAGCGGGATGGCGATGGCGACAATGGTATTGTCGAGCGCCGGCCCGAGCGCCGCCGCCATCACCAGCGCCAGCACCAGAAGCGGCACTGCCTGCAAGACATCGACGATGCGCTGGATCACCAGATCGACCCAGCCGCCGAGATAACCCGAGGTCAAGCCCAGGATGACCCCAAACAGCGAGCCGAGCGCGGTCGATCCGAGCCCGACCGCGAGCGAGATGCGCGCGCCGTAGATGATGCGGCTGTAGATATCGCGACCCATCTGGTCGGCGCCGAATATGTGCGCCTGGCTGGGCAGCGCCAGTGAAAGCGAGGAATCGGTCCTGATCGGATCGTAAGGCGAGATAAAGCCGGCGAAAACGGCGGCAAACACGAACACCAGCATGATCGCGGCGCCGACGACGCCGAGTGGATAGGCCGCGGAATAATAGCGGATCTTTGACCAGTTGCTCTCGGCGCGGGCGATGTCCGCGGGTCCGGGCGTGAGATCGATGATCGCCATGCGCGTTCCCTTCAGGAATATTTGATGCGCGGATCGAGCGCGGCGTAAAGCAGATCGATGAGGAAATTGATCGACACCGCGACCACGGCGATGAACATCACCAGGTTCTGCACGATCGGATAGTCGCGCCAGCGGATCGCCTCGACCAGGAAGCGCGCAACACCGGGAATGTTAAAGACGGTCTCGGTGACGATCAGGCCACCCATCAGGAAGGCGGCCTCGATGCCGATCACGGTGATGACCGGCAGCGCCGCGTTACGCAGCGCATGATGAAAATTCACGTTGTTATCGGATGCGCCTTTGGCGCGCGCGGTGCGAATGTAATCCTGCCGCAGCACTTCCAGCATCGATGAGCGCGTCAGGCGCATCATCAACGCCGACGAGCGGAAGCCGACCGCCGCCGCCGGAATGCTGTACAGACCCAAAGTCTGCCAAAAGCCCATCGGGGCGCTGCTGTAGATCGGGATGGTGCCGAAATATTTCACGAAGGCCATCAGGATCAACAGACCGAGCCAAAAGGCCGGCATCGACAGCCCGCTCAGGCTGATGACACGCAGCGTGTAATCAAGTCCGGAATTCTGCTTGACCGCGCTGATCACGCCGAGCGGCACGCCGAACACAATCGCAAACGTCAGCGCCAGGCCGGCAAGCTTGGCGGTAATCGGAATGCGCGGCAGAATCTCGTCGAGCGCCGGCTTTTCCGACACATAGGAATAGCCGAGATCGCCATGCGCCAAATCGCCGATCCACTGCACGTATTGCACGGCGATCGGCCGGTCGAGTCCAAGCTCCTTTTCCAGCTTTTCTTTTTCCGCGACGTCGATCATGCCGGCTGCGTTGAACACGATATCCGCGATGTTGCCGGGCACCACCCGCAGCATCGTGAAGATCAGCACGGAAATCCCGAACAGCGTCAGGAGCATCAAGAAGAAGCGCCTGATCAGATAAGTCCCCACCATGACCTCCCATCGTGTGCGGGGAAAGGCGCGCCCGGCCGCCCCTCACGGCCAGGCGCGCCGCGACTTGCCTATTTGTCCAGCCACATGTCCTCGTAGCGGTAAGCCGTTGTAGGTGCTGTTGTTCATGATCGTCATGTTCTTGACGTAGGGCTTCCAGCAGGTGCCCGAGCGCGCATGCATCAGGATCGGGCGCGCCACGTCCTCCTGCAGTTTTTTGTCGATCTCCCACACCATCTGTTTGCGCTTCTGCACATCGGTCTCGACCGACTGCTTGTCGAACAGCGCTTCCAGGTCCTTGTTGCAGTAGTGGGTGTAGTTGCGCTCGGAGCCGCAGGCATAGTTCTCATAGAAAGCCTGGTCCGGATCGTCGATGCCGTTGCCGGTCAGGTTGAGGCCGACCGCATAATCGTTGCGCGCGACCTTCGCGAACCACTGGCTCGATTCCACCGGGTCGAGCTCGGCGTCGATGTTGATGGTCTTGAGCTGATCGATCAACACCACCGCCGGATCGCGATAGGTGGCGAGGTTGCGCGTGGCCACCTTGATCCTGAGCGGATTGCTAGCGGTGTAGCCAAATTTGGCGATGATCGCGCGCGCTTGCTCGCGGTCCTTGTTGACGTCACCGTAGCCGGGAATGGTCTTGAGCATCTCCGGCGGCATGCCCCAGACGCCTTCCGGCGGCGGCAGCAGCGTGCCGCCTTGATCGGCCTGGCCCTGGAAGATGATGTCGATGAACGATTTGCGGTCAAGCGCCAAGGCCAGCGCCTTGCGCAGTTCGAGATTGTCGAACGGCGGCTTCTCGCGATTGATGATCAGGTTGGTGCTGACGTTGATCGGCGCAATCTCGCAGATCGCGGTGGGGTCCTGCGATTTGATGTCTTTTATCAGTGCCGCCGTCATCTCGGTCGGGAAGGTCATGTCGACCTTGCCGGCGACGAAGGCGAGCACCGCGGTCGCGCGGTTGCTAATGATCGTGTATTCGATGCCGTCGAGATACGGCAGGCCTTTCTTCCAATAGTCCGGATTTTTCGCCAGCTTGATCAATTCGTTCTGCTTGAACTCGACGAACTTGAATGGGCCGGTGCCGATAGGATGTGTGCGCATTTGCGCGGCGGTGACGTGGCACGAATAGATCGGCGTATAACCGGTAGCGAGCATTGCCAGCAGCGAAGGCTGCGGCCGCTTGAGATGCAGCGTCACCTCGAAATCGCCGTTGGTGGTGACCTCGCTGATGTTGCTAAACAAATCCTTGCGCGGATTTTTGCGGAACTTGTCCTGCGCCTTGCCTTGCAGCAAGTCGATGGTGCACTTCACGTCCTTGGCCGTGAACGGCTGGCCGTCGTGCCATTTGACGCCTTGATGCAGCTTGAAAGTCAGCGCGGTGTTGCTCGCATCCCAGGCCCAGCTGTCAGCCAGGTCCGGCACGATGGTGCTCATGCTGTTTTGCGGCTTGTGCTGGTCGTAGACGACGAGATTATTGTACATCCCCATGGCGGGGACATTGACCGAGAAAGTCGCCTCCTCGTGAATGGACAGGCTGGGCGGCGTCTCGCGGTGATAAATTCGCAATATTCCGCCATGCTTCGGCTCGGCCGCCTGGGCGGCGTAGATTGTGAGACTGGCGAGAATAGCTGTCGCCAAGGCGACAAATTTTGTTCCCATTGGATCCTCCCCGTGGATGCGCGGGCAACGCGGCCTTGCCTGGCCGGCAGCCCATTTTTTGCTTGTTATGACGGTAACGCTACCCGGTATGGTAGCCCCGATCAACTCGACAAAAGTAAGCTGGCGCGTGGCATTTCGGTGCGAAATCGCGGCCGCTTGCCAACGGTGCGGCCGCACCGCACGATAGCCCCCCATAAGGTTCCCGCCATCGCGTAGCAAGCCGGAGCGGCCATAGTGACCGAGAGCGATACGATCGTCGCCGAAACGGCGGCGCGGATATTTGCCGACCTTGCCGATCCGCAGACGATCAACCGCGCCCGCGACGACCGCTGGAAGGAATCGCTGTGGCGCGCGATGGCGGAGGCCGGCCTCACCCTCGCCTGGGTGCCGGAACAATTAGGCGGCGCCGGCGCGAGCCTGGCCGAGGGCTTCGCCATTCTCGGCGTCGCCGGCCGCTATGCGCTGCCGGTGCCGCTGGCCGAAACGCTGATCGCCGGCTGGCTGCTGGCGCGCGCGCGCCTTGAAGCCCCGGCCGGCGCGATGACCGTCGCCCCGGTCCGCCCGCGCGACCGCATCACGCTCAATGCCGACGGCACGTTGAGCGGGGTTAGCCGCGGGATTCCGTTCGCTCAAGATTCGCAGCACATCGCGGTCGTGGCCACCGGCGGCAAAGGCGCACACGTTGCCCTGGTCAAAACCGCCGACTGCCGCGTCAGCGCAGGCCAAAATCTCGCCGGCGAATCCTGCGACAGCGTGGTCTTCGAGCGCAGCAAGGTCATCCGCAGCGCGCCGGCCCCGGCCAATTACGATGCAAGCGCGCTGCTGCTGATGGGCGCGACGGTGCGCAGCGTGCAGGCCGCCGGCGCGCTCGAGGCGATCCTGTCGCTCAGCGTCGCCTACGCCAATGAGCGCGTGGCGTTCGAGCGCAGAATCGGCAAATTCCAGGCCGTGCAGCAGAACCTCGCCCGCCTGGCCGGCGAAACCGCCGCGGCGCTGGCCGCCGCCGGTTCGGCCGCCGACACCATCGCGCAATCGTCGGCATTCGACGACACGGTGGTGCTCGAAGCCGCCGCGGCGAAAGTCCGCACCGGCGAGGCCGCCGCGGAAGGCTCCGCCATCGCGCATCAGGTGCACGGCGCGATCGGCTTCACCAACGAGCACGTGCTGCATCGCTTTACCCTTCGTCTGCTTGTCGTGGCGGGACGATTTCGGCAGCGAAAGCCATTGGGCGGCGGCGCTCGGCGAGCTGGTCGCCAAGCGCGGCGCCCATCAATTCTGGCCCATGCTGGCGGCACGTTAGGATTGGCCATGACCAACCAACTCCGCTTCGATCAGATTCGCCTGCCGCCCGCATGCGACAAGCTGCGCCAGGAGGTGCGCGCCTTCATCGCCGAGGAAGTCGCGGCCGGCACCTTTGTGCCGGATCGGCCCGGCCACGGCGACACCCACAATCGCGCGTTCAGCAAACGGGTCGGCGCCAAGGGCTGGATCGGCATGACCTGGCCGAAAAAATACGGCGGGCATGAGCGCGATTTTCTCGAGCGTTACGTGGTGACGGAGGAATTCCGCGTCGCCAACGCACCGGTGCGCCTGCACTTCGTCGCCGACCGGCAGAGCGGCCCGATCCTGCTCAAATACGCGCCCGAGCACATCAAGCAGGACATCCTGCCCCGCATCTGCCGCGGCGAGCTGTGCTTCGTGATCGGCATGAGCGAGCCGGGCTCCGGCTCCGACCTGTTCGCCGCCAAGACCAAGGCAACGAAAGTGGACGGCGGCTGGCGTATCAATGGCAGCAAGATCTGGACCAGCAACGCCCATATCGCCGATTACATGCTGGCGCTGTTCCGCACCTCGCCGCCGACGAAAGAGAACCGCCGCCACGGCCTCACGCAGTTTCTGGTGGACATGAAATCCCCCGGCATCACGGTCAATCCGATCTACCAGATGACCGGCCAGCACGATTTCAACGAGGTCGTGTTCGACGACACCTTCGTGCCCGACGATCACCTGCTGGGCGAGATCGACGGCGCCTGGAAACAGGCGACCAGCGAGCTCGCCTATGAGCGCAGCGGCCCCGAGCGCTTCCTGGAGACCTTCTACGTGCTGGCCGAACTGGTGCGCGCGCTCGGGCCGAATCCCGATCTGCGCAGCGCGGAGGGGCTCGGCCGCCTGGTGGCGCAACTGCACACGTTGCGGCGGATGTCGGTGTCGGTGGCCGGCATGCTGCAGGCCGGCCAGGAGCCGGTGGTGGAGGCCGCGATCGTCAAGGATGTCGGCACCATCTGGGAGCAGAAGCTGCCCGAGCGCGTGCGCGATCTCAGCGCGTTTCTCGAGCCCGGCGCCAGCAACCGGGTGACGCTGGACGAGCAGATCGCGTTCGCGCTGAAGGTTGCGCCCAAGCTCACCATCCAAGGCGGCACCACCGAGATCTTGCGCGGCATCATCGCGCGCGGCCTCGGCCTGCGGTGAAAAGAGGGACGTGCGGTGCCTGATATTGGAAAGCTGTTGTGGCCGAAAACGGTGGCCGTCGTCGGCGCCTCGTCCGACCGCAAGGGCCTGCGCGGCCGCATCCTGGAAGTGATGTTGAGCCACCCTTATGCCGGCACGATCTATCCGGTGAGCCGCAGCGCGGCGCAAGTGCAAGGCCGCAAGGCCTATGGCAGCGTCGCCGATCTTCCGCAGCCCGCCGATCTCGCCATCCTGATCATTCCGGCGGAATTCGTGCCGGAAGAGCTGGAGCGCTGCGGCCGCGCCGGGGTCAAGGCCGCGGTCGTTTTGAGCTCCGGATTTGCCGAGGAACCGGGCGAAGCCGGCTTGCGCATGCAGCAGGCGATCCGCGCCACCGCGGCGCGCTACGACATGGCGGTGGTCGGGCCCAATTCGGAAGGCTTCGCCAATATCGCCGCCGCGCTCTGCCCGACCTTCAGCCCGACCATGGATGTGAGCGCCGGTCCGCTGCTGCCGCAGCGGGCGCTCGGCGGCCAGGTCTCGGTGATCTCACAGAGCGGCGGGCTCGGTTTTGCCTTTTTCGACCGCGCGCGCGGGCGCAATCTGGCGTTCCGCCATATCGTGACCACCGGCAACGAGGCATTTCTGGAAACCGCGGACCTGCTCGACTTCATGCTCGACGAAGGCAAGACCGACGTGTTCCTGCTGTTGCTCGAAGATGTAAAGACGCCGGCGAAATTCCGCCGTGCCGCCGACAAGGCCTTGGCGTTAGGCAAGCCGCTGATCGTCGCCAAGATCGGCCAGACCGAGCCGGGTCGCCGCGCAGTCGCCTCGCACACCGCCGCGCTCGCCGGTTCGCACGCCGCCTATCGCGCGATCTTCCAGCACCATGGCGTGATCGAGGGCCAGGATTTCGACGAGATGATCGATCTGGCGGCCGGCTTCCTCGCCTGCGGCGCCAAGCTGCCCGCCGGCCGGCGCATGGGCATTTGCACCTCGTCGGGCGGCGCCGGCGTGTGGATGGCGGATGCCTGCGTGCGCGCCGGGCTCGAGGTGCCCGAGCTCGATCCCGCCACGCGCGCGGCGATCGACGTGCATCTGCCGTCCTACGGCACCTCGCAAAACCCGGTCGACAGCACGGCGCAGGGCGTGCACAAGCTCGGCTATGCGGAGTTCGCGCGGCTCACCGCGCAATCGCCGCTGATCGACGGTGTCATGGTGGTGGTGACCGCGCGCCGCTCGGCGTTTCTGGAAAACGATCTGCCGAAGCTGCAGGCCCTCGGCCGCGACTGCAAGAAGCCGGTGTTCATGTGGACCTACACTCTGCCCGCCGAGCGCAGCGTCGAAATCCTCAATGAGGCCGGCTATCCGTTGTTCACCAATGCGGATGGCTGCGCGCGCACCATGCGGGCGATGGCGGATTACCGGGCCCGGCGCGAGCGCCGGCTGCCGCCGGCCGACGCGGTCAGCATCGCGACACCGGACCGCGCCGCCGCGCGCGCCATGCTGGCGGCGTCCGCGCCAGTCTTTGCGAATGGCACGCGCGGCCCGTGCTGGCGGCCTATGGCATCGGCGGCAACGAGGCGGGGCAGCTCGTGCATTCGGCCGCCGAGGCGGAAGCCGCGGCGCGCGCGCTGGCGCGACCGGCAGCGCTGAAAGTGCAGTCCGCCGACATTCCGCATAAGACCGAAGCCGGCGCGCTGGCGCTCAATATTTCCGGCGACGGCACGCGCGCCGCTTACGAGCGGGTGCTCGCCGCCGCCAAAAAATATGCGCCGCATGCGCACATCGACGGCGTGCTGGTGCAGCCGATGGCGCCGGCCGGGCGCGAGGTCATCCTCGGCATCAACCGCGATCCGCAATGGGGCCCGCTGCTGATGGTCGGGCTCGGCGGCGTGCTGGTCGAGGCGCTCGGCGACGTGGCGCTGGCGCCGGTGCCGCTGGATCACGCCGCCGCGCGCGCCCTGCTCGGCCGGCTGAAAGGCGCGCCGGTGCTCGGCCCCTATCGCGGCGCGCCGCCGGCCGATACCGACGCGCTGGTCGAATTGATCGTGCGGCTGTCGCTTTTCGCCGCGGATTATGCCGATGTAATCGCCGAGGTCGACCTCAATCCGGTCATCGTGCACGCCAAGGGGCAAGGCGTTTCGGTCGTGGATGCCCTGATCGTCAAGCAACCGCCGCCTCCGGCGCAACACCGCGCGGCCGAGTGAACGCAAGGAATAATACCATGGGCCCATTCAAGGACATCGCGGTCGAGCAAACCGGCCACGTCGCGCTGATCGAGATCCGCCGGCCGCCGAACAATTATTTCGACATGGCGCTGATCCAGCAGATCGCCAACGCAATGGAGGCGCTCGACCGGGATGCCGGTTGCCGCGCGGTGGTGCTGGCCGCGCAGGGCAAGGCGTTCTGCGCGGGCGCCAATTTCGGCGACGGCGGAACGCTCGACAAGGACGGCCGGCGGCCGGACGAGAGTGCTCACGAGAAGCATGACAAGGAAGTGCGGCACATCTATCTCGAAGCGGTGCGGCTGTTCAAAACGAAGAAGCCGATTGTCGCGGCGGTGCATGGCGCGGCGGTCGGCGGCGGACTTGGGCTCGCCATGGTGGCGGATTTCCGCGTGGCCTGCCCGGAGACGCGCTTCTGCGCCAATTTCACCCGGCTCGGCTTTCACCCGGGATTCGGATTGACGGTGACGCTGCCGCTGGTGATCGGTGCGAGCAAGGCCGCGCTGATGTTCTATACCAGCCGCCGCGTGCGCGGCGATGAGGCCTATGCCATGGGGCTCGCCGACCTGCTGGTGCCGCAGGATCAGGTGCGCGAGGCCGCCATGAAGCTCGCCGCCGAAATCGCCGAGAATTCGCCGCTCGGCCTGATCTCGACGCGCGCGACCCTGCGCGGCGGCCTCGCCGACCGCGTGCGGGCGGCGACCGAACACGAGCTCAAGGAACAGACCTGGCTGCGCCAGACCGACGACTTCAAGGAAGGCGTTAAGGCCACGGCCGAACGGCGGCTGCCGAATTTCTCCGGCCGCTGATCCCTCGGATCAGGCCGGCAGGCAAAACGCGCCTCGTGCGTCTAGCGCCAGGCCGCAGGCCGCCGCGCTGTCACTCGGCGTTCATCCGATGTTCGATCACCAGCTTGTCCATAACCTGGCGCACGCCGGGCGTTACCTCGACCGCCACCCTGACCGCATTCTTCTCGGCCACCGAGTCGACGATGCCCCATAGCTCGACGGTCCCGCTGTTGACGACGACGTTGATCGTGGACGGATCGAGCCATGACTTCGATCGCAATTGGGCAAGTATGTTGCTGTGCAGGGTCGCATCGTCGACCGACGCGCCGGATGTCTTCGCCTGGCCAAGGCCCACCAGCGCCTGGACAAGATTGGCGCGGCTCACGATGCCGGCAATCTTTCCATTATTCACAACCGGCACGCGTTTGATTCCGTGCTTTTCGAGCAGGGACGCAATGTCGCCCAGCGGCGTGTCCGGCTTCACGCTGACCACCGCATGCGTCATCACGTCGGCGGCCTTGCGGGCGTGCGACTTGACGAACTCTTGGGCCAGGGTTTCTTTCCCGGTCAGAAGTTCGAGCCACCACGAACGGTGCCGCTCGGTGCCGGCTTCCACCCGATGAATCAGGTCGCCTTCGCTGACGATTCCGACGATGGCACCTTTATCGTTGACCACAGGCACGGCGCTGATGCGGTTGGCGAGCAATACCTCCGCGATCTTCGCCACGGGCGTATCCATGTGCACCGTGATAACGTCGGTCACCATGACATCGGCGGCTTTCATTGGCCCTACTCCTTTTCGAATTTGTCGCATATTTTGCCGATTAACCGATCGAGGCCTTGATATGCATCAATGGGTTAAGGCGGCTATCGTCTGACAGACATGCATTGACGGCATAATGGTCGTCATTTCGACGCTATTGCCCTGAAACGTCTTTTCGGGCAGCAATCCCAACGGTTTAGCGGGTAGTATGCTTCAATGACACTCTGGCTCGTGTTTGCACTGATGACGGCGGCGGCGATTTTCGCCGTGCTGTGGCCGCTTGGGCGGCGCAAGCCCCTGCGCACCGGGAGCGATGTCGCCGTCTACCGCGACCAACTGGAAGAAATCCAACGCGACCGCTCCACCGGCCTGATCGGGGAAGCCGAGGCCGAAGCCGCCCGCGTCGAGGTGTCGCGCCGGCTGATTGCCGCCGCCGATGCCGCGGAATTTGAGAAGCCCGCGCTGGAAACATCGTCGCTCTTGCACCGGCGCGCCACCGCCATCGCCGCTCTCGTGCTGCTGCCGGTCGGCGCCGTCCTGATCTATCTGACGCTCGGTTCGCCGCAGCTGCCGGGCGAACCGCTGGCGGCGCGGCTGCAAGCGCCGAACGAGAACCGCTCGGTCGAAAACATGGTCGCCCAGGTGGAGAACCATCTCGCGCGCAATCCCGACGATGGCCGCGCCTGGGAAGTGCTGGCGCCGGTCTATATGCAGCTTAGCCGCTTCGACGATGCGGTCAGGGCCTGGCGCAACGTGCTCAGGCTGAACGGCAGCAGCGCCGCGCACGAGGCCGATCTCGGCGAGGCGCTGGTGTTCGCCGCCAACGGCGTCGTCACTGCCGAGGCCAAGAGCCAATTCGACCGCGCGTTCGCGCTCGACAGCGAGGACGTGATGGCGCGTTTCTACCTTGGCATGGCGGCCGATCAGGATGGCCGGCGCGCCGACGCCGAAAAGATCTGGAGCGACCTGCTGGCCAAGGCGCCGCCGGGCGCTCCCTGGGTGGAGATGGTGCGCCACGCGATGAATCGGACGGCGCCGGCCGGCGCGGCGACCGCGGCGGTCACCCCCGGCGCGCCCGGTCCGGGTGCGGCTGAAGCTCCGCCCGAGCATGATGTCGGCGCCATGGTGGAGCGGCTCGCCAATCGGCTGAAAAAGGACGGCTCCGACGTCAATGGCTGGGTGCAGTTGGTGCGCTCATATCGCGTGCTCGGCCAGAACGACAAGGCGCAGACCGCCATCGCCGATGCCCGCGCCGCACTGGCGAACGATCCCGACAAGCTGCGTCAGTTTGCCGAAGGCACCGCGGCAGCCGCGCCGGAGGCGTCAGCGGCGCCCCCGGCGCCGGCAGCCCCGGCGGCGCAAGCGGCGCCGGCAGCCGGTGCGCCAGGGCCGAGCGCGGCCGACATCGCGGCCGCGGCG
Organism: uncultured Alphaproteobacteria bacterium; assembly: GCA_963762285.1. GTDB lineage: Bacteria > Pseudomonadota > Alphaproteobacteria > Rhizobiales > Xanthobacteraceae > Pseudolabrys. The sequence goes on along the minus strand of CAVXKE010000009.1, from coordinate 46,147 downwards.
CAGATGAAGCCTGACGAGCAAAATCAGATGATCCGCACCATGGTGGCGCGGCTCGCCGACCGGCTCAAACAGGACGGCTCCGACATCGCCGGATGGGAGCGGCTGTTACGCGCCTATATGGTGCTCGGCGACCGTGACAAGGCGCAGGCCGCCGCCGGCGATGCGCGGCGGGCGCTCGCCAGCGAGCCTGACAAGCTTCGCCGCCTCGACGAGGTGATCAAGGACCTCAAGGTCGAAGGCTGAACATCGGCGCCAGCGCGCGGCAAAAGCCCGCGCGCCATAGCGCGCCGGCATTGGCCCGACGGTCAGGCGATCACAATTATCAGGCGATCAATTGTCTTTCGCGCCTTCGCGAATCCAGGCGCGAATCGCGTTGCGGTCACAGGATGACAGCTGCTTCTTGCCGTGCGGCATGCGCAGCTCCGGCGACGCGCGCCAATCGAGCAGCAGCATCAGATTGCTGCTTTCGGGATCGCCCGGGATGACCATGGGCCCGAACTTGGTGCCCTTCATCACCCCCGCATAGGAGGTGAGATCCAGCCCGCTTTTTTCGGTGCCTTCCCCGTTCGGCTGATGGCAGCTCACACAGCGCCCGACGAAAATCGGCACCACGTCTTCGCGAAAACTCATCTTCGACTGGCTGGTTTGCGGCAAAGCCCGCTTCGGCGGACTCTCTTTCGGCGCGCAATACGCCGTGGATGACGTGGTGATCTGCATGCTGGCCACCGCCACAATGGCGAGCCCAGCAGCAGCCGCTGCGAATATAAGACGTTGCCGCTTCATAGCCGGTCTCCTTCGATTCCATAGGCTTTGTATTATAATAGCTATGCCGCCGCCATTGGGCATGGTCTTTTTACGACAAAGTGATGATCGCTTTTTGACGGATATCAACGGGGCGGGCTTGGCCGGTTTCCGCCGCCTGCAGCATGAATTATAGAAATACTGCCAGGCGCTAGCGGCGCAAACGAAAGGAGCGGCCCGAAGGCCGCTCCCCGTATTATCCGCTCATGCCGGCGAGGTTGTGCCTACCATTTAAAGATGAGCGACGCGGTGATCAGCTGAGCGTTGTAGTTGGGGTTGTTATAGGCGAGCCATGTCATATACGCCGTGCCGGTGGTCGAGCGCGTACATATAGGTCTGCATAATGTCATTTTCCCAATTGTCGACACTGTTACGCTCCCAAGCGTAGCGCAGCTTCGCCGTCACGTCGCCCTTCCAGCCGAGCTTTTGCACGGTGTCCTTGTCGAACTTGTACTTGGCCACTCGCATCGAAACGCTGGTAAAGGCTCGTATTGTCGGGCCAGGGCAGTCCCACTTGCGACGGCGTCGCGCCACTAAAGACATTGCCGTTGCAATTATACGAGGTAGCGGCATTGAGCGTGCAGGGCGTGAAGTCATGCGCCTCGCGCGCCCAGGAGGCGACGTAGTTCAGCCGGAAGTCCAGCTTGCCAGGGATCGCGTTCCAATCGGCCGACCCGATAAAGGTATGGTACGTCGTCGTGAGATTGTCGCCCCATCCGCACTGCGCCGGGGCCGTGTAGGGATCGAATGTGATCGGCGCGTAGCCGGGGAAGTTACATCCATTACCCGCGGCAGCTCCCGCTGCATCGGGCACCACCGCCGACATGTCGAGCTTGGTTCTCTCGTAGGTATAGCCGGCGGTCAGCCGCAAGGTCGAAGTCGGTCTGAGGCCGACCTGAACGCCGGCATTCCACGAATGCTCGCTCGACAAACCGGTCTGGAATGGCGTCGTTTCCGGATAGTCATCCCATCGCAGGCCCGCGCTGGGCGAAATGGTGATGAATTCGTTCATGTCGTAATCGACGATCAGTTTCGCCGTTTGCCGATCGCGATTCGCCAAGTCGAACATCCGTGAATTCAGCCACGTGCTGTCGTCGATCTCGTACTCGCCGCTATAACGGCGGCTGCTATACGAGTAGCTCAGGTGCGCGACAGCCGAATGCGTCAGCGTTGCATCGGCGAAGACTTTGCCGGTGTGTTCATCGGTGATGGACGTAAACCGGTTGGTGCGATCCCAGCGTTCAAAGCCGTAGCCGGCACCCAGAGTCAGCCATTTAAGTGAGGTGTTCCACCTCAGGTCTTCGTCGATGTTGGTCTTTTTGTACGACTGCGTATTCGGGCGTAAACGGCCCTGCGCTGATTTCCGAATCGGCGAATATAACGTTCGTGTAGGGATTTGCCGGCACCGGCGTGTCATTAATGCGTTCGTAATAACGCACGCGCAGCTTGTTCGATAAATCTTTATCGAGCTTCGAGGTCAGGACGTTGTTGGTGAGGAACGTGTTCACCTCGCCGTTGAGGCTGGCGGCCGGCAGCGGATCAGCGGTGAGACCATTGTTGCTCGTGCCGAGGAATGAATCGTTTTGCGTCATCCTCGTGTATTGGTTGGTGGTGGTAAACCGGCTCTTGAGGAACGGAAGATCGGTCGCACCGTTGGCGTTGAAGGAATGCGCTTGATTGCTGGGCGGCAGCCCCACTTGCAACGTCCGGACCCGTGATCGCAACTGGGCGCCGCAAGTATTCGAGAACGGGTTATCCGCGGTCAGCTTGGTCAGGTGGTCGGTATAGACCGATCCGGCATAGCCGAGCTGGACGCTGTAGCGGCCCCAAGAACTCGACCCGACATATTCACCCGAAGCTTCGGGCTTTTGAGTGGTTTCGTCGACCGGAACCGGAACGCGATAACGTTGCTCGGAAAGCCCCCGCCATTAGGTAGACCGTGTTCGGGCCGTAAGATAATCCAACGTTCCCGGCTTGGTTCCGGTACGATCCTGGTGTGAGTAAGAGACGTTGAAGTCCCAATCCGGCGTCGGCGTGATCCGGTAGCCGGCGCTGAATGTATCGCGTCGGGTGCCGATCTCGTCGATATGAGTGGCATTGCTTTCAATGATACTGTTGATGTGCTGACGCGCGTCAAGACCTTGAGCCCGGGTCCAAGCGTTGGGGCCCGCCGCGCAGTCCCGATATGGCCTGCAAGCCGGCTTGGCCCGGTTTGCACACTGGTGACGGTCAGATTGGTCGTTCCGATGCCGCTGAACAGGCTCTTGGCGCTGGTGCTGTAGAGGTGCGGGGTTTGATCCCAGCCGAAGGTCAAATACTGGAAGCCGTTCTGCGCGAAGTCGAATCCGAAACTCTGCGCATTGACGCCGACATCCTTGCCCCACACGTCAACATTGTAGCGGCCGTCCTTGGATCCCGCTTCCAGATAGAACCAATCCAGAAATAGCCCGGGAGGAACCTTGCCGTATTGCTCGAACTTGGCGCGGCTGTCGGTCTGGGTCGGCAGCAGGAAATTTCCACTTGAATTATAGCCAAATCCGCTCGGCGGCCGCTCAATGAACGCACGTCCGCCCGCTTCGATTTCGCCGGTAAAATACCAGCCCTGGTCGGCCGCCGGCGGTGGCGCCTTTAAGATCGGCTTCAGATCAGCCGCCCACGCGCCAGACGCCGATCCAATAATAAGTGCCATCGTGCCAGTCAATAAAGCGGCGGTTCGAGCTTTAAGGACCTTGCTTCGGACTTTCATTTCGATACCCCCAACCGCTAAAAACAGCCGTCCCTTATAGATCTCTTGTTAGGTGCGCCGTGGCTGCAGCCCCAGCCACGGCGCGTAACTCACGATGCCCATTACCGAAGGAAGCGAATCCCGCCCGGGTTGTTCGAGCCGTGGAATCTGCGAGTGGCAGTTCACACAGCCGCCATTCATGGCCTGAATCTGCGTCGGACTCCGCGGATTTGCCGGATGGCGCGTCGCCGCATTGTGGCAGCGCTGGCACAGCCGCGGCCGCGAGACTCTTCAGCAGGTACTCGTTGATCGAACCATGCGGATCGTGACAGTTCAGGCAGTTCTCGCGCACCGGCGCGTGTTCCCACAGGAACGGTCCGCGCTTCTCGGCATGACACGTGTAGCAGTTTTCGTTGACCGAGTTCGCCCGCAGCAGCTTCTCCGAGTAGCTGCCATGCGGATTATGGCAGTCCGTGCACACGATCTTGCCTTCGCGCATCGGCATGTGCGACGAACGCAACATCTGCGCGCGCCTGTCCTTGTGGCACTGGAAGCAGGTGTCCGGCTCGAGCCTCGGTCTTCAATTGATGCTTGCGCGACACGCTCTTCATGACCGTGTGGCAATTGGTGCACATCAGGCCGCGCGTTTCGTGCATGCTGCCGGTCCAATAAGTGCGGTCGCCCTTCTCATGGCAGGCGAGACAAACGGCGTTGTTCTCTTCGCGCCGTGCGCGGATCGTCTTGCGGCCGGAACGAGATGATGCCGCCGACGCCGCGTCCGCCGCCGGCCTTCACGTGCGCCGAGCCCGGACCGTGGCAGTTCTCGCAGTCGAACTTGCCTTTTTGCGTCTTGCCGATGCGTGCCCATCAGCGTCTTTTCGAACTCCGCGGCCTGGCTCGCGTGGCAGGTCAAGCAAACCTTCGCGCCGACGAAATGGGCTTCGACCGGCGCGCTTGGGTGTTTTCCGCCTTTCACCGGCGCACCTTTAGGCGCCGTAGCGGCCGGAGCCGACGACGAGCCACGTTGCCTTCAACAAGTCCATCAAGCTTTTCCGTCGGCCAATTTCGGCTGGTCCTTGATCGATGACGGGTTGGCCAGTGCCGACGCGCTGCGCGAAAGCGCGCAGTTCGGAATATGCCTGGCCGTCGAACTTGCTATCGGCGGTCTTGGCGCTCGCCGCCTGAGCGTCGGCGCCCCAATCTGCTGTGCAAAGCTAGTCAGCGCCGAAAATGCCGAATTGTCGGCAATTTGCCGAGAAGGCTGGCTGGGTTCTTCGGATTTGGCCGTTGGCGACCAGCCGGGCAGCGTCGATTTGATGCCCGCAACAGCAAAAGTGTCCTCGGCTTTGGCCGATTGAGACAAACCAAAGGCAGCGCAAAAGATTAATGCTGACGCCGCAGCCAGCACCAACTTTCGAAACAATCTAAATTTGGTTTTGTCCGGAGCGCTCGTCGATGACCCGTCTTTGCGACCAAGTTCGACTATAAGACTACTGCCGTTTTTCACTGAACATCCCCCGCCGCCACGTAACAATTCTGCCCTAAGCGTCTGCAAGACGCCCGTTCAACTGAGGTAACACCGGCTATTACAGCCGATTTACTGGGGAGGCAGCCGCTCCAAACAAGTCGATGTCCAGAATTGGACCTCCGCCCCTTACTCCAATACTACGACTTCCTCAGTATGTTACTGATTATCAACGCGCTTTTATCTTGAGGCAATAGCCAATCGGACGGATCGACTTTTGATGTAGATCAAAATTCAGCTGTGCTGAGCGTGATCAAAAATCGCTAAGTGTCTTACTGGCAACGAATTTGTCAGGCTAAGCTGTGCCGATACCACGTGTGACTTATCAGCAACGGAGAGACACGAATATGCAGTTGAACACAAAAAATGCCGTCGTCCTCGTATGCGGTGCAGCGGCCGCGTTATTGATCGCCGGCGCGCTGGCCGTGACCGGATCGCGGCCGGCCAATGCCACACCGGCATTCGCTCAGCAGACCGGAAAAGCCTGCGGATATTGCCACGTAAATCCGGCGGGTGGCGGCAAGCTCAAGCCAGCCGGCGAAAAATTCAAAGCGAACGGCAACAAGCTGTAGCGCCAATCGATGACGGTCCGCGAATCGACTGAGCCTGGATGGGCTCGGATCGGCGTGGACGTCGCGTTCGATGGCATGCCTGCTTTCGATTGAGTGAACCGCGCCACGATCTGCGGGTGGAATATTGCAACGCGCGGCACCACGTGCCGCGCGTTTGTCTGTCGGGCGCAGTGGAGGGCGAGCCATGCACGCCGGCAAACTCGTGCTGCGGGCGGTCGTGCTAGCGGCATCCCTCGTTTGGGTGCAAGCCGCGCTCGCCCAAGGTGCCGACAATCTCGCCAACGCGACCTGCCTCGGCTGTCACGGCGTGTCGGGATTTACGGCGCCGCGCGCCGATGGACAGAAGCGCTCGCTGTTCGTGAACGCGGATCAATTTTCCGGCAGCGTGCACGGCAAGGCGCTGCGCTGCATCGACTGCCATACGACAATAACCGAGCTGCCCCATAACAGCGTGTCAAAGACATCCGCCGATTGGGAGCGCACACGGCTCGTCATCGCCAAGAACTGCATCGCCTGCCACGCCAGAGCCGCGCAGGGTTACACCGAGACCTATCATGGCCAGGTCGTCGTCATGGGCTTTGCCGATGGCGCGACCTGTTCCGACTGCCACGGTAGCCACGCCATCTTGCCCGCCAGCGATCCGGCGTCGAGCGTGGCGCCGGCCAATCTGCTGAACACCTGCCAGAAGTGCCATCAGGACGCGACGGCGGGGTTCGCGACGTTCCAGCCGCACGCCACCACCGACGACTTCGCTCGTTATCCCTACACCTGGCTTGCTTCGAAATTCGTGAACCTGGCGGTCGGCGGCGTGCTCGTGTTTTTCTGGATCCATTCGGCGCTCTGGTTCTTCCGCGAATATCGCGACCGCCAGCAGCGAAAGCCGCGGCCGCATGTACGCAGCGACGCGCTGCCGCCAGGCGAAGCCCGCTATGTGCAGCGCTGGAGCGCAATGTGGCGATGGGCGCATCTCCTGTTCGCCGTCAGCATCATTCTGCTGGTCGCAACCGGCGTGCCCTTGCTCTATCCGAACACGGCCTGGGCGCCGGTGCTCGAGCGCGCCATGGGCGGGCCGCACATCGCCGGGCTCGTGCACCGAGTCGCGGCCGTGATCATGATCGCCGTCTTTGCCTGGCACATCGTCTATGCCGCCATCCACATCGCGCGGAACTGGACGACCTTCAAAGTCTTCGGGCCCTATTCGCTGATGCCGAATTGGCAGGACGCCAGCGACTTCGCCGCCATGTTCAAATGGTTTTTCGGGCGGCGCGCGCGGCCGACATTCGACCATTGGAACTACCAGCAGAAGGTCGATTACTGGGCGCCGTTCTGGGGCATCGCGATGCTGGTCGACGACCGGCGCCATGCTGTGGTTCAAGACGCTCACCGCGGCCTACCTGCCGGGATGGGCGTTCAACGTTGCCACCGTCGCCCATGGCGATGAAGCCTTGCTCGCCGCCGCCTACCTGTTCACGGTGCACTATTTCGTGAATCACTGGCGGCCGGACAAGTTCCCGCTCGACATCGTCATGTTCACCGGCTCGATGCCGCTCGAAGAGTTCAAGCGCGAATACGCCGTCGAATACGCGCGCCTGGTGGAAACGGGGCAGCTGCAGCAGCATCTGGTGGACGCGCCGTCGCGGCCGCTGACGCTCGGCGCCAAGATATTGGGCTTCGGCCTCGTGGCCGCCGGGCTGGCGCTGCTCGTTATGATGGCGATCGGGTTCGCTGGAAATGTTACTGGAAATGTTATTTGAGATGGACTCAGATCGGCCGGCCGCCGCACAGCACGCGGCCAGACGGGGCGCTCGATGTCGAATAAATGACCGGCGCGGCGCGGCGCTTTATTACGCGACGCACGATGGACAATCGCGGCGCATTGCCGAACATATTTTCCATCGCCTGGCGGACAGCGAATACGCGCAGCCCGCCGCAGGATCTGGCGGTGGCGCAGCCGGCGCCGGAAGACCTGGCCGCTGCCTCCGTGATCGTGCTGGTGGCCGCCGTGCGTTACGGCAAGCACTTGCCGGAGGCCGATCGTTTCCTGGCGGCTTATCGCTCGCTTGCCGCGCCGCCGCCGCTGGCGCTCGCCTCGGTCAATCTCACCGCCCGCAAGCCGGGCAAGACCACGGCGACCGGCAATGCTTATCTGCGCAAAACCATTGCGCGCCATCGCCTGGCGCCCGCCGTGGCCGTCGCCTTTGCCGGGCGGCTCGATTATCGGCGCTACGGTTGGCTGGACCGCCAGATCATCCGCTTCATCATGCTGCTGACGGGGGGCCCGACCGACCCGGATACCTGTATCGAATATACGTCGTGGCAGGCGGTCGACGATTTCGCCGCCCGGATTGCCGGCCTGCAGCGGCGCGCTTGACCGCCGTTCGTTGCCGCCGGATGCCCCTGATGGCAAATTCGCATGGCGGCGCGCGGCCGCCGGCTGCGCTGCCTGGACGCGCTTTGATACGTATCAATGGCCGGTCTGGGGGCTGCGGGTAACCTGTTTTTGCAATTGGCGGATTCGCGCGCGAACCGGCCGGCTTGCCGGTCGCGGCTGGCTGTTGAAGGATTGCCGCCTTTTCCGACGCTGGAAGGCAAGACACGGCACCCATGCACCCGCTAACCCTGAAGTTCAAGGTCGTGCTTTACCTCGCGATCGCGCTTTCGGCGGCCATGTTTTTGTTTACCGGGCTGGTCGCCTGGTTCTTGTACACCGAAATACTCGGCAAGGTGTCCGATCAGGTCATCCAGGTCTCCGAAGTAATCACCAAGAGTACCCGCTTCGCGATGCTGCAGAATCAGCCCGCCTATGTCGACCGCATCATCCACGACGTGGCCAATCAGGAGAAAATCGACCGGGTCAGGATCCTGAGCAAGGACGGACGGATCACCCATTCGACCTACGCGCCCGAAATCGGCCAGATCGTGGACCGCAAAGCGGAGGCCTGCTCGCGTTGCCACCAGAGCGAGCGGCCGCTCGAACAAGTTCCCAAGAACGAGCGGACCTGGACGTTCAAAGGCCCCAACGGCGAGTCGCTGCTCGGCAGCATGGGAGTCATCCACAACGAACCGTCTTGCTACAATGCCGCTTGCCATCAGCACTCGAAGGAGACGTCCGTCCTCGGCGTTCTCGACATCATCTATTCGCTCGACGAGCTCGATCGAAAGTTACGCACCAGCACGCTTGGGATCGCCGGCTTTTCATTTGGCTTCATCGCGTTCGCATCGTTGTTGGTCGGCTTCTTCGTGCACCGTCTGGTCTATGTCCCCCTGCGCGACCTCGAAAGCGGGGCGCAAAGACTCTCGGCCGGGAATCTGGACCAGCCGATTCCGGTACGCAGCAGCGACGAATTCGGCAAACTCGCTTCGTTGTTTAACGGCATGACCGACGCCCTGCGCAATTCGCGCGAGCAACTGCGCGATTGGGCCCATACGCTCGAGCAAAAAGTGGAAAGCCGGACGCAGGAGCTGCGCCGCGCGCAGGCCGAGACAATGCGCGGCGAAAAGCTTGCCTCGGTCGGGCTGCTGGCCTCGGGCGTCGCGCATGAATTGAACAATCCGCTGACCGGCATCCTGACCTTCTCGCATCTGTTGCGGCAGAAAATGCCGGACAAGAGCGCGGATGCGGAGGACATGGACCTGGTGATCCGCGAAACCAAGCGATGCGCGGCGATCATCAAGCGGCTGCTCGATTTTGCCCGTGAAAAACAACCGGAGAAGAAATTCACCGATCTCAACCAGGTTATCGATGATACGGTGCGTATCGTCGAGCGGCCGGCGCACCTGCGCGATATTGATATTGCCTTGGATCTCGACCGGACGCTGCCGCCGATCTGGATCGACGCCGATCAGATCAAGCAGGTGGTCATGAACATGCTGGTCAACGCCCAGCATGCCGTTGAGGAGAAGGGCAACATCACCATCATCACCCGCCGTGCGCGGGATCCGCGGGCGCCGGCTGCCGAGAACAAGCCGATGGTGGAGATATCGATCGTCGATACCGGCTGCGGCATCCCGGAAGCAAACCTGCGGCGGATATTCGATCCGTTTTTCACCTCCAAGGACGTAGGCAAAGGAACCGGATTGGGACTTTCCGTCAGTCATGGCATTGTCGAGGCCCATGGCGGCTTTATCGAGGTGGAAAGCAAAGTCGGCGAGGGATCGACGTTCCGCGTCTTTCTGCCGCTGACGCCGCCGTCGGCCGGCCCCGAGAGCAAAGCCAGCGGGAGCGTTCAATGAGCGCGCGAATTCTGATCGTCGACGACGAGGAAATCGTCATCAGAAGCTGCATGCGCATTCTCGATGGAAGCGAATTCCAGGTCGAGGCCGTGCAGGACGGCCGGGAGGCGCTGCGCAAGGTCGAGGAAAATCCTTACGACGTGATGATCCTCGATATCATGATGCCCAACATCGACGGCCTCGAAGTCCTGCGCCGGGTCAAGGAGACGCATCCCAACGTGGACGTCATCATGGTCACCGGGCTTTCGCAGATCGATACCGCGGTGCAGGCCATGAAGCTCGGCGCGTTCGATTATATCTCAAAGCCGTTCGAGCCGGACGAGCTGAAACTGGTGGTGCAGCGCGCGCTGGAGCGGCGGCGGCTGCTGCAGGAAAATCTTACGCTCAAGAGCGAGGTCAGCTCGAAATATCGCTTCGAAAACATCGTCGGGTCGAGCCCGCAGATGCAGGCGGTCTATCGGCTCGTCGCGCAATGCGCGCCCACCAGTTCGACCGTCCTGATCACCGGGGAAAGCGGTACCGGCAAGGAACTGATCGCCCGCGCGATTCACTACAACAGCCTGCGCAAGGACAAGCCATTTATTCCGGTGGACTGCAATGCCTTGAGCGAGAACCTGCTGGAAAGCGAACTGTTCGGTCACGTCAAGGGCGCTTTCACCAGTGCGGTGGTGAACAAAAAAGGCATGTTCGAAGTCGCCGATAGCGGCACGCTGTTTCTCGACGAGATCGGCAACATCTCCATGTCGATCCAGGCCAAGCTGCTGCGCGTCCTGCAGGAACGGGAATTCCGGGCCGTCGGCGACACGCGGACGCAGGTTGCCAATTTCCGGCTGATCACCGCCACCAACAAGGATCTCAAGGCCATGGTGGCCGCCGGCACTTTCCGCGACGACTTGTATTACCGGATCAATATTTTTCCGATCCACGCCCCGGCGCTACGGGAGCGCAGGGACGACATTCCGGCGCTCGCCTACCATTTCCTCAAGGTATTCAGCGCGGAACTGGGGAAAAAGATCACCGATATTTCCGAAGGCGCGCTCTCGACGCTGCTCAATTACGGCTGGCCGGGCAATGTGCGCGAACTTGAAAACGTCATGCACCGGGCGGCGATCCTGACCAACGACAACGTCATTCGCCAGGCCCACCTCGTCAACATCGTCGATCCGTCGCGGGCGCAGGCCGATCTTGCGGTGCCGCGCACCGGCGACGAGCTCAAGCGGGTCAAAAAGGCCGCGCGCGAAAAGTCGGTGGAGGATATCGAGAAGCAGTTCGTGCTCGAGGCGCTCAAGCGCAATGACTGGAACGTGACCAAAAGCGCCGAGGAAACCGGAATGCAGCGTCCGAATTTCCAAGCGCTGATGAAGAAATACGCGATCCGCGTGCGCGACACCGAGCACGGCGACAGCGAAGCCCCGGACGCATCGTAATCGGCTGAGCAGCCAGCGGGCGCGATCCGGTCAGGCCTGGCGGCCGCCGCCGGCCGGCGCGGACTTCGCCGCGGCCTCTTCCTCCTCCATCTCCTCGTAGCCGGTCATCATGGCCTTGAAATGCGCGGTCCGGGTGTGACCGAGCGTGCCGAGATAGACGTGGACCAGAATGTAGAAGACGAAAGCGATGAAGATCAGGACATGCACGGTATCGATCACGCGCACGCCGCCGAAGAAGTCGACCTGCGCGGCGAACCGCTTCACGTCCCACAACAGGATGCCGGTATAAATCTGCAGCGGGAACAGCAGCATCATGATGATCTGGTAGATCATGCTCTGCAGCGGGTTGAACTTGCGGTAGATGGTCGGCGTGAACGGGTTGGGATCGCCGCGGAATATGCCGAAGGCATAGTAATAGGCCTGCCGGTAGCTGCCGATGAAATGTTTCTTCAGGTTCAGTTCGGAGTGATAGGCCCGCACGCGGTCGGAGGTGATGTAGAACGCCAGCCACAGGCAGAAATTGGCGATCAGCACGAAGCCGACGAAATTGTGCACGCTGACGGCGGTGCGGAACGACACCACATCGATCAGCCCGACATAGCGGATCTGCATGCCCGACAGGATCATCAGGACAAAGCCGACGGCATTGGTCCAATGCCAGATCCTGACCGGCAGCGGGTGAATGTAAAGTCTATGCATGTTGCCGTTCCTTCTGCCGCTCGCGCGCCGTCACGCCGCCTTGGAACCATTGCCGCCGGCCGGCGGTTGGCCATGCCCGTTATGCGGGTGATACAAGCCGAAGCGCTTGAACATCCAGCCTAGGAAGACATGGCCGACGGCGATGCTCAAGCCGCCGAAGATGGCGAGCGCGAGCAGGATATCGAGCAGCCAAATGCGGGTGCCGCCGATCGCATAGAAGCCGCTCACCGAGCCAACCGAGAACGCCGAATTCAGCACATCCGCGTTGGCGCCGTAGCCCACGCGCCGGCCGTCCGGCCCGACCAGCGAGATGGTCACGCTCTGGAAGGCCTGCGATCCCTCGCGATGACAGATGTGGCAGTCGCTGAGCGCCTTGCTCTTGTCGGCCAGCGCATGCATCTGCGGTGCGGTCGTGGGTTCCAAGCGGCCACGCAAAACGGTCTTGCCGGCGATGCCGCTGCGATCGAGCGTCTGCATCAGCTTCCACAGCGTCTGCGCATCGATTCCCTTGCTGTCGGAACTAGCGCTGGCCTCAAACAGCGGCAAGCCGATTTGCTCGGTTCCGCGCGCCTTCATATTGCTGCTGTTGATCAGCATGAGATCGACTTTGCGTTGCGCGGTCGGCACGTGGCAGGCCGGGCAGGACACCGCCTCGAAATGCAAGGCGGCATTGGGCAGCCATTTCTGATGGGATTCCAGAACGCCGGCATGGCAGCCGAAACAGGCGCCCTCCGGTCCTTGCTCAAGCGAGCCGATCGAAATCGGTTTCACGGCATGCGCGCTGTGGCAGCCGGAGCAGACCGGGGCATAACTGTCCTTGGAACTGAGCCGGGATTTCGCATGCACGCTGCCGAGATAGGCAGTGTAGATATCGCTGTGGCACTTCTTGCAGGGGACCTGCTCGATATCGGTCGCCGCGCCCTTGATCACCGCATGCGGATTGTGACAGTCGGTGCAGATCGGGGCCGCCGGATTGCCCGCACGCACCAGCGCGGCGTGCACGCTGCTCTGCCATTGCTCGAACTTGTCGGCATGGCAAGTCTTGCATACCTGGGTCGTTTCGACCGCAAAGCTGCGCGCGCTCGCGATCTCGTTCTTTTCGGGCGGATGCTTGGCGGGATCGACGTCCGAGTGACAGCTGGTGCAGCCGTTGGCGCCGTGCACCGACTTGAGGAACGGTTCGGCCGACACATGCAATTGCAGGGTGTCGCCGTCCGCCAGCTTCTTTTCCATGCCGGCTGAGCCATGACAGCCGAGACATACTTGGTCCGCCGCCGAAGGCGCATCATCGGCGGCCAATGCCGGCGGCGCGGCGGCGGGCAGCAGGATAAACGCTGCGGCGAGAGCCGCGATAGCGAAGCCGTTGCACGGGAACACGGGCAGAATTTTGCGCAACGTGCCGGTTCGATTCATGTTTGCCCCCATGGCAGCCCGCTTTCAACGTCGTTCCGGGGGGTCTTGCACCCCCCGGAGGTCCTTCACGTCTCTGTCGTTACCTGCCGCATAGCGGTGGAATTTTCATTGATCTATCTCATGCGGCGCGGGCCGCCCCGACCACCGCCCGGCCACCAAGCCAGGCCAGCACGGCCAATCCGATGACCGGGAAGAAAACGACATAGACCAATCCGAGCATCGGCGCGGCGACCGCCATTCCGACAGTCTTCAGCGCGACGGCTGCGGTCTTGACCGCTTCGAATTTGGCGGCCGCACGAACGGCCAGCACCGCGAGAACCGCGAACCCAACGAAGGGCAGCGCAATGATGTAGGCCAAGCCGATGAACGGTGCGGCGAAGAACAGGGCGATGTTCTTCAGGGCGCCACCGGCGGCCTCGGGGGCGGCGGCTTCGGCCGGCGCATTGTTGGTCACGACATAGAGCTTGGCGGGGGCCCGGGCGACTGTGGCGGCGACAACGGGCTCTTCCTCGATGAGGATTTTGCGGGCTGCGTTCATGGCTAACTCCTGTTTTTTTGGCCTCAGCGAGGCCTCTTGCTTGCTTCTTTTTCTCGGTTCCTACATCGCAAGGAGCGTGCCAGAGCATCGGGCTATTTCAAATAATATATTAGAATTCAATATGTTAGGTGGCATTTGCGATCCGGCGGGCGCTATTTTTTGGGCGCCGCCCGGGAGTTGAAGTATAGAATTTTTATACGACAAGCCCGTAAAGCCGAGAACAAATATGTATTATCAATATGTTAGATAACTTTTGCACCGCACAATTTTGCCATACAGTCGGCGCTGGTGTCGAAAAATTCCATCCGATGGCTGCCGTTCATAAAAAATGGCCGGGGGCATGTCCCCCGGCCGCGGCCTTGCCGCTCGGGCAAGGCCAGTTGGCCATTCGCATTCAATCCTTGATTCGTGCGGCCACCGCCCTGCCCGCCAGCCAGACCAATGTCGCCAGGCCGAGGAAGGGGAACAGCACGACATAAGCGAGGCCGATCAGCGGCGCGGCAAACACCATCGCGACGGTTTTCAGCACCGCGAGGATATTCTTCACCGTTTCGTTCTTGCCTGCGACACGCGCCGCCAGAACCGCAAAGGCCCCGAGCCCGACAAACGGCAAGGCGACGATATAGGCCAAGCCGATGAACGGCGCGGCGAAGAACAGAAGGATATTCTTCAACACGCTGCCGCTGACGGCCGGTTCGGCCTCCGGCGCTTTGGCCGCCGCCGGCAGTGCCAGCACTTGCGCAGCGGGCGCCGCCAGGGCGTCGCGGGCGCTGTCTTCGATCATCTCGGGCGACAACGGCTTGTGCACGAAGCTGGAAACGCCGGCGGCCTTGGCGCGGGCTTCCGCCGCGTCGGTACCGTAGCCGGTGATGATCACCACCGGGGTCCACGGCTTGCGCGCCTTGACCTGTTCGGCCACTTCGAGCCCGCTCATTCCGGGCATACGGATGTCGGTATAGACGAGGTCGTATTTTTCCTCGTTCAGCTTGCGCATTGCCTCTTCGCCGTTCTCGGCGGTGATCACGGCGTAACCCTTGCTGGAAAGAACCCGGTCGAAGCTCTTGCGGACTACCGGATCGTCGTCGACGACGAGTACTTTGCGTGATGCGGTCATGGCCTTCTCCTTCTCGAATTTTTTGCTGCTGTTGCGTTTGCTGTTCGAATGTTTCCGTCTGATTTCCTCAGGCCGCGCAGCTGCCGCTCGCTACCGGTTCGCCCGGGATGCGGCGCAGGGCCCATTGTTTTCGCGTGATGGCGCCGTCGGTGACGTTGATCACGTCCTGCGGGCCGACCGGCTTGGCGACATAGTCGAAGGCGCCGAGCCGCACCGCCTCCTTGGCGCTGTCCACGGTCGGATAGCCGGTGATGATCACCACCTCGCTCTCCGGCCATTTCTGCTTGATGGTGCGCAGCACCGACAGGCCGTCCTGGCCCGGCATGCGCATATCGAGCAACACGACATCGAAGGGCTTCTGCTCCATCGACTGCAGCGCCTCTTCGCCGTCGCTGGCGGCCGCAACTTGACAGGAAATACTCTCGAGCGACCGCAGGTAGCTCCGGCGCACCGTTTCATCGTCATCGACGACGAGAATTCTTTTTTTGTCGGTCATGTTCGCCACCTTGCTTGTGGTCATGGTGTTGACGACTATTGAGCAAGCGCCGTGCCACAGGGGGCTCACCGCATTTTTCTCTTTGATTACAATTATTTACCGCTGAGATGGCAGGCGCGGCCGATCTGACGAAGTACATTTTTTTTATACTCTTTTCGGCGACCGCCCGAAAAAAGCTTCGCATTTTCAAGTGAATGCACGCTGCGGACACCGCATAGCTTTTTTATCGGATCGTGCGGCGCGAGATTTCGCGGCGCCGGCAATTTTTTTACTCCGACGCGCGACGCTGGATTGCATGGCATTCATGCGCCAGCGGTTGCCGCGCAAAAAAGACGAACGCCCTACCCGGCTACGCCATGACGGAAATTTTGTTGACGACAAAGAGAAATAATCGAATGGCGATAGCGTCCGATCGCGCCGAGCATACCACCATCGCCACACGTCGCAGTTCTTGCGACGCGCGTTGCATGCAGAAGAGCTCTGCGCCGACGGTCGGTTCGCTTTTCCGAAACGGTGTCGTCTGCTATTGCTGTCGTCGCCAACTGCATTCCGGTCGGGAATGTCGGGTGAATTCCGGTTCAACGAGGAGGTGGGCGATGCGAACGATGCGTGCAATTCTGGTTAAGGCCGCTACGACGGGGACTGTGCTATTGACCGCCGGTGCGATCATCGCGCTCGCGACGGGGCCGTCAATGGCGAACCCGGCCATTGCGAAAAAGACGGGCCAACCGTGCGCAAAGTGTCATACGGCGCCGCCGGCACTCAATGATTACGGCAAGAAATACAAGGCTGACCAAAAATAGCTCGCCCGCGCGCGATTCGTCCGCCGCGGAAGACCGGGTGATCGGTTGGTTTGAATAGCTGACCGAGAATTGGCTCTGCGGTGCAGGCGGAGCATTCGATGGCGGCGGCTATTTGCCGCTGTGCAACGGTGGTTTATTGCGCAAAGCGCGGTAACCAGTCGCGGCACAATGCCAATCTGCGTCGGCGCACGATTTAAAATCGTGCGCCGAAGTTTTGTCTGTTGCCTGAAACCGTCGGCGAGAACGGCAAGATTTTTCCCGGCGCGCCGGCCAGGAACAATGCGGCGCCGACCGCTAACGAACCGGCGTGCTCAATCCGGCGCGTCACTGGGCCCGATGACCTACAAGCCGCTGCGCTCGCGTTCCTGCACCATTTCCGGCGCCTGGGACAACCACGTCTGATACAGGGTCACCAGACACATGAAGGCGAAGCACAATGCCATCACGGCGCCGGCCATTATTTCCACGTAGACGAAGGGATGGAACAGCTTGATGATGTACCACGACACTATATCGACCAAGATGGCGACGAAGGGCAGTGCGACAATGGTGCATTTCAACCAGACCGGCCGCACATAGGCATGGCTGAACATGGAACCCACGATGAAGAAGATGAATGTTATCCCGAATAGATGAATGTGCGACACGCGGACCAGCGTGGGGATGGCAGCGCCAGTATCCTTCTCCGTCACTTTCTTCAGATTATCGTAGCCGTTTAGATTGGGCAGATGCGGATTGCTGCCGTCATGGCACTGCATGCAATACTTATCGAGCAGGGGCCTCACCGCAAATTCATATTTTGGTCGCGCGGCACCTTCCGCCGCCCAGGCCATGACGACATTGCGATCGTCGGCCGGCAGCATAACCGACATCGGCCCGCGTAAAGCCCCTTCCAGGCGCGAGCCCTTGCCGCTGCCGGAATAGGCGACGATGAGATCCTCGGCCGTGAGCATTTGCGGATTGCCGCCCGCTCGTCCCGCATAGGTAAAGTACAAGTTGAGCATGGCAAAAAGATAACCGATGCCGAGGACGACGATCGTCGCCGTATAAAGCACACGCTGGCTGTACGGCAGCTCCGAGTAATGGAGGTAGTGCCGGTGCAGGGGCATTTCACTCATGATCGGGTCCCATCGTTTCGCGGATCGGTGCTGCAGTAATTCCGATTCATGCCTACCTCGACGGCTGGGTCGCGTAATACGACGCGATGCTCTCGATGATGGAATCGCCGTAGGGCACACTCATGTTGTGCATCATGGAATTTCCGCGCTTGCCATCGCGATAGGCCCGCAACGCCAACGTCAGATAGTCCTTGTCCTGTCCATTGATGAGCGGGATCGCCAGCGCCGGATTATTGATGTCGCCGGCGTGGCAACGATTGCATTTGTCGGTAATGTCTTTGAGCAGGTTTTGCCCATCTTCCGCAGGCTTCGACTTCTGCGTCACATAGAATGCGACGATATTGTCGATGTCTTGATCGGTGAGATCGGATACCAGGCGCGACATCAGAGCGTGCTTGCGCGTGGTGCGATAGGCCTTGATCGCATGTGTCAGGTATTGCGGATCCTGGCCGGCGAGGCTCGGCGTCGCCGTATCGGTGCTTACGCCGTGCGAGCCGTGACATCCGCCGCACACGGCGGTCTTCGGCTCGCCCGCTGCCGGATTGCCGGTCGCCGGCGCGCTGCGCTGCGTAGGCGCCTGCGATGCAAAGAACAGAGCGGTGCTTTCTACGTCGAGCTTGCTCATTTTGCGAAGCATCGGATCCATTGGCGCCGATTCGCGCGCGCCGGTCAGATACTCCTGCGTGGCCGCCACGAAATAGATCGGCTGCTGACCGGCGAGGCTGGGCGTGCCGGGGATCTTGCTGTTGCCGTCCGCGCCATGGCAGGACGCGCAGGCCGCCGCCACTGCCTTGCCATTCTCATACGGAGAAAAGACGGCTCCCTTAACCGCCGGGATCGGCGGCAAACTGGCGTAGAAGGCGGCGACACCGCGAGTTTCGTCGCTGCTTAAGTCGGCCGCGATCGCCCGCAAGGCGGCGTGCACGCGCTTGCCATCCTTATATTCCTGCAGCGCGGCCATGATGTAGCGCCCGCGCTGTCCGGCCAGATTCGGAATGCCGGCTGCCGTTCCCTTGCCGTCGAGACCGTGACAGCCCTTGCACTCCTTCTCGGCCACGACCTTGCCCGCGCGTATGTCCGCCGCGGTCTGCTTTTCGGGCGTGCCTTCGTCCGAGCAGCCGATCAGCGCCACCGACAGAAACATCGCGAGCAGGAGGTGTCTCATGGGAAATCCCGGTTTTTGATTTGTTGGTTTCGCTTGCATGGTGCGTTCAACCTCCGAGGAGGTGATGAGTAAATCCGTTCATCACCAAGATGAGCAGCAACAGGCCGCTCCCCATCAAGGTGAAACCCAGAATCTTGGATGCGAACGTCATCGGCTGCGACGGCGCGTCGACCAGGTACTTCTGAAGCTCCCCGCTCGCCACCAGACGATTATACTCGATGAGGTGCTCGCGCTTGAATTCTTCCAGCGGCATCTTGCCGGTGAACATCAGGATATCGAGCGGGAATTTGTCCGGCCGCCAGTGATTGTTGAAGAAGTGCACGGTGAACAGGAAGCCGGCGGCCAGCACTGCCTCCTCGCCGTGGAAGATGGTGGCGATATTGAACACCCAGCCCGGCAGATAAGTGGCGGTCAGGCCTTTGAACCACAGCATGGCGCCGCTGCCGCCGATGATGGCAACGCCCCAGAACGGCGCCCAGTAGTCGAATTTCTCCCAGTAGGTCCAACGGTCGAGCTGCGGCTTCGGCGCCAGGCCGAAGAACCACTTGAACATGCCGATGGCGTCGTTGAGGTCCCCCAGGTGGGGGATCATCGAATCGGGGCCGAACCAGCGGAAGGTCTTCCAGTTACGCCCAATGCGCAGGAATATGTAGCTGATGTGCCATAAGAAGATGCCGACGAAGCTGGCGGCGAAGAAGCGGTGCACATTGCCGGTGACGCGCGGGCCGCCGAACAGATGGCTGATGACCGGCGCCCAGGTCGTGTCCGCGAACAGCAGCGTCATGCCCGTGAGCACCAGCATGATGACGCAGATGGCGAAGCACAGATGCGCGAGGCGCCAGATGGCGGGCCAGCGCCGGTAGTAAACGACCGGCTTGCCGTCGTTGCCGTTGAGCGCTTCGGTGCGCACATGCGGCCGGTTCTTGTTCTGCTGATGGTCGCGCAGTTCGCGGAAATACCACAGCGCCGAATGCGTCCAGAAGAACGAGAACACGCCGGCGAGCAGCAGCAGCATGAACTTGGACGCCAGCCAGGTGTAGGGATAACGCGCGAAATTCTTGTCGTTGGCGTGCGGCTGGAACTTCACGAAGCCGGCCGTGGCGTCGAGATGGCACTTCTGGCAGGTCTGCAGGCGATTGTTCGGGTACACGCTCGATGTCGGATCGTTCACGCGCTTGAATATCGTGATAGCCGTGGCAGTCGAAGCACTTGGCGGTATAGGCGAAGCCCAGCGTGTTGACCTGGCCGTGGTAGGTCCCGGTGTAGGACGTCAATTGCTCTTTGTGGCAATTGCCGCAGTTCTTGGTGATCAAGAGCTGGGTCTTGTCGAGGAAGGGGTCCTGCACGTCATGCGTGGTGTGGCAGTCCGAGCAGATCGCCGCTTTCGGATTGCCCGCCTGCAAGAGCTTCCTGGCCGTGCACCGAGGTCTTGTAAGCGGCAAGCTCCGCGGTGTGGCAGGCGCCGCAGGCATACGGCAGATTGAGCCGCCACCAGTTCCGGTTGGGCGTGCCCTTCGGATAGATGTAGTGGGCATCGTGGCAATTATAGCAGGTGGCGTTGGTGTGCGACTGGTCTTCCTTGTTGGGCTGGGCGTGGATCGACTTCATGTAGCGGCCGATCATGTCGACGACGCCGCTCAGCTTGGCGACCAGCTCCGGCTTGTTGTCGTCTTTCGCCGCTTCCAGCAGATTCTGGTGGCAATTGACGCAACTGACCTTCACCTCGACTTTTTCATGCGGAATCTTGGTGATGTTGGTGTGGCACTCGACGCACTGCCGCTTGCCGTGCACGCTGCCCAGGAAGCGGTCCTTCAGTACCGGCGGCGGCGAGCCCGGCTCCGGCTTTGCGGCCGGCGCGAAGCCTTCCTGACCGTGACAGCCGAGGCACATTTCGCTGGTGAGTTTGGGGACGGCCTGATCGGGCGCCGGCGTTTGCGCGCGCGCGTCCGAGGCCCACAGACCGGCCATTGCGACCAACGCAACAAGGCCGGCGGCGACCCACATCGCGGTACGCGCAATGCGTGCTGCAACGCCGATATCCTTGGCGGCGCTGATTTCATGCGGCTCGGTCATGATCTTCCTGCTTAAATTGGCCGCTCGCAAACGTCTACCTCGATCATGATCGAAAAATCGACCGCTTGCCACCCCCGCTTAACCGTTGCCGGCTATGGGCTTTTTGATTGAAATCAAAAAGCAACTTGTTGCTGCAGTGTTCCCGCAGGCGCACGGCGGCGCCGTATTCTGATTAGCCAAAAGAACTAATTGTGAAATGGCGGCCGCCGGGACGGGAGCCCGGAAGCAAAATTCTTAGGCAAGATGCGAAGCGCCACGTTTGCCCAGGAACTTTGGCTATTAGCCGCGGCTTCGATCCGGCCGCCAGTTGAAGATGAGGGGTTCGGCGAGGTGCCAGGCACCGTAGATCGGGGTCGCGAAGCTGTCGCGCAACGTCGCCGTCACGTCACGGCTCCATCCGGCTTGAGGCGCACGAGTGTGAGATCAGGCGGCCGCCTTTTCCCAGGGCGGGAACAACCGTACCAGCACCGATAACAAGATCATTGGAATGACCAACACAATTCCTGCCGCCAACAAGCCTTCCCTGCCGAAAATGGGCGGGTGATAGGCCAGCAGTCCCTTCCCGGTCTTTGAGATTTCTTGTCCGCCGATGACGACATTGTAGCGCATCATCAGCACCGCGAGCAGGACAAGGATCGAGCATCCGGTAATTCCGACAATCAGCGATGTTCCACTGGTGCCCCGCCAAATCATGAACGTAATGATGGCGAGCGGCAGCACGGAACCGCAGCCGAATTGCAAAATGAAGAACGGAACGACGAGCGGCCCTTTGACAAACTCCATAATGACCTCGATGCCTTCGCGGCCCCGATAGACCAAGCTCATGAATTCCACGCCTTCTATGACCAGCGTGAACATCATGAAGCCCCATAGCGCATATGCCATGACCTTCAGACACGCTAGATCGATTGAAACTCTGCGCAGCTTACAGGATAAGACATAGAGAATGATCACAAACGCCGTACCGGAGATGATCGCAGATAACAGAAATATGACCGGCATAAGATCGGAGGACCACCACTCGCGCGACTTCAAAGAGCCGAACACAAACCCGACGTATCCATGCAAGCCGTGCGCGCCGGGAATGCCGATGATCGCCAAAGCGAATAGCCATTTTTGGTCGTAACGCATCGCCTTTTCGGAAACATCATCGGATCCGAGCGACAAGATGCGATAAAACCATCGCAATACTCCGGTCTGTTGCTGTGCCTTTTGTACGATCTGCGGTCGAAAAACAAACCAGGTCTCAATGGTCAGCAGAATCACGTAGAAAGCAGCCGCATAGCCAAAGACCGCAAAGGCAGAGGTCGTATGCGGCGTTATCATTGCGTTGAATGCACGCTCGGGATGGCCAAGATGCAACAGCAAGGGCAGCGGAACAGTAATCATGCAACATAGCGAGATGAGCAGCGCAAAATGTGCCACCGGCCGCAATTGCTTGAAGCCAAACACTTGGTACAAACTTGAAATGGTGAAGGCGCCGGCGACCAATCCCGTGAGATAGGGATAGACCACGATCAACACGGTCCACGGAATAACCGTTTCATTCGGGTAAACGAAACCGGTGAACGGCGAGGCGTGAAATAGCGCTTCCATTAGATCACGTCCTTGTCTGTGCCCACATAGAAGACATTCGGAGCATTGCCGGTCTCGGGTCTCAGCACGCGAACCCGATTGTTTTGGATGAACTGGCTTATTGGGCTTTGTTTGTCGTTGCGGTCGCCAAAAATGCGCGCGCCAACCGGACAAACCTCAACGCAGGCCGGCAGCAGCCCCTTGGTAATCCGGTGGTAACACCAGGTGCACTTGTCGGTGACGTTCTTTTCCTCATTGAAGAAGCGCGCGCCGTAGGGGCAGGCCTGCACGCAATACTGGCAGCCGATGCAATAAGTATGATCGATGACGACGACGCCGTCCTCGGTCTTGTAGGTTGCGCCGGTCGGGCAAACCTGCACGCAGGCCGGATTTGTGCAGTGATTGCAAAGCTTCGGCACAAAGAACGCTTTCTCGACGTTGGCATCCTTGTACCGATTGGCGAAACGGTATGTTCCTCCCTCCGCGGCTGAAACCGCGATATTCACCGGGTCGGCTTGGCTATCGATTCGCGCTTTGTCCTCGCCTTGCAAGGTGACGTAGCGCTCGACCCATGTGCGGAAGTGATGCGGGTCTTGTGAAACGTTGTTTTCTTTCTTGCATGCCTCGACGCAGCGCAAACAGCCGATGCATTTTTCAGCATCGACGCCGAATGCCCATTGATGCTTTGACCAATCGTAGCCTGGGATTGCTGGTTTATCGACGGCGGCTGCTGCGCCTTGGACAGCCGCCGTTGCCTGAGATGCTACCGAGTTTGCGGCCACCGCCGCGGCGCCACATGCAATAGCGCTTCCGAGACAGCTCAGAAAATCGCGGCGTTCTTTATCGTGCTTCTCAAGTTGTTCGTTCTCATCCATTTGCAGCGCTCCAAATCCCTGTTCGCCGTGCCTTACTTGCAAGTCGCGGCGGCGTAATAGGCCGCTACATTTTCGAGTTCGGTATCGTTCAAGCCCTTCGCGATCCCGGCCATGATGGCATTCTTGCGGGCGCCACTGATGTAACGCCGCAACGCATTGACGAGATAATCCTTGGATTGCCCAACGAGATTAGGCCACGAGCGATTGGTGCTCACCCCGTTAGCGCCATGACAAGCCGTGCACTTGGACGCGATCGTGTGGCCCGGCAACGTCGCCTGTTTGTCCGGGGTCAGAGTGCTCTCGCATTTCAAGCTATTGAAATAAGCGGCAAGGTTTGCGGCATCATCTTCGCTCACCTTGGCCGCCGCACTCATCATGGGCTCGACGCGTGCGCCCGAATTGTATTCCTTGAGCACATCGATGATGTAGGCATCGTGCTGTCCCGCGAGCGTTGGTCCCGGAAGATTATTGCTCACACCTTCGGGCCCATGACAGCCCGCGCATTCCGCCGCCTTGACCTTGCCTGCCGCGGCGTCGCCGGCCTGCGCCGTTGTCGTGGCCGCTACTAAACCGAGCCTGGGCGAATGGGGATTATGACAGACGATGCATTGTTGTGTTCCAGCGTGATCGGCAACGACGATCTGGCGCTGCTGCAATGGCCTTCCGGTCATTCGTTCATGGCAGAGCGTGCACAGCTTTCGCGAATCGGTCGGAACGACCATTTTCACATTTTTCGGATGATCCGGGCCGGTCGTCGGCGGCAAATACGTGGTCTCAGCGTCTCGCCCTCCGGCTGGCCCGTGGCAGACCTCGCATTTTACGACTTTGCCCACATCGACACTGTTGTGGACGCCCTCGGACCATTCTGCGACCTGCTGTGCGTGGCACGACGTGCAATAGGCCGTGCCCTTGTATTTCGGTTTCTCAGCGGCGATCTCGGCTACCGATTTTCCTCGGTAGTGGCCAAATTCATAAAACGAATCGGCAGTGAAAAATTGTTTTGCTCCGTATGCCAGCACGGCGAAGGCCAGCATAAGGAGCAAGACTCGACCAATGTGTCGCGGCATGGGTTGCCCGCTTTGAACGTTTCCTCGGGAGTTTTGGCTATGATTTTTCGCCGCTCCCCTCCGGCGAAAATCTTTGTTTTATTATTGCGAGCAGGCGGAAAATCAGAGTTGATCCATATCAATATGCGGGGCGTTTCAGAAATAATCGTCCAACGCGTGGCGCGCCAGCGCAGTTCCGCCCACTTGCGCTGGCGGCGCCCATAAAACCAAGCAACGTGATGCGCATTATCGGCCAACAATTGCCGATGCCGGGAACGAGCCGGCGCGGATCGGCGAACACCTCGCCACGAATTGCGCCGCGCAAATGCGATGCATTCTCGAACTCACAAAAAAATTGGTTTGGAACCCATGTCGCGGCGCGCGTCCGGCAGGTCACGTTGAACGCGGATCGGATGGTCGCTGATCGAGGCTATCGACGCCTTCGTCGCCGCGGCAATTCGCGGACATAGGCGTAATGTTCCTAATGTTCTTACGAGCGCGGCAAACAGTCCGCTGCGGCAGGGATGGCTTTTTAGAAACCAATCCCCGCCGCATCAGTGCGTGAAACCACGCTTGCCAGCTGTTCAGACGAGATCGCGCGAATGCGAGGCGTTAATTCCCCGCTAGCCGGCCGCTATTTGAACTTGTGACCGTTCGCTTCGTATTGCTGGCCCTTGGCATTTCGCGGCCCGCCGCCCGCCGGATTCACGTGGCAATATCCGCAAGCCTTGCCTTCCTTTTGGGAGTAGGCCGGCAGTGCCGTCGCGGATCGAGGAGCAGCGACCAATCCTGCGAGCAATACAGCGGCCGCCAATGCGGCTGATGCGCCAACGATGATGGTCCTCGTGAGATTTCGTGACATCGACACTTCTGCGTATTTCATAGGGGCTTTCCTCACTTTCGTCGCTCCGGTGATTGCCTGACGGCTGCCAATGGCCCGCCATAATTGCGATAGAGGCCAACGCGAGGCGTTGATCAAAGTCAAGGGACGGGCCTTTTCAATTGTGCTTGCCGAGCTCCACGCTTAGCCGACGCGCAAAATCGCGTATCACCGCATTCTTGTCCGCTTTGCGAATTACATCTAGTGAAAAATCGTTCATAATCGGCATAGCCCGATCGGCCAAACTTGATCGCGCATGCACCGGATTAAGCCCAGACTGCCCGGCGCCTAGGTGCCGCCATACGGCGCGTCAGCGGATCTGCTTGGCGTCGGTCACTTGCCCGGCGTCATGATATACAGAACGGAACGCGCTCGTTGACTCGCAAAATACGCCGCCAGATTGTCGATGTCATTTTCGGTCAGCCCGCCGGCCATTGCAGCCATTTCGGGACTTTTGCGAGCGCCGCTCCGATAGGCGCGCAGTACTTTTATGAGATAGTCGATACGCTGGCCGGCAAGCGCCGGGAAGCGCGGATTGGTGCTGTTGCCACTCAGACCATGGCAACGCTCGCACCGTTCCACCCATTCCTGCGTCGTCAGCGGTTTGCGCACATTGGGTGCCTGCGGCTGCTGATGCGCATAATAAGCGGCAAGATTCTTGATGGCAGTGTCGTCGAGTGACGCCACCATCCCTTTCATCGTTTCATTGTTGCGCGTGCCATCTTTATAGGCCCGCAGCGCGGCAGCGAAGTATTCGGCATCCTGGCCGGCCAAACTCGGAGTTGCCGGCGTACCGCTGACGCCCTGTTCTCCGTGGCACCCGGCACAGGAAGCCGCCGCGGCTTTGCCGGCCTCCGCATCCCCGGGCGCCGGGGTCTTTGCCGGCGCCGGCTTCTGCAAAGCGAAATAAAGTGCAATGTTATTGGCATTGGCATCGCTAACGGCCGCGGCCATCGACTTCATCAACTCATTCTTGCGTTTTCCGCTCTTGTAGTCGTTGATCGCGTCGACGAAGTATTTCGGATCCAGCCCGACCAGGCTCGGCATTCCGGGCGTCTTGGTGACGCCGCCATCGCCATGGCATCCCGTGCACGTGGCAGCCGCACTCTTGCCAGCCTGCAGCGCATCGGGTTTGGGAACAATTGCGGCGGAGCCACTCGGCGGCCTGGGTTGAGCCGGATCGAGGCTGGCGAAATAGGCCGCTACCTTGACGAGCGCGTCGTCATTGAGAAACTTGACGGCATTATTCATGGCGCTGTCGCCGCGGGCGCCGGATTGGTAAGCCCGCAGCTCGAGGTAAAGATAGACCGCACGCTGACCAGCCAGATTAGGCACATCCGAACTCGCGCTAATGCCATTCGCGCCGTGACAACCGGCGCAGGAGGAGTCCGCGAGGCGCTTACCTTCGGCGATATCTCCAGCGTCCGCATACAATGGCCGTAGTTCGTTAGCGTTTCCCTTCGTGATGGATGAGTCTTGAGCCGCGCCGCTTGTGGCAAATCCGGCAATCACGACGCATGCGATGAACCCGCACGCCATTGAAAGACGATCCTTCACGCTTCTTTTCATCATCGCCATTGCCTGCTTTTCAGTCTTCATGAATCGCTGGATTGTTATTGGCCTGCGCGGTGGCCGCTCCCGGATCGGCTGCGAGGCGCAGCCATGGTAATACTCTCCGACGCACGAAGAGAGCATGCCTTCCCTATAAATGCTTAATGCTAAGCTTTCTATACGGCCTTAGGACGGCGCAATTCCTTGATGAAGATCAATATGGTTATAAGGACCAGTCGGTCAGCCGGCACCCCTGTCGGCATTTATGGCAAAGCGCGGGCAACCGCGGCGCGCCGGTGGCCGATCCAGACCGTCAGATTCCAAACGAGAGGAACGGCCAGCGCCAGGGCGAGCGCAAGCGGAACGCCGAACGGAACGATCGACAGGTAAAGCGCCGCAAGGCCGAAGCTGATCCCGAACAGGCTCCACAAACAATTGGCGCTCACCGCGGCGGATGCACGGCCGCCGAGGCGCGGCTGCAGGATCAGCATCAGGCTGGTGCTTGAAATCGGATAGACGGCGAGGATGCCGGTGAAGACCCGGCCCGGCCCGGTGGCTGGCCTCAAGAATCGCGGCCATCAAGACGCAGACGAGGATGGTCCGCACCGGCAGGTCGTACCAGGCATGCTTGAGCTGCGGCAGCTTGGCCTGGCGCACGGCGCTGCTGAGCCAAAGGCAGGCCGGGTAGATGGCCAGGTTCAGCAGCGCGGCACCCGCCAGCGTCCATTGCACCGAACGCGTCACGACCGCGAGCGCTATCCAGCAGGCGGCGGCAACGGCAAGGCTGACGACGAGTCCACGCGTTTGCGCGAGCGCGGCGTAGAGCAACAGGAACAATCCGGTGACGGCGTTGATGGCAAGGCCGCTCAGCGCCGCCTGGGCGAGATAGACGGCGTCATGATCGAGCGAAAGGAACAGGTAAGCCGGCCAGATGGTGACCGGCAGGGTGGCGACCAGCGCACCGGTGAGCGCGCCGGCGCGCTCGGCGATCACCGAGGCGCCAACGACGATGGCCGCCGTCGCCAGCAGTTTTATTGCCAGAGGCAGCCAGGGAAGCAAAGCGGCAGACATGCACGACCGGCGTTGTCGCCGGCCGGGAATCGGCAGCGACCTCGAGCGCATAGCACGACAAAAATGGCCTAGCCGATTTGATCTTCCGCATAGCCGCCCCCGGCGCTACGCCGGCAGCCGCCACAATCGGCGATTGATATGGATCAAGGCCCGGAAAAGTCAGTGCTTTAATGATTCGGCACGGTCCGGAGGCCGGAGAAATACCGATTCGATATGCGCGCGCTCGACCAATTCCGGAAGTTTGTCGCCACGATTGCGGGCGGTAGCGCACGGGCGCAACAATGGCCTGATCTTAATCACGAACAGAGCGACCGACGTACGCTCGCATCCGACGACCAGCGCGCCACCCGCACAACGCAAGCCGCCCGCGATGACGATAAGCGTGCGCGACCGCCGAGCGGTTCTTATCCGGCGGTTTGGCCCCGTTGAGGCATTCGGCTCCCGGCGACCTGTTTGACGCTTTGCATCGCGCGCCATTCGATTGATATAAGTCAATCGGCCCACGGCCCGGCGGTATAATTTATTCCGGCTGGTCGATCATCCTAGGCGAGTGGCGTGAATGGAAAACATGCTCGAAAAAGCAGTCCCACGATATACGTCGTATCCGACGGCGCCGAATTTTAGTCCAGCGGTCGATGCGAATGTCTATCGCGCATGGCTTGCCGGCCTGCCCGGCGAGGCCACGCTCTCATTATACCTGCACGTCCCCTTTTGCCGCGAGCTTTGCCACTACTGCGGCTGCCATACCAAGGCGACGCTGCGAGACGAGCCGATCGAGGCCTACGCGCAGCGTCTCGTCGAAGAGATCGCGCTCGTCGCCAGCCATACCGGCCGGCGTAAAGTCACTCATATACATTGGGGCGGCGGAACGCCCACGATCCTCGACGCCGAGCTGCTCAAATTCATCACCGACGAACTCGCCCACCGTTTCGATCTTTCGGCGATCCACGAGCACGCGATCGAATTGGACCCGCGCTATCTCACGCGGCCGCTGGCGGAGGCGCTGCGCGACATCGGCGTCAACCGCGCCAGCCTCGGCGTGCAGGACTTCAGCGCGCATGTGCAGCGGGCCGCCGGCCGAATCCAGCCCTTCGACACCGTCAAGAACGCGGTCGAGTTGCTGAACGAAGTCGGCATCGACCGGCTCAATATCGATTTGATGTACGGCCTGCCCAAGCAGACCGTTGCCGACGTGCGGCGCACCGCCACGCTCGCGCATGAATTAAAGCCGCAACGCGTCGCGGTCTTTGGCTATGCCCATGTGCCCTGGTTCAGGCCGCAGCAGCGCTTGATCGAGCAATCGGACCTGCCGTCGTCGCCGGAGCGGTTGGCGCAAGCCGAAGCCGCGCACGAAACCCTGGTGCAATTCGGCTATCAGCCGATCGGCCTCGATCACTACGCGCAACCGGACGATCAGTTGCTCGCCAAAAGCGGACGGGTGCAGCGAAATTTCCAGGGCTATACCGACGACGACGCCGATGCGCTGGTGGGCTTGGGTGCCTCGGCGATCAGCCGTTTGCCGCAGGGCTTCGCGCAGAATGCGCCCGCCGTGGGAAATTATTTGCGCGCCATTGCGGAGGGTAAACTGGCCACCGAAAAGGGCATCGCCTTGTCCGACGATGATCGCTTGCGCGGTCAGATCATCGAGCGGCTGATGTGCGACATGACCGTGGATTTGGATGCGATCGCCGATGAGGCCGGTTTCAATATCGCCAGCGACTTTTCCGATGAGCTGGATTCATTGCAGCCATTTGAGGAAAACGGCAGCGTGCGCATCGAGGGCCATCGCATCCAGATTACCGAGAAAGGCCGTCCCTATATGCGGCTGGTGGCGTCGGTTTTCGACACCTATTTAGGGCGCGCCAAGTCCAGGCATTCCGTCGCCGTTTAATGCCGCGGCCGTAAGCTTCGCAGCTCGTATTAAAGGCCACCCGGGCTGACGGCGACATTTGTCGATATCACTCAGGCCGAATTGCGCCATTCGGCGTCCTTGACCGCGATCTTCTTTGCAGGTTTTTTGTGCTTCGAGCTTCTTGGGTAGCGCCCAACGGCAATCTAACATTACGCTTGCCGCAACGCGGTGGTCGGCCAATCAAATGATCATTGATCGAATCCATCAGTGGGCACGGGTTAATCCGACGAAGCCGGCCTTGATCCATAACGGTAACGCCATCAGTTACATCACTTTCGCCAAAAGTATTGAAACGCTCCGAAAATTCCTGCGAAGCACATAACCTAGCAGCAGGCACAATTGCGGTGGTTTTGGTGGACCATTTAGCCGATGCCTGGGTTTTTGTTTTGGCGCTCAGGGCACTTGGGCTCACCACCGTTCACGTGCAGTCGTTCGCTCATATCAGGTTGCTGGCGCTTAAAAACGTATCGTGCATTGTTACGACCGCACGCGAGCAACAAATGCTTGGTGTGCCGGAAAAAGAACGAGTTGGCGCGAGGCTCATCGTTGTCTCGCGGTCGGCTCTAGCCGCCGCTCCTGCGGTAGAATGGCCTCCACCGGCACAAGGCGACAATCCTTACGGCGGACATATCCGTTACACTTCCGGTACCACCGGGGACGCCAAGAAACTGCTGTGGGAAGGCAGACTGGAAGATGCGCGGACTTCAGCACGAGCCCGTTTCCACGGCTTCAACCAGGATTCGGTTGTGCACACTCTCGCTTACGGCCTGCGGACCGGAATTGGTTGGAAGGGCTCTCTGTCGGTGTGGCAGGCGGGCGGTTGCGTGGTCATCGACCAAAGGCCAGAACGTATCGAAAAGTTCTTCAGCAATGCCGCTATTACAACCGCCTTTATGACGCCGCGTCCGTTTAAGAAACTTGTGACCAGCGATAATTTTAATTCAGCGCCTTCGGGCAAATGCGAATTTTGGGTGAGCGGCGGATTTGTGGGAGCCGACTACATCAGTAAAGCTACCGCGCGGCAAAATGTCACGATCTACTATTCATCGGGTGAATTGGCCACACCGGTCTTAAGCGCACGCGTTCGCGGCCTGGATGATGCAATATGGCTCCATCCTGCGGCGGACCGGACGATTCAGATCGTCGATGACCACGGTCATGAGTGCTTGCCAGGTCAGGAAGGTGATCTGCGTGTTCTCACTACGGAAATTGATTCGAAATGTTATCTTGACGATCCGGCAACAACGTCTCTGATTTTCCGTGATGGATTTTTCTATCCCGGAGACAGGGCGATCAGGCGCGCGGATGGACGCATCCGCGTTTTGGGACGCACAGTTGACGTATTGAACGTGCAAGGTGAAAAAATTGCAGTTGGGCCGATTGAACAACGAATTAGGGAGTTTTTAAAAGTTGACGAGGTGTGTTTGTTTTCCATGCTGAACGAGGCGGGTCAAGACGAACTCGTTATTGCGATCCAAACTGAAAGAGAGCCGCAAAAACCCGATCTGGATTCGATTCGCCGCGATTTTGCGAATTTTGACACCGTGCGTTTTTTGGTGCTGGAGGAATTTCCTCATGCGGAGTCAGGGTCAACCGAGAAGCTTCGCCGGGCCGCATTGCGCAAGCTTGCCTTCCCGGAACTTGAAATTGAAAATTGAATAGCCGGGGCAAAACAGCCGCCGCGAGGGAGCGGCCAAGAACGGCCCTTAGTAACGCTAGGCAGGCTGGCGGAGAGGGAGGGATTCGAACCCCCGATACGGTTACCCGTATGCCGCATTTCGAGTGCGGTGCATTCAACCGCTCTGCCACCTCTCCTTAAGCCCGAATAGAGCCTGAAAAGGCCCGATTTGGACGGCCGCTATCTAACCAAGCAGGCCAAGACAGACAAGGCTTTCCGGCAGTATTATATTGTGCGCTTCCAAGGGAAATCGGCCGCGGACCGGCAAAACGATGCGTTACGCGCTCAAATTCGACCGCATCCGCAAAGAAATGCGCGGCATTTTGCTGACGCTCGTCATGGTCGCGGTCGTCACCGTGTTCGTCTATTTCATCATCGTGGAGACCGGGCTCGGCCACGGCTCCGTGGTCTACCTGATCCCGGTGGTGATCGCGGCCACGCGCTTCGGCATCGTGGCGGCGATCGTCGCCGCCATCTGCGGGGTGCTCGCCTCCGCCTTCTTCTTCTATCCGCCGCTCTACAGCTTCCGCATTGCCGACCCGCACGAGGTCCTCAATCTGATCCTGTTCATCTTCGTCGCGGTGGTGGTGAGCCAGCTCGCGACAAGGCTCAAACGCCAATTGGAGACGGCGCGCCAGCGCGAGATCGACTTGCGCGACCTCTACGCCTTTTCGCGCCGGCTGGCGGTGGCGTTCGACGTATCCGACATTCATGCCGCGATCGAAGACCACCTCGCCACCGTCATGCAGCGCAAGGTCGTGTTGTTCGCCAGCGCGCGCGAGGCTTCCGCCTCGAGCGGCCGGCGCGCCGGCGTCACGGTGCCGTCGGCGGTCCTTGCCGAGGTGGTCGAGGTCGCATCCGGTCGGCGCGACGCCAATAGCGGCGTGACGGTAACCGCCGACAGCGGCGATATCTGGCTGATCCGCGCGGTATCGCCCAAGAGCTCCGAGTTCGGCGTCATCGCGATCAATCTCGGCGGCGAATCGCAGGAAGGCGCCGATGAGTTGCGCATCCGCGTCGACGCGGTGCTGGCCGACGCCACCGCGACGCTGGAACGGCTGGGCGTTGCACACGCCATCAGCGAGGCGCGCATGCGCTCGCAGACCGACCAGTTGCGCGAGGCGCTGATCGGCTCGGTCAGCCATGAGCTGCGCACGCCGCTCGCCTCCATCCTCGGCGCTGCCACGGTGTTGAGCGCGGCGCCGGCGCTGGCGAACGAGAAGAAACTGCAAGCGCTGGTGCACGACGTGCGCGACGAGGCCGAGCGGCTCAACAACGACATCCAGAACCTGCTCGATGCCAGCCGCATCAGCAGCGACGGCATCAGGCCGCATGTCGAATGGGCCGACCCGGCCGACATCATCAATTCGGCGATCGAGCGCTGCCGCAACCGCCTGTCCGGCCACAATCTGGTGCTCAACCTGCCGCAGGATTTGCCCCTGGTTCACGTTGATCCAGTACTGGTCCAGCAGGCGCTGGTGCAGATTTTCGATAATGCCGTGAAATACTCGCCGTCCCGGCTCGCAAATCTCGGTGGCCGCGCGCGCGCGCGACGGGCGCATGATCCTAAGCGTCAGCGACGAAGGCGCCGGGCTGACCGCGTCCGAGCAGTCCAAAATATGGGATCGCTTCGCGCGCGGCGAACGCCATGCCACGACCACCAGCGGCTCCGGCCTGGGTCTGTGGATCGCCACTGCCTTCATCGCCGCCAATGGCGGCAAGATCAACGCCATCAGCGACGGTCCGGGCTTGGGCACCACGGTGGCGATCGAACTTCCGGTGACGCAAGCCGCCGTCCAACAACTCGAAAGCGACGCAGATGAGTGAACCTTCCCCGATCGTGCTCGTGGTCGACGACGAGATTCAAATCCGGCGCTTCCTGCGCGCGGGTTTCGAGCTCAACGGCTTCGTGGTGCACGAGGTCGGCACCGGCGCCGAAGCGATCCGCACGGCCACGCTGCGGCCGATCGATCTGGTCATCGTCGATCTCGGGCTGCCCGACATGGACGGTTCCGAGGTGGTCGAGCGCATCCGCTCCTGGTCGAGCGTGCCGATCATCGTGCTTTCGGTGCGATCGACCGAGGCGCAGAAGGTGCATCTGCTCGAACTGGGCGCCGACGATTACGTGGTCAAGCCGTTCGGCATGGCGGAACTGCTGGCGCGCGTGCGCGTGGCGCTGCGCCGGCAGATGCGCGCGGTGAGCGGCGAACCCACGGTCAAGGTCGGCCCGTTGACCATCGATCTCGCCGCCCGCGCCGTGACGCTCAACGGCATCCGCCTCTCCTTGACGCCGAAGGAATACCGGCTGCTGCAGGTGCTGGCGCAGCACGCCGGCAACGTGGTCACCCACCAACATCTGCTCAAGGAAGTGTGGGGCTCGGTGCACGTGCACGACACCCATTATCTGCGCATCTTCGTGCGCAAGCTGCGGCAGAAGATCGAGCCGCATCCGGATTCCCCGCGCATCCTGGTCACCGAACTGGGCGTCGGCTACCGGCTGGCGCAATCGGGCAGCGAAACCGAGAACGGCGCCTTTGCCGCCGCCGGGGCGCCGGCCAAGAGCGCGCCCTGAACTGCTGGCCGCGGCCGGCGCCGCGTTAACGATTCGGTGCCTCATGGGCGGCCTGACCGGCCGGAACCGGCCGCCAAAAATGCCGCCTTTTCTTGACAGGCCGCACCGTTCCCCGCCATAAGCAGGGCCGTCGCGGGCCGTTGGGTCCGCGTGCTTGTTCAAGGGCCCATTAAGCCCTTAGAAACACACGAAAAACCGACTGAAAGAAGCCGGTCCGGAAGGGTCCGAGCACCGGGATCGAACACAAGGGAAGAACGATGTTCGCAGTCATTAAAGCCGGCGGCAAACAGTACCGGGTGGCCGCCGAGGACGTGATCCGGATCGACCGGGTGAAGGGCGAGCCGGGCGAGATCGTCGAGTTCGGCGAAGTGCTCGTGCTGGGCGGCGACACGCCGCTCATCGGCATGCCGACCGTGGCGGGAGCGACCGTTGCCGGCGAGGTGCTCCAGCACACGCGCGGCGACAAGGTAATCGCCTTCAAGAAGCGCCGGCGCAAGAATTCGCGCCGCAAGCGCGGCTACCGTCACGAGTTTTCGGTGATCCGCATCACCGAGATTCTCACCGATGGCGCCAAGCCGTCGAAGACGGCGGCGCCGCGGCCCAAGCGCGAGCCCAAACCGAAGGCCGAAGCTGCGGCTACGCCCGAAGCCGAGGCAAAGCCAGCCGCCCCGAAAGCGAGGGCCAAGAAGCCGGCCGCGAAAAAGCCCGCCAAATCTGCCAAGAACTTGGCGGCGGCAAAGAGCAAGAAAAAGTGAGATGATTCCTTCACGGACCTGGTGTAAACAGTAACGGAATTCGAGAGAGCACTCATGGCGCATAAGAAAGCAGGCGGATCTTCCCGGAACGGCCGCGATAGCGCGGGCCGGCGGCTTGGCCTGAAGAAGGCCGGCGGCGAGATCGTCATTGCCGGCAACATCCTGGCGCGCCAGCGCGGCACCACGTGGCATCCCGGCCGCAATGTCGGCTGTGGCAAGGATCACACCCTGTTCGCGCTCGTAAACGGAAAGGTTCAGTTCGCTACCAAAGCCAAAGGCCGCACCTACGTGTCGATTATCCCGATGACGGAGGCCGCGGCCGAGTAAAAGGTAGACCAAAATTCGAGGTCTGCCGGCATTCAGTCAAACCGGCAGGGCTCAATGGGCTCTGAGAGGGGGAGACGGAAAGCCGGCTCCCCCTCTTCGCATTTTTAACCGGAGCCCGTGTCATGACACTACTGGAACGCATACCGAGAGAGACCTTCCACGAGGGCAGTATCCCCGTCCTTGAGACCAAGCGGCTTGCCCTGCGCGCGCCGCGTCTCGAGGACGCTAAAACGGTAGCGATGCTCGCCAACGACCGTCGCATTGCCGAAAACACGGCGCGCATTCCGCATCCGTATAAGAATGTCGGATGCCGAGAGTTTCATTGCCGCGGCGGGCAAATCGGGCGAGGCGGCGTTCCTGATCACGCTGCGCGACAAGACCGTGATCGGCGCCTGCGGCATCGTGTTCCAATACGAGGCGACGCCGGAGCTCGGCTACTGGCTGGGCGTCGATCATTGGGGCAAAGGCTACGCCACCGAGGCGCTGCACGCGGTGATCGACTACGCCTTCACCGACTTGAACCACGAGTCGCTGCAGGCGGGCGCCCGCGTCACCAACCCGGCCTCGCGCCGGGTGCTGGAGAAGTGCGGCTTCCAGTGGACCGGCGTCGGCCTCTACCGCATCAACGCCATCAAGTCGTCGGCGCCGATCGACCGCTTCCGGCTCGAGCGCGGCATCTGGTCGGCGCTCAAGACCTGGGGGCGGTCGAAGAAGGTGATGTGATCTTCCCTCTCCCCGCTAGCGCGGAGAGGGTGGCGAGCAGCGAAGCTGCGAGCCGGGTGAGGGGCAACAGCGATGCTCAGAATCGCGGTGATGCCCCCTCACCCGACTTCCGCGCTTCGCTCGGAAGCCGACCTCTGCCCGCACGCGGGGAGAGGTGAAGAGAGCCACTGGCATCGGCTCGTAGTTTGCGCAAAATCCTGCCGACATAAATTCCAGGGAGGACACTCATGGCCTACGACCTCGACCAGTTCATCGCCGATTGCCGAGCCGCGCTCACGCGCGATCCCGGCCCGCACGGGCGCGAACAGGTGCGCGCCAATCTCGAACGCCTGCTCGGCAATCGCCGACTTCATCCGCGCCTATGCCGGCGACGACCAGCCGCGCGGCGTGAAGGTGCTGTACGAGGACGAGAAGCTCGGCTTCCAGGTGCTCGCCCACATCAACGACAAGGCGCGGGCATCACCGCCGCACGATCATGGCGCCTCCTGGGCGATCTACGGCCAGGCCACCCAATACACGGACGTGACCGAATGGGCGCGCGAGGATAATGGCAAGGATCCCACCCACGCCAAGCTCAAGCCGGCGAAGAAATACCGGCTCACCCCCGGCCACGCCGGCATCTACCAGGACGGCGCCATCCACTCGATCGATTATCCCGACCAGGCGCGCTTCATCCGCGTCACCGGCACCGATCTCGAGAAGATCAACCGCATCAAGATCGATCTAAAGACCGGCGAAGTGCAACGATAAACGCCCGGCAGGCGTCGTAGCGCGGCACTTTAGCAGTCGTCATGCCCGGCCTTGTGCCGGGCATCCACGCCTTGGCTGCAATGAAGGCGTGGATGGCCGGGACAAGCCCGGCCATGACGCCGAAGAGGAATTCGATGTCATCCCCCCGCCCCCTCACCCCCGCCGCGGTCAAGGCCATGCTCGCCGACGGCGGCGAGCTGGCGCCGGTCGATGTGCGCGAGGAACTGATCTTCTCGCGCAGTCATCTGTTGTGGGCGCGCAATGTGCCGCTCAGCCGGCTCGAACTGCGCTTCGCGGCGCTGGTGCCGCGCAAGACCACGCGCATCGTGCTGATCGACGACAACGACGGCCTCGCCGCAACGCGCCGCTCGCGTCCTCGCCGACGCCGGCTATAGCGATCTCGCCTATCTCGACGGCGGCAACGCCGCCTGGGCCGCCGCCGGCTTCGAGCTGTTCTCCGGCGTGCACGTGCCGAGCAAGGCGTTCGGCGAATTCGTCGAGCATCACAGCGGCACGCCGAGCGTCAGCGCGCAAGAGCTCGACGCGCTCATGCGCGCCGGCACCGACATGGTGGTGCTCGACAGCCGGCCTTACGACGAATATTCGAGGCTATCGATCCCGACCGGCATCAACGTGCCGGGCGCCGAACTGGTGCTGCGCGTGCACGACATCGCGCCCTCGCCCGACACCACGATCGTGGTCAACTGCGCCGGCCGCACCCGCAGCATCATCGGCGCGCAGTCGCTGATCAATGCCGGCGTGCCGAACAAGGTGGTGGCGCTGCGCAACGGCACCATGGGCTGGCATCTCGCGGGGCTGACTTGCGATCACGGCAAGGACAACCGCGCGCCGGCGGTGAGCGGCGCCGGCGCTCGCCTGGGCGAAATCGAAAGCCGACGACGTGGCGCGCCGCTTCGGCATCGCGCGCATCGACCGCGCCACGCTCGAACGCTGGCGCGCCGACCAAAGCCGCACGACCTATGTCTTCGACGTGCGCGATCCGGCCGAATACGCGGCCGGGCATTTCCCCGGCGCGCGGTCCGCGCCGGGCGGCCAACTGGTGCAGGCGACCGACGCTTACGCCGGAACGCTCGGCGCCCGCATCGTGCTCAGCGACGACAACGAGGTGCGCGCGGTGATGACCGCCTCCTGGCTCAAGCAGATGGGCTGGCAGGACGTGGCGGTGCTGCCGGAAGCGGGCAGCGAGACCGGCAGACCGGCCGGCACGGTGCTCGGCGCGCCGCCGGAAGATGCGGCGGTCGAATTCTCCGACGTGCTGGCGATCGACAACGTCAACGTCATCGATCTGTCGAGCAGCCCGAACTACCGCAAGGGCCATATCCCCGGCGCCTGGTTCGCCATCCGCTCGCGGCTCGCCCATGCGCTGCCGAAAATCCCGCTGCGCAGCATGGTGGTGCTCACCTCCGAGGACGGCGTGCTGGCCGGCCTCGCGGTCGAGGAAGCGCGCGCGCTCACAGACAAGCCGGTGCGCTGGCTCAAGGGCGGCAATGCGGCCTGGGCCGCCGCCGGATTCCCGTTCGCCACCGACGCCAAACTGGCGGACGAGCCGGTCGATGTCTGGCTCAAGCCCTACGAGCGGCCGGGCGATCCGAAGGCCGCCATGAACGAATATCTGTCGTGGGAGATCGACCTCTTGGAGCGCATCAAGCGCGACGGGACGACGCGATTCACGATTGGGACTTAGGCCGTGCCATATACGCGCTTCACCTCTCCCATAGGGAGAGGTCGGCGCGCGAAGCGCGCCGGGTGAGGGGTTATGGCCTCTCGATGGTCTAGGAACCCCCTCACCCCTACCCTCTCCCCAACGGGGAGAGGGAGTTCGCCGAGTTCGCGGCAACGGCATATTGTTCACTGCCGCAGCACCGTCTCGAATTTCTCGCCGAATTCGGCAAGTTCTTCGGCGTTGATGTCGCTCACCGCCCAGAGATTGAGACCGTTCTCGCTCCAGCGCCGCACGTTGAAGCCGTGCAGGCTCTCCATCGCCGCGCCGCGGTTGGCCGAGCCCGGCGCCGGCGCGCAGAACAAATTGATGATGTGCACGCGGCGGCGATAGACGATGGCCGCCACCGGCTTGGCGTCGACATAATCGAGCCGGCCGCCCAGCAGGGTGAAGCCCTGCGCGGTCAGGTCGGCGACCGGCGGAGCGACGTCGAGCCGGCCGTTGAACCACGGCTTGACCGTGTGCTGGTCGCTCGACGGCACGTCGGTCAAATGCTGCGCCTGCAGCGAGCGCAAATGCGCCGACACCACTTCCCCCAGAATGCGGCTCTGGTCGTCGCTGCGCATCACCATCACCAGCAGGCCGGACGCGGCAATCGCGCTCACGCCCGCGCCGAGCGCGAAGCCCTTGACGAGCGAGCGCCGGCTCGTCGTGGCGGGCGGCGCCGGCAGCTTGCCTTCGATGCTGGCGCGCAAGCCCGCCGGCGCCGCATAACGAAGGCTCGCCGGCATCATGACTTTGCGAAGCTCATGGAATTCGCGTAAGCGCGCCGCGCAATCCGGACAGGCCACGATATGCGCCTCGACCTCGCGCGCATGCCCGGCATCGAGTTCGCCGTCGATCAGCGCATGCATCAAGACGCTTGTCTCGTCGCAATTCATTTGGCTTTACTCCCGCCTTCGGCCGCGATCCAGGCGTCGCGCAGCAGGCCGCGTGCGCGCGCCAGCCGCGACATCACCGTCCCGATCGGCGCCTCGATCACCGTCGCGATATCGCGATAGGACAGATCGTTGATCTCGCGCAGCACGATCACCTCGCGGAATTCCGCCGGCAATTCGCCGATCAGCCGGCGCATGGTTTCCGAATCGTGCCGCCGCAGCAGCGCCTGCTCCGGCGTGTCGGCGTCCTCGCGCCAGATCGGCTTGGCCTGGGTCTCCGTATCTGCGGCGAACACCAGCCGCGTATGGCCGGCGAAAGCGGCGTGGCAGACATTGCGCAGGATCGCCATCAGCCACGGCTTGACCGGGCCGCCGCGGAAGGTGTCGAAATGGTGGAACGCGCGCAGATAGCATTCCTGCACTGCGTCGTCGGCGTCGCTGGCGCTGCGCATCAGATAACGCGCGAGCGTGTAGACCTCGTCGAGATGCGGCAAGGCAAGCGTCTTGAAGCGCTCCGCCCTGCCGCTATCGGTCAAGTCCCTCGCGCCGCCCGCCATCATCGGATATCCGGCCCCGACCGCTATTTTGCCGCGGCTGCCTCGACCACAATCGAGCCGGTCATCATCGGATGCAAGGCGCAAAAATAGAGGTACGTGCCCGGTGTCGCGAATGTGAACGAGAACTTGTCATCGGTATCCATGGCCTTCGACCGGAACACCAGGGTTTTCGAAGTCACGGTGTGCGGGATGTCGTCGTGATTGATCCAGGTAACGGTGTCGCCGGCCTTCACAGTGATCCGCTGCGGATTGAAGGTGAAGTTGTCGATCTTCACTTCGATTTCGGCCGCTCGGACCGGGCTCGTTGCGAGCGCAGCGGCGACAAGCCCGGCGAGCGCGCCGAGCGCGAGCGTTCTGGTCAGGGTCATGGCGCTCAGCTTTGTAGCGGCGTGTCGATGATGGCGAGACGCTGCTCGCCCTGCTTGAAGGTGATGCTGGCGGTGCCGAGCATGCTGCGCAGTTGTTCAGCCGTCACCTTCATCGGGCCGGGCGACGGCGCGCTGCCGGGCGCCGGCTGCGGGAATGCGGTCGAGCGCGCGGTGTGGAAGGTGACGTTGCCTTCCACTTTCTGCATCACCTGGTGGATGTGGCCGTTGAGCACGGTGACCGAGCCGAACCGCTTCAGGGTACCGAGCGCGCGGGCGCCGTCCTCGGTGCCCCAGCCCCATTGCGGGTAGACCGTCCACAGCGGGATGTGTGCGAACACCACAATCGGCGTCGACGCCGAGCGGTTCTTGAGATCGGCTTCGATCCATTCGAGTTGTTCGTCGCCCAGACTGCCGAGCCCGCCGCCCTTGAGATTGGCGACGTTGACCAGGCCCATGAAATGCACGCCGTTGGCGTCGAATGAGTAGTAGCCCGAGCCCTTGGTGCCGCGGCCGTAGCGTTCCTTGTAGAGCCTGATGTCGGGATCGATGATGTCGTGCTCGCCCGGCACGTAATGCACGTCGAGCTTGGCCTGCGCGATGATCTTTTCGGCGTCGTCGAATTCGGACTCCTTCGACAGATGCGTGATGTCGCCGGTGTGGATCATGAAAGCGGGCTTTTGCGGGATCGCCTTGATGCGGGCAATCGCCTCCTCCAGCGTGCCCTTGGCGTTGGGATTGGCCGGCTTGTCGAAGCCCATATGGCTGTCGCTGATTTGCAGGAAAGTGAGGCCCTTGGCGTCCGCCGCCAGCGCCTCATCGACCAGGCCGAGCGAATGCGGCACGCCGCCGGAAATCGTCCACAGCACGCCGGTGCCGGCCCAGGTCATGCATTCCAGCACCTTGCGGCGGCTGGGGCCGTTTTCGTGATCCGTCATGGTTAAGTCTCCCGTGGCGCAGGAAGCGCGCTGCGGGGACTAGATCGGGTGAGGTTG
The DNA here is from genome assembly GCA_963762285.1 of uncultured Alphaproteobacteria bacterium. Classification (GTDB taxonomy): domain Bacteria; phylum Pseudomonadota; class Alphaproteobacteria; order Rhizobiales; family Xanthobacteraceae; genus Pseudolabrys. The sequence goes on along the minus strand of CAVXKE010000009.1, from coordinate 5,194 downwards.
CGATTTATTCCCGGACGGACCTGTGGCATCGGACCGAGCGATGCCATATACGCTAACGCCATGAAATTCCTCGACGAAGCCAAGGTCTATGTGCAATCCGGCGCCGGCGGCAACGGCTGCATCGCGTTCCGGCGCGAGAAATTTATCGAGTTCGGCGGCCCGTCGGGCGGCAATGGCGGCAAGGGCGGCGACGTCGTCATCGAGGCGGTCGATGGCCTCAACACGTTGATCGACTACCGCTACCAGCAGCATTTCAAGGCCAAGTCGGGCGGCAACGGCATGGGCAAGGACATGCACGGCGCCAACGGCAAGGACGTGGTGCTGAAGGTTCCGGTCGGCACGCAAGTCTATGAGGAGGACGGCGAGAGCCTGCTCGCCGATTTCACCAAAGCCGGCGAACGCGTCACGCTCATGAAGGGCGGCAATGGCGGCTTCGGCAATGCCTATTTCAAAACTTCGACCAACCAGGCGCCGCGCCGCGCCAATCCCGGCCAGCCGGGCGAGGAGCGCACCATCCGCCTGCGCCTGAAATTGATCGCCGACGCCGGCGTGATCGGCCTGCCCAATGCCGGCAAGTCCACCTTCCTCGCCGCGGTGAGCGCGGCCAAGCCGAAGATCGCCGATTATCCGTTCACCACCCTGCATCCGCAGCTCGGCGTGGTGCGCGTCGACGAGCGCGAATTCGTGCTGGCCGATCTGCCCGGGCTGATCGAAGGCGCGCATGAAGGCGTCGGCCTCGGCGACAAATTCCTCGGCCACACCGAGCGCTGCCGCGTCTTGTTGCATCTGATCGACGGCACCGGCGACGACGCCGGCGCCGCCTACAAGACCGTGCGCGCGGAACTCGAAGCCTATGGCCAGGGCTTGACCGACAAGCCGGAAATCGTCGCGCTGTCAAAGGCCGACGCGCTGACGCCGGAGGCGATCAAAGCACAGACCGCCAAGCTGAAGAAGGCCGCCAAGAAGACACCGCTGCTGCTGTCGTCGGCGTCCGGCCAAGGGGTGACGGAAGTGCTGCGCGCGCTGTTCAAGGTGATCGACGCCGCGCGCGCGGGTGCCGACGAACCCGAAGCAAAAGAAGCGGCCTGGCAGCCGTAGTCTTCTTCCTTCACCTCTCCCATAGGGAGAGGTCGGATCGCAGTCGAAGTCGGATTTATCCGACTTCGACCAATCTAATTTCCCGAACTCGGGTATACTCGAGTTCGGGTGCGATCCGGGTGAGGGGTTACGATCCATCGAGAAGTCACTTGCCCCCTCACCCCAGCCCTCTCCCCCAAGGGGAGAGGGAGCGCGCTGTAACTGCCGCAATCGCTTCAATCTCTATCGAACATGCTTTAGAGCAGTTGAAACGATTGGGGAGGAATGCATGCAAACCCGCGCAGCCGTCGCCTGGAAAGCCGGTGAGCCGCTCACCATCGAGACCATCGACATCGAAGGCCCGAAGGCCGGCGAAGTGCTGGTCGAGATCATAGCGACCGGCATCTGCCACACCGACGCCTACACGCTGTCAGGCGCCGATCCGGAAGGCATCTTCCCCGCCATCCTCGGCCACGAAGGGGCTGGCGTAGTGCGCGAAGTTGGCGCCGGCGTGACCACGTTGAAAGCCGGCGACCACGTCATCCCGCTCTACACGCCGGAATGCCGAAGTTGCAAAACCTGCCTGTCGCGCCGCTCGAATCTGTGCACCGCCATCCGCGCCACGCAAGGCAAAGGCCTGATGCCGGACGGCACCAGCCGCTTCCGCTGCGACGGCGATCCGGTGTTCCACTACATGGGCTGCTCGACCTTCGCCAATTTCACCGTGCTGCCGGAAATCGCGCTCGCCAAGGTGCGCGCGGACGCAGCCTTCGACAAGATTTGCTACATCGGCTGCGGCGTCACCACCGGCATCGGCGCCGTCATCAACACCGCGAAGGTGTGGCCGGGCGCCAATGTCGCGGTGTTCGGCCTCGGCGGCATCGGGCTCAATGTCATCCAGGGTGCCCGCATGGTCGGCGCCGACAAGATCGTCGGCATCGACACCAATCCATCAAAACGCGCCATCGCCGAGAAATTCGGCATGACGCATTTCGTCAATCCGAACGCGGTCGGCCGCGACAAGGTGGTGCAGGCGGTCGTCGAATTGACCGACGGCGGCGCCGATTTCTCGTTTGAATGCATCGGCAATGTCAACGTGATGCAGCAAGCCTTGGAATGCTGCCATCGCGGCTGGGGCGAAAGCATCATCATCGGCGTCGCCGGCGCGGGGCAGGAGATCGCCACGCGCCCGTTCCAACTGGTCACCGGCCGGGTGTGGCGCGGCACCGCCTTCGGCGGCGCGCGCGGGCGCACCGACGTGCCGAAGATCGTCGACTGGTACATGGAGGGCAAGATCAACATCGACGACCTGATCACCCACACCATGCCGCTCGCCAAGATCAACGACGCCTTCGCGCTGATGCACGAGGGCAAGTCGATCAGGAGCGTGGTGATTTACTGAAGCGCGCGGCATACGCGCTTCCCTCTCCCCTTGTGGGAGAGGGTGCCCGAGTGCAGGCGAAGCCGAACGAGGGCGGGTGAGGGGGTCATAGTCTCTTGAGAGTCCGTACCCCTCACCCGGCTCGCGCTCGCTATCGCTCCGCGCAATCCACCCTCTCCCACAAGGGGAGAGGGAAGCGAGTTCGCCTCGCCCACTCGGGGGTTACTTCTCGCAAAGACGGCGCGGACCGTCGGTCGGCTGATAGGTGCAATCGCCCGCATTGAATGAAACATAGGCTTCGGCGCAGGCCTTTAGGTTGCAGCGCCCGGCGCCGGGCGTGGCGGCCTCGGCGCGCGCAGCGCTCGCCGCGGGTGCGGCCGGGGTTTCCGTGCCCTTGGTGCAAAGCCGGCGCGGACCGTCAAAGGGCTGCCAGGTGCAATCCGATTCCTGGAACGAGCGATAGGCTTGCGCACAGACGACCACGTCGCATTTCGGCTGCGCCGCTTCGGCCGGCGCGGGTGCGGCCAGCACTTGGGTGGCCGGCTCATTCATTTGCAGCGCGGCGTCCGGGCGCGGTGCGCCGCTGTCCGGGCGCGGTGCGCCGCTGTCCGGGCCGGCAACGGCATTGCCGCCGATGGGCCGGCTGCCGGCCTCAGCCGGCGATGCCGGGCGCGCGGGCGTGACCGGCGGGCTCGCCACCACCGGCGCTTCAGTGACGCCCGCGACCGCCGCGAGCTGCTGGGGAGGGCGCCGCTCAACCGCCCAGTCCATGCCGAACACGACATTGCAGAGCGCGACGGCCAGCATCGCGGCAACGGCGGCGAAGGATTTAGTTCGGTCGGACATCGAACGGAACATAGTGCCCTGCCAACGCTGGGGCTATACGGGCAGTTCCGCCTTCGCGGTGACTCCGCTCTACGGGCCTGGACTTCACATCAAATCTTGATTTCAACCTCTCCGTGTTATAGAACAAATAGCGAACACGAGGCGCCCATGTCAGTGCATTCATTCGGCGGACCTTGGACCCAACGTAAACTCGGCGTCGTCCGCGAATATCTTAAGCTGTATGCGACTGCACTTAAGAACCAATCATTTCAGCGTATTTATATCGACGCCTTTGCTGGAACCGGAGATAGGATCGACAAACGCCGCGAAACATTGCCGCTTCTCGATCTTCCCGAGTTTGAGGCGGTTGCGAAAGGCTCGGCGCGCTTAGCTCTTGAAATAGAGCCACCATTTCATCGCTACATACTCATTGAGCGCGCAACACGTCGGGCAAGCGAACTTGCAGAACTCAAAAAAGAATTCCCTAACCGCAATATCGAAATTATCAATGCTGATGCGAACGATGCGATCGCAGAATTATGCAGAACGACGAGTTGGCCGGGAACCCGTGGCGTCGTCTTTCTCGATCCTTATGGCTTGCAGGTGACCTGGGATACACTCGTTGTGATCGCCCGCACCAAGGCGCTTGATGTCTGGATATTATTTCCCTCCGGTATGGGCTTGAATCGTCTGTTAACAAAATCAGGCGACATTCCACGGGAATGGCAGGAGACCTTGGATCGAAGCCTAGGCACTAAGGGATGGCGTACGGCTTTTTATCGAACCGAGCAGGAGGCCGATCTTTTTGAGGGACCGCGTAGCAAGACCGTGAAGGATGCTGACCCAATGAAGCTCGAAAGATATTATCTCGATTGCCTCCGCAAAATATTTCCGACTGTAATGAATAAATGCATTCGCCTGACGAACAGCAAGGATCAAACTATGTACCTTTTATGTTTCGCCTGCGCTAATCCGTCGCCTAAGGCGAAGGCGCTTGTGACAAGGCTGGCTGGTTCGGCCGCAAAGGCATAATTCGATGGCCGCATCCGACATTGAATGGACCGAGGCGACCTGGAATCCGATTGCTGGCTGCAAGGTGCTCTCACCCGGATGCACCAATTGCTACGCCATGCGAATGGCGGTGCGTTTGCAAGCGATGGGCATGGCGAAATACGCCGGCACCACGCGCAAATCCGGCAAACGCTATATCTGGACCGGGCGCGTGAACATCGATAAGGCCGCACTCGCCGCGCCACTCGCCTGGAAAAAGCCGCAGCGCATTTTCGTTAATTCCATGTCCGACTTGTTCCAGGACAAGGCGGATGAGGCGTTCATCGGCCAAGTGTGGCGCGTGATGGAGCGCGCGCATTGGCATTCATTCCAGGTGCTGACCAAGCGGCCCGAACGCATGCTGGAAATCCTATCCAAGCCTGAATTCCCGTCGCTGCCCAATGTCTGGCTCGGCACCTCGGTGGAGAGCGAAGACTATCTCGATCGCATCGCCCTGCTCCGCCGCGTGCCGGCGCGCATTCGCTTCATTTCGTTCGAGCCATTGCTCGGGCCGATCACCAATCCCGATTTGAACGGTATTCATTGGGCCATTGTCGGCGGCGAATCCGGCCCGCGTGCGCGGCCGATGCAGGAGTGGTGGGTAGAGCTCTTGCATGACGCCTGCAAAAACCAACACGTAAAATTCTTTTTCAAGCAATGGGGCGGCGTGCGAAAGAAAAAGACTGGACGGCAGTTCAAGGACCGTACGTGGGATGACTATCCAAGTGTAACGGCTCAAGCTTAGGTACGTCTGCGTTCATTGTAAGATTGGGCAATCCCGCCATGACGAGTCTGTGGAACCCGTGCTAGACAGCGCCCACGATTAACGTCGCCGCTGCTGGGACCATGCCCAAAACGTCG
>CAVXKE010000008.1:0-109381 GCA_963762285.1 uncultured Alphaproteobacteria bacterium | reverse complement strand
CGAATTAACGAGACATTGGTTGCATCGTTATTGCTCCTATGGCGGCGAACTTGCTCAGTCGCGGAAATTTTCACAGGCGACCCGTCTCCGCTGTCGATCGCGAACAAGTTTGCGCCCATGATTGCTCGCGAATGCGCCAGTGTTTTATCACGAATTTTCTGCCGATGCGGTTGAATCGGCCGTATATCGGGATTGGTATTGATTTCGTAGATAACCTCGTGCCCGCCGACCGATACATGGTCGGCACGACCGTATTCAATACTAGCCAATTTAAAAGCCTCGATTACAGCATCAGGGCATCGATCTTCGGTCACCCTTCGATATTCGTCCCGGTAAAGCCACTCGGGCGATATTTCACCGTTGCCTTCTTTAATAAGCCAAGTTTCCTGCGTCACGTGATGGTCTATGTGCGTACGGTCCCCGACGCAGAAGCTTCCGAACTTGCGCCAAACCCCATCGCAAACGGGTTCGGCGCAGAATTCGACGACGATGAGGCCACGGAGCGGCGTACCTCCCTCAACCAATGCGCCGAGATAGTTTTCCAGTTCGTCTTGTGAGGATAAGAGGCCGCCGTACGGCATACCGTGGTCTTGGTCGCCGCGCACGAAGACCGGAAAGCGTTTTGGCCTTGGCCGGTCCTCGGCCCGGTAAACATCAAATGGATTAATGCCCTTGCGGTGAAGTGTGCGCAATAACTCGTAGCGGGTGAGGACGCGGGCCGGATCATTGACACAGCGAAGACCTTCGGATTTGAGGCTACGAAACACGTCCGCGGCAAGGCGAGCCTCCCATGGATAAAGTCGTTCGATATCCGTGAACACGAAAGTCCCGCGTGGAACCTGCCCTGCCTGGAATAGGACATCGTAGGTCACGGCCATTGAAGGCGGGGCTGCCGCGCCCATTTTCTGTTCAATAATGGCTCGCACAGTGTATGCGTGCCCGCGTGTAGTCACAAAAATAAGCACCGTGGATTTTCCTCAGCGCCTTGCAGGTTGCAGGATGTCACGATATCATTTCACCTTCCAGTGAAGGAGAATATCGATGACGGCAAAACCGCGCAGCCCGCGCCAGCGCTTGGCCGGGGAAAATCTGATAGGCTTCGATACTTCCGTATGGAAGAACCTGCCAAAACGCGACGTGAAGAGTGACGCCAAGGGCCAGCGCTCGAAGATATTAGCTGCGAAGGCTGGTGTGAAAAATCAGGGCCAGCGGTCGAAGATATTGGCTGCAAAGGCTGGTCCGAAGCCCGCCTGGCGTAAACAGAACGCAACGAACTAGCGGCACGCAGACCTGCACGCGCTGATATCATTTTACATTGCAGAGGAGAATAATATTGATGACCGCAAAACCGCGCAGCCCGCGCCAGCGCTTGGCCGGGACAAATCTAATAGGCTTCGATACTTCCGTATGGAAGAGCCTTCCAGCACGCAATGCAAAGAGCGGCGCCAAGAGACAGCGCTCAAAGGTATTGGCTGCAAAGGCTGGTCGGAAGGAGCAGGGCCAGCGGTCAAAGATATTGGCTGCAAAGGCCGCTGTGAAGACCGCTTGGCGGAAATAGATCGCACCGAACCAGCGGCTTACATATCTGCGCCATTTTGGCGCTCTGCTCTCATTGCCAAAACTTTTTGAGCGCGCTCTAGCTCATGGAGAGGGCAGGAAGTCCGCCTAGTGTGAGAGACAAGTTGACCGCGGCAAGAAGTCGGTGGGGTGCGCAGGTGCCGTCTGTACCGGATCTATTGGCTTTTGAGCCAAGCTCCGCTCGAGCTTTGGCATTGGACCAGCGGATACGCGACGGCTTAGCCCAGAGTCTTGAGACCATCTGCGCAGCCCTCGAAGACTTAACGGATGTACCATCACCAGCCGTGGATCGACTTCTCAGTCGGGTCAGGTCAGCGCAAGTAAGACCTGCGATATTCGCGCTTTACACCAAGTTGGTAGCGGCGATCGAACTCGACGACGTCAAGATGATCGAGCGGCTTGTCGCAGAACTGAGCGGCCCATTGCTGCTCGAACCGGCTGAGCGCCGCATTGTAACGCTTTCGAGTGAATCGCTGGGCAGCGACCTGGCGACGCGGTATTGCGACATCATCGATGATGACAGCGCGGTTCCGCTGCACCTCAACGCAGTTACTGAGCAGCAGCTCCGGGATGGCGCCGCGAGCGTTCGCTGCGCGCTTGAGCTTCTTGCGACCGCCGATTCGGAATTTTTCGGTGAGGTCAGGATACTTGGAAATGAAATCGTCCTCGCCACGCCGCCCTTAGGATCGCCGCCGTTCGGCGGCGTTACGACCTTTTATTTATGGGGGTCGATGTTCATCAACCCGATCACGCCGTCGCGCGTGGCCATGCTCGAAGCCCTGGTGCATGAAGCCGCCCATCTGCTGCTGTTCGGAATGACGATGGGCGGCGCGATGGTCGAAAACTCCGATGCAGAGCGTTATGCATCCCCGCTGCGCAGTGATGCGCGACCTATGGACGGCATTGTTCATGCGACATACGTACTCGCGCGGCTGGCTTATTGCGCAGATTGCCTGCTGCGATCGAATGGCCTCACAGTTGCCGAGCGCGCGGAAGTGACGCAAGCGCGCGAAACCAACATTCGACTCTATCGAGATGGACTTCGGACGGTGCGCCAGTACGCCCGCTTCACTGAGATTGGCAGACTCGCCTTCGAGCGAAGTGTCGAGGCATGCTCGGCTTCGGTCAACTGAATTCCATACGTCGAGGCAAGAAGTTCTCTGCTGACAAAACAAATTTTGGTTTTTTATCAACTCAATTACACCCAAAGCACTTGGCCTCACCGTGCCGCCATGCTGTTCGTCCGCGCCGACGACGGAATCGAATATTGATCCCATTTGCTGCAGTGCATAAGTCCGATTTTGATGCTGTGGAAGGCTCCTCCACCGGCACGTGAATGCCATCAATGTAGGTGCTGTTAAGGCCCCCACAATTGGAGGAGCCAGCCGAAATGCTGGCATTTCTAGGCAACGGCGAGAAAGGCCATGGAGACAAGCGCAAGCGATATTCCCTATCGGTACGGGTCCATCTCCGCCCGGTCGACGTGTACGCCGATCTCAAGGCTCGTTTTGGAGATCCGAGCAGCGGAGGCGCCCCACAACTGGTCGGTATTTATCGACAGGGAGCGGCTCGGTCGATTGGCGTCGTCCATCAAGGAATTCGGTACTTTGGAGGCCTCCCAGTGCCAGACGCTGTTGACTATGGGCTTCCACGGAAAGTGCGTGGATCGGGGACGCTTTTCTGGTAGCCGGTGACGGAGGTTGGCGTCGGGAAAGTCGTGATGACGTATGGATTACCGCGTTCGAGGTCCCAGAAGTAGTAACCGCCATGTAACCGCGGCTTCCGACTTCAGCGCGGCGACACTCAAAATCGCCGTTGCCGCGTCTCCCGATTGCTCAGGAGTGCGCTTCGGTACGCTCTAGACCAATTCTCGGTGGTTAGAAGAGTGGTGCCGGCGGAGGGATTTGAACCCCCGACCACCCGCTTACGAAGCGGATGCTCTACCGCTGAGCTACGCCGGCTGAAATCGCGGCCACTAGTATCGGTGTGGCGCGGGCTTGGCAAGCAACCATCCCACTGTCATGCCGGGCGCGGCCCGGCGGGCCGTCCCGGAATGACAGATAAATATCAACGAAATAGCTGCATGAAGCGCTGCCAGGGCGCGCGCGGCGGCGGCGCCGTGGTTTCCGGCACCGGGTCGCTCTCCAGGGCGGAATCCGGCCCAGGATCGTCGGGCGCGTGCACCAGCGGGATCACCGGCTCGACCGGTTTCGGCTTGGCGGCGGCTTTCGCCGGCTGGCGGACCGCCGGCGGCGCGCTCGGCCTCGGGCGCCGGCTGCGGTTTCGGCGCCGGCGGCGCGACCTCGATCGCCTCAACGGCCGGTTTCGGCGGCGGGGGCGTGACCTCGATCACCGGCACGGCTGACACCGATTTCGGCCAGCGGCACCTTCCATTCGAAACCGTCGAGCCGCCCGTTCGGCGTGACCGGCAGCCAGCGCTCGGACACCACGCCGTCGGCGGTCCACACCGGATCGCCGGACGCACGCATAGCGCGGCCCATCCATTCGCGCACGCGGCCTTCGTCGCCGTGCTCGCTCTCCTCGATCTCCGCCATCAGGGTGGCGACCCGCCGCGTCGGCGCCGACAGATACGGCGCCAGCGCCGCCCGCGCGCCGGCGAATTCGCGCGCATCGAGCGCAGCGCGCGCCACGGCCAGCGCGCCTTCGAGCTGGCCGGGCACGAGATCGGCGAGTTTCTTCATGCGTGCCAGCCGCTCGCGCGCGCTGTCGCCGGGCCGCAAATTCGCGTAGGCCTCGGCGATATCCGGGTGCGGATTGATCGCCCACGCCTTCTCCAGGATTTTGCGCGCCTTGCGCGGCTCGCCCGCTTCCGCCAGCCGCCGCCCGGCCAGCGCCGCCGCCGGCACCAGATCGGGCGCGAGCTTCACCGCTTCCAGCACCGCCGCGCGCGCGGCGTCGCGGTCGATCTCTTCCAGCGCCAGCGCGCGGGCGGTCAGCAGCACGGCGCGCTGGCGGCGGTAGCCGGCCTTTTCCAACGCGCCTTTCATGTGATCGAGCGCTTCGAGCGCGCCGGCCCAGTCGGCGGCGGCGCAGCGATAGTCGAGCACCGCCTGCCCGGCCCAGGCCGGCGCATGCGCTTCCTTCGCCGCTTCCTCGGCAACCAGCCGCGCGGCATAGGCATCGTCGCGGCGCTGTGCCTCGATGTAGAGCCCGCGCAGGCCGAGCGGCTTGGTGTCGTCGCGCCGGGTCATCGCGCGGAAGGCGCGCTCGGCGCCGCTGCGGTCGCCGGCCATTTGCGCCGACTGCGCGGTGAGCAGCAGCGCCAGCGGATCGCCGGGCGACAGCCGCGCCGCCTCAATGGCGGCCTTGCGCGCGATGCGTGGATCGCCGGCGCCGACCGCGATCAGCCCGCGCGAGATGGCGAGGTAACCCTTCAGGGCGCGGCGGTGGCGAAAGAACAGCGACACCTGCTCGGGTGTGCGCAGGATGCCGCGCACAATCGTCCAAATCAGTATGACGATAAGAACCAGCACGATGATCGCGAGCGCGGCCACCATCACCGAGGTTTCGATGTGGTAGCCCATCCAGGTGATGGCGACATCGCCCGGGCGGTCGGCGACCCAGACAAAGCCGGCCGCCAGCACCGCGACCGTCAGCAGGAACAGGACGACCCGGATCATTGTGCCCCCACCATAGGCCCAAGCGCGCGCGCCGTATCGGCGGCGAATTGCCGTGCGGCTGTGAGCGCGGCCTGGCGTGCTTTTGCCTTTTCAATCCAGCTTTGCGCCGGCGCGCGCGTCGCATCGGCGAGTTTGCCGAGATCGGCGAGGGCGCCGGCCATGTCGGCCTTGGCGGCATCGATCTCGAGGCGCGCCAGCACGGCGGACGGATCGTCGCCGGGCGCATCCAGCGGGCGAATGCGCACCAGCTTGCCGGCATTGGCTTGCAGCCGTTCGAGGAAGCTGCCTTGCGGTGCCTGCGCGCCGGAAATCTTCAGCATAGCCGGCAACAGCGCGCGCAGTTCCTGCGCCAGCGCTTGTGCGGTCGGCACGCCAGTTGCCGCGAATGGCGCCAGCGGCGCCAATGCCTCGTCGCCAGCCCCGAGCGATTTGGCTTGCGCCAGCTCGGCCGTAAACGGCGCCCCGCTGAACGCGGCATCGCGTAAGCCGGCCGCGCTCAAGGCCAGGCGCGCCGCGCTATCGGCCGCGGACGCCTTGGCGATGTCGGCGCGCGCGGCCTTGGCGGATTGTTCGAGCGCGGCGATGCGCTTTTGCAAGGCATCAAGTTCGGCGGGCGGAATTCCGGCGGCATTGCCTTTCGCAATCTCCTGCACGCTTGCGTTTAATTCCGTCACCGCCTTCGCCGCCGCGTCGGCGCGCTCGCGCGCTTGGGCTCGCAGTGGCGGCGATGTCGTCGCTGCGGCGGTTGAGCGTCGTAAGCGCGCTGCCGAGCGATTTCATGGCGCTATCGGTCGCGGCCAGCCGCTCGGCCACGCCGGCTTCGCCCGCCGGCAGCTTCGACATTGTGTCTTCGATCTTGCCCACGCGCTGGGTCAGCGCATCGACCGACGTCGTGTCCACCATAGCGGCCGGGCGGTTTTTCAAGTCGCGCACTTGCGCTTCCAATGCCGCGATCTGCGCGCTTGTATCGCTCGAGGCCGCGTAACGGGCCGGCACCAGGCCGCTCAGCCAGAGCACGACTATGGCCAGCGTCACGAGGACCCCGCCGGCGACACCGGCGAGCAGTGCCGTTCCGATATGGCCGCCACGCGGGGGTATGGCCGTCTCGGCTGGCGCGTCCCCCGCCGGCGCGGACGGCGGCTCCTGCGCCGGAGCTGGTGGCGGCTCCGACTCGGGACTTGGCGGCGAATCGGACTGCGGCGGCGGCATTTCGGTGGCGGTCAGATCGATGGTCGGCGCCGCCCGCTTCTTGCCGCGCGGCCCAGAGCCCGCGTCTTGCGGCGCGGCTTGTTGCACTGATTCGGGCGCGTCCGGCGTCGTGCGCTTATCTGCCATGGCTTCCCTCGACGAATCGGCCCGCCCAACCGCAGCAAATAACGCAAATGGCGCAAGGGCGCCAATCAACCTTGGGCCGGCTCCAGAAGGTCAATCAGCGCCGCCTCGTCCGGCCGCTTGGCCACGGCAATACTGCCGGCGCCAGCGCCGGAAAGCGGCTCGGCGATCGGCCGCGCCAGGCAATAATGCCGCACAGCCAATGCCTGTTCGATGACGCCGGCCTGACGGGCGCCGGCGATATAGTTTTCTGCGCTGCGCTTGGAGAAATGCAGCACGCCGTCGACCGCGCCGGCCTTGAGCGCCGCGGTCAGCTCCGGCGGGAACGGCGCGCTCACCGCGCGATAGACCACGACCATTTCCGCCGCGATGCCGTGCACGACCAGTTCGCCCACCAGGTCGGCGGCGCGGTCCTCGCCGGCCAGATACAGCAGAGGCGCCGACGCATCGGCGTGCCGCTCGGCGATCAGCCGCACCAGATCGCGCACGTCGCCGCCGGCCGAGGTGACATTGACGAACCCCGCCTGTCGCGCGGCGTCGGCGCTGCGGCGGCCGACCGCGAACAGCGGCAGTTTGACGAGCGCCGCGCGCGCCGGATTACCGGCGATGGCGCCCGGCGCATTGGCGCTGGTGATGATGACGCCGCCCCAGCCGCCGGAAATATCGGCCGCCGCCGGCGCGACCCGCATCAGCGGCGCGACCAGCACGTCATGGCCGCGCGCGCGCAGCGCCGCAGCGGTACGTTCGCTATCGTCCTGCGGGCGGGTGACGACGAGGCGCATGTCATAGTTTCCTGCGCATGATCTTATCCGAAAACCGGTTCCCACTTTTCGGGATCATGCGCTAGCCGATAAGCCCGCGCGGAGCGGCGCGCTTGATGTAGCGCCCGGCTTCCATGCCGATCTTGATCGCGTCGGCGCGCGGTCCACGCGACCTATGTTCGCACGACGGCTCGCCGTCCGGGTGAGCGAGCAGACCGCGAAAATGAATCGTATCGCCGGAAATTTCGGCATGCCCGCCGATCGGCGTCTTGCAGGAGCCGTCGAGCTCGGCAAGAAACGCGCGCTCGCAGGCCAGCGCGGTCGAGGTATCGGCATGATCGATGCGCGCCAGCAATTCGCGCGTGCGCGCGTCGTTCTCGCGCGCCTCGATGCCGATGGCGCCCTGGCCGACCGCCGGCAGGAACTCTTCCGTGCTCATGATCTTGGTGGCGTGCTGCGTAAGCCCGAGCCGCTTCATGCCGGCGAGCGCGAGGATCGTCGCATCGACTTCGCCGGCGTCGAGCTTGCGCAGCCGCGTCTCGACATTGCCGCGCAGCGGCAGCACGCGCAGGTCGCCGCGCGCGCGCTTGGCGATCGCCTGCCGGCGCAGCGAGGCGGTGCCGAGCGTCGCGCCCTGCGGCAGCTCGGCAAGCGACCCCGCCTTGCGGCTGATGAACACGTCGCGCACATCCTCGCGTTCGAGGCAGGCCGCCAGCAGCAGCCCCGGCTGCGAAAAAGTCGGCATGTCCTTGGCCGAATGCACGGCCAGATCGATGCGGCCGCCGAGCAGCGCTTCCTCGATCTCCTTGGTGAACAGGCCCTTGCCGCCCACTTCCGCCAGCGGCCGGTCCTGGATCGCGTCGCCCGACGTGCGGATAATAACGAGCTCGACCGCCGCCTCATCGACCCCCATCGCCGCGGCCAGCCGCGCCCGCACGGTGCGCGCCTGCACCAGCGCCAGCGGGCTGCCGCGCGTGCCGATGCGCAAGGGGGCGGTGGATTGCGTCATATGACCTCTCGATGTTACGGGGTCTTTTAGAGCACCCTTTCCGGAAAAGGGAGGGCCCGCCTCGTGCTCCGTCATTCCGGGGTGCGAGCGAAGCGAGCAAGCCCGGAATCCATGATCCCAGCGCTGCGGAGTATGGATTCCGGGCCCGAAATTAAAGTGGAATAGCGATGATCGTCCTCGGCATCGAGACGACCTGCGACGAGACCGCCGCGGCGGTGGTCGAACGTTTCGAGGACGGCCGCGGCAAGATCCTGTCCAATGTGGTGCTCAGCCAAGTCAGCGAACATGCCGCGTTCGGCGGCGTGGTGCCCGAAATCGCCGCCCGCGCCCATGTCGAGGCGCTCGACCTCATCATCGCCAGCGCCATGAGCGAGGCTGGGCGCTCCTACGATGAGATCGACGGCGTCGCCGCCGCCGCCGGCCCCGGTCTGATCGGCGGCGTCATCGTCGGGCTGACCACGGCGAAGGCGATCGCGCTGGTCAAGCGGAAGCCGCTGATCGCGGTCAATCATCTGGAAGCCCACGCGCTCACCGCGCGGCTGACCGACGCCACGCCGTTTCCCTATTGCCTGTTCCTCGCCTCCGGCGGCCATACCCAGATCGTCGCCGTGCGCGGCGTCGGCGACTACGTGCGGCTCGGCACCACGCAGGACGACGCCATCGGCGAGGCCTTCGACAAGACCGCCAAGCTCCTGGGGCTCGGCTATCCGGGCGGCCCACAGGTGGAGAAGGAAGCGGCCCGCGGCGACGCCGCCCGCTTCGCGCTGCCGCGGCCGATGCATGGACGCAAGGATGCGGATTTCTCGCTGTCGGGCTTGAAGACCGCGCTGCGGCTGGAAGCGGAAAAGATCGCGCCGCTCTCCGACCAGGACGTGGCCGACCTGTGCGCCTCGTTCCAGCAGGCGGTGGTGGATGTGGTATTCGACCGGCTGCGCGCGGGCTTGAGGATATTCCGCGCCAAATACGGCGCGCCCACCGCGCTGGTGGCCGCCGGCGGGGTTGCCGCCAATCAGGCGATCCGCAAGGTGCTGCACCGCCTCGCCTTCGAGACCGGCATCGCGCTGGTGGCGCCGCCGCTCGAACTGTGCACCGACAATGGCGCCATGATCGCCTGGGCCGGCGCCGAGCGGCTGGCCTTGGGACTCACCGATTCCCTCGACGTCGCGCCGCGCGCGCGCTGGCCGCTGGATGAGATCGCGGCAGCAAAAGGCAAGCTGCAACGCACGGCGGCATACAAATGAGCGAGCGCCGCGCATGAAGATCCAAAACATTTCCGTGCTCGGTGGCGGCGCCTGGGGGACGGCGCTGGCGCTGACCTGCGCGCGTGCCGGACGCGCGGTCACGCTCTGGGAGCACGAGCCCGGCAATGCCGAGAGCCTGGAAAAGCAGCGCGAGAGCCGCTTCCTGCCGGGCGTGCGGCTCGACGACGGCATCAAGGTCACCCGCGACGCTCGATGAGGCGGCGCGCGCCGACGCAATGCTCTTGGTGGTGCCGGCGCAGGTGATGCGCGCGGTCTGCACTGCGCTGGCGAAAGTATTGAGCGGGCCAATGCCGCTGATCGCCTGCGCCAAAGGCATCGAGCACGGCACGCATAAATTCATGACCGAGATCATCGCCGAATGCGCACCCAAAGCGGTGCCGGCGATTTTGTCGGGTCCGAGCTTCGCCGCCGATGTGGCGCGTGGCATGCCGACCGCGGTGACGCTGGCGGCGGCCGACGGCACGCTGGCCGGCGAGCTGGCGCAAGCGATCGCATCGGCGAGCTTCCGCCCCTACCACTCGACCGACGTGCGCGGCGTCGAGATCGGCGGCGCCACCAAGAACGTGCTGGCGATCGCGGCGGGCATCGTCACCGGCCGCGGCCTCGGCGCCAGCGCCGCGGCGGCATTGACCACGCGCGGCTTCGCGGAGCTGACGCGTTTCGGCAAGGCCTATGGCGCGAAGCCGGAGACGATGACGGGTCTGTCCGGACTCGGCGATTTGATTTTGACCTGTTCGAGCTCGCAGTCGCGCAATTTTTCCTTCGGCGTCGCGCTCGGCAAAGGCGAGAAACCGGACGGCGCCGCGCATGGCAAATTGGCCGAAGGTGCCTTCACCGCGCCGGTGCTGTTGGAAATGGCGCGCGCGAAAAATGTCGACATGCCGATTTCGGCCGCGGTCGCTGCCGTGCTGGCGGAAAAGCTGAGCGTGGATGAGGCGATCGAGTCGCTGCTGACGCGACCGATCAAGTCGGAAGGGTGACATGGCCTACTGGCTAATGAAATCCGAACCCGGCGCCTGGTCGTGGGCTCAGCAAATGGCGGTAGGCGCCAAGGGCGAAGCCTGGACCGGCATTCGCAATCATCAGGCCAAGCTCAATCTGATGAAGATGAAGAAGGGCGACCGCGCCTTGTTCTATCATTCCAATGTCGACAAGGCGGCGGTCGGCATCGTCGAGATCGTGCGCGAGCATTACCCCGATCCAACCGCCAAGCCGGGCGAGCCCTGGGTGGTGGTGGACGTGAAAGCGGTCGAGCCATTGCCCAAGCCGGTGACGCTCGATGCGATCAAGGTCGAGCCGAAGCTCAAGGCAATGATCCTGGTCAACAATACGCGGCTGTCGGTGCAGCCGGTCACCGACGCCGAATGGAAAATCGTGTGCAAGATGGGCGGTATCTAACCGTCATTCCGGGGCGCGCGCGTCGCGCGCGAACCCGGAATCCATAACTCCGGTCCTAGTTACTCGCTGAGACAGGGAGTATCGATTCCGGATAGCCTCGTGGAGTTTATCATCGGGCCGCGCTTCGCGCGGACCCTGTGGCTCGGCTTCCGGAATGACAATGAGTGGGGGAACCTCCATGACCTTCGCAGGCATCAATTACTGGGCGGTGCTGGTGGCGGGCGCCGTCGGCTTTGCCTTTGGCGGCGTCTGGTATCGCCTGTTGGCCGAGCCCTGGAAGGCCGCGCACGGCTTCAGCACCGAGCAAATCCGCGCCCATCACGGCAAGGGTGCGGCGCCCTGGCCGCTCATCATCGCGCTGGTCGCCGACCTGATCATGGCCTGGATGCTAGCCGGGGTGATCGGCCATCTCGGCGACGTCACGATCAAGAACGGCGTGATTTCGGCCGCCTTCATCTGGTTTGGCTTCGTCATCACTACCCTGGTAGTCAATAATACCTTCGGCATGCGCAGCCCCAAACTGATCGCCATCGACGGCGGCCATTGGCTGGCGGTCCTGCTGCTGATGGGCGCGATCGTCGGCGCCTGGGGGGTCTAGGCGCAAAAGCCGCCCGCGCCGTCACCCCGCAGTCCTGCCGATAATGCTTTGATATTTCTCAATCTGCGGCCACGACCAAAGTGGAATACCGCCGACTTGTCGCTCGCCGGGCCGCCAGCGCATAATAGACCCAACTGCGAAATCATAAGCCCCCGGGACAGCCGGACGGGCGGGGAGGAAGTTCCGATGTCCGACAAGATCTATGACGTTCCGCCTGCCTGGCAGAAGCGCGCCTTCGCCGACGCAGCGAAATACGAACAAATGTACGCGCGCTCGATCAAGGATCCGAATGGGTTCTGGGCCGAGCAGGCCAAGCGCATCGACTGGATCAAGCCGTTCACCAAGGTCAAGAACACCTCCTTCGATCCGCACAACGTCTCGATCAAATGGTTCGAGGACGGCACGCTCAACGTCGCCTACAACTGCCTCGACCGCCATCTCGCCAAGCGCGGCGACCAGACCGCGATCATCTGGGAAGGCGACGACCCCAAGCAGGACAAGAAGATCACCTATAAGCAGTTGCACGCCGAGGTCTGCCGTTTCGCTAATGTGCTGAAGGCGCGCGGCGTCAAGAAGGGCGACCGCGTCACCATCTATCTGCCGATGATTCCCGAGACCGCGGTCGCCATGCTCGCCTGCGCGCGCATCGGCGCCATTCACTCGGTGGTGTTCGGCGGCTTCTCGCCCGACTCGCTCGCCGGCCGCATCGACGACTGCAAGTCCGATGTGGTGATCACCGCCGATGAGGGCATCCGCGGCGGCCGCAAGATTCCGCTCAAGGCCAATACCGACGCCGCCTGCGACAAGGTAGGCCACGTCAAATCCATCATCGTCGTGCGCCACACCGGCGACAAAGTGAACATGAAGGCCGGCCGCGACGTCTATTACGATGAGATCGCCAAGACGGTGCCGGCCGACTGCCCATGCGAGGAGATGAAGGCCGAGGACCCGCTGTTCATCCTGTACACCTCCGGCTCCACCGGCAAGCCGAAGGGCGTGCTGCACACCACCGCCGGCTATCTGGTCTACACCGCGCTCACCCACCAATACGTGTTCGACTATCACGACGGCGACATCTACTGGTGCACCGCCGACGTCGGCTGGGTCACCGGCCACAGCTACATCGTCTACGGCCCGCTCTGCAACGGCGCCATCACCATGATGTTCGAGGGCGTGCCGAACTATCCGAGCGTGTCGCGTTTCTGGGAAGTGTGCGACAAGCACCAGGTCAACATCATCTACACCGCGCCGACCGCGCTGCGCGCGCTGATGCAGGCGGGCGACGGGCCGGTGAAGAAGACCTCGCGCAAATCGCTGCGCTTGCTCGGCACCGTCGGCGAGCCGATCAATCCGGAAGCCTGGGAGTGGTACTACCACGTGGTCGGCGAGGACCGCTGCCCGATCGTCGATACCTGGTGGCAGACCGAGACCGGCGGCATTCTCATCACGCCGCTGCCGGGTGCTACGCGGCTGAAGCCTGGCTCCGCCACAAAGCCGTTCTTCGGCGTGATCCCGCAGATCGTCGACGCCGAAGGCAAGGAGTTGCAGGGCGCCGGCTCGGGCAATCTGTGCATCGCCGATGCCTGGCCGGGCCAGATGCGCACGGTCTATGGCGACCACCAGCGCTTCGTCGACACCTACTTCAAGACCTATCCGGGCAAGTACTTCACCGGCGACGGCTGCCGCCGCGACGAAGACGGCTATTATTGGATCACCGGCCGCGTCGACGACGTGATCAACGTCTCCGGCCACCGCCTCGGCACCGCCGAGGTGGAGTTGGCGCTGGTAGCGCATCCGAAATGCTCGGAGGCGGCCGTGGTCGGCTATCCGCACGACATCAAGGGCCAGGGCATCTACGCCTATGTCACCCTGATGGCGGGCGAGCAACCGAGCGAAGAGCTGCGCAAGGAGCTGGTCGCCTGGGTGCGCAAGGAGATCGGGCCGTTCGCCTCGCCCGACCTGATCCAGTTCGCGCCCTCGCTGCCGAAGACGCGCTCCGGCAAGATCATGCGGCGAATCCTACGCAAGATCGCCGAGGACGAGTTCGGCAATCTCGGCGACACCTCGACGCTGGCCGAACCGGGCGTGGTCGACGATCTGGTGCACAACCGGCAGAACAAGCGACCGGCCAAGGCGGGGGCGTGAATTCCTCCGCCCTCATCCTGAGGAGCCGCGCAAAGCGCGGCATCTCGAAGGATGGGGGCGGCGGCTCCATGCTTCGAGCCGCGTCGCTGCGCGAAGCTCCTCAGCATGAGGCCGCAACTTTAACCGACATTTACGCTATTTCGATCTTTCGCTGACCCGGCCTCGCCGCCCGCATTATTATTGCGCCCGTGAATAACGGGCGCGTGCCATGATTCCTCATGCTGAGGCTGACGTCGTTTTTTGTCGCGATCGTGCTGGCATGCGCGCTGCCGGCGGCAGCGGCGCATTCGGCGGCCCACAACATCGTCGCCTTTTCCGGCTTCTCGCCCGGCACCATCGTGGTGAAAACCCACGAGCGCCGTCTCTATTATGTGCTCGACGGCGACCGCGCGCTGCGCTTTCCGGTTGGCGTCGGCCGCGCCGGCATGACCTGGACCGGCAACGCGCGGGTTGAAGGCAAATATGTCCGGCCGGCCTGGGCGCCGCCCGATTCCATCCGCCGCGAAAATCCGCGCTTGCCCAAGGTCATTCCCGGCGGCGCCGCCAACAATCCGATGGGCGAGGCCGCGCTCACATTGCGCGGCGGTGAATACGCCATTCACGGCACCAACCGGCCGGATTTGATCGGCGGCTTCGTCTCGCATGGCTGCATTCGCATGTACAACAGCGACATCCGCGAGCTCTTTTCGCTGGTCGATATCGGCACGCCGGTGATCGTGGAACGGTAACGGCTTTCCTGCGCAACGTCGCGCGCCGGTCAGCCGCACCAGCTCTCGCGCCTTCCGCCGGAATAAGGCCGCGCAAATCCGCCTTGCAGCATCGCCGCCGACACGTCGGGCGTGCGCGCGGTCGACACGTCGGCATCGACGCGGCCGCCATATTTGTCCTGCCCGACGCGCGCAATGCCGACCGCGCCTTGCGCCAGTAGCCGCGCCAGCGCCTCGCGCGCGGCCAATGCCTTCTCCCGCTCGTCGTCGCAATGCGCGCGCAATTCGGGCGCGTCGATGCCGCGCAGGCGAACGCGCGTGGTGATCTGCATGCCCGGCCAAACGTGCACGCGCGCTTCGAAAGTGTCGCCGTCGAGCACGCGCATCACTTCGGCCGGATGGCCGCTGCGCAGCTCGGACACAGGTGCCGGTGGCCGCGTCTCGAGCGCGGCGCCCTGATCGCTGCCGCGGCTGGTGGCAACCGGCGCGATCAACGCGCCGGCGCTCAGTCCGGCGGCGAAGGCAGCCGCCGCCAGCAGCAGCGCGCCGCCGCGCCGCGGCAGGGCGAAGGCATTCAGCGTCAGGAACATACTCCTAGGTATAACCTCCGCTCCGGTCGATTCGCAAGCACAATCTATGATTGTGATATATGATTATTCAATCCATATCCGGCGCCGGGCGCCCGCCTAAAGCTGTGAACGGATGACATTTTTGCCTGAGACTTCGCGCGCCAGCCACAATTCGTGGCAATGATTGCCGCCATGGCGCGTCCGCGCACCTCTCCCCAGCCGGAAGTCCCCGGCCTCGCCGCCCGAAGGATCGCCGCCGATATCCTCGACGGCGTCCTGCGGCGGAAGATCGCGCTCGACGAGCAACTGTCCGGCAAGGGTGCCCATCTCGGCCTCGTGGGGCTCGCCGACCGCGACCGCGCGTTGATGCGGCGGCTAACCGCCACCGTGCTGCGGCGTCTTGGTACCCTCCACCACCTGCTCGGCGGATTTCTCGACAAGGGCTTTCCGGCCGAGGCGCCGCGCGTGGAGACCATCCTGTTGATCGGCGCCGCGCAGATCCTCTGGCTCGAAGTGCCCGATCATGCCGCGGTCGATTTGTCGGTGCGGCTGGCGCAGGCCGACCGGCGCGCGGCGCGCTATGCCGGGCTGATCAACGCGGTGCTGCGCCGGGTGGCGCAGAGCCGCGCCAGCATCGCCGCCGATCATGTTTCACGTGACACGCCGAAATGGCTGCTGGCGCGCTGGACCAAGCGCTATGGCGCCGACACCGCGCGCGCTATCGCCCAGGCCAACGGCCACGAGCCCGCGCTCGATCTCACCGTCAAATCCGACGCCGCGTCCTGGGCCGAGCACCTGCGCGGGCGCGTGCTGCCGACCGGAACCGTGCGCACCATCGCGCACGGCGCGATCTCGCTGCTGCCGGGCTTCAGCGAAGGCGCCTGGTGGGTGCAGGACGCCGCCGCCTCGCTGCCGGCGCGCCTGCTCGGGGACGTGCGCGGTAAAGAAGTCGCCGATCTGTGCGCGGCGCCCGGCGGCAAGACCGCGCAGCTCGCCTTCGCCGGCGCCCGCGTCACCGCGGTCGACCGCTCGGCCGCCCGGCTCGGCCGCGTGCGCGAGAATTTGGCGCGGCTGGCGCTTGAAGCGGAGACCGTCGCCGCCGACGCGCTGGAATGGCAGGGCGGGCCGTTCGACGCCGTGCTGCTCGATGCGCCCTGCTCCTCGACCGGCACCATCCGCCGCCACCCCGACGTGCCCTGGCTCAAGAGCGAGGCCGACATTTCGGTGCTCGCCGGCTTGCAGCGGCGGCTGCTCGACCGCGCGGTCGAGCTGCTCAAGCCCGGCGCCACCCTGGTGTATTGCGTCTGTTCGCTGGAGCCGGAGGAGGCCGAGGACCAGATCGCGGCCCTGCTGGCGCGCGATCCGCGCCTCGCCCGCACGCCGGTGGCAGCGCCAGAAGTGTGCGGCTGCGCGGAATTCCTGACCGCGGACGGCGACCTGCGCACGCTACCGCCGCAACTGCCCGACCCCGATCCGCGCTGGGGCGGGCTCGATGGCTTCTACGCCGCCCGCCTTACCCGCCAAAAAAACTAAAACCCGCCCTAATCCACGCGCCGGACCGGCATATTGGAGCTTTGGCGACCCTTCGCTATCGTGCGATTCGCGCGAGAATCAGGCCGCGGCGCAGGGGATGAACGCCTTCATGATGCCGGTTTCGGTCGCGGAGCGATTAAGGCTCTCCGTGCTTATCGGGCGCCGCGCCTTCCGCAGCCTGATCGGCCGCATCAACACCCATCCGCTGCTGCGCTGGCGCTTCGGCCCGACCAAGACCGACCGGCTGGTGATCGCGCCGCAGGATCTGCGCACCGCCGACGCCACCCGCGCCAGCGAAATCTATGCCGGCCGCTTCGCCTTCGCCGGCAAGGTGGTGATCTGCGACCGCCGATCGCCCTTTGAAATGACGCCGCCGTCCGACGAATGGGCGGTGATGCTGCTCAGCTTCTCCTGGCTGCGCCATTTGCGCGCCGCCGACAGCGCCATCACCCGGGCCAATGCCTGCGCGCTGATCGACGACTGGATCAACCTGCAGGGCGGCTGGCATCCGCTCGGCTGGCGCCACGATGTTCTTGCGCGCCGCATCGTCTGCTGGCTGAGCCAGGCGCCGTTCGTGCTGCAGGATGCCGACGCGCGCTTCTACCGCCGCTTCATCCGCAGCCTGTCACGGCAGGTGCGCTATCTGCGCCGCACGCTGAAGCAGTCGCGCGACGGGCTGCCCCGGCTGCAGGCGGTGATCGCGCTCACTTATGCGGCGCTGTGCATGCAGGGCGAGTCCGGCTACCTGCGCGCCAATGGGCGCCGCCTGATCGAGGAACTGCGGTTTCAGATCCTGCCGGACGGCGGACATATCAGCCGCAATCCCGGCGCGCTGATCGAATTGCTGGTGGATCTGCTGCCGCTGCGGCAGTTGTTTTCCGCGCGGCACCTGCAGCCGCCGCAGGCGCTCAACAACGCCATCGACCGCATGATGCCGATGCTGCGCTTCTTCCGCCATGCCGACGGCAATTTCGCGCAATTCAACGGCATGGGCCCGACGCCGGTCGACCTGCTCGCCACCGTGCTCGCCTATGACGACGCCCGCGGCGCGCCGGTGTCGAACGCGCCGCATTCCGGCTATCAGCGCATCGACGCCGGATCGACCGCGTTGCTGATGGATACCGGGCGGCCGCCGCCGCTGGCCTTGAGCCAGGAAGCGCATGCCGGTTGCCTGTCGTTCGAGCTGTCGTGGACGGCGCACCGGCTGGTGATCAATTGCGGGCTGCCGGCGGTGAACAAGGAGAACTGGCGGCAGGTGGCGCGCGCCACCACGGCGCATTCCACCGTCACGTTCAATGACGCGTCGTCATGCCGTTTCCTCGAATCCGTCCCGTTGCGGCGGCTGCTCGCCGGCTCGCCGATCGTCAGCGGACCGCGCGACGTCCGCGTGGCGCGCGAGGACACGCCCGATGGCGCCGTGTTGACCGCCTCGCATGACGGCTATGCCCGCGAATTCGGCGTGATCCACCACCGCATGCTGCGGCTCTCCCCCGGCGGCGACGCACTCGACGGCGAGGACAGCTTCACGCCGGCCGCCGGCCGCGCGTTCGCCGCGGGCAAGGGCGACGAATTCGCCATTCGCTTTCACTTGCATCCATCGATCAAGGCCAACCGGCTGTCGGAAGGCCGCGGCGTGATCCTGCTGCTGCCGGATCGCGAGCTGTGGACCTTTAATTGCCACGGCGATGCGGTCGACATCGAGGAAAGCGTGTTCCTGTCCGGATCGGACGGTCCACGCCGCACCGTGCAGATCGTGATTTACGGCCATGCGCGCGATCAGGCCAAGGTGCGCTGGAGCTTCCGCCATACCCCGCCGGCGCCGCCCGGCACCCGCCCCGAGCGGGCGGACGAGCCGGAATTGCCGCTCTAACTCATCTCCGCCTGCGGGAGGTCGCCGCGAAGCGCGAGGCGGGCAGTGGGGTCAACCCGTGGAGATCGCGCGATGACCCCCACCCTGACCCCCCCCTTTCGCGGGGCGTGCCATTATCCCCAGCCGGCCAATACACTTGGCCTGCTCCTGTGCTAGCCCCTTGCCATGGCCAGCCACCCGCGCCGCATCACCCGCGCCCTGCTGTCGGTGTCCGACAAAGCCGGACTGGTGGACTTCGCCACCGCGCTTGCCGGCTTCGGCGTCGAACTCGTCTCCACCGGCGGCACCGCCAAGGCGCTGAAAGAGGCCGGCCTCAAGGTCATCGACGTGGCCGAGCTCACCGGCTTCCCTGAGATGATGGACGGCCGGGTCAAGACGCTGCACCCGAAAGTGCATGGCGGCCTATTGGGTATCCGCGCCAACGCGGAACACACCGCCGCGATGGACAAGCACGGCATCAAGCCGATCGATCTGCTGGTGGTGAACCTCTATCCGTTCGAGGCCACCGTCGCCAAAGGCGCGGCTTTCGACGATTGCATCGAAAACATCGACATCGGCGGGCCGGCGATGATCCGCGCCGCCGCCAAGAACCACGCCGACGTCACCGTGGTGGTCGAGCCTGCCGACTACGAAAAGCTGCTGGCCGAACTCGCTTTGCACGCCGGCATGACCACGCTCGAGCTGCGCCTAAGACTGGCGGCGAAAGCCTATGCGCGCACCGCCGCCTATGACGCGGCGATCTCCAACTGGTTCGCCGACGCGCTGCACGACAGCGCGCCCGACTATCGCGCCTTCGGCGGCAAGCTGATTCAATCGCTGCGCTATGGCGAGAACCCGCACCAGAGCGCGGCGTTCTATCGCGCGCCCGGCGAGCGCTTCGGCGTTGCCACCGCGCGGCAGGTGCAGGGCAAGGAACTGTCCTACAACAACATCAACGACACCGACGCGGCCTATGAATGCGTCGCCGAGTTCGATCCGCGCCGCACCGCGGCCTGCGTCATCGTCAAGCACGCCAATCCCTGCGGCGTGGCGGAAGGCGCCAACCTGCATCGATGCCTATCGCAAGGCGCTCGCCTGCGATTCCACCTCCGCCTTCGGCGGCATCGTGGCGCTCAACCGCAAGCTCGACGCCGAGGCGGCCAAGGCGATCACCGAGATTTTCACCGAGGTGATCATCGCGCCGGAAGCGAGCGAAGAAGCCATCAAGATCGTGGCGGCGAAAAAGAATTTGCGGCTGCTGCTGGCTGGCGGCTTGCCCGATCCGCGGGCTTCGGGCTTGACGGTGAAATCGGTGGCCGGCGGACTGCTGGTGCAGTCGCGCGACAACGCGGTGGTCGACGGGATGCAATTGAACACCGTCACCAAGCGCGCGCCCAGCGAAGCCGAGCTCAACGACCTGCGCTTCGCCTTCCGCGTCGCCAAGCACGTGAAGTCGAACACCATCGTCTATGCCAAGGGGCTGGCCACCGTCGGCATCGGCGCCGGGCAGATGAGCCGCGTCGATGCCGCGCGCATCGCCGCGCGCAAGGCGGAGGATGCGGCGAAGGAGCTGAAGCTCGCCGGCGCCGCTGACCAAGGGCTCGGTGGTCGCCTCCGACGCGTTCTTTCCGTTCGCCGACGGGCTGTTGGTCGCGATCGAAGCCGGCGCCACCGCGGTGATCCAGCCCGGCGGCTCGATGCGCGACGATGAGGTGATCAAGGCCGCCGACGACCACAACGTGGCGATGGTGTTCACCGGCGTGCGGCATTTCAGGCATTGACTATTATCCGTTCGTCCCCGCAAAAGCGGGGACCCAGGGCCACAATCAATGATTCGATAGGAAGGGCTGGGTTCCCGCTTGCGCGGGAACGAACGGTAGAGAGGTCACGCGTGATCGTTACTGCCTCGCCAAATCCCCCAGCAAACTCGCCGCCACCGACAGCTTCGACAGCGTGAGCCCCGAGCCGGCGATCTCGTGGATGGCCGCGCGGATGCGTTCGACCTCGGCCTGCCGCGGCTTGACCCATGCTTCCACCGCGCCGGCGCCGGCCATCCCGACTTGCCGTTGCCGACCATGGCGGCGGTCAATCGCCGCTCGGCGTCGCCGATCGAATCGAGCGCGCGGTCGAGCGCGAGGCGATCGAAATAGTCCGACACCGCGATGCCGGCGGCCGCGTGCGTCACCCGGTCGAGCTGGAAGAAGCTCTCCGTCGCGAAATAGGTGGCGGCCACCTCGCCGACCGGCTTGCCGGCGCGGTCCGCCACCAGCACGATATCGGGCGCCGCCTTTAGCGCGGCGAGACCGGCCATGCGCCGCGCCAACGGGTCGGGCACGCCGGCTTTGATCAGCCCCTCCGCCCGCGCCGCGCGGGCGGTGGCCGCCGATTTCGACAGCGCGCTATCGAGCGCGGCGTCCACCTGCGCGATGCCGTCGCGATAATGCGTGATGAGCTTTTCCAGGCCCTGCTTGAGATCGACATTGCGCAGGAACCACACCAGCCGATCGAGCAGCAGGTCCTGCACGGCGGCGTAAAGATCGAGCTGCACCTTGCCGGATATCTTGTTGTCGAGGCCGTCGATCTCGCCGTTGAGCGCGACCAGGTCGTAGCTGTTGCGCACCGCGGCGAAAGCGGCGGCAATCGAAGCGGCGGACGCGCCGGTCTGGTCGGCGATGCGCACGATCAGCGTGGCGCCGCCGCGGTTGATCATGGAATTGGTGAGTTGCGTGGCGATGATCTCGCGCCGCAACCGGTGGGCCTGCAAAGCGTCGGGAAAGCGCTCCGACATCACCTTGGGGAAATAGCGTTCGAGCTCGCGGCCGAGGCACGGATCGTCCGGCACCGTCGAGTTGAGCAGTTCGCTGTAGAGCGTGAGCTTGGCGTAGGCCAGCAGCACCGCGAGTTCCGGCCGCGTCAGCGCCAGATTGCGCTTGCGGCGCTCGGCGATCGCCATTTCGTCGGGCAGGAATTCCACCGCGCGGTCAAGCTGCCCGTGCATTTCCAGCGTCTGCATCAAGCGTTGCTGGAAGCCGAGATCCTCCAGGCCGCGCCGCTGCGCCAATGAAAGCGACAGCGTCTGCTGGTAGTTGTTGCGCAGCACCAGGCGGGCGACCTCGTCGGTCATCTCGGCCAGCAGCGCATTGCGCCCTGCCAGCGTGAGCGCGCCGGAACGCAGCGGACGGCTCAGAGCGATCTTGATATTGACCTCGACGTCGGAGGTGTTGACGCCGGCGGAATTGTCGATGGCGTCGGTGTTGAGGCGGATGCCGGCGAGCGCCGCCTCGATGCGGCCGCGCTGGGTCATGCCGAGATTGGCGCCCTCGCCGATCACCTTGCAGCGCAGGTCGCCGCCAGCGACGCGGATGGCGTCATTGGCACGGTCGCCGACGGCTTCCTCGCTCTCGCTCGTCGCGCGCACATAGGTGCCAATGCCGCCGAAAAACAGCAGATCGACCTTTGCCTTCAGGATCGCCTTCATCAACTCCGGCGGCGTCACACTTTCGCCGACGCCGAACAGTTTCCGCGCCTCTTTGCTGAGCCGGATTTCCTTCGACGCGCGCGGATAGACGCCGCCGCCCGCCGAGATCAGCGTCTTGGCGTAGTCCTGCCAGCTCGAGCGCGGCAGGTTGAACAGGCGCTTGCGCTCGTCGAAGGCTTTGACCGGATCGGGATCGGGATCGATGAAAATGTCGCGGTGGTCGAACGCCGCCACCAGCTTGATCGTGCGCTCGCGCAGCATGCCGTTGCCGAACACGTCGCCCGACATGTCGCCGACGCCAACCGCGGTAAACGGCGTCTTGCCGATATCGACGTCCATCTCGCGGAAATGCCGCTTCACCGCCTCCCAGGCGCCGCGCGCGGTGATGCCCATGGCCTTGTGGTCGTAGCCGGCCGAACCGCCGGAGGCAAAAGCGTCGCCCAGCCAGTAATCGTGCTCGAGCGAAATCGCATTGGCGATATCGGAGAACGTCGCGGTGCCCTTGTCGGCGGCCACCACCAGATAGGGATCGTCGCCCTCGTGCCGCACCACGCAATCGGGCGGCAACGATCGCGCCGTCGGGATGGAAATTGTCGGTGATGTCGAGCAGCGTGGAGATAAAGAGCTTGTAAGTGGCGATGCCTTCCGCCTGCACCTCTTCGCGCGTGGCGCCCTTCGGCATCTGCTTGGGCACGAAGCCGCCCTTGGCGCCGACCGGCACGATCACCGCGTTCTTCACCTGCTGCGCCTTCACCAGGCCGAGGACCTCGGTGCGGAAATCCTGCGGCCGGTCGGACCAGCGGATGCCGCCGCGCGCCACCTTGCCGAAGCGCATATGCACGCCTTCGACGCGCGGCGAATAGACGAAGATCTCGTAGAGCGGGCGCGGCAATGGCAGGTCGGTGATCTTGCCGCTCGCGAATTTGACCGCGATCAGCGGTTTGAGGTGGCCATCCTTGTCGATCTGAAAGAAATTGGTGCGGATGGCCGACTGCACGGCGTTGACGAAGCGGCGCAGAATGCGGTCCTCGTCCAGGCTGTCGACCTTCTGCAATTCCTCTTCGATGCGCGCTTCGATCTCTTTCTGCCTGGCGTCACGATTTTGCGCAGCGTCCGGCCGTGGATCGAAGCGGGCGTAAAACAGTTCCACAATATGGCCGGCGATGGCCGCGTGCTTGGTGAGCGTCGCCCACATGTAATCCTGCGAAAAGGGCACGCGCACCTGGCGCAGGAAGCGCGACAGCGTGCGAATCAGCGCCACGTCGCGCCACGCCAGATTGCCCGCGAGCGTGAGCGCATTGTAGCCGTCGTTCTCGGCGACGCCGCGCATCACCATCAGGAAGACGGCCTCCAGCCGCGCCTTGCCGACTTCAAGATCGATCATGCCGCCGTCGCGGCGCTCCAGCAGCATGTCGTGCAGCCAGAAGCGCGCATCGCCCTGCGGGGTGATCCGGTAAGTCCGCTCGTCCACCACCGTGAAGCCCATATTCTCCAGCACCGGCACGCGCTCCGACAGCGGCAGCGGCCGCCCGAGGCTCCACACCTTCAAGCTGACGTTTTGCTGCTCTTGCTCGTTGCGGTGACGCAACTCGACCGCGAGCGGGCGCGCTTCGGACAACAATTCGATGGTGTGGATGTCATTGGCGGCGACCGCCGGAGGATAGAACTCATGGAACCCTTGCGAGAACGCGTCGCGATACCGATTGAATAGTTCGTGCACCTTGTCCGGCGGAACGACCAGCGCCAGCGCCTCGCTGAGCCCGTCGGTCCACGAGCGCACGATCGCCGCCACCTCGCGTTCGAGCATGGCGCCGTTGATCGCGGGCAACTGGCCGCCGGAACGGCCGATGATGTAATGCACCCGCACCAGCGGGCCTTCCGGAAAGAACGGATAGAACGCGGAGACGTGGCCCAGGAAGACGCCGCTCAAATAATCGCCGATCTTGCCGCGGATCGTGCTGCTGTAGCGATCGCGCGGCACGAACACCAGCACCGACACGAAGCGGTCGAAGCGGTCGTGCCGCGCCAGCACGCGTACGCGCGGCCGCTCGTCCAGCTGCAAGATCGCCATCGCGAAGTGGTAAAGCGTCTCCTCGTCGATCTGGAACAACTCGTCGCGCGGATAGTGCTCCAGCACGTTGGTCAGCGCTTTGCTGAAATGGCTGCCGGGATCGAAACCGGCGCGCCGCTCGACGCCCGCGATCTTGCGGCGCAGATAGGGAATGCCGTGCGCCGAACGGGTGTAGGCGGTGGAGGTGAACAGCCCGACGATGCGGAATTCGCCGGCGAGATTGCCGGATTTATCGAAGCGTTTGACGCCGATGTAATCGAGATAAACGCGCCGGTGCACAAGCGAGTGGATATTGGCCTTGGCGACGATCAGCGGGCACGGCTCCTTGAGGAACGCCATGATCTCCGGCGTGATTTCCAGCAGGTCGCGGCCGCGGCGCAGCACCTGCAGGTCGGGCGATCGCATGATGCCGAGCGCGCTTGCCATATCGGACTGCAAATCGTTGCCAGCGAGGACATAGTCACGCACGCCGATGAACGTGAAATTGTCGGCCAGCAGCCATTGCAAGAATTGAATGGCCTCGGCGATCTCGTCCACCGGCAGCGGCGGCGGATTGGTCTTGAGCTCGGCGACCATGCCGTTGACGCGATCGAGCATCGCGCGCCAGTCGGTCACCGCCAGCCGCACCTCGCCGAGCACGCCGGCGAGCGCGCGCACGATGGCGGCGCACACGGCCGCATCCGCGATGGGCTCGAGATGAATATAAATGAAACTCTCGCGCGCCCCGCCGGCGGCGTCGGGCGCGCCGAGCGTCAGCAGCTTGGCGCCGTCGCGCCGCACACCGAAGATCGGATGCGCCACCAATTGCACATTGAGCCGGCGCTCGCCGATCTCGCCCATCACCGAGTCGACCAGGAACGGCATGTCGTCATTGGCGATCTCGATCACCGAGACCGACTTACGCGCGTCCGACTTTTTCAGCGCCACGGTCTCGCAGCGGATCTTCGGCGCGCCCGGCCGACGGTCTTTGAGAAAATCGAATGCGCGCTCGGCCAGATCGGCGAGATCGGCGGGCGCGTAACACAGCACGTCCTCGGGCACCGCGCGGCCGAACAGCTGCGCGACGAAGCCGGCCGGAATGTCGTTGCGGCGCTCGGCCAAGGCAGCGCCGGCCAATTCGATGACGGCGCGGGCGGCGTTGTTTTGCTCGCTGACGGGGATTTCAACGGCCATGGCGGCTCGCGCTGGTTGCGGGAATCGGTCGAGCATGGATTTTAAGAGTTTTCACCTTCCGGAACGGGCCGTCGAGAGCAACACACCATTTGGTGACGCGGCGGTGACGGCTCTGTCATGCGCCGCCGATAATACCTTAAGAGCTGACATAAAAGGCAAAAGCAGGGCCGGGCGGTCGTATCGCGGACGTTCGGAACATTGTAGACTTGGCCACGGGCGAGAATGACAGCAAGGGGCGCGGGCAATGAACAAGGCCGACAAATCAATCAAAACCGCCGGCAAGGCGGCAGACGCCAAGCCCGGCGCGGGCAAGCCGGCGCTGCACGCCATCAAGGGCGGCAAGCCCGCGCTGGCGAAATCGCCGCCCAAGCTCAGCGCCAAGCCGGGCGCGGCGAAGCCGATCCCGCTCAAACCTGCGCCGGCGGCCGCCGACGACGCGCCGGTGATCGCGCTCAATCTGCCGATGGCCAAGCTTTCGCCCGCCATGGCGACCTATTTCAAGAAATGCCAGGACAAGCTCGGCTTCGTGCCCAATGTGCTGGTCGCCTATGCCTTCGACATGACCAAGCTCGAGACCTTCGTCGCCATGTACAACGATCTGATGCTGGGCGACAGCGGGCTTTCCAAGCTCGAGCGCGAGATGATCGCGGTCGCGGTGTCGTCGCAGAACCGCTGCTACTACTGCCTCACCGCCCACGGCGCCGCGGTGCGGCAATATTCGCGCGAGCCGCTGCTCGGCGAGCAGATGGTGATGAACTACCGCGCCGCGCGCTTGAGCAAGCGCCAGCGCGCCATGCTCGATTTCGCGGTCAAGCTCACCGCTTCGCCCTGGAGCGTGGAGGAAGGCGACCGCGAGCGGCTGCGGCGCGGCGGATTTTCCGACCGCGACATCTGGGATATTTCGGCGGTGGCCGGCTTTTTCAACATGTCGAACCGCGTGGCTGCCGCCACCGACATGCGGCCGAACACGGTCTATCACGGCCAGGCGCGGTAGCGGTTTTCCCTCCTCGCGAACACTGTCCCACCCGCTCATTCCCGCGTAAGCGGGAATCCAGCATGATATGGCACTATAAGACTGGGTCCCCGCTTTCGCGGGGACGAGCGGGAAAGAGCTGATGAGCCGCGTCCTCGCTTTCATCATTGGCCTGTGCATCACTGTCGCAGCCCAGGCCCAGGTCGCGCCGACTTCGCGCGCGCCGGCGATTCCGCCGGCGCGGCGATCCTTGCCCACAACGGCATGGTGGTGGCGCAGGAAAGCCGCGCCGCCCGCATCGGCGTGGAAATCCTCGAACGCGGCGGCAACGCGGTGGATGCGGCGGTGGCGGTCGGCTTCGCGCTCGCGGTCAGCTATCCGCGCGCCGGCAATATCGGCGGCGGCGGTTTCATGGTGATCCATCTCGCCAAAAATCGGGAATTGGAAGACCGCGACATCGCCATCGATTACCGCGAGAGCGCGCCGGCGGCGGCGACTGCGACCATGTTCCTCGATGACAAGGGTGAGCCCGATGCGGCGAAATCGCGCGATAGCGGGCTCGCCGTCGGCGTGCCCGGCACGGTAGCGGGGCTGGCGCTGGCGCGGGAGAAATACGGCTCCGGCAAGCTTTCGCTCGCCGAGTTGATCGCGCCGGCGATCGATCTCGCGCAAAACGGTTTTCCGGTGGAAGACGACATCGCCGACTCGCTGCCGCGCGCGCGCGACCGGCTGGCGCGCTGGCCGTCGTCGGCGGGAATTTTCCTCAACGGCGGCGAGCCGCTGCGCGAAGGCGACCGGCTGTTGCAGCGCGATCTCGCCGCTACCTTGCAGGCCATCGCGCAGGACGGCCCGCGCGCCTTCTACCAGGGCCGCATCGCCGATGAGATCGCCGACGCGGTGCGCGCCGCCGGCGGCATCATGACGGCGGACGATTTGAAGAATTATCGCGCCATCGAGCGCCCCGTCGTGCGCGGGACTTATCGCGGCTACGATATCGTCTCCATGCCGCCGCCCTCCTCCGGCGGCGTCGCCCTGATCGAGATGCTGAACATCCTGGAAGGCTACGACCTCGACAAGCTCGGCCGCGGCGAACAATCGTTGCATGACATGATCGAAGCGATGAAGCGCGCCTATGCCGATCGCGCCGTGTATATGGGCGATCCCGACGCGGTGAAAATGCCGATCGCCGGCCTGCTCTCGAAGAAATACGCCGCTGCGTTGCGCGCCGGGATCGGCGACAAGGCGACGCCGGCCGCCGATATCCATCCCGGCAAGCCGGCCGAATACGAAGGTCAGAACACCACGCATTTCTCCGTCATCGACCGCGACGGCAATGCGGTGTCGAACACCTACACGCTGAATTTCTCCTACGGCCTCGGCCTGGTCGCCGCCGGCACCGGCGTGCTGCTCAACAACGAGCTCGACGATTTCACCGCCAAGCCGGGCACCGCCAATGCCTACGGCCTGGTCGGCTTCAATGCCAACCTGCCGGGGCCGAACAAGCGCCCGCTCTCCTCGATGTCGCCGACCATCGTGCTCAAGGACGGCAAGCCGTTCCTCATCACCGGCTCGCCCGGCGGCAGCCGCATCATCTCGGCGGTGCTGCAAGTGATCGTCAATGCGATCGACTTCCATATGCCGATCGAGCAGGCGGTAGCCGCGCCGCGCCTGCATCAGCAATGGCAGCCGGAGGAAGTGTACGCTGAGCCGGGCTTTGCGCCCGCTCTGCTCGACGCACTCAAAGCGCGCGGCCACAAGATCGTGGCCACCGAGCCGCACACCGCGGCCAATTCCATCGAAGTCACGCCCAACAGTTATGTCGGGGCCGCCGATACCCGTACCCGTGGCGCGCGCGCGGCGGGCTATTAGTCGAAAAGGAGCGAGCCTTTTATGGCTCGATTGCACCGCGCAGATTGAGGGCGGATAGAAATTCTTGGCGAGTCTGCGGCTGATTTCGGAACGCACCGAGCAGGCGGCTTGTGACCATCGTCACATCGGTTTTGTGAACGCCTCGCGTCGTCATGCATTCGTGCGCTGCTTCAACAACGACGCCTACGCCATGTGGTTTCAGCCCCACGTTAAGGCACTGGGCGATTTCAGCCGTCATTTTTTCTTGAATTTGCAAGCGACGGGAAAATGCCTCGACGAGACGCGCGAGTTTTGAAATTCCGATCACCCTATTGCGCGGCAAATAGCCGATGTGCACGCGCCCAATAATGGGCGCCATATGGTGTTCGCAGTGCGACTCGAACCGAATATTGCGCAGCAAGACCATCTCGTCGTAACCGGCGACTTCCTCGAACGTGCTTTGCAAATAAACGCGCGGATCGTCGACATAGCCCGAATACCACTCCTCGTAGGCGCGAACCACGCGCGCGGGGGTCGTGCGAAGGCCCTCGCGTTTGGGATTGTCGCCAGCCCATCGAATCAATGTTCGCACGGCCTCTTCGGCCTCGCTGCGCGACGGACGATCCGACTTTGCCGGTTTGAGAGCGGCCCCTCTTTTCGAATTCGCCATTCCGATCGCCCTTTCCATTGCCTTTCCCTTCTGCACATTCGCGTCGAAAACGACGTTGAAGGAATTCAAGGCGGCCTATAGCGGCAATTGCAATCTCAATCCTACCCGTTCATTAAAAACAGGTTCACGATGAATGGCTATCGATTATTCATCCGGCCAAGAGCGCTTACGCAGCTACTTACAGAAAACGTCGTGGACGGCGCCGACGACAATCCGCGCCTCCTCGCTGGCAAGATTGTAATAAATGATTTTCCCGTCGCGCCGCGTCGACACCAGTCCGTCCGCGCGCAGGCGGGCGAGCTGCTGCGAAACCGTCGCCTGGCGCAGGCTGAGCAGCCCTTCCAGTTCGCTCACCGACTTCTCGCCCTCGGATAGAATGCAGAGAATCGTCAGCCGGCTCTCATGCGCAAGCGCTTTGAGGAATTTGCCCGCGCGCTTGGCATTACCGAGCACGCGATTGAATTCGCGCGGGTGATCAAGATTTTCGAGGGGCTGCAATTCCATCATTCGACCAATCATTGCGCGTCAGCAAAATATATCACAAAACAAGAATATGACAATGCAACGAGACCTGTCCTCACCGGCGGGCTGCCGGCGGTTGCGGCGATGAATATCGTGGACCCTTGTCCGCTGCCAGTTGCGGACGGCGGCGCGGTCGCCTAATTCAGTGGGTATGCGGCCAGCCCAAGCCCTCGACGTGCGGCAAGCGCCCGTCCACGACAAAGTTCTGATCGTCGACTTCGGCTCGCAGGTCACTCAACTGATCGCGCGCCGGGTACGCGAGGAAAAGGTCTATTGCGAGATCGCGCCGTACAGCAAGGCCGAGGCCGCCTTCCGGGAGATGCGGCCGAAGGCGGTGATCCTGTCCGGGGGGCCGGCCTCCGTGCTCGACAAGGAGGCGCCGCTGGCGCCCAAGGCGATCTATGAGGCCGGCGTGCCGGTGCTTGGCATCTGCTACGGCGAACAGGCGATGGCGGCCCAGCTCGGCGGCCAGGTCGAGGGTGGCCATCACCGCGAATTCGGCCGCGCCGAAGTGGAAGTGGTCGCCGATAGCCCGCTGCTCGAGGGCACCTGGCGGAAGGGCGAAAAATACCCGGTCTGGATGAGCCATGGCGACCGGGTAACGGTATTGCCGCCGGGCTTCCGCGTGCTCGGCACCTCGCCCAATGCGCCGATCGCCATCATCGGCGACGATGCGCGCAAATTCTACGCCACCCAGTTCCATCTCGAAGTGATGCACACGCCGCATGGCGCGGCGCTGCTGCGCAATTTCGTGCGCCGCATCGCCGGTTGCCAAGGCGACTGGACCATGCGCGCCTTCAAGGGCGAGGCGATCGAGAAAATCCGCAAACAGGTCGGCAAGGGCCGGGTGATCTGCGGATTGTCCGGCGGCGTCGACAGCGCGGTGGCGGCGGTGCTGATCCACGAGGCAATCGGCGAGCAGCTCACCTGCGTGCTGGTCGATCACGGCTTGCTGCGGCTGGGCGAGGCCGAGCGGGTCGTGACGCTGTTCCGCGACAGCTACAACATTCCGCTGGTGCATGTGCAGGCCGAGGACACGTTCCTCAAGGCGCTTGCCGGCGTCGAGGACCCCGAGGTCAAGCGCAAGACCATCGGCAAGTTGTTCATCGACGTGTTCGAGGCGGAAGCGAAGAAAATCGGCGGCGCCGAATTCCTCGCGCAAGGCACGCTTTATCCGGACGTGATCGAAAGCGTGTCGTTCACCGGCGGCCCGTCGGTCACCATCAAGTCGCATCACAATGTCGGCGGCCTGCCCGAGCGCATGCACATGAAGCTGGTCGAGCCGTTGCGCGAATTGTTCAAGGACGAGGTGCGCGCGCTCGGCCGCGAACTCGGCCTGCCGGAAGCCTTCGTCGGCCGCCATCCGTTTCCCGGGCCGGGCCTGGCGATCCGCTGCCCCGGCGCGATCACGCGCGACAAGCTCGACATCCTGCGGCTGGCGGATGAAATCTATATCGAGGAAATCCGCCGTAGCGGTCAATACGACAACATCTGGCAGGCCTTCGCCGTCTTGTTGCCGGTGAAGACCGTCGGCGTCATGGGCGACCACCGCACCTACGAATACGTGGTGGGCCTGCGCGCAGTGACCTCGACCGACGGCATGACGGCGGACTTCTACCCGTTCGACATGAAGTTCCTCGGGCTTGGTGGCCACCCGCATCATCAACGAGGTCAAGGGCGTCAACCGCGTCGTTTACGACGTGACCAGCAAGCCGCCGGGCACCATCGAGTGGGAGTAGGATGGTGGTTGGCTGACGTTCGATTTGGATATAGGCCGCTTGCCCTCGGTTTAGAATCATTGAGGTTCTAACAAGCAGGTCATCTTGCTGGCGGTTTCGGTTTTCAAGAATCAGATGATTTCGTCCAGTTGTGAGGCGGGAGGGATGCCAACCAGCGTTGGCTTCACGATGCAGTGCAGGATGCACCAATGCCCGAAACAGGTAATGCCGAGCCGCAAGCACAGCATCCGGCTGCGATAGCCGTGCAAGCCAAGTTTGCGCAGGCAATGGCGCTGCATCGGCAGGGAAACCTTGCGGACGCGGAGCGCCTCTATCGGGAAGTTCTGCAACAACAGCCGGACCACTTTGACGCGCTGCATCTGCTCGGAGTCATTGCCCTGCAAACTCGGCACACGGAGCAGGCCGTCGAATTGATCGGGAAGGCGATTGGCCGGAATGCAAAAATCGCCGGTGCGCACTGCAACCTGGGCAAGGCACTACGAGACCTAGGTCGTCCCGCGGACGCGCTGGCGAGCTACGACACGGCAATCGCGCTGGAGCCGGACTTTGCGATGGCGCACAACAACCGTGGCAATGCGCTGGGCGACCTCAAGCGCCCCGAGGAAGCGCTGGCGAGCTACCGCAAGGCAATTGCGCTGAAGCCTGACTATGCGGAGGCATATTTAAACCAAGCCTTTTGTCTGTTGCTGTTGGAGCGTTTTGAACAAGGCTGGCGTCAATACGAATGGCGCAAGAAGGGCGATAAACCGATCGCGGCGCGCACCTTTCCGCAGCCGCTCTGGCTCGGTGAAGAAGACATCGCGGGCAAGACCCTGTTCCTCTGGTACGAGCAAGGGTTTGGCGACACCATCCAGTTCTACCGATACGCCAAGCTTGCGGAAGCGCGCGGCGCGAAGGTCGTCATGTCGGTGCAGCAGCCGCTGCGTGGCGTTGCTGAAAGAGATCAGCCCCACGATCCAGATCATCAATCAAGACGAAGTCCCGACCGATTTCGACTATCATTGTCCGTTGCTGAGCTTGCCGCTCGCTTTTGGAACGACGCTCGAGACAATCCCGGCCAATATTCCGTATCTGAAAGCTGAATGCAGAAAAATCGCTTTTCTGGCAGGAAAAGCTTGGTGAAAAAAACAAGCCAAAGGTGGGGTTGGTATGGTCGGGAGGGTTTAGACCCAATCAGCCTGAACTCTGGTCGGTCAATCGCCTACGGAACATCCCTCTGGCCAAGCTCGCCGCGCTAAAGAATCCGGATATTGAATTTTACAGTCTGCAAAAAGGCCAGCCCGCCGAATCGGAGCTCGCTGAATTGATGCGCGATAACTGGGACGGCCCCCGGATCATCGACGTCACCAGCCTGCTCAACGATTTTTCCGACACGGCGGCGCTCATCGAGAATCTGGACTTGGTGATCTCCGTCGATACCTCGACGGCGCACCTGGCCGGCGCATTGGGCAAACCCGTTTGGATTCTCAATCGCTTTTACACTTGCTGGCGCTGGTTCTTGGAGCGAACCGACAGTCCTTGGTATCCGACTGTAAAACTGTACCGACAAGAGAAGGCCGGCGATTGGGATGCGGTCATTCAGCGCGTCAAAACGGATTTGATAGATTTTCCCGGAGCTGGGCGCCGGGAATTCTAGCGTTTCTTTCGCTTCCTAGGCGGGCGGGCATCGCGCCGGCGGCGCCATCAACGCCATGCTCGCGGCCGTCGGCCGTAACTTTTGCCTCCGGCTCAACCGGCTAAGGCTTTTATTGCGCGCGATCCGCGTAACTATTCTTGCGCCGATCGCGCCCGCTTAGCGAACGCGGGTTCATAAAAGCAAAGCGCATGCCGAATGCCGGTATCCGAGCGAATGAATTCCTGTCCAGCGGTGACCGGCTGCCCGCAATCCTGACAAATTCCGAGCGATGTGACGAATGACTTGCGTCGTATTTTCTCCGCCGTCATTGTTTCTTCTGTGCGCATGCGGCAACCTTAATCTCACCATCCAGAATTTGTCCAGTTACGCTTCGACCTGTCCCGTCTCTTTTGCTTCGTGGAACGGGCCTGCTATAGCCGCATCGAGATACTACCCAGTCGTTGCGGCAACCCCCAGCGGTTCGGCTTTTGCTGATGGCCCAACACCTGGCCAGATCGGACAGGCCGCGCCACTTCCAACCGGTGTTGACCGCGTCGCTGCGGCTTCTATGTTGATTTCTCCCGCCCTGTGGAGTTTGGCCCGCAGCGGTAAAGGAGCGTGTGATGGCATTAACGAAGGAAGAGGTTCTCGCGAGCCTCGAGACGGTCAAGAGTCCGGAGGGAGCGCCGCTGCCGAAAACCGGCAAACTCTCCGATGTCGTCGTCAGCGACGGTAAGGTCTTTTTCTCGATCAGCGTCGATGCCGGTCTGGTGCCGGCGTGGGAGCCGGTGCGCAAGGCCGCCGAGGCGGCGGTGCGCGGGATTGCCGGGGTGACATCGGTGATGGTGGCGCTCACGGCCGAGCGTGCGGCGGGCTCCGCCCGCAGCGCCCCGCAACAGCCTTCGCCGGCGACGCGCGCGCGGGCGTCGGTCTCGGGGGGAGAGCTTCCCTCCGTGCCGGGCGTTGCCTCGATCATCGCGGTCGCTTCGGGCAAGGGCGGCGTCGGCAAGTCGACAACGGCGGTAAATCTTGCGCTGGGCTTGCGCGATCTCGGCCTCAAGGTCGGCATACTCGATGCCGATATCTATGGTCCGTCCATGCCGAAGCTGCTCGGCATCACCGAGCGGCCGCAAATGACCGAGAATTCCAAGCTCAAGCCGATCATGCGCTACGGTCTTGCCGTCATGTCGATCGGATTTCTGGTCGACGAGGAGACCCCGATGATCTGGCGCGGGCCGATGGTGATGTCGGCGCTGACCCAGATGCTGCAGGAGGTCGAGTGGGGCGAACTCGACGTGATGGTGGTTGACATGCCGCCCGGCACCGGCGACGCCCAGCTCACCATGGCGCAGCAGGTGCCGCTCAAGGGAGCGGTCATTGTCTCGACGCCCCAGGATCTGGCGCTCATCGATGCACGGCGCGGCATTGCCATGTTCCGCAAGGTCAGCGTGCCGGTGCTCGGCATCGTGGAGAACATGAGCTATTTCCTGTGCCCGCAATGCGGAGCGCGCTCCGATATTTTCGGCCATGGCGGCGCGCGTCAGGAGGCCGCGCGGCTCAAGGTGCCGTTCCTCGGCGAAGTCCCGTTGCACATGGACATCCGCGAAAAGTCGGACGCCGGTCTGCCGGTGGTCGCTACCGAGCCCGACGGGGTACACGCGAAAATCTATCGCGACATGGCCGCCAAGGTGCGCGATCAACTCGGTGGCGGCATGCCCGGCCGCTCCGCTCCGAAGATCGTGCTGGAAGCCTAAGCGTATTCGATAGCCGTCCGTTGCAGCGCCGGCCTCGCAGCGATCGCCCGATCAATTCAATCGGCCGCAGCGAGGCGCGCGCCCGCCCATGCGGCCGGTTTGGCCGCGCGGGTAATAAAATTTCTTGATAATTGTTAAGAGTAGAATCTACCTTCCGCGGTAGAAATAACAGAACAAATCTGCTCGCAGGAGCGCAATTCTTGCTATATTATTTCAAGACTAGGGTAAGGAAACGCGGCGGTAAAATTTGCCCGAAGGGCGAGCCGGCCGGCCTCAAGCGGCACTAAAGGGA
This sequence comes from uncultured Alphaproteobacteria bacterium, assembly GCA_963762285.1. GTDB lineage: Bacteria > Pseudomonadota > Alphaproteobacteria > Rhizobiales > Xanthobacteraceae > Pseudolabrys. Next base: position 74,864 of record CAVXKE010000008.1, on the reverse strand, counting down.
TTTGGTTGATCCCTATGCCGGCGTGGTCGCCGACATCTCCGGTTGAATCTTATCGACGACACGCAAGGCGGCGACTGTGGCGGTCAAGGCCGAACTTCGCCGCACCAGGCCATGCGAGTTCTTGAAAGTCGAAAATGAAAGACACGGTCTTCAGCTTCCCGATTGAGCGCACGTCTTAGTAACGGCCGCGCAAGGAGACGGCGATGGCGTCCAATGCCTTATTTATCCTGCTGTGCTCCGGCGAGCATGAGAAGCTGCAGATGGCGGCAATGCTGGCGTCCATCGGCGCGGTCTCCGATCGGCCGGTGCAAGTGTTTGTCAGCATGAACGCAAGTCTGGCTTTCGCCAAAGATACGCCGGCGGACAAACGCTACCAGGGCGGCGCCTTTTCCAAATTACTCAAGGAAAAACACGCCCCCGACGCGCTCAAGCTATTCCAGCAAGGCAAGGAGCTCGGCGATCTCAAGATGTGGATGTGCTCGATGGCGCTCGACGTTCAAGGCTGGGAAATGGACCGCTTGGTGGACGGGTTATTCGATGGCGCGCTTGGACTCACCAAGTTCATGTCCGATGCCGAAAATGGGCAATTTATCACTTTGTAACAGCGCGCGGAGGGGCAAGCCTGATGAGTGAACGAACGAAAATAGATGCCCGCGGCGCCTACTGTCCCGGACCGCTCATGGAGCTGATCGCGGGCCTGAAGCTCATCAATATCGGCGATGAAATAGAAGTGCTGTCGAGCGACAAGGGCTCGGCCAAAGATATTCCGGAATGGATCAACAAGGTTCGCCATGATCTGGTGGGCATCACCCAGCAAGATGGCTACTGGAGCATTGTCGTGCGCAAAGCAAAATGACGACAAGCGCCTTTAGAATTGTTTCTTCAATAAACTACAACAAAGTGGAAACTTAGGGAGGAAGCAAGATGGCAAAGAGAATTCTCATCGTCGGCGGGGGGCTGGCCGGCACCATCGTCGCCAACGGCCTGTGTCGACAACTCCGCGAGGAGCTTTCTTCCGGAAGTGTCGTCATCAACATGATCGGCGCAACGGATAAGCATCTGTACCAGCCCGGTCTGCTGTACCTGCCGTTTGGCCGCGCTCGGGAATCGGAACTGTTCCGCGATCAGCGCAAGGTATTGGATCGCCGGGTGCCCTATTTCGTCGATCCCGCCAAGCACATCGATGTCGACAAACAGTCGGTCACCACGCAGTCGGGCAAAACCCATTCTTACGATTATCTCGTGATTGCCACCGGCTCGCGCATCCGGCCCGACAATATTCCGGGAATGACCGAGGGCGCGCATTGGTTCTACGACCTCGACGGCGCCCGCAAGTTGCGCGACGCGCTGGCCGCGTTCCAGGGCGGCAAGATCGTGGTAAACGTCAACGCGCCTCATAAATGTCCCGTGGCGCCGCTCGAAATCGTCTTTATGCTGCGGGAGCATTTGGCCGCGAAAGGCGTGCTCGACAAGAGCGAGATTACCTACACCTATCCGATCGGCCGGCTGCACGCGTTGGAACCGGTGGCAAATTGGACCGTGCCCGAGTTCCAGCGGCATGGCATCAAATCCGAGACTTTCTTCAACACCAAGTCGATCGACCCGAAAGCGAAGACAATCACTTCGGAGGAGGGATCGACTCTGGCTTACGACCTGCTGGTCACGATTCCGCCCCACACCGGCCAGCAAGTTATCGTGGATTCGAACCTCGGCGCCGGCGGCTGGGTGCCGACCGGACGCAACACATTGCTACGTGACGGATCGCAAAACGTTTTTGTCGTCGGTGACACGACGAACATCCCGATCTCCAAGGCTGGATCGACGGCCCACTTCGAGGCCGACACGATCATCGATAATCTTGCCTCGCTGATCAAGGAGGACCGCTGGGCGCGTGAATATGACGGCAAGGTGTTCTGCTTCGTCGAAACCGGCCTCACCACCGGCACTTACGTGTGGTTCAACTACGCCACGCCGCCGAACCCGGGACCGCCATCGCAGATGATCCATTGGTTCAAGCTCGCCTACAATCGGCTGTATTGGCTGTCCGCCCGCGGACTGCTGTGAAGGAGGCGACGATGAGCGAGACAATGATCTCCAATCAGCCGATGGACGAAATCGCCCGGCTCAGCCTGGCGGCGCGCGAAGCGCTGACCGATTCGATGGTGGAGCGGATCGCAGCCACGGGCGCAACCGCGCTCGAACTTGTCGACCGGCTGAACGACGAGCAAACCAGCGCGGCGGTGCATAAAGTGCTCGACCGGCTGACCGAGGCGCACAAGTTGGGCGCGCTCGACACGCTGTTCGATCTGCTGACGCTGCTCCATGCCGCACGCGACGCCGCGACCGACAACATCCTCGATCGGCTCTTCACCTTCTTCGAGCAGATGATCAATACCGTCGGCAACGAGGAAATGGGCATGCTGGCCGGGAATGCCCGCACCGCCCTCGAAGAGGCGGCGGAGGAAACGGAAAAAAGCCCGCCGCGCAGCGGGCTGATGCCCATGCTGTCAATGCTGTCGAAGCCGGAGACGCAGCGTGGCCTTGCCTTCCTGATTGCGTTCAGCGCCAAGCTGCAGCGGCACACCATGGGCCAATAAAGGGGGCGCCGTGGTCAGGAAGCCGCTCTTGCGAATCGCCTGAACCGTCCACTCGCCCGCGAAACGCTCCTCGCTCACCGTCAGCCGACGATGAGCGAGGAGTTCTTTATTGTTTAATTAACAATGCGGCCGATCAGTCCAACCACGGGCTGACCGGCCGCATTGCGACGGCGTGATTGCGCGTATCGGATCCGCCGCGCTAGGCGTGGACGAACGCCCGACTGATGAGCACCAGCACCACCAAGAGCACGATGCCGAGAGACAGGCTCCAGACGATTAGCTTTTTTTCGATCGGCAGAAGCGGCTCATAGGCCATCTTCTGCATTTCTTCGGCGAGCTTAGGTCGCTGCTGTTCCATGATATCCCCCTTTAGCTCATGAGTGGCGGTTTGACGCCGGCAAAGAAGAGCAGCGAGATCACCAGCCCTACCCAGATGACGAATCCGAACAGGCACAGCAGATAGACCGCGGCCAGCCGGCCGATGCCCTCTTCCCAGAGTTTCCGGAAGTTGCTCATGACGCCGATGGTGAAGAACGTCAGCACGAAGAAAATACCGCGGAAGGTATTGGCTTCGCCCATCGCCGCCTTGACCTTTGCCACCATCGGGGCAGACGCGGTGAGCGCCACCAGCAGGATGATGACGAACGTTACGACGTAGCCGATGACGAACTTCGGGAAACGCTCCCAGATTTCGCGGGCCTTTACCGTATCGCCCTTACGCACATCGATATGCTTGGTCCAGATATAAGCAAGCACGAAAGCCCATACGCCGATGAAGATGTCGATAAACACCTTCAACGTCGCGGCCGTCCCGAGAATCCAACCCGGCTGATATTTGATGCCTTGCGCAGCGGCCTTGGCATAAATGAGCCCCTCAGTGATGGCGCCGCTCGCCACCGCCGCGCCGTCGGTCTTAACCGAGAGCGCCATCCACGCGCCCGCTGCCATCGGCTGTTGCTCGAGGAAATAGCCTGCGATGAATGGCAGAATAAGCAGTTCGATCACCGCGAAGATCACCACCAGCGACGACACCATGATCGGAATCATGGGCCGGGCGCGAATGGCGCCGCCGGTGGCGATTGCCGCCGACACACCGCAGACGGAAATGCCTGACGCGAGCGGAGCAGCCCATTCGCGGCTGAATCCAAACCAGACGCGCGCCACGTAGTAGACCACCGACCAGAATATCAGATAGGCGACGATGATCGACGCCAGACCCAGGAACATCAGTTGGGTCGCTAGGCCCAGCTTCTCCGCCGAAACGATGCCGAGGAAACCGCCGAGAATGACGATGGCGATCTTGATGTACAGTTCCGGCCGGATCGCTTCCTTCATCCAGTCGGCCAAGCCGGGCAGAAAATTGCCGACGATGAGACCGACAATCAGGGCAACGACGAAGCCGCCCTCGGCGGTAAGTCGCAGCGACCAGCTGACGCCGAATTTCTGCATGTCGCCCGGCGTATTCACGGCCAAGTTGGCGTAGCTTCCCGCGATCCAGCATGCGTAGCTGATCGCAAACACGACAGTAAAACCGAGGATGAAGCGCCCGATATTGGCCTTCAAGGCCGCCGCCCCGGCGGTCATGAGCACCAGCAACCCGATATAGGTGGCAATCAGCGAACCGACGCCTCCCAAGCCGGCATAGGCTTTCGAAACGGGTGCCAGCGCCTTACCCAGGTCCGTCCATACCCCCGTGGTCACCGCCCAACCGAGAATATCCACGCCCGCGACCAAGCCGAGCGCGAGAATAAACACCACCAATCCAATGATGAGCGATAGCCAGTCTTCAGTGAGGCCTTGGCTTTTACCATTCATTGTTTCCCCCTTCGGTTTTGCTGATTTAAGTGCCCCGGCAAGTCAGCACCCCTTGACCCGCTTGGCAGCATTCCCGGCCTGTCGCCGCGGCGCGATCAACCTCCGTAGGCCCCAGGCGGTATCTAACCCCTACTTTAGTAGGAATAATAATATTCCAATATGCCGCGACAATTAGCAATTGCAATTTACGAGATACCCCCGCCACGCAACATATGTTCCCTCCCGCTGGCGGTTTGCTCCTTCGCTTTCACCTTGCAGCGCTTGCAGCGAACCGGGTGCTGGATAGGCATCATTGCCGCAGTCCACCGCGAAATGCCGCCACGCTATCCGGGCTCATGCACCAGCGATTTCCTCTGCTCCTGTAGCGCTTTAGTCAGCCGCCCCCGTCGCGACGAAACGCGGCGAAGCGCGCTTGGCGTCCGCGCGCAATGTCTGAAGCGGGTGGCGATCGGATTGCGAAACGGTGCGGGAATTCCGCTGCGCATGCGGCAGGCGTGTACGCACCAGTCTCATGGAGAATCCTGGAATGGATTCAATTGCCGGATTTCATCCACCGGCCGCGACAGGCTCGAGCATGGCGTTATCGCGCGCAGCGCCCGTGTCGGTATCCGTCTTGCGCAAGATCGCCGCGTCCAGATCGCAGCGCTCTGTCAGCTGCTCGCGAATGACTTCCAAATCATAGCCGGCCTTCGAGGCGATCTCCAAAGTCGTGGCCACGCCGAGCCGGGGAGCGGCGACCTGCGCCCAGAGGATCGTGCAGCGCGTTCCTGAACGGCAATAAAACAGGATTGGGCCCGGAAGATCGTCCATCAACTTGGCCTGCGCGTTGACGACATCTTCGTCGGTCACATTCATGTTCTCGACGGGTTGATAACGGTACTGCAAGTGGTGGCGAAGCGCGGCAGCCTTGGCCCGATCATTCGGCAATTGATCCGGCGCTTCCCCGTCGGGCCGATTGTTCACCACCGAGCGAAAGCCGCGCGCGGCGACTTCGGCGAAATCACCTTCGGCGAGTTGGGCGGCCACGAAGATGCCGGTCTCAAGTTCGATCAATTTCGCCATGGGATGTTGCTCGCGTTCGCCACCGGCTGCATGCGAGCCGAGTGGGGTACGAGCCAAAGCGCATTTTCCAGGAGCGGCGGCAAGAAGAATCAGCCGGAAATTAGAAAATAATTCTAATATTCCAAGTTTGACACCCAATATGGGATAGAAAATTCTTTGATATAGAAAACCGCATAATATTATTCTAGGCAAAATACTGTCGATAAACCCTCGTTTCCAGGCCACTCAGCCCCTTTGGTGGGATTTGGCTGAACAGTAACGAATATAGGGATGTCGGGCGGTTCGGTGCAGACCGGAATTTGGTCCGGGCGCCCACTAGGCTTTTTGCAGCGGCCGCGATGCCACGTCAGTGGCGCCGGTCAAGTGCGCGACCAGCGCTTCCTGCGCGAGCGTCGCGTGGCGGTCGCGATGGCGGACCAGCGCGTATTCGCGTTGCGGCAGTTCGATCGGGATCTCGATGAGCTTGCCGGCGGCTATGGCGGAAGCAACGACGTGGCGCGAAATGATGGTGGCGCCGGCGCCGGCCTCGATTGCTTCGCGCACGGCTTCGTTGCTCGGCAAGACCAGGAAGATGTTGAGTTCATCGAGCGTCAGTCCCTCGCGGGCCGCCAAGTCCTCGAGCCCGCGGCGGGTGCCTGAGCCTGCCTCACGGATCACCCAGGTTATGGCCTGAAGATCAAGCCGCCCGGAAGCATTGACTGGCAGGGATGGCAGGTTCGAAGCGACGACCAGCACAATCTGGTCATGGTCGATCAGCTTGCGGATCAGCGCCGGATGCTGGGTCGGCCCTTCGACCAGCCCGATATTCGCCTTGCCTTCGGCGACGGCGTCCTCGACCTCTTTGGTATTGTGGATTTCGACATTGAGGCGAACGCCACGATTGGCGGCATGGAAGGCCGCGAGCCGGCGGGGCAGCCAGTAGGTTGCAATCGTCTGGCTGGCTGCGATGGCGACCGGACCGGCGGGGCTGCCGGCGAGATCCTGCAACACCGAACGTGCCATCGAAGCGCGGTCGAGCACGGCGCGCGCCTCGCGCAAAAAAATCCGGCCGATTTCAGTTAGCTGGATTCCGCGACCGACGCGGTCGAACAGCTTGACCTGATAGTAGGCTTCCAATGTGGCAATGGCCGCCGACGCCGCCGACTGGCTCATGCCGAGGGCGCCTGCGGCACGTGTCACATGCCCGCATTCGGCTACCTCAATGAAGATGCGCAGCTGATCGAGTGTCATCGCTGACTAACTTATAATTTCGATCATAATGACATAATCAATCGATTAATACAAACAATTTGATTGTAAGCGGCGAACCCGATCGTCTATCCTTGCGCCCAAAATAGGGGCCAGTGAGGAAACGTCGGGCAATGTTCACTAGCAATCCGTTCGCTGAACTTTCCGCGTCCGTGTCACCTGCCATCATGCAGACGTTTGTCGTCGTCATGGCCATCTTGGTCGCGGGCGGCACGCTTTTGGAAATGATGCATAAGAATAGCGCCACCTATTTTTTCGCGAACTGGCGCAATTCCAAGAAAAAGGCCAAGAAGCCGGTCGGCGCGGGAGAGATGATTTCGATCGCGGTGCAGACAGCCGCGGTTGATGTCGTGGCCTCGGGCGAGTTCTGCAACGCGCGGCGTAGGCTTGCCCATCTCCTCGGCATGTACGGCTTCGTGATCTACGTCGTCACCACCGCGATCATGGTTTTCGCTTACCCGACGCCAGCGACGCCGACGCCCGCTGCTCTCGCGACCTTGTGGTACGTCGGCGCGCTGATGGTGTGTCTCGGCGGCTATTGGTTCTGGTTTTTCATTCGGGTCGACGTTGCCGCAGAGGGCCAATCGCCGATCCGTTTCATGCGCGCCGACATCTTTATCGTTACGCTTGTTCTGAGCACGACCTTCGGCCTGATTTGGGCTTGGCTGCAGACGGCGGGCAGCACCACCTGGGCCATCGTGTTCCTGGCTCTTTATCTTCTCGCCACCATAGTGCTGTTTGGATCGGTGCCGTGGTCGAAATTTTCCCACATGTTCTTCAAGCCTGCCGCGGCGTTCGAGAAAAGAATGTCCATGGCCAATGGTTCAGCCCAGAATTTGCCGACCATGACCCGTGACGATCCTGAACACCAGAAAAGACATTCCATGGAACTGTTGCGAGACGCTCCGATGGATATGGGACTTGGCATCAAGCGCGAGGCGCCCCGCCACTACTAAAAAGCTGCCCGCAAGTTCTGTAGGAACAGATTAAGGAGCCGGACTTATGCCTACCTTCGTCTATATGACAAGGTGCGACGGATGCGGACATTGCGTCGACATCTGTCCCTCGGACATCATGCACATCGATCCGACTTATCGCCGTGCCTACAACATCGAACCTAGCATGTGCTGGGAGTGCTACTCCTGCGTCAAGGCTTGTCCTCAGCATGCGATCGATGTGCGCGGATACGCCGACTTCGCCCCGCTTGGTCATAGCGTTCGCGTCATACGCGACGAAGAGAAGGGCACAATTGCCTGGAAGATCAAATTCCGGAACGGGACGGAAAAGAATTTCCTGTCGCCCATCACCACCAAGCCCTGGGGGACGGCGATCCCTCAGCTCGCAAATGTTCCCGGGCCCAGCAAAGAAATGCGCGACAGCCAGCTGTTGTACAGCGAGCCAAAATTTATCCGCATGGATGAGGGCGGTTTGCGTACGCTTCAGGCCGCCGGTCTCAAGATGAAGAAAGGCGTGTATTACTGATGGCTCACAAAACGATCGTCGAAGACGGCATCGACATTCTGGTCGTCGGTGCAGGCCTTGGTGGCACCGGTGCCGCGTGGGAGGCCAGATTCTGGGGTCAGAACAAGAAGATCGTCATTGCCGAGAAGGCCAATATCGATCGTTCCGGTGCAGTGGCTCAGGGTCTGTACGCCATCAACTGCTACATGGGGACCCGTTGGGGCGAAAATAACCCGGAGGACCATGTTCGCTACGCTCGCATCGACCTGATGGGACTGGTGCGCGAGGACCTGTTGTTCGATATGGCCCGTCACGTTGACTCAACGGTGCACCAGTTCGAAGAGTGGGGCCTGCCCATCATGAAGAACCCGAAAACGGGGGCCTATCTCCGTGAAGGGCGATGGCAGATCATGATTCACGGCGAGTCCTACAAGCCCATCGTGGCCGAGGCCGCCAAGAAATCGGCGGACAAGATATTCAACCGCATCTGCGTCACCCACCTGCTGATGGACGATAGCAAGGAGAACCGGATTGCCGGTGCCGTCGGCTTCAACGTCCGCACCGGCGACTACCACGTCTTCAAGTCCAAGACCGTGATCTGTGGCGCGGGCGGCGCCTCCAACATCTTCAAACCGCGTTCAGTGGGCGAAGGTTCCGGCCGCACTTGGTATGCGCCCTGGTCGTCCGCGTCTGCCTATGGGCTGATGATCGAAGCCGGCGCCAAGATGACGCAGATGGAAAACCGCATCGTGCTGGCGCGTTTCAAGGACGGCTATGGCCCGGTCGGCGCCTACTTCCTGCACCTGAAGACCTATACGCAAAACGCGTATGGAGAAGAGTTTGAATCCAAATGGTGGCCGGAACTTCAGAAGATGGTCGGCAAGGAATATCTGGATCCGGACTCTTTCCACTTGACCCATAGACCAATCCCGACCTGTTTACGTAACCATGCATTGATCAGCGAAGTGAATGCCGGCCGCGGCCCCATTCACATGGTGACCATGAAGGCCTTCCAGGATCCTCATCTGGAGGAGGTCGGTTGGGAAAACTTCCTCGGCATGACCGTCGGCCAGGCGGTCCTGTGGGCCGCCACCGATGTAGATCCCAAGAACGAGAATCCCGAGCTGACCACGTCCGAGCCCTATGTGATGGGCTCGCACGCGACCTGCTCGGGCGCCTGGTGCTCTGGTCCCGAGGACCTTTCTCCTCCCGAGTATTTCTGGGGCTATAACCGCATGACGACGATCGAAGGTCTGTTCGGCGCCGGTGACGCAGTCGGCGGCACGCCGCACGCCTTCTCATCCGGATCGTTCACCGAAGGCCGTCTCGCCGCAAAGGCAGCCTGCAAATATATCGACGACGGGAAGGCCGAAGGCATTGTCGTATCCAATGAGCAGATCGAGCGTCGCAAGAAAGAGATCTACAAGCCACTGGAGCATTACAAGGTCTATCGCAATGAGGTTGTGGCGGGCGATGTCAACCCGAACTACATCAATCCCAAGCAAGGCCTGGACCGTCTGCAGAAGCTGATGGACGAGTATTGCGCCGGGATGACCGTCAGCTACGTAACCAACGACAAGCTCCTGCATATCGGTCTCAAGAAGCTCAAGATCATGGAAGAAGACCTTGAGAAATTGGCCGCAAAGGATATTCACGAGTTGCTGCGTGCGTGGGAATTGAAGCACCGGCATCGCGCTGCAGAGTGTGTCACGCAACACACTCTGTTCCGCAAGGAGACTCGTTGGCCAGGCTACTACTACCGAGGCGACGCCATGAAGGTGGACGACGCTAACTGGCACGTGCTGACTGTTTCGCGTCGCGACCCGAAATCCGGTGAATACACCATGGAAAAGGCGCCTTGTTATCACCTGGTTGGCGCAGACGAGTAGCAATATCCCCAGCCGGAAGTTCGCCTTGAGCTTCTGCCTGGGCGCAAAATGACCAGCATGTTACGCGTGGATCTTTTTTGGTGCGCCCTATAGGGCTGGTCTCTTACGGTCGCAGAGTGCCGCGCGTGAACATTGTTGAAAGAACCGATGAGGAGATAAAGGCCATAGCCGATCCCCTGTGGCGCGACCTCGTCAAATATTCGAATGAAGGCAAATACGGAGAATTCGTTAAGAACTTTTCCAATTCCCTGGCGCTAGCCATGAATCAGGTAGTGGTGGGCCATCAGTTCGCAAACAGTGAGCTGGCCAGAAATTTGTCTGAAGATGTCGACTATCTCGGCATTATCCGCCGGGGCGAACATGTGACGGTTCTTTACCGGCAACGGAGCACTAAAAAGGAGGGCGAATGGCTTGGCAGACTCGTCCTCGGCTATGAAAATGGAGAGGTCAGAATTTTTGCGGCGTCCATCTTCTGAGCAGTTGGTTCGGATTCGACATGAGTGAAACCATCCAGAACGGCAAGCTTGTCGAACTAACCTATAAGGTGAGCGACAAGAAATCGGGGCATGTTCTCACCAGGGTCGAATTTCCGTTGAGCTATGTTCACGGACACAATGAAATTCTGGCCCCTTCCGTCCACAAGGAGTTGGAGGGCAAGTCCGCCGGCGATATCATCGAAGTGTTAATCGATGGCAATCAGATTTTTGGCGCAAGAGACGAGTCGCTGGTTTTTACCGATCACATCGAGAACGTCCCCGAGGAGTATCGGCAAGTCGGCACCTCCATCCTCATGGAAAACGAGGAGGGCAAGACCCGCAGCTTCATCGTGACGCGGATGGACGACAAGACACTGACTGTCGACGGCAACAACCCGCTTTGCGGTAGAGAGGTCGTTTTCACGCTCGAGATACTGACCGTGCGCGACGCAACCGATGCAGAGACAAGAGCGGGCGGGGCGATCGTTGCGAAGGCGGACGTCGACCCGTCACTCACGAGACCTATTTGAGCAGCAGCGTCGATCTTTTTTCAGGGAGCAAATGCCGCTTTCTTCAGACAACGCCGACCTAGGTATCCCATTCGCAAAATGCTATATATGGCATCGGACGAATTTCGGCTTCAGTTACTTGCAGTTACAATCCCGTCTTCACGCCAAAAGGTGACCCATGAGCGAGACAAAACCTACTCCCAAAGTTCCGGACGGCCACACGCGCTTTGTGACAACGCGTCAGAAAGAACCAAACGAAAAGGGGTTTGTCGGTTACGAAACCACCTGGGAACCGTTCCAGAAAGAAACCGAATACAAGACCCCAAAACGGCCGTAGGCGCCATCCCGCAGCGTAGGTGAGCGCAATCGCGCGGCTAGGGTCCGAACCCATGACGCGGGTTCCCTCAGCGGTGGTTGCTTGATCTACGGTCTGCGACGGGAAGACACCCGCTCCGAGCGCGGCGTCTTCCTGACCTGCTCCTCGGGGCCTTTCTTGCATGAGTGCCCGACCCCGCCAGTCGGAGCAGTTAGCAACAGTCATCCTATCGGAGCCCGATTGATTTCGCGAAGGACTTACCATGCCCAAGCTCGTACCCCCGCACGGCTCCGAATCGGTCAAGCCACTGCTGCTGCCCGAGACGGAGCGGCCCGAGGAGCGCAAGCGGGCGGAGAAGCTCAGAAAAATTCCTCTCGACTCACGCGCGGTCTCCGACGTCTTCATGCTGGCCATGGGGGCCTATACGCCGCTCGATGGGTTTATGGGCCATGACGACTGGCGCGGGTCGTGCCTGGACATGAAAATGACCAGCGGCGTCTTCTGGCCGATCCCGATCACGCTTCCCATCGACAAAGAGCTTGCCGACAGCATACATGCCGAAGAAGAGGTCACGCTCATCGACGCGGAGACCGGTGAAATTCTCGCCGTCATGGAGGTTCGCGAGAAATATTCAATCGACAAGCAACTGGAGGCCGAGCACGTCTATCGCACCACCGATCCGAAGCATCCGGGCGTCGCGAAGGTGCTGGCTCAGGGCGACGTCAACCTCGCCGGGCGCGTCATGGTGCTGAGCGAAGGCGAATATCCCGCCAAATACCCGGACCTCTATATCCGCCCGGCCGAGTCGCGGGCCATGTTTCTTGAGCGGGGCTGGTCGAATGTCGCCGCCTTCCAAACCCGAAATCCCATGCACCGCAGCCACGAGCACCTGGTGAAAATCGCGATTGAGGTCATGGACGGCGTCTTCATCCATCAGGTGCTCGGCAAATTGAAAGCAGGCGACATTCCCGCCGATGTCCGCACCCGGGCGATCCAGGCGATGATCGACAATTATTTCCGCCCGGGAACGGTCATTCAGGCGGGCTATCCGATCGAGATGCGTTATGCCGGCCCGCGCGAGGCGCTGCTGCATGCGCTGATTCGCCAGAACTTCGGCTGCTCGCATCTCATCGTCGGGCGCGACCATGCCGGCGTCGGCAGCTACTACGGCCCATTCGACGCGCATCACATCTTCGATGAACTGTGGCCCGGCGCGCTGCTGACCAAGCCGCTGAAGATCGACGTCACTTTTTACTGCCGGAAGTGTTACGGAATGGCGACGGCGAAGACCTGTCCGCACGATCCGAAGCACCACATTTCGATCTCCGGCACGCAGCAGCGCGAAATGCTCTCGACCAACGCGGACATACCGCCCGAATTCAGCCGGCCGGAGGTGGTGGCGATCCTCAAGGAGTATTACGCGGGCCTGCGACCGGCAGGCTAAGGTCGGGCATCATGATCATCGCGCAAATCTCCGATACTCATATTGCCCTCGATACGACCGATGCCGATCAGCGAATACGCGATTTCGAACGCACGATTGCGGATATCAACGCGCTCGATCCGGCCCCGGATGTGATCGTTCACACCGGCGATATCGTTCATAACGGACGGCAAGACGAATACGCCGAGGCCGTGCGCATCCTCGCGAAGGCGCATGCGCCGGTCTATGTGCTGGCCGGCAACAAGGATGACCGGGCGAATTTGCGCACGGCCTTTTCGCCATTCGGATATCTCGCGGCCGATTCCAAGTTTATCGACTATGCAATCGAGGACTATCCGGTCAGGTTGATTGCGGTGGATACGTTGCGTTCAGGCAGCAACAAAGGCGACTTTTGCCCCGAGCGGGCCAGACGCTTGATCGACTTGATCGATGCCGAGACAACCAAACCGATTGCGGTTATAGCGCACCATCCGCCGTTTGAGGTTCCGGTGGGGCCGGACCCCATCAACTTCGAAACACCGGAGATGATGGCGAGGCTACGCCAGGCTTTGCAGCACTCCGGGCGGGTCGTCGCCGTTTTCAGCGGCCATGTTCACCGTGGCACTGCGGGTCATGTCGGGAGTATCCCGGCGACCGTGATGCCGAGCATCGCGACGACACTGCGCAAAGGTGAGTATCCGGCTCACATGAAGATGCGTCCGGTCTACCACATCCACCGGTTCGATCCGGTCTGGGGCTTTGTCACCGAAGCACGGATTGTCGGGGCAGAGCTATCGGCGACAAGCGATCTTGCAGGGCGCGATCGCCCGCAACGAGATCGGCGCCGTGTGAGTGCATAGCGCCTCGCACCGTAACCGTTTTTGTCGGAATGTGACCGCCGGTCAGCCGCGCGCGAGCGTCGCGCGCAGCGCGCCGCCGAAGGTGCCCTCTTCGAGGTATTTCAAGCCAAAATAACCGCCGGCCAGGATCGACAACCAGGCGATCGCGCTGCCGAGCGAGAGCGTCGACATGCCGGTGATGCCCTGGCCGATCGTGCAGCCCAGCGCCATGATCCCGCCCGCGCCCATCAACGCCGCGCCGGCGAGATGACGGACGAGGTCGCCGCGGTCGGCAAAGCTCTCGACGCGGAACGTGCCGGTTGCCATTGCCATCAGGAAGCTGCCGGCGATAACGCCGCCGATCACGGCGATGCCGAAATTGATGGTGGAGCCGGTAAAGGTCATCAGGTATTGCAGGCTTTCGCCAACCGGTGACACGAAGGTGATCGAGGCCAACGGCACGGGATTGAATTCGTCGACGGCGATGACGCCGGTCACGACCCAGCCGGCGATCGCGGTGAGGCCGATGATAAGCCCGGCGGCGACATTGGTGAGGCTGCGGCGGAAGCCGGCATCCTTGAAGCAGAAGACCAGGAAGGCCGCCGCGACGAGCACCGCCGCGGCCGCGCGCGCGGTGCTGGCTGGCAGGCCGAGCAAAGCGCCCGCTATCTCGCCGATGTTCTGATTGCCGAGCCCGTGCGTCTTGAGTTCGATATTGGTCGCGTTCTCGATCTGCACCCGCAGCAACGCCAGCAATCCGCGCAGCGTCGTATAGGCAGTCATGCCGAGCACCAGGATGACCACCAGCGATTTCAGATTGCCGGCCCCGAGCCGCACCAGCGTCTTGCTGGCGCAGCCTCCGGTCTGGGTCATGCCGAACCCGAACATGGCGCCACCGATGATGGCGCCGAGCCAGCCGAGATTGCTGGAGAGATAGATCGATTTGTTGATGTCGATAGCGCCGCTGAAATGCAGGCCCTGGGTGCCGACGATCGCCACGGCGATCGCCAGCGTCCAGGCGCGGAAGCGGCGCCCATCGCCCATCAGCACGAGGTCGGATATTCCGCCCATGGTGCAAAAGTTGGTGCGCTGAACGACGGCGCCGAATACGAGACCGATGACGAAGCCGCCGATGCCGACGATGGTGGTTGTTGCAAGCTCGCTCATTTGAGGTGCCACCTCCCGACTTCCGGCGCGATCATAGCTAGGGAAATGTAGCTCAGGATCGGGCGCTTCGTTACCGATAAGAAAAGGATGTCGATCTCGCCAGGCCGCGCAAGGGCGGCGTACTTTTTCCCCACCCGACGCGAAAATACCACCCGCCAAACTGCCAGCGGCGGCGGCAATCCGAGCGGCTTTCGGCTAAGACAATCAAATCGGGCCTCCGTATGAGGAGGCCCGATCTATCCAACGCGGACCACGCGCAGCCGCTACCGCTTACTTGTGAATAAGCGGCGACTTGGGCGCGGGCGCCGTGTCGAACCGGTAGGTCAGTCCGGCCGTGAACTGATACTGGTGCATCGACAGCTCGACATCGCCACCTCCAAATCCGGCAGGGACGGGACCGGAGACGCGATGACGCGGCACATAGGCGCCGGCGAAGTCAAAGGTATAGTTCTTGTTGAGCTGGTAGCTGAAGCCGCCGGTGATGTGATCGGTCACGACGCCGGGCGCAATGATATTCAGCGTCACGTCCGTCGACTTGATCGGGTTGGTGTTATGCGCGTAACCGGCCCGCAACGTCCACGCCGGTGAGGCCCGCCATTCGGCGCCGATCTTGACGACATCGACGTCATGCCAGCCGAAGCCGGGGCCATCGCTTGCGCCGAACGGCAGCGGAATCGACGACGAATTCCCGACCGACGGGATCTTGCTGTAGAAGATGTGCTTGTAGTCGACCATCAACGTCAGATCCTGGCGTCGCGTCGACCGCGACGCCGGCCGTCAGGTTTGCCGGGATATTGAATGCGCCTTGATCGGCAAACAGCCCGCTATACCTGTCGAACTTCGTCATCCAGATTTCGCTCTGGGCGGAGAAGCCCAGGCGGATACTTTTGCTGACGTTCCATTGCACGCCGCCGCGCACGCCGCCGCCATAGGACCAGGAATAGCCCCGGTCGGTAAAGTTCGCCGGATCGGAGGAATTGCCGGACAAGGCGGCAAGACCATCCATTTTCAAGCGCTGGATGGCGATGATCGGCGCGACGCCGATCGAGAGCGCGCCCATTCTGCGCGCATAGCCCGCGGTCAGGAACGCCTGCATCATATCGACACCGGAATTGCCGCCGCAGAATACGCCCGACCCCGGGCCGCAGGCATGATTGGTCACATTTTCATAGGTGGTGTTCATGCCGCCGTTGCCGAACATGGCAACGCCCCAGGCCGAATCGGCGTCGATCGGGCTGCTATAGGCCAGGTTCGGAACGACAAAGTAGTTATTCGAACTGTCGATCGTACCGGAGCCGAATGCTCCTGGCGCGACAAAGCCGGTCGTCGTCGCGGTATATCCGCGGAACGGCGCGAACACCGAAGCGCCGGCTTGGAATTGATTGTCCACGTCGACCAGGCCGGCCGGGTTGAGCGACAGCGACATCGCGTCGCGCGAATCGGCGACGCCGGCGCCGCCCAGCCCGCCCTGGCGTGCGCCCCAGCCGTATTGGAAGTAGCCCTCGGTCGCCTGAGCTTCTCCAGCCGGATATGACGCCAGCGCCAGCAACCCAATTGCCGCCGCGCCGGCGAATTTGAGTCCTCGTTGTTTGAACCCCCGTTGCATCGCTTCCCCCGTTGATTGCCCCTTCCACAGGGGTGTTTTGACTGTCCTGACTTGATTGCCGCAACCCATCTCCTCGATGTCGCCGCGCACCCTCATGGCCGAACCGCGCGCCATCGTCTGCTTTATTCCGAATGGTTTCCCCTCGTTCAGTTCACCCGCTTGATCAGGAATCGATAAACGCCGCTTGCCTGTGTCGACTCGACGAGCTCATTCCCCGTCGTGCGGCAGAACGCCGCAAAATCGGCGACCGAACCTGGATCGGTCGCAAGCACCTCGAGCGTTCCGCCCGCCGGCACGTCCTTGAGCGCCTTTTTTGCCTTCAGGATCGGCAAGGGACAGTTCAGGCCTTTCGCATCGAGCAACTGGTTGGCCATTGTCATCGTCCGCACGTTGATTGGCAGCGAGCCCTGTTGAGCAGGATTAGATGAAAAGATTGACGTCCGACTTGAGCGCCTTTTCCATGAAAGTCGCCGCGCCGCCAAGTTCGGGGCCTTCGATCATGTCCTCGAGCTTGTATTCGAAGAGATCCATTGTCATCTGGCAGGCGATCATCTTGACATCGGATTCAAGCGCGGCCTCGCGCAACTCCTCGATCGAGGCGACGCCTTTCTTCTTGATGAGATTCTTCATCATCACGCTGCAAGCGGCGTCGACGCCCGGTATCGCGCCAACGATGTTCGGGAGGCCCATATGCATCCCCATCATCGGCATTTTCATTCCGGGATTGCCGAGCGGCGTCACTTGAAGATTGAGTTTCTTCAGGAGCAGCGGCAGGCCGTAGAAAGTGAAGAACATCGTGACATCGACATTCATCGCCGCCGCCGTCGTCGCCAGGATGAAGGGCGGATAGGCCCAATCCAGCGACCCCTTGGTCACGATGATCGTCATCGTCTTCGCGTTCGAGTTTCCGGACGCTGATTCCGCCACTGCTTCCACCCCGCCGGTTTATATTCCTACCTGTGGCAACATATTACAAAAATTACATATGATGCGCGCAGGCCGGTCAAGCGAGATCGTCGCTCAAAGCCCATAAATGTTGCTGTTGTTGCTTGTTTGCGCCGAGCGAATGCCCGGGCCTCAAGTCTTCTTATGGCAGCGCAACATCGAATTTGCGGGCATTGCCGGCGCGGCGCCGCCGCATCTCAGCGCCTCGTCTCGCGGCCGTGCGAATGCTTCGCATTGGAGGAGGCTAGCTCCGAGCGTTTTCCGCTTGCCGGTCCCCCGCTGTCCGGCGTTTGCCCCGCATGGGCGTCAGTACCCGCCCTTGCGCCGGCTCTCGGGCAAGCCGGCGATGCGGCCGGCCTGTTTTGAAGGATCGCGGGGAAACAGTTCATACAGCTCCCGTTGATCGACCGGCCGACCCCACCGCTCCGACATGGCTTTGACGATGGTCCGCGTATTGGGCTGGTACTCGTTGTTGCCGAAGAACTCCTCGCGCAAGTATTTCAAGACGTCCCAATGCCGGTCGGCCAGCTCGAGGTCTTCGAGCCTGGCCATGTGCCGGGCGAGGTCCTCGCTCCAATCTTCCCGGTTCTCCAAGTAGCCGGTCGCGGTACTCGCGATCATTTTGCCGTTGAAATCGATGGCCATGGCTTTTTTCTCCTCCCGCTTTCAGATGGCCCGGCGGTCTGTTCCCGATGCGGCCGCGCCGCGTAGCCGTTACGGCGTTGACAGCAACAGATGCAAGTGCATGAATATATCAAAAGTCGCCGATTTGCTCAAATATTGGCGCTCGTTTCGCCCGTTGCCGAGCATTCCCGAGCGATTGGTCGGCCTGGTTCATTGCAGCAACTTTCGATTTGTCCGGTCATGGTCGAGCCTACGCAACGCTACAAAGCGGCAATCGCCGATATCGACACGGCCAACGCCGACGATCCGCGAACCATCGCCGTAGGGGGCGTGACGCGCCCCTACGAAGTCGTCTATGCCGAGCGCATGAGCCGCCGGCTCGAGGCGATGTACCCGGAGGCATCCGAATTGCTGCGCATCGCCGCGCGCGGCCAGCACATTCGCCGCTTCGACATCCCGCGCTCAAAATTCCCAGAAGGCCGTGACAGCTACAACGAGTGGCGCCGCACCTGCCGGGAGCACCATGCCAAGCTGCTGCACGACATCATGAGCCGGCACGGCTATGACGGCCGCGACATCGAGCACGTGGCCAGGCTCATCAAGAAAGAACAGCTCAAAAAGGACAAGGAATCCCAGGCGCTCGAAAATGTCGTCGACGTCGTCTTTCTCGACCACTATTTCGATGAATTTTACGGGAAGTATCCCCACTACGACGACGCCAAGATGATTGACATCATCGGCAAGACCTTGCGCAAGATGTCACCCAAGGGCCACCAAGCCGCTCTCGCCCTCGATCTCCCCGAACGCACGCGCAAGCTTGTTCTCGCGGCCGTCGAGCGGGAGGCTACGGCCCTCGCCGCTCTGGCCAAGGTTGCTATCGACTGAGCCAGAGCGGCTGCATTCGGAGGGTCAATTGCATGTCTAAAAAGCGCAAATCCCCGAAACGGGTGAAACGCAAGGCTGGGCGCGTGGCGAAGAAGAAATCGGCGGCAAAGCCAAAGCTCAAGAAAAAACGATCATTATCAAAGAGACGGACAACGACCGCGCGTGCCAAGGCTGCGCCGGCGCCGCAGCCGCCGCGGCGGCCTGCGACGATGTACAGCATTCTGCACCCCGGCGTGGAGCTGCAAGCGGAACCGGATTTCCGGGATGCGCCCGAAGGCTGGACACGAGCCCACGCCCGAAATCTGGCCGCTAAGGCGGGTCTTAAACTCACAGAGGATCATTGGGAGGTGATCCGCGTGCTGCAGGGTTGCTATAAGGACGAGGTGTCGCCGCGGCTCAGGTTGCTCCATGACGCGCTGGAAGCGCGCTTCAACAATAAGGGCGGCATGAGATACCTGTTTGGAATTTTTCCGAATGGCCCCATCGCGCAAGGCTGCGCGCTGGCCGGGCTGAAGCCGCCGATCGGCGCGCAGGAAGATTCCGCCGGAACTGTCGCGTGAGGGCTCGGCCACGCGACGTTCAGACGGTTTCGACCCGCTCTCGCGCAAGCAATCATACTTGCGTAGACCGGACAGATTAAACCGTCACTCAGCCCGAAAGCGCGCTGGGCCCCAGCGCAATTACCCGCGACTTATTTGATCTTGGTCCAGGTTTCCGCGTCGCAAAAAACCTGACCGATGGCACAGCCCTTGATGCTGAGCGTCGATCCGGACAGGGCCACGGTGCCATTGAAGGTCATGAAGCCTGGCATCTCCGGATGCTTCATTCCGCTGCCTTGCCACGTGTCCTTGCCGGTCTTCGCCATGCCGTGACACATCTCGAATCCGGGTGTGGCACCCTTGGCGATCTTGCAGCAAAGCTTTCCGTCGCATTTGTAGAACTGCGCGATTTCACCGTTCGGCCGCTGCCACACTCCTTCGGGATCGGCCGAAGCTTGCCCGTTCGATAGGCCGATAAAGGTCGCGGCAATAGCGATTAGCCAAAGTCTCCTCATATGTCCCTCCCCAGGGGTTCTCATGCAGTATATTATATATAGCATTATTTGAATATTCGGTTCTCGTAAAAACGACACCAGCAGAGATTTCGGCAGCGGCGTGGGTCTGGGGCACCGATGCCGCGCACCCGCCTTCTACTTGTCTGACCGAAGGAGTTGCACCTTCAATGCGACCGCGCCTGTTCCTTGCAGGCGCGCACAAAGGCGACAAAGCGGCGGGCCCAGCAGCCAGAACGCTCGGTCGAGCGCAGGTGACTGAAACTCGCGAGCATGCTGCCTTTGACGATGCCGTCATGCTGTCCGTCAATGCCGCGGCCGCGGATGACTCTGTAAGCGAAGCGCGTGGCAGGATCTAAACGTTCAAGCGCAGCATAATGAAACTCATGGGCGGGAATGCGGGGCCTGCCGGCGCCAATCGCCGGCTTGTCCGCTCTCGGCCACGGCAACGCATCCGTCTCCTCCAGCACGACGAGACCGCGCCCTTGCGGCGTAGCGTGCATCACCGTATCGGCTGGGATAAAACCGGCCATCTCATGCGTTTCCGCGCCCCAGGTGATCGAGCGCGAAAGATACATGAGCCCGCCGCATTCCGCATAGATCGGGAGGCCGGCTTCCGCGGCGCGGCGGACCTGGGCCCGCAGGCCTTTATTCGCGGCGAGCGCCGGCATTTGCGTCTCGGGAAAACCGCCGCCAATGAAGAGCCCGTCGGCTGGCGGCAATTGCGCGTCACGAAGCGCGTCGAAAAAAACCAGCTCGGCCCCCGCTTGCTCGAGCGCCTCAAGGTCGTCGGGATAATAGAAGCCGAACGCCGTGTCGCGCGCCACCGCAATGCGCAGATCCGGCTTGACGGCCGTACCGTCTCGCGTGCCGGGGGACCGTGCTATGGACGCGCTACGAGCGATTTCCAGCACACGGTCGAGGTCCACGCCCCGCTCCACGGCCAATCGCAATCGACCGATCTTTTCATCCAATGTCGCCGTCTCGTCGGGTGTGGTCAGCCCGAGATGGCGCTCCTTGACCACCAGCGCCGGGTCACGGCCGATGGCGCCGATTACCGGCACGTCGGTGTAGCGCTCGATCGCCTGGCGGAGCTTGCCCTCCTGCCGTGCCGATGCCACCCGGTTCAGGATCACGCCGGCGATCGTTACGCCGCGGTCGAAGCCTTGACAGCCCAGCACCAGGGGCGCCACGCCGCGCGTGATACCCGTGACCTCGACGACGAGAATGACCGGGGCGCCGATGAGCTTCGCCAGTGCCGCAGTCGAGTCCCGGCCTTCGAGGTCGACCCCGTCGTGGAGCCCCTTGTTGCCCTCGGTGAGCGCGAGATCGGCTCGCCCGGCATGGCGGGTGAAAAGAGCGCGAATTTCAATTTCGGTCTGCGTGTTGAAATCGAGATTGTAGCAGGGCCGTCCGCTCGCGCGTGCGAGCCACATGGGATCGATGTAGTCCGGACCCTTCTTGAACGGCTGGACGCGCAGTCCGCGCGCACTGAACGCCGCCGCAAGCCCGATACTCACCATCGTCTTGCCCGACGATTTGTGCGTGGCGGAGATGAGGAATTGAGCCATGCCGCTCACCCTGCCTCGCGTCAAACGCAGCGGCGCTCGCAGCGGGACCGAAACTGGCGGCCGCCATGCGGGCGGCAGTAGGCTCACTGGGCCGGCCTCGGCAGGAATGGCAGCAGCTTGACGGCGACGCCGGTCACGAGCGCGGCGATGGAAAGGCCGCTCACCCCGAGGACAATTTCGGGCAACGATGCCCGGTAGCTCGCCAGCTGGCCGTCATGAAACGAGCTCGTCACCTCCATGCCCGGGAACAAACTCAGCGGATAGGCTTGGCCACCGATGATGATGACGTATATCTGCGCGAGGCCGCCGAGCAGGAACAAGGCCGAGGCAATGGTGATCGCCGCACGGCTGTGGCCGAACCTCGGGGCGGCGAGGATAGCCAACGGCAAGACGCTACCGGCGAGAATCTGACCGACCCAGAATATCGCGGTGACGATCCCGCCTTCGAGCAGGAGAAAGCGCTCGATGCCGTAGTGTTCGCTGGCATAGAGCTTGGTCAGATGATGCACGGCGGTAAAATAGAGCACCGTCAGCGCGAAGACCGCAAGCAAACCGCGAAATTTGGCGACCATCTCGTCGGTCAGCAGGTCCTGCCGCAGCTGCGGCCCCAGGATCACCAGCGCGAGCACGGTAAAGGCAAGACCGAACAACAGCGAGGCTGCGATAAACAGCGGCGCCATGATCGCCGCGCTGTAAGCCTCGCGCGCGACCAGCCAGCCGAAGATCGAGCCGGTACCGGTCGTCAGCACCAGCCGCCACACGAACGCCAAGCCGCCCACCGTCTTTCCGAGCACAGCCGAACGCGACGCCTGCCGGTCCATCATCACGAACAAATAGGCCACGACGATCGCCAGGAAGCCGACGTAGAGATAAATGTTCCAGGCGAAGATCGATTTAAAGTTATAGGTCGTCATGGCGACGATCAGCCGTTCTGGGCGGCCGAGATCGAGCACCAGCACTGCTAGCCCGCCGACCAGAAGCGCAATCGCCAGCAAGGCCGATAGCCGCGCATAGGGCTTGTATTCCGCCCTGTTGAACACGGAGGACACCGACGCGACGTTGAGTGCGCCGGAAGCCGCGATAATCAGAAAGACGGCGAACACATGCGGCATGCCCCAGACGATCTGATTGCTCATGCCGGTGACGATGTGGCCGTTATGCTCCATGTAAAGGGCAGCGCCGAGGCCGGCGAGAATAACCACCGCGTTGAGCGCCAACAGCCCCCAGAAGACGGAACTGTGATCCTCAAACTTTTGAAAGGCGATCCTCGCCATTTCCCTCTCCGCGGCAGCGCCTGATCCGTGCTGCCTAGATATTCCTGTAGTAGACCCCGGGCTCGCAGCCGAGATCGGCGCGAATCCTAGTCGTGCGGTAAGTCGCGACGCGTTTGGCGATTTCGCTCGACGGATCGTTGAGGTCGCCGAACAGCATCGCCCCGCCGCCCGTATCGTTGCACGCTTCCACGCAGGCCGGGATGCGGCCCGCATCGACGCGATGGACGCACAGCGTGCAACTCTCCACCGTACCTTTGCCGCGCGGCGCGTATGGCTTTTGATCCTCCAGCGGCTCGTGCACGAAGGAGCGCGCCTTGTACGGGCAGGCCATCATGCAGTAGCGGCAGCCGATGCAGATGTGCTTGTCGACAAGCACGATGCCATCGGCGCGCTTGAACGAGGCGCCGGTCGGGCACACGTCCACGCACGGCGGGTCGGCGCAGTGCTGACACATCATCGGCAGCGAGAATGTCGCGCCGTTTTTCGGATCCTTCACCGTCAGCTTGCGGATCCATTGGGCATCGGTTTCGGGATGCCCGGTGTCGTGCCAGCCGTTCTCGGTCTGGCATGCGGTGACGCAGGCCGTGCAGCCGTCGGTGCATTTCGAGACGTCGATCAGCAGCCCCCAGCGCACCTTCGAGGTCACCTTCTCGTCAAGGCCGCGGGCGGCCGCGGGCGCCGCGCCAAAGCTATAGAGCGTGACGCCGGCCGCGAGCGTCGTCACCGCCGTGGCCACGGCGCCGCGCAGGAAGGACCTGCGCGCGTCGTTGACCCCGTCGCCACGGGCGCCAGCGCCGGCGCAGCCGCACGCCGCGCCGCTTCCGCATCCCGTGCCGCTATTGGATCCGCAGCTCACCGCTTCAGGCTCCTCAAATATTGCGCAAGCATCACCGCATTAGTCTCCGAAGAGCGCTCGGGCGTCACCTCGCCCGTGGTCGCCACCTTGGACTCGGGCCGGGAGGCATGGCATTCAAAACAGTCGATGCGCACCGCCGCGTAGTCGTGACAAGTGCGGCAGAAATGCTTTGGGCTTGCGACC
The DNA here is from genome assembly GCA_963762285.1 of uncultured Alphaproteobacteria bacterium. GTDB lineage: Bacteria > Pseudomonadota > Alphaproteobacteria > Rhizobiales > Xanthobacteraceae > Pseudolabrys. The sequence goes on along the minus strand of CAVXKE010000008.1, from coordinate 51,067 downwards.
GTGACCGGCTTGCCGTCCGCGCCCTTGACCGCATGGCAATCGACGCAGTCCGTGAGGTCGAAGCGCTTGGTCCGGATACCCTCATGCACCGTCTGGTCGCGGTGATGCAAAAGCGCGGTCATATGATTGCGGCGCATCCACTCGGTGTCCGCGACGCATTTGTCGCCGCGGCCGTGGGCGGGCTTGGGCAGCCATGCCGGCTCGCCGGCACCGGCGGTCGCCAGCGGCAGCGCCATGGCCGCCAGCACCAGCAGTGCCGCCAGCCTGGCCACCGATCGCATGCGAGCATGACCTCACGGCCGCGCTCATTTTGTTATCCAAGCCCCATTTGGATAAAGCCGGACGGGCACACGTCCATGCAAATGTGGCAACCGATGCATTTCGTGTACTCGGTCTCGACATAGCGTCCGGTCGTCGCTTCGCTTTTCTTGACCCGATGCACGGCGGTCTGCGGGCAATAAACGATGCAGTTGTCGCATTCAAAGCACATGCCGCAACTCATGCACCGCTCGGCCTCGGCCTTGGTGTCGTTCTCGTCGAGCGCATAAATACGCTCTTCGAAATGCCCGAGCACATTGCCGGCGCCGATGTCCTTCTCTTTGCGCTGGTGACGTTTTTCGAACTTCCAATGCCCGAGAAACAATTCGCTCGGCGGTTACGATTTCGGATTTCGAGCGATCCTCGTAGTTGTGTACCGCGAACGGCGCTGAATCGGTCCCGCGGTGCTCCTTGTGATCGTAGGGGACCGGTTCGTGATGGGTCTCTCTGAGTTTGGCAAGCAGGTTGAAGTGGTGAACGTTGACCTTTGGCAGGCGTTCCTGCTCCTGCTTGCGCAGATAGCGATCGATGCTTGCGGCCGCGATTGAGGCCTGCCCGATCGCCGTCGTCAGAAGATGCGGGCGCAGCACGTCGCCGCCGGCAAACAGACCCGGCCGGCCCCGCCAGCGATAATGCTCATCGGCGCTGATCAGGCCCTTGCCGTTGTTGAGCTCCTCGATCCCGGTGAAATCGCACGCTTGGCCGATCGCCGCCACGATCAAGTCGCCCTCGATGTCGAATTCGCTGCCTTTCTTGAGCACCAGTTTGCCGCTTGACCAGTCGGCCTCCGCCACGCGCAGCGCCTTGGCGTGATTGGCGCCATCGAGCACCACCTCGACCGGGACGAGCGAGGTGCGAATCTGAACCCCTTCCCGAAGAATGTGCTCGATCTCCATCTTGGTCGCGGGCATCTTTTCCATCGGCCGGCGGTACACGATCGTGACATCCGCTCCGTCGCGCTTTGCCACTTTCGCCACGTCGTGCACGGTCTGCCCGAGCACCACGTATTCCGGCCGGTCTTTCTCGTTGATCTGAGAAATGTGGCCGATCCGCCGGGCTACCGCGGCCACATCCATCGCCGTGTCGCCGCCGCCGATCACCAGGACCCGGCTGGCGCCGTGCTTCAGCCGGCCGTCGTTGAAGGCGTCGAGGAAAGCGATGCCGCTGATGCAGTTGGCGGCCTGGGCCGCGCCGGGAACCGCCAGCGGACTTCCCGCCTGAGCGCCTAGGCCGAGGAAGACCGCATCGTATTCCCGTTCGAGCGCCGCAAGCTCGACGTCCACGCCGATCTTCACGCCGGTGCGCACCGTGACGCCCATGTCAAGAATGCGCTGAACCTCGCCATCAAGGACGTCGCGCGGGGTGCGGTAACCCGGGATGCCGTAGCGCATCATGCCGCCAAGCCCGGCATGGCGTTCGAAGATCGTGCAGGCATGGCCCATGCGGCGCAGTTGATACGCACAGGCAAGGCCGGCCGGGCCGCTGCCAATGATCGCGACCTTTTTGCCGGTATCGGCGCCCGCAGGCGGCAGCTTCAATTTCTTTTCCAGCGCGTAGTTGCCGATGAAATGTTCGACCGCGTTGATGCCGACGTGATCTTCCACCTCGTTGCGATTGCAGCCGTCCTCGCACGGCGCCGGGCAGACCCGGCCCATGATGGCCGGGAACGGATTGGCGTCCGTAGCGCGGTAGAAAGCGTATTCCTGCCACGGCATCCCCGCCGGCGGCTTCTCAATCCCGCGCGCGATGTTGAGCCAGCCCCGGATGTCCTCACCCGCCGGGCAGCTGCCCTGGCAGGGTGGCGTACGGTGGACATAGGTTGGGCACTTGTAGGAATGGTCGCCGTTGAAGATTGCTTCCTGCAAAGGCGGAGGCGCATGGTCGCCATCTTTGTAACGTCGGAACGTCAAGCGCTTCTCAGTCATTGCTGCGTCCTCCTGTCGGTACGCTGCGTTCCCCGGCCGGAACCGATGTCGAGTCCGGCCGAGTCACCGCGATTTCTTGGGCCGGTTCACCGCCAATATTGCAATCTCCGCAAAACCAACTCCGGAACGGTTCACTACTCTCCGAGCCCCATCTGGATGTATCCCGTCGGACAGACATCGGCGCAGATGTGGCAGCCTATGCACATGCTGTAGTCGGTGTAGACGTAACGCCCAACGGCTCGCTCTTTCTTGGCCACGCGCTTCACCGCCGTCTGCGGGCAATAGATGACGCAATTGTCGCATTCGAAGCACATGCCGCAGCTCATGCAACGCTCGCCCTCGTGGATGGCTTCCTTCTCCGTCAGGCTCGCGATGCGCTCTTGGAAGTTGCCCAGCACTTCATCGGCCGAGATATGGACCTCGTGGCGCTTGCCGCGCTCCTCATTCTTGAAGTGGCCTTTGAACAGAGCCGAGTGCGGGATGATCTGCGAGGTCGAGCGATCCTCGTAGTTGTGGACCGCCCACTTGGAGTCCGAGGTACCGCGCACCTGACCGGCGTCATATTGCGACGGATCGAGATTACGCTGGTGCAACTCTTCGAGCAGGTTGAAGTGGTGCACATCCACCTTGGGCCGTTTATCGACCGGTGCTCCTGCCAGGAAATGGTCGATCGTCTCCGCGACGATGCGGCCGTGACCGATGGCGGTGGTCAACAGGTGCGGGCGAACGACATCGCCGCCGGCAAAATGCTTGTCGCCCTTGCGGGTCTTGTAGCCGGGCTGGATGTCGATGAAGCCCTTGCCGTTGTCGAGCTCGCCGAGATCCTCCAGATCGCCCATCTGGCCAATGGCCGAGACGACGATATCGCACGCGATCTCGAACTCGGTACCGGGCTTCGGCTCGGGCGTCATGCCTTTCATCGTGCATTCGCACATCTTGAGGCCGCGAACGTGGCCCTTCTCGTTGGTCAGCACTTCGAGCGGCATGACGCCGCCCCTGATGTCGACGCCTTCGCGCAGCGCGTCCTCGCGCTCGCGCTCGGCGGCCATCATCTTCTCGATGGGAAAAAGCGAGGTGAGGGTGGCCTGCACGCCTTCGCGCCGGAGCGAGCCCGTCACGTCCTGCGCCGTGAAACCGACCACGCCGTGACCGGACGCGTCGTGCCGGTGGGGGGTCGACACATGACCGAGCCGGCGGGCGACGGACGCCACGTCGATCGAGGTGTCGCCGCCGCCGACCACGACGATTCGCTTGGCGGTCGAGAACACCCAGTCATGGTTGAAGGCATCAAGGAACTCGACGCCGGTCAGGCAGCCTTCGGCGCCCCAGCCGGGCACCGGCAGCGGCCGGCCCTTCTGCGCGCCGATGGCCCAGAAGATGGCGTCGAAGTTTTTCTCTAATTGCGCGACCGTAACGTCTTTGCCGACGCGGGTGTTGAGCCGCACCTCGACGCCCATGTCGATGATGCGTTTGATTTCGACGTCGAGCATGTCGCGCGGCGTGCGGTAGCTCGGGATGCCGTAGCGCATCATGCCGCCGAGTTGTTCGTTGCACTCGAAAACGACGACCCGGTGGCCCATGCGGCGCAGGAAGTAGGCCGCCGTGAGGCCAGCCGGACCGCCGCCGATGACGGCAATGGTCCTGCCGGTGGGGTCTTTGGGCGCGACCGGCAGCTTGGCGTTGTGCTCGATCGCCCAATCGCCGACATATTGCTCGACCGCGTTGATGCCGACGAAGTCATCGACCTCGTTGCGGTTGCAGCCGTCCTCGCACGGCGCCGGGCAGACGCGGCCCATCATCGACGGGAACGGGTTCGCCTCCATCATGCGGTGGAAGGCGTATTCCTGCCACGTCATGCCGGCGACCGGCGGCTTGTCCATCTGCCGGGCGATCATCAGCCAGCCGCGGATATCGTGGCCCGAGGGGCACGAGCCTTGGCACGGCGGTGCGCGGTGCACGTAAGTCGGGCACTTGTAGGAATGGTCGGCCTGGAAGATCTTCTCGGTCAAATCGTCCCAGCTGTTCCACATGTTCTCGCCGTCCTTGAACAGGCGGAACGTGTGGGACTTTTTCGGAACCTTGGTCATGTCGTCCATTACTGTGCTCCAGGGACGCGAGCGGATCGCTTTACCGCCGGCTATTCCTCATTGCCTTTGCTTTTTTCCGAACCGCCCTCGGCACCATCGAGAATGATGGCGTTGGACACCATCTGGTGCACGCCGACGATCGCTTCCATGTCGAAGCCGTACATCGGCAACACCTTCGAAAACTGCGTCTTGCAGATCGCGCAGATCGCCGCCATGTGGGTGACGCCGTGCTCCGCGGCGACCTGCTGAAGCGCCCGCATGCGCGGCTGTGCGCCCTTCTTGCGCAATTCGATCAGGTCGTCGGTGAGAAGCCCGCCGCCGCCGCCGCAACAGAACGTGCTTTCCTTGATGGTATCCGGCGCCATATCGTAGAAGTGGTTGCAGCTCGCGCGCAGGATCGCGCGCGGGATTTCGAACTGCCCGTTCGGCTTGTCGCCCATGCTCGCGCCGCGCGCCACGTTGCATGAATCGTGAAACGTCAGCCGGATGTGATCGTTCTTCGACTTGTCGAACTTGAGCTTGCCGCGCTCGATAAGGTCGTAGGTGTATTCACAGATGTGCTGGGGGATCGGATAGCGCTGGTCGAGGAAATCAAACGGCCCGGCGAGCGTGTTGAGGAAGCTGTAGGCGACGCGCCAGGCATGCCCGCACTCGCCGAACACGATCCGTTTGACGCCAAGGTCCTCGGCCGCCTTGCGGATACGCAAGGAGATCTCGCGCATGTTCTCGTAGGAGCCGATGAATAGTCCGAAATTGGCGGCCTCGGACGCATAGGAGCTCATGGTCCAGCGGGCGCCGGCCTGGTGGAAGACCTTGGCGTAGCCGATGAGCCCGGTGATGTGCGGCTCGGCAAAAAAGTCGGCGGAAGGCGTCACGAGGAGGATGTCGGCGCCTTTTTCGTCGAGCGGGAAGCGTATCGGAACGCCGGTGTCCTCCATCACTTCTTCTTCTAAGTCCACCAGCGTCGCCTTGAGCGCCTTGGGCGGCAGGCCGAGATTGTTGCCGATCTTTTGCACCTTGCCGATGATTTCATTGGAGTACTTCTGTCCCTTGCCGACCGAAGCCATGATTTCGCGTGCGGCAATGGTGATTTCCGCCGTGTCGATACCGATCGGGCAAAAGACGGAGCAGCGGCGGCACTCCGAACACTGGTGGAAATAACTGTACCAGTCGTCCAGCACCTGTTCGGTGAGGTCGCGCGCGCCGACCAGCCAGGGCACGTATTTGCCGGCCAAGGTGAAATGACGCCGGTAAACCTGGCGCAGCAGATCCTGGCGGGCGACCGGCATGTTTTTCGGGTCGCCGGTGCCGAGGAAATAGTGGCACTTATCGGTGCAGGCGCCGCACTTGATGCAGGAATCGAGGAACACGCGGAACGAGCGGTACTTGCCGCGAAGCTCGCCCATCTTCTCGATGGCCTTGTCCTGCCAGTTTTCCACCAGCTCGCCCGGAAAACCGAGCGCCTTCTGGAATTCCGGGGCCGCGACATAGGGCTTGCTGGCGGCCATGCAGCCGGGGGCAAGAGCGGGAATTTCCAGCGGGTCGCGAAGCTCGCTTTCGCTTCCGTCCGGTCCCTTCACCTGTTCCATGGCGCGCCTCGCTCTCTGGCCGTCTACGACCGGCCGGCTTCGAGTTCGCGCGCCCAATGCGCGAGGTGACGCCGTTCACGCGGATTGTCGACCTGGTTGCGGGTGGGACTGAAGAACAGCCCAGGCGCATGCAGCAGCTTGGAGTAGGGAAAGACGATCATCAGAGTTGCAACCAACCCTAAATGAACGAGCAGCACCGGGTCCGCTGGCATCGGCTGCCAGTCGAGGAATATGAGCCCGAGGAAAAACGATTTGAGCGCGACGATGTCGGCGTGCGCGAGGAATTTCATCAGCAGGCCGGACACCGCGATGCCGACCAGCAGGGCCAGCATCAGGTGGTCCGATGGCGCGCTGATATAGCGAATCCGCGGCACCAGGATTCGGCGGGCCCACAGACCAACGAGCCCCGCCACCATGGCGAAGCCGGCATAGACGCCGAAGGGTTGGATCAGCGCCACCCATTCCCAGACCGGCTGGGTGAAATAGCGCAAGTGGCGCAGCAGCACGATCAGGAGCGCCGCGTGGAAGAGCCAGCCGAACAGCCAGATCCATTTGTTCGCCTTGAACAGGCTCTCGAACAACACAACTTCGCGGCCGAGGCGCACGACAACGCCTCGACGGGTCCGGGGAGCGGGCGTCGTCGGGATCTTCAGCGGGGCCGGCGTCGTTGCGTATTCCCATACGCGGAAACCAAGCCCGCCGACCAGGATTGCCGTGGCGATGTAGAACAGCGATGCATACGCATATGTCAGCATACGATGTTTCCTCACGCCGGTCGGCGCGCACGGACGCCCAAGCCGAGTCGGACAGCGGTTCAGCACTCCCTGCCAAGCATGCGGGAGCTGCGGATCGGCCGCGATCCGTCCCCGATTCGTCTCAGACGCAGCCGGTCGGCTTCGGCAGACCGGCGATCTTGCACGCCTGCTTAGCCGGGCCGTACGGGAAGAGCTGATAGAGATATTTCTGCTCGCCCTTCTCGGGTCCGAACTGCTTTTTCATGGCCTTCACCAGGACACGAATGGCCGGCGCCACCTGATACTCCTCGTAGTATTCGCGCAGGAAGTTGACGACTTCCCAGTGTTCCGGGGTCATCTCGATCTTCTCGTCCTTCGCGATGATCTCGGCCAGTTCCTTATTCCACTCGGAGAGATTCTTGAGGTAGCCTTCCTCGTCGTGCTCGTAAGTGTGGCTATCAATGACGTAAGCGCTCGTAACTGCATCCATTTCCGTGTCTCCCTTTCGCTTTCGGTTCTTTGAATTCCGTCAATTAATGTGGGGTGCCCTTCGGCTCAGAGCCAGGCCTGTGTTCGATCGTGGCTGGTGACCAGTTCGACAAACCCGCCGTAATCCACGAGCTTGGCGGCCTGGATCGTTTCATTTTTTCCCATTCCGCGGGCCGCAAGATCGGGCTCCAGAATGCAAACGGTGCAAGTCTTCGCCGCGTTCTCGAGACGCTCCGCGAAAGCGCTCCCTTTGCGCCCGCCCACCACGGCATCCTCGATCATGAGCAGGGTATCCCCCGGCCTGAGATGATTCAGCGCGCTCATGAACGCAGAGCGTTCGAACGGCGACTTGTTGATCGTGTGCAGCGTCGACATTTCCCCGGCGTGGCTCCCGATCAAAAATTCAACAGGACGTCTTGTTGCGCCATGATCTCGCTCAACTCGGACCGGCTCACGAGGTGAACCGATGGCTTCTCCGCGTAATCTTCATCCTCATCCTCATAGGTGATCTCCATGAGGTCCTCGGGCTTCAAACCCCGCTCGTCGAGCAATTCCTTTTCGACGTAGAGCTTCTTGATGTCGTAATCGCCGAGCGCCCGGTAGGTCGGCGAGAAGTTCTTCATGCCGATGCCGGAGGTGCTCTGGCCTTTCATGAGCTCGTAGACTCCATCGTCCAGGAAAGCGAGGCTCACATCCTGTTCGAAGGCCGCCGAGATCAGCACCACTTCGAGCGCCTCAAGCGCATAGATCGTTCCATAGGGCGCCTTCCGATTGACGAACAAGAACTTCTTCTTGACGCTGCTATCGATTTGCGGTGCCTCGACCTCTGCCATACCGCTGCCCCTCAGTCCCCAAACACGACCAGCCGGTCGGCGACGATCCCCGTCTCGACCAGTTGCCCGAGGCCCGAGATGCGGAAGCCGGGCGCGATGTTGTCGGCGTTCTTGCCGTGGCGCTTGGCTTCGCCCTCGTCGAGAATGCCGCGGCGCTGGGCTGCCGCAATGCACACGACGAGATCGAGCTTGTGCTTGGCGGCGAGCTCCGACCACGACTTCTGCAAATTGCGGTCGTCCTGCGGCGGCACCGTGAGTCGCGTGCCGTTGTTCACGCCGTCGTTGTAGAAGAAGACGCGGAATATCTCATGCCCCTTCTCCAGCGCCGCCTTGGCAAACTGATAGGCGGAGTCGGAGGCCTGGTGCGTATAGGGACCCTCGTTCACAAGAATTCCGAGCTTCAACTTAATCTCCTTGTCCTCGCCGCGCGGCAGTCGATGCTGTAGTCCGAGGTCGATTACATGGACCGGCCGCTCTGCTCGACCGCCGCCGCTAGAAGTGGACGTGCGCCGACATGTTCATGGTATGGCGCGCGCCCACCCAAGTATCGAGGTGATGCTTCGTGAATGCGAGCTCGGTCAGTTCGAAGAAGCGCGGCCAGCCGATGCGGTCGATCCACTCGCCCATTCGCTCCCAGTCCTTGGCATTCTCTTTGTAGGCGTAGAGAATCTTCCGGACCACCTCTTCGACCTCGGGCCAACGCGGCGGGTTGTTCGGCAGATTGGCGACGACGAGCTTGTGGAACGTCGGCCGCGACCGCGCGTTCGAATGCTTGCCGCCGACCCAAATGGCGAGTTTGGTGGAGTCGGCGCCATTGATCTGCATGGGCGGGCACGGCGGGTAGCAAGCGCCGCAGCACACGCACTTCTTCTCGTCCACCTCGAGCGACGGCTTGCCGTTGACCATGGCCGGCCGGATGGCCGCCACCGGGCAGCGCGCGACCACGGCGGGTCGCTCGCAAATGTTGGCGACGAGATCGTGATTGATCTTCGGCGGCTTGGTGTATTGCACATTGATGGAGATGTCGCCCTGGCCGCCGCAGTTGACCTGACAGCATGAGGTGGTGATGCGCACGCGGTTCGGCATTTCCTCGGTGACGAACTCCTTGTGCAACATATCCATCAGGCTTTTCACCACGCCCGAGGCGTCCGTGCCCGGGATGTCGCAGTGCAGCCAGCCCTGGGTGTGGGAGATCATCGACACCGAATTGCCGGTGCCGCCGACCGGGAAGCCTTCCGCCTGCAGTTTCTGGATCAGCGCCGGGACTTTTTCGAAGCTGCTCACCATGAACTCGATGTTCGAGCGGGTGGTAAAGCGCACATGGCCTTCGGCGTATTCATCCCCGATGTCGCAGAGCTTGCGAATGGTGTAGACGTCCATCTGCCGCTGCGTGCCGGCGCGCACGGTCCACACCTCGTCGCCGCCCTTGGCGACGTGGTGCAGCACGCCGGGCCGCGGCCGGTCATGCCATGCCCATTGGCCGTAGTTCTTCTTGAGAACCGGGTGCATGAGGGGGAATGGGTCCGGTACTCCGACTTCGTCCGGACGACGCGGCGTTGCTTTCGCTTCAGTCATCTCGTGTTTCCTCTCGGAAGGCTCTCTCCGTTATTGAGCTGGAGCGGCCTCGTTATTCAAAGTCGGCTTGGTAGTGCTCGCCGCGAGTTCGCCGAGCGAACTCGCGGAAACTGTTTCCTACTCGGCCGCCTCGGTATACTTGCCCACCTTGGCCGCCCGATCGAATTTCTTGCGCTCGAAATACTTCTCGGCCTCCTCGGTGAAGTCGTCCGTGCGCACGTAACTCGACGTCCGCGGGTGCCTGACCATGTTCGGATCCGGTTCGATACCGATCGCTTCCAGAAAGGCCGGCAAGCCGATCCGGTCCATAGTCTCACCGATGCGCTCATGTTCGAGCGCGTTCTCGGCGAAGAACTCGAGGATCTTGCCGGCGAACTCGACCAGCTTCTCGTAGTCCTCGTCGGTCTCGAGCTTCATGAAGGGCACAATCATGGTGCCCATGAGATCGCCGACCTTGAGCGCGCGCTTACCGCCGATCAGGATCGACACGCCCCTGTCATCGCCTGGCTTGAGCGCCTTGGTCATGACGTTGAGGCAATGCATGCAGCGCACGCAGGACTTATTGTCGACTTCGAGTGTGTTGTCGTCGTTGAGGCTCAAGGCGCGGGTCGGGCACATCGAAATCACGGAATCGATCATGTACTTGCGGCCGACTTTTTCGACGTGGGCCTTCACCTCGTCCTGGTCGACCTTCATGTCGTCGCGCCAAGTGCCAATCACCGCGAAATCGGAGCGGTGGATCGCGTTCACGCAATCGTTGGGGCAGCCGGAGAATTTGAACTTGAACTTGTAGGGCAGTGCCGGCCGATGCATCTCGTCGAGAAAATTGTTGATGATCGAGCGGTGCGCCTTGATCTCATCGTAGCAGGACATCTCGCAGCGCGCGTGCCCGACGCAGCTCGTGGAAGTGCGCAACGCCGGACCGGCGCCGCCGAGGTCAAAGCCGATCTTGTTGAGCGCGTCGAATGCCTTCTGCGTGTTTTCGGTCGTGCAGCCCTGGAACATGATGTCGCCGGACTGGCCATGAAAGGCGATGAGGCCGGAGCCGTGCTCTTCCCAGATATCGCATATCTTGCGGAGCAGTGTCGGTTGTGTAGTGATAGCCCGCTGGCGGCTGCACACGCAGGGTGTGGAATTCCTTCGAGGCGGGGAATTTGTCGGCAACTTCCGAAAAACGCGGGATGATGCCGCCGCCATAGCCAAACACCGAAACCGTGCCGCCCTTCCAGTAGCCGAGCCGGTTCGTGTATGAGTGCTCGAGCTGACCGAGCAAGTCATTCATCACCGGCGCATACTGTTTGTTTTTGGAGTCGCGCAGCCGCTTAAGGCCGGTCACGAAGCTCGGCCACGGGCCCGACTCGAGCTGATCGAGGTTAGGAGTGGGATGAACCTTAGCTTTATCTTCTGCCATATCTATCTCCCTGTTCCCATCTGACTCACTTGTTCGTTGCATCATTGCGCCGACGATTAACGCAGCCTACGAAACGAATTTGCCGACTTCGCGCGCGGCGACTGTCGCGTCTCCATGCTGCATAACCGCGTTCCTCCTGGCGCTATAACCTCGACCGGGTTGTCGTCGCGTCTGCAGGGGAAAGCCGTGCCGTCAAGCGTAAGTGACGTTGACCCCCCACGGGGGCCGATGCCCCCAGCATGCAATTTGTCCCCACGGCCTTGCAAGGACGGACGATTTCTCTCACCGGTCGGCTACAGATCGCTTGCTCGAAATCGTATACAAAAAACTGAATGTTTCAAAGGCCTTTTCAGCGTGCTATGAAAGTGGGGAAAGTTGCATCGAAAACCGGCCCTAATGGGGAACCGCTGCTCGAAAGAGCGTGTTTCTCGCACGGCATCAGGCGGTTCCGCGGCAGGCGGCGGGAAACGGCCACTCCGGGGACGAATCGACGCCGTTTGGAGGGATATGGCGGGCGGCCTGGGCGCGGGGCCCGCAGGCCTTGCCGGAGAGCCTTTCGACCCCCGCGCGGCCATCACGGCGATAATGCAGATATGACGCAGGCTTACGGACATATCGCCTCTCCCCCGCGGCAGCCGGATGCCGCCGGCGCGGAGCCTTTCTCGCTCGGTGACGATCAAGCGTACCGGCGCTGGCGGGACGCCAAGCTCGCCGACTACCCGCGCTCGCCGGACGAACTGACGGTCGACGTGGCGTCGCTTGCCGCTCCAACCCCGGCCGAGACGGCGGCCGTGCTGCGAGCGTGCCGGCGGGCCAATATGTGCCTCTATCGCAGCCGGCAGTATTTGGGCGACGCCGTGGCAACGCGCCGGGCTCTCGGCGACTTCGTCCGCCATTTCGGCTTGAGCCATTTCGAGGACCATCGCTCGGCCGACGCCGACGGCATCGTCGCTCTCGAGGTTGCCGCGGAAGGCGGCCGGCTCGGCTACATCCCGTACACCAACCGCCCCATCGGCTGGCACACCGACGGCTACTATAATTATGCGGGGCCAACGCGGATGATCCGCGCCATGCTGCTGCACTGCGTCCGCAGCGCGGACCTGGGGGGCGAGAACGGCCTGCTCGACCACGAGATCGTCTATATCCGGCTGAGGGACGAGAACCCCGATTTCATCGCCGCGCTCATGCATCCGGAGGCCATGACCATTCCATCCAACGAGGAAGCCGACGGAAAGCTGCGGGCCGAGAATACGGGACCGGTATTCGTCCTCGACCCCGACACCGGCGGACTCACCATGCGCTATACCGCCCGCAAGCGGAACATTCGCTGGCGCGAGGACGCTGCCACGCAGGCCGCCGTGCGCGCGCTCGAGCGGCTGCTGCGCGATGAGCCTCTCATCATGCGTGTCAAGCTCGAGCCGGGCGACGGTGTGATCTGCAACAACGTCTTGCATGACCGGATCGGCTTCGAAGCGGACCTGCGGCCGGGACCCGGCCGGCTGCTCTATCGCATCCGCTCCTACGATCGCATCCGGGAGCCGGGGATTGCGCCACGGTCCGTGTGAGAGCGCCTGATGCGGTCCTCAGGGCCGCGCCGGTCGCCATGAGTCGACCGTGAAGCTCGAAAGGGAGAAAGAGATGACGGACGAAAGCCTCGGCGATGGTCTGGTCAAGGTCAGCGACCTCATCATCCAGCATCCGGAAGTCCGATCCTTCGAGGAGCTCAAGCGGCTGGTGGTTGCGGCCGCCAAGAGCGGCTACCGGTTCCTGCAGTTCGACGTCAAGCCGGAATTCGTCGACACGCCGCGCAATTGGGATCTCGCGCTCGAGGCCGTGTTCTATCGAGGCGATCGGACCCCGTCGTGAGTGCCGAGATCAAGACGCGCATCGCGACCGTCGTTGCACCTTATCGCCGCGAGGTGTGGCTGGATGACGTGCAGTTTGAGAGCGGCATGCGGCTTTTGCGCGTGACGATCAAGGAGGGCCGGCGCTTCACCCAGCTCGATCTCGATGACGCAACAGCCGATCAGTGGGGCCAAGCCATGCTGGACTGGGCGGCCCGCACCAGAGCGGGCCAGTCCGGATGACAACTCTCACTCGCATTTCGGCGCAAGGCTGCACGGTGCAACGTCGGGGCAACGCGTGCAGTCGGCAATGCGCCGTATGTACCGCGGATGGCTAGCCGCTCATCCCGTGCTCCAGGCACGTGGCTTCTTCATGCCTGCGATCTTGCATGCCTGTTTGACGTAGCCATAGGGAAACAGCTCGAACAGACGCCCGCGGCCACCCTCTCTGTCTCCGGCCAGGAACTTCATGACATGACGTGCATCGGGCGCCACGCCGTTTTCCTCCAGCCATCCGCGCATGAAACGGATCACCTTCCAATGCTCGTCCGTCAACGTAATGTTTTCTCCTCGCGCGACCTCCTCTGCAAAGCTCTCGGTCCAATCCGAAGGATCGACGAGGTAGCCTTCGATATCGGTTGTGAGCGCGCGTCCGTCGCCAGCCATGCCAAACATCCGGTTTCCAAGGTTAAGAACCGCGCCTTGCAAGATCGCCTCGCGGGGCCCGCTATCAATATAAGTAAGACTGCATATCTAGCAAACGGGGCGTTTGCCCTGGCTCAAGAGCTGGATGCCCGTGGCCTTTCGCATATAAGTCAGTGAACGGCCCTAAGGGGCGAGCCTGCATCGTTAGGATTAGACTGATGGATCAGCTTCCGATCTTCTTCAACGTGAATAACAAAGTTGTCGCGGTTCTCGGCGGCGGCATTGCTGCGGCGCGCAAGGCGGAGATGGCCATGCGGGCAGGCGCGCAGGTCAAGGTGTTCGCCGCGCAACTGTGCGACGAGTTCCGGGAAATCAAGGAGAGCGAGCAGTTCCGCTTCGTGCCGCGCGAGCCGCTTGCTCAGGACCTCGATGGATGCGCGTTGCTCTACTGCGCCGCGGAGAATATCGAACAGAACCGTAAGGTTCATGCGATCGCACGCGAAGCTCGTGTTCCCTGCAATGTCGTCGACATGCCCGAGTTGTGCGACTTTACGATGCCGTCGATTGTCGACCGCTCGCCCGTCGTGATCGCCATTTCCACCGCCGGCACCTCGCCGATCCTCGGCCGCATGATCAAGGCAAGGCTTGAAACGTTGCTGCCCGCCGCCTACGGCCGGGTCGCCGCCTTCGTCGGTCGCTACCGAAAGAAGGTCGGAAGCAGACTCGAAAATTTCCATCAGCGGCGGCGCTTCTGGGAACGAATCCTCGAGGGGCCGGTCGTCGATCTGGTGCTCGCCGGCCATCAGGCTGAAGCGGTCGCGGAGTTCGACGCGCAACTCGAGGCCACCGCCCGCGGCGCCGAATATCGTCAACAGGGCGAAGTGTATCTCGTCGGCGCGGGTCCCGGCGACCCCGACCTTCTGACCTTCAAGGCACTCCGGCTCATGCAGCGCGCCGATGTCGTGCTCTACGATCGGCTCGTTGGGGAGGGCATATTGAGCCTCGTGCGCCGCGACGCCGAGCGCATCTATGTCGGCAAGCTGCCGCAAGAGCACACCGTGCCGCAACCCGAAATCAGTCGCATGCTGCTGCGGTTGGCGCAGGAGGGCAAGCGCGTGCTCCGGCTCAAGGGCGGCGATCCCTTCGTGTTCGGCCGTGGCGGCGAGGAGATCGAGCTTCTCGCCGAGGCGGGCATCCCGTTCCAGGTGGTTCCGGGCATTACGGCCGCCTCCGGTTGCGCGGCATACGCGGGCATCCCGTTGACCCATCGCGATCACGCGCAGGCTTGCATCTTCGTCACCGGCCATTCGAAGGACGGCCAGGTCGATCTCGACTGGAAGCTGCTGCTGCAGCCGCGTCAGACGGTGGCCGTCTATATGGGCCTCAAACACCTTGCTGAGCTCACGCGCGCCTTCATCGCGAAGGGCGCCGCCCCGTCTTTGCCTGTCGCGCTGATCGATAACGGCACGCGCCCCGATCAGCGCGTGGTGATCGCAACGCTCGACACGCTGGCGGAGAAGGCGGCCAAGGCCGGCGTCAAAGGTCCGGCGATCCTCATCATCGGATCCGTCGTGCGGCTGCGCGAGAAGCTCGACTGGTATGTGCCGGAGGAGCAGGCGCCGGCGGCCAAGTCGGCCGAGGCGGCGATGGCCGCGCCGGCGGCGGAGTAGACACCGCCTCCGATGTTGATTCACATCAACGTCGCCTGACCCGGCGTTGAGGACGATGCGGCGATTGTAACCGAAAGCATCGGAGGGCCTCGCCATGCGAAGCATTTCAACTCTTATCGCAGCAGCCTTCGCCATTCTTGTTGCATCCGGAATCGCGGCGGAAAGCCGATCGGATGTGCGCATTTACGCGGTGAAGGACAATTTCGAGAACGTCAAACAAGACGTGATCGACGCCGTCATCAAACGCGGTCTCGTGGTCGATTATACCGCTCACATCGGCGCCATGCTGGCGCGGACAGCCAAGGACGTGGGTGCGTCCAAGACGATTTACTCCGACGCAGAGACAGTCCAGTTCTGCTCGGCAACGCTCTCGCGGCGCACGATGGAAGCCGATCCGACCAACATCGCCTTCTGCCCATACGTGATCTTCGTGTATACGCTGCCCGGTTCGCCGGGGATGACTAATGTCGGCTATCGCCCGCTGCCGACCGGCGGATCGAAAGAATCGCGGACGGCGATCGATGCGGTCAACGCGCTGCTCGACGACATCGTTCGCGCCGCGGCGGGCAAGAAATAGAAAAATCGGTTGCGAGTTCGGTATCCGGCACACGTGCCGTGGCCAAGGCGCAAAACCGCAGCGCGGCCCCGCGTTGACTCAGGCCTTCACCACCAGCACGGCACACTTGGCTTTGCCGATGACGCGCTCCGAGACGCTGCCGAGCAGCACCTTGCCGAAGCCGGTGCGGCCGTAGGTGCCGACGACAATGAGGTCGGCTTTCTTGTCGCTCGGCAAGCTTGATGATCACATCGTCGGCCTCGCCGGGCAACGCCGCTCCCTCGACGTCAATTCCTTCTTGCTTGAGCTGCGCCACCGTGCGCGCCACCGCCTCGCGTCCTTCCTGCTGCCGGCGTTCGCTGTGGCTGGGGACCAGCGCCGAAACGACGGTAACCGGCGCCGCGCAACAATGGGCGATCTTGGCGGCGGATACCGCCGCGGCATCGCTGAAGCGCGAACCGTCCGTGCAGAGCAGGATGCGGTTCTGCCACATGGCGGCGCCGACCGGCACCGAGAGCACGCTGCATTTTGCCGCGCCGATCACCCGCACGGTCGCCGCCCCGACCATCATGCGCGCAAGACCGCGGCGGCCCTGCTGGCCCATGACGATGAGGTCGGCGTTGAGTTCCTCCGCGGCCGCGGAAATTTCGCTATGCGGACTGTCGCCCGCTCGTATCAGGGGCGTGGAGGGGACGCCCTGGTGTTCGGCCTCGGCGATGATCGTGTTGAGGTGCGCCTTGGCATCCTCGGTGGCCTTCTGCACGAGCAACGGGGCGATTGTCTCGTATTCCGGATTGGTGAGCACCATGGTGAAGGGATACAGGTGCGCGCCGGCCTTCGCACACATTGCAATGGCAACTTTGACGGCGTCTGCGCTGAAGGGCGAATTGTCGCTCGCCACCAGAATTTTTTCGAAGCGCGCAAGTGGAGAGAGCTGCACTGGCTGTTGCGTCATCATCGCCCTAGGCTCCCGGCTATCGTGCAAGCTTAACGGTGGTGGCCGACGGCCAAAAGGCCGGAGGCGGCAACCAAAAGCACTGCGATCTCGATCAGAAGAATTGCGCTGAACGAATAATTCTTGCCGCGCAACGATATCGGCAACAGACGCAGATAGCAGACGAGCGTCAGGCCGGCGAGAAAGGCGATGCCCAGAAAATTCATATAATCGCCGTGGTCGACCAGCTTGATCCAACCCCAGCCGGTGCCAACGCCGACATGGCTTGAATATTGGTCGGCCGCCATCGACCAATGGGACGTCAGTTCAGACAACGGAACCTTCGGCGTGGTGAAGCCAAAAACATAAAGAATGAACGTGCCGGCCAAGAAATAGCGCCCGATCGCAAGGCCGGTTTCGAGCACATCCGCATAGGCGAGTTGCTCGGCCGTGACGTATTTCAGTTGCTGGGTTCTGGCCCGTCTTCTTTGTTGCCGGTGCAATCGCGCGCGCGCGCGAAGCGTCGTTGATATTTGTTTCCAAGCGCCGTGCAACCCGCCGCCGGCGTTCTTGTTTGCTGCCTCCGTTGCGGTGTTCCTGCATCAGATCCCGAATCCCTTAAGCAGGGCGCGAATGCCGGCCAGAAGCAAAAGGCCGACAACGACTTTGCGAAGAACGGTTACGTTGGCGCGCGAGAGCAGCCCCACGCCGACGGTCGAACCCAGCATCATGCCGAGCATCGAGGGGACGGCGATGATGGCGAGCATGGCCCCATGGTGCAGGTAGATCCAGGCGGCGGCGCTGTCCACGATCGATAACAGGAAGCTACTGGTACCGATCGAGACCTTGAGCGGCACCCCCATGACCAGATTGAGCACCGGCACGTTGGCCCAGCCGGCGCCGATCCCGAACATGCCGGCCATCATGCCCACGAGCACGAACAGGATCAGGCCTTGTGGCGTCCGGTGCACCTGCCAATCGATGTCTCGGCCGCTGAGCGAGTCATGATAGATGCCGTGTATCCGCAGCACCTGACCGAGGGCGTCGGCCCGCGGAACTTCCGGAACGCTCGATTTTCTGGCCGCCAGCATCAGGCCGACGATTCCCATGAGCATCGTGCCGAGCGCGAGGTGGATAATGTTGTCCGGCAAGGCCAGGCCGATATTGGCTCCGGCGATGGCCGCGGCGGAAGCGATCAAGGCCGGCGGCATCGCGAGCTGAAGATTGGCAATCCCTCCACGCAGCAAGGTGGGGCCGGCCGCCAGCGCGCCCGCGAGCGCGATCAAGAGGCCGGTGCCGCGCACAAAATCCAGATGGAAGGGAAAAAGGCCGCTTACAATGGGGACGAACAGCACGCCGCCGCCGACGCCGCCGAGAACGGAAATAATCCCGAGCGCGAAAGTCACCATCAAGAGCAGCAAGACCCAAGCCCACCATGGCAGCGTATCCGCCGTCGGATCCATGGCTTGGGCCATTGCCGGGTCATCCGCCAGGATGATGCCCGCAACGGCTAAGATTGCGGAGATCGCGAGCCGCATGCGCTCCCGTCCTCGAACGAGGCTTCAATTTGTCGCTCGTCCGACGCCTGACCCGCCAAATCGATCGTCGTTCGGGAGGAGCCGCACAGCGCTCTGTCGCCAATAGTTCGCAGTTGGCCTGGATCGGTCGGCAATCTTGCGAACGGTCGCGATGTCCTCGTGACTACGCTTTAACATCACCTCTGCAATGACTGTCAAATAAGACAGCGCGGGAGCTCCCGCTGGGCGAACAGGCCCGGTCACGGTAATCGTCGGCGACCGCCGCAGTCAGTGTGAAAAGGGTGAGTCTTTTGGAAAAACTCAATCCCTCCGGAACACGACGCTGCCGAACCAGCCGATGGCGAGCGCCATCAGCGCGGTGACCAGGCCGTAGAGCAGGCCGTAATCGCGGGCGGTGTCGGCGACATATTGCTCGAGGCCGGCCTTGATCACTTCCAGCGCCGAATTGGTGCGCGCCACCAGGGCGCCGTCGGCGAACAGTTCGACGTCGATCGCGTAGTTGCCGTTCGGCGCGTTGGCCGGCAGCGGGATCGCGGCGCGGAACACGGTCGGCGTCAGGAAGGTCACCGCGCTGCCCGCTTCGCGATACAGCGCCTGCTGGTTTTCCAGCTGCACGAACGCCAGGCGGAACGGATCGTCGCGCACCGTGTCGGCGATGTCGGGGCCGATGCGCTGCGGCAGCAGGAAATTGTCGAGCCCGATCTGCAGTTGCCGCAGCACATCCGGGCGGGCGATCGCGGCGACCGGCCGGTTGCTCAGCACGGCGAGATAGGACGGCACCCGCACGAATTCGCGCGAGTCGACATTGACCCAGATGCCGACCACCCGCTCCTTGCGCCGCGTGCGCAGCGTCTGGCGCGGCCCGGTCACCGTGACCACCAGATCGTAGGCCGAGCGCAGCGCGGTCTTGCCGGCGTCGGGCTCGACGGTGCCGAACAGCACCAGATTCTCGCCGATAAAACTCGAAGTGACCGCCACCCGGTGGTTCGACAGCGACACCACCAGCCGTTCGGCCAAGGCGGACCGGGCGCCGCCGGCCGCCAGCAAAAGCACGAGCATGAGAGCAAGCCGCCGCATCACTCGCCCCCGACCAGCCGCAGCGAATACAGATCGTCCGGCTGCACCACCAGCTCATAGGCAAAGCGCAGTCCGACCGCGAGCACCAGGAGGCCGAGCAGCAGCCGCAGCCGCTCGCCGCGCATCTTCTGCCCGGTGCGCACGCCGAATTGCGCCCCCACCACGCCGCCGACCATCAGGATCAAGGCCAGCACCGCGTCGACCTGATGGTTGGTGGCCGCATGCATCACCGTCGCCGACGCCATGGTCACCAGCGTGAGCACCATCGAGGTGCCGATCACGGTCGCCGTCGGCACCCGCAGGATGTAGATCATCATCGGCACCAGCAGGAAGCCGCCGCCGATGCCCATGATGGCGCCGACAAAGCCGATGATGTAGCCGATCGCCAAGACCGGGATCATCGACACGTAGATCTTCGAGCGCCGGAACCGCAGCTTGAACGGCAGCCCGTGCACCCAGGTGTGGCTGCCCGGCCGGCGCAGCGTCGCCGGCTGGCCTTTGCGCGCGCGCAGTTCCGCCTGCACGCTCTCATGGATCATCAGGCCGCCGACCGCCGTCAGCAGCGTGACGTAGCAAAGCCCGATCACCAGATCGAGCTGGCCGAGCGAGCGCAGCTTGGTGAACAGCCAGACGCCGCTCGCGGTCCCGTTGATGCCGCCGAACAGCAGCAAGAGCGCGAGCGGCATATCGAGCGCGCGCTTGCGCCAATAGGCGATGGCGCCGGAAAACGACGAGGCCGCGATGTGGGTCGACACGCTCGCCACCGCCACCGCCGGCGAAATGCCGATGAATATCAACAGCGGCGTCATCAGAAAGCCGCCGCCAATGCCGAACATGCCGGAGATGAAGCCGACCGCCAGCCCCATCGCCAGCACCAGGAAGATGTTGACCGGCAAATCGGCGATCGGAAGATAAATCTGCAAATGGCTCGTCCGGCGTGTATGCCGGGATTCCCCGGATGACTCCCGCAACTCGTCAGAATATTCGCGTTTTTTCGGGCTTCCTGCAAGGCAGCATCGCGTTACGGACGATTATCAGCACCTCGGGCAGCCCGAACGGCGATCAAGGAGTTGATCTGACCGCAGGCCGGCCAGCGGCCAGGATGCGGCGATAGACATCCAATACGGCGAATGATCAGAATTCAGTCTGAAGCTGCGGAGCCAATCCGTCGAATGATCGGAATCCGAGCCGCACTGTCGTCCCCGCCGATCAAATTAGGAGCCGCCTAATTTCGATCGCGCGCGTGACAAATCCGTTGTGTGCGACCAAAAGCGCCAGAAGTGCCTAGGGTTGCAAACCTAGCGCCGCCTCGATGGCCGTGTCACAATCGCCATCGAAAACAAAGCCTTGGCGTTCAATCTCAGGGAGGAACCATGCCGACCAAAAGCCAGCATCCGGAAACCATTGTACTGCACACCGGCTATCGGTCGGACCCGACCACCACGGCAGTCGCGGTGCCGATCTATCAGACGACGTCCTATCAATTCCATTCCACCGAACACGCCGGCAACCTGTTCGCCCTCAAGGAACTGGGCCATATCTATACCCGCATCATGAATCCGACCCAGGCCGTCCTGGAGGAGCGCGTTGCCGCGCTTGAGGGCGGCGTGGCAGCGCTCGGGGTATCTTCCGGGCAGTCGGCCTCGCTGTTTGCCGTGCAGAACATCTGCCACGCCGGCGACAATTTCGTCTGCTCGACCGACATTTATGGCGGCACCTGGAATCTATTCCAGAACACCATGAGCACCATGGGGATCGAATGCCGCTTCGTCGATCCCGCCGATCCGGAAAACTTCCGCCGCGCCAGCGACGCGCGCACGCGCTGCTGGTACGGCGAGACGCTGCCCAATCCCAAGCTCGCCGTGTTCCCGATCGCGGAAGTCGCCAAGATCGGGCGTGAGATGGGCATCCCGCTGATCATGGACAACACCGCCTGCCCGGTCTTGTGCAAGCCGATCGAGCACGGCGCCGCCATCGTCATGCACTCGACGACGAAGTACATCGGCGGCCACGGCACCTCGATCGGCGGCATCATCGTCGATGGCGGCAATTTCGACTGGGAGAAGCACGCCGACCGCTTCCCCATGCTCAACAAGCCGGACCCGAGCTACCACGGCGCAGTCTGGACGCAGGCGGTGAAGCCGCTCGGCCCGATCGCCTACATCATCAAGGCGCGCGTCACGCTGCTGCGTGACATCGGCGCGGCCATGTCGCCATTCAACGCGTTCATGTTCATCCAGGGTCTCGAAACCGTGGTGCTCCGCATGCGTCAGCATTGCAGCAATGCGGCCGCCGTGGCGCAGCACCTGTCCAAGCACCCCAAAGTCACCAAGACGATCTACCCCGGCCTGATGACCGGCGAAACCAAGCGGCGCGCCGATAAGTATCTCAAGGGCGGCTACGGCGGTCTGGTCGGCTTCGAGCTCAAGGGCGGTCGCGATGCCGGACGCAAATTCATCGACAGCCTGAAGATGTTCTATCACGTCGCCAACATCGGCGACGTGCGCTCGCTTGCCATCCACCCGGCCAGCACCACGCACTCGCAGCTCACGGCAGAGGAGCAAGGGATGACCGGCGTCACCGACGGCTATGTGAGGCTGTCGGTCGGCATCGAGCACATTGACGACATCCTTGCCGATCTCGATCAGGCCTTCGCGGCCGTGTAAGCCGTCGATACGACTATATTTGATCGTTTTGTCCGGAGACGTGTTTCGGGCGCGTCCCGCGTTGACGCTGCCGAAGCGGGAGCGTGATGCGGCGAGGCAGGTTGATCTGAATCAAGGTCGGCAAGCCCCGCAAGGAATAGCAATTTATCTTGGGGTGCGGCCGATATCGGAGGTGGCTTCCATGCCTAATCCAATTGCGCAAGAACCCGACGATAAGCTCTCAGACCTGGTTGACGACGTCGTCGGAGCCGCGCGCTTGCGCCGAACGGCCGCGCACGGCCCGACGCTTTCCATCTGGGGTGCGCGATGACAGACGTTGCGCCGCATACGATCGTCGACTCGCGGGGCTCCGCGTGCCCGGGACCGATCATGGATCTGGCGTTGGCTTACCGGCGCGCCAAGGTCGGCGACATCATCGAGCTCTGGGCGACCGATCCGGGCGTCAAGGCCGACGTGCGCGCATGGGCGGCGAAGACGAAAAACGAGGTCATGTCGGTCGAGGAACAAGGCGATAAGATCGTCTCGGTTCTGCGCATCAATAGGCGCTAGGTCATGCAGCGGGTGCTCATCGTCGGCGGCGGGACCGGCGGGACGATGCTGGCCAACCGGCTCGACAAACGCAGGTTCGAGATCACGGTGTTGAGCGCGTCGCGCGAACACATGTTCCAGCCTGACTTGCTGTACATCGCCTTTGCCAATTTGCAGCGGAATATCGTGCGCGACGAGCGCCGCCTGCTGGCGCGCCATGTGCGGTTCATCCATGACAAGGTGACGCGCGCCGACCTGCAGGATCGCAGCGTCGAGACGGCGGCCGGTCAGCGCTACGAATACGATTACCTGGTGCTCGCAACCGGCACGCGCACGGTTCCGTCGCAGATTCCAGGATTGAGCGAAGTGAACGGCCGGTTCGGCGACTACCACAGCGGCATCGCGCAGGCGAAAAAGCTATGGGCGTCGCTCGACGCGTTTCGCGGCGGCACGATCGCCTTGGGTCAAAGCTCGCCGATCTGCGTGTGTCCGCCGTCTCCGGTCGAGGGCATCTTGCTGACCGACCGCTTGCTGCGCCAACGCGGCTTGCGCGAGAAGAGCCGCCTCGTCTTCTTCACACCCTATCCGCGCGCCTATCCGGCCGAGCCGATGAACGAGATCATCGAGCCGATCATGAAGGAGCGCGGGATCGAAATCATGACGTTCTTCGACGTCGATCGTATCGACCCGGCGGAACGGAAGATTTATTCGATCGAAGGCGACACGATCGTCTATGACCTCCCGATCATCATCCCGCCCTTCGCCGGCGCCGAGATCGCTTACACGCCGGCGGACGTCGTCGATGTCGATGGCTTTGTCATCGCCGACAAGCAGACGCTGCAAGTCAAAGGCTTCGACTCGGTGTATGCGATCGGCGATGGTACCAACATTCCGGTCTCCAAAGCCGGGATCGAAGCGCACCTCGAGTCCAAAATCGTCGCGGACAGACTCAGCGGCCGTGCGGCGACGTTCGACGGCCGCACGAATTGCCCGGTCGATCTGGCCGACGGTCGCGGCACCTTCGTGATCGGCTCGTTCACGGCCCCGGTTCAGAAATGTCGCCCGAGCCGGCTCAGCCGTCTCATGAAAGCGATGTTCGGCCGGTTCTACTGGCTGAGCCTGCGCGGGATATTTAATCCGATCTTCAACTCTTATTTCATATTCACGCAGCCGCGGCCGCGGCCTCCGCTCAAAGAAGCGGGAACCCAGGCTTCCTAGCCGGCAGAATCGAATGGACGGGACGCCCGCCGCGCGGCGGTGGTCTGAAATTGAGTTAAGTATTGGAGCGGGCGAAGGGATTCGAACCCTCGACCCCGACCTTGGCAAGGTCGTGCTCTACCCCTGAGCTACACCCGCATCCGTTAGATATTTGGCCGAAATCGCAAATCCGGCCGCCAAGCCCGTTCCTATAGCCAATAGCGCCACCCCTTTGCAACCTTGCCCGATCCACGATTATTAGCGCCATGGCGCAAACGCCCGACCAGCTCTTTGCCTATCTCGACCGCCTCGGCATCCCGCATGCGACGGTGAAGCATCCGCCGCTGTTCACGGTCGAGCAGTCGCGCGCTCTGCGCGGGCAGATTCCGGGCGGCCATACCAAGAACCTGTTCCTGCGCGACAAGAAATACGAGCTTTACCTGGTGGTGGCGCTGGAAGACGCCGATATCGACCTCAAGGGCCTGCACCGGCAGCTCGGCGCCAGCGGGCGCTTTTCGTTCGGCGCCTCCGACCTGCTGCGCGAGGTGTGGGGGGTCGAGCCGGGCGCGGTGACCCCGTTCGGCGCCATCAACGACACGCGAGGCCCGCGTCACCGTGGTGCTCGACGCTGCCATGATGGAGCACGCAACGCTCAATTTTCATCCGCTGGTCAACACCATGACCACCTCGATTGCGCGCGGCGATCTGGTGAAGTTCCTGGAATCGACCGGCCATGTGCCCCGCATCGAGCGTGTTGCCGGGCGCCAGCCGGATGCCCCCTGACCCGATTGCAATCACCCGCCGGATGACCCATTTAATCCGGCATGGAACGTTAGTTTTCGGCCCCTCTTTGGGCCAAAAGGTGAGGAAATATGCTGCAAAACGGCGGGGGAATGACGGCGGCGGCCGAAAGCGTGGTCAGCGAGACCACCACGCAAGGCTTCGTCAAGGACGTGATCGAGGAATCCAAGCGCCAGCCGGTGCTGGTGGATTTCTGGGCGCCCTGGTGCGGGCCCTGCAAGCAGCTCACGCCGATCCTGGAAAAAGCGGTGAAGGCGGCCAAGGGCAAGGTCAAGCTCGCCAAGATGAACATCGACGAGCATCCGGCGATCCCCGGCCAGATGGGCATCCAGTCGATCCCGGCGGTGATCGCGTTTGCCAACGGCCAGCCGGTCGACGGCTTCATGGGCGCGCTGCCCGAAGCCCAAGTGATCGCGTTTCTCGAGCGGGTGACCAAGAGCAAGATCGGCGCCGAAGACCAGGATATGCTGAAGGCCGCCGACGCCGCGCTCGCCGCCGGCAGCCCGGCCGACGCCGCCGACATCTACGCAAAAGTGCTGGCGCAGGACAGCGGCAATATCCCCGCGCTTGCGGGCTTGGCGCGCTGCTACGTCGCCACCGACAATATCGAGCAGGCGAAGAAGACGCTCGCCTTGGTGCCGGAGGCCAAGCGTAACGACGCCGCGGTGGCGGCGGCGCGCGCCGCCATCGAACTCGCCGAGCAAGCCAAGGCGGTCGGGCCCGTCGACGAATTGCAGCGCAAGGTCGCCGCCAATCCGCTCGATCATCAGGCGCGCTTCGATCTCGCCGCCGCGCTCAACGCCGCCGGCAAGCGCGCCGAGGCGCTCGATCACTTGATCGAGATCGTCAAGCGCGACCGCAAATGGAACGAGGACGGCGCGCGCAAGCAGTTGGTGCAGTTTTTCGACGCCTGGGGCCCGACCGATCCGGCCACTGTGGACGGCCGCAAGCGGCTGTCGTCGATTTTGTTTTCGTGAGAGTGGCGAACGTCGCCACGGACAAAGATCGTCGCTCCGCCCTCATCCTGAGGAGGGCGCGGAGCGCCCGTCTCGAAGGATGGGGCGGCCCCCATGCTTCGAGATGCGCTCCTTCGGAGCGCTCCTCAGCATGAGGGCCGATATATGCCGATGAACGCCCAATACCGCAGGCCGATCGATCTGCCTGAAGTGATTCCGGTGTTCCCGCTGCCGGGCGCGCTGCTGCTGCCGCGCGGGCAGATGCCGCTCAATATTTTCGAGCCGCGCTATCTCGCCATGATCGACGACGCCTTGCGCGACGGCCACCGGCTGATCGGCATGATCCAGCCCGACGCCTCGCATGCCGGCCCCGCCGACGCGCCGCCGCTGTTCAAGATCGGCTGCGTCGGCCGCATCACCCAGCTCGCCGAGAGCGGCGACGGCCGCTATCTGATCGAGCTCACCGGCGTGGCGCGCTTCCGCATCGAGCAGGAATTGCCGGTGAAAACCGATTACCGGCAATGCCGCGTGACCTACGTGCCGTTCGCCGACGATTTCATCGCGCGCAAGGGCGAGAGCGAGGTCGACCGCGAGGCGGTGCTCACCGCCTTGCGCGCCTTCATGAAGGCCAACGACCTGAAGGCGGATTGGGAGGGCATCGACCAGGCGCCGAACGAGGCGCTGGTCAACGCGCTGTCGATGATGTCGCCTTATGGCCCGCCGGAGAAGCAGGCGCTGCTGGAGGCGCCCGACCTGAAGACCCGCGCCGAGCTTTTGGTCGCCATCACCGAGATCGAGCTCGCCAAGAAGAACACCGAGGGCGAGCCGCAGTTGCAGTAGTTTTTGTCGTCCCCGCGAAGGCGGGGACCCATACGCCGCGGCCTATCGATAGACTGCGGAGTATGGGTCCCGGCCCTCGCTTCGCTCGGCCGGGACGACAGAAGATGGAGCCGTGGTATAACCTGCGGCGAATTCGCCGGGAGCCTGCCATGCCCACCACCCCGCCCACCGAACGTCCCGCCGGCAGCGTCGATCCCAAGCTGTTGGAAATCCTGGTCTGCCCGGTCACCAAGGGGCCGCTGGAATACGACGCCGCCAGGCAAGAGCTGATCTCGCGCAAGGCCAAGCTCGCCTATCCGATCCGCGACGGCATCCCGATCATGCTGCCGGAGGAGGCGCGGCGGTTGGAGTGACTTGTGAATCCTCTTCGTCGTCATCACCCGGCCCTGAAGGCGGGTGATCCAGTCTCGAGGCGGTACAATTTCATGGAAGGCGTGGATGCGCGTGGACAGCCCCGGCCATGACGGGTCATGACATTCGACGTGAAGGGAGGAAACCACCAATGATCAAAATCTGGGGCCGCAACACCTCATCCAACGTGCAGAAGGCGATGTGGGCGGTGGGCGAACTCGGGCTCGCGCACACGCGCATCGACGTCGGCGGCGCCTTCGGCAAGAACAAGGAGCCAGCCTATCTGGCGATGAACCCGAACGGGCTGGTGCCGACGCTGGAGGAAGCAGACGGCTTCATGCTGTGGGAGTCCAATTCGATCGTGCGCTATCTCGCCGGCAAGCACGACAAGAACGGCGTGCTGGAGCCGAAGGACGCACACCAGCGCGCGCGCGCCAGCCAGTGGATGGATTGGCAATTGTCGGTGGTCGGGCCGGCGATCCACGGCGCGTTCTGGGGCCTGATCCGCACGCCGGCGGAAAAGCGCGACCTGGCCGCGATCAAGGCCTCGCAAGAGAAGACCACTGCCGCCATGCGGATCATGGATGCGCAACTGGCGAAGACGAAGTTTCTCGCCGGCGATGCGTTCTCCTACGGCGACATTCCGGTCGGCGTCATGTGCTACCGCTACCGGCAACTGGTGCCCGACCGGCCGGCGACGCCCAGCCTCGACCGCTGGTACGAGACGATCGCCAAGCGCAAGGCGTTCCACGATCACGTCGGCAGTATTCCGCTGTCGTGACCGGTCGTCCCCGCGAAGGCGGGGACCCATACGCCGCAGCCAATCGATAGTGCACGGAGTATGGGTCCCGGCTCGCGCTCGCTAACGCTCGCTTGGCCGGGACGACAAATGATAGCTACAATGATAGCTACAACACCTCGCCCCTGAGCAGCTTCGGCACGTCGCCGGTGAAGCCCGCCGCCTCGCGGATGAACGCGCGCTTGAGCATCGGGATGCGCTCGACCAGGCCGAGGCCGACGTCGCGCGCCAGCCGCAGCACGTCGGAGCTGTTGGAGAACAACCGGTTCAAGCCGTCGGTGGCGACGCCCATGGTCATGGTGTCGAAACGCCGCCAGCGCTGATAGCGCTCCAACACGTCAGGTGCGCCGATATCGAGCCCGAGCCGCGCGGCATCGGCAATGGTCTCCGCCAGCGCCGCGACGTCGCGCAGGCCCATATTGAGCCCCTGCCCGGCGATCGGGTGAATAATGTGCGCGGCGTCGCCGACCAGCGCCAGCCGTTCGCCGATGAACGTGCGCGCGGTGAACAGCCCGAGCGGGAAGGCGCGGCGCGGCCCGATCACCTTGAGCTCGCCGAGCTGCAGGCCGAAGCGTTTCTCCAGCTCGGCGTGGAATTCCTGGTCGGGCAGCGCGACCATGCGCTCGGCCTCGCGCGTTTTCTCGGTCCACACGATCGACGAGCGGTTTCCGGTGAGCGGCAAAATCGCGAACGGCCCCGCCGGGAGAAAATGCTCCTCGGCGCGGCCGTGATGCTCGCGCTCATGCGCGACCGTGGTGACGATGGCCGACTGATCGTAATTCCAGCCGTGGGTGACGATGCCGGCCTGCTCGCGGATTTTCGAGCGCGCGCCGTCGGCGCCGACCAAGAGCCGCGCGGAAATCGTTTCGCCGTCGGCGAGCGCAACGTCGATCGCATTCGCCGCGTGTTCGAAACCGCTGACCGCACCGCTGCGCAAATCGACGCCGAGCGCTTTCGCCCGCGCGACCAGCGCATCGACCAGATGGCGGTTCTCCACCATGTGCGCGAACGGCTCGCCTTCCTCCACGTCGCCGGCGAAAGTAAGAAAGGTCGGCCGCACCGCGTCGTCGAGCTTCGAGTCCGTCACCACCATGTCGAGGATCGGTTGCGCCTCGGCCGCCACCGCGTCCCAGACCTCGATCGCCTCGAACAGCCGGCGCGCGGCGGCCGCGATCGCCGAGGCGCGCGGGTCCTTCGAGGCCGCGGCCGCGAGCGCGGGGTCCACCACCGTTACCGCGAACGCGCTCCCCAGCCCCTGGCGCAACGCGATGGCGAGCGCCAGGCCGGCAAAGCCCGCCCCACCGATCGCCACGTCCCACCGCTGGTTTCCGATTCGCGTCATCCAAATCCTCATACCGGGGGCAAACTTGCCGCCGCCAGATTGCCCGGCCAGCCGCCGGTGCAACCGCTATCCTAGTCGATTCAATCACTTGTGACAGCCGCGGCGGGTTTTTGATCTAGATCAAAATTTTGCGGCGGTATTAGACGAAAGTCTAACTACGTCTAGGGGCCCCAAGGACCGGGAGGTCTCAGTCCTGCGGTCCCCGCCCAAGAGGAAGGGGCGAATTCCATGACAACCCAAACCCAAGACCATACCCAACAACACGTGACCCAAACCTTTATCTGGTTGGGCGTCATACTCGCGGCAATCATCGCGGCATCGTATTTGTACGCGATGTTGTGATCGCCTGCATCTGATGTGCGGAACGGGCGGCAGGCTAACTGCCGCCCGAACAATTTTCGGGCCGCAGCAGCGTGCCGGCGCACGCGCCCCGCGTCTTGACTTCGCGCCTCGCCCCGGCGTCAGTGGCGGCAGCCCGTATCGAAAGCGCGATTCATGTCCGCCGCCCCCACCGCCGTTCAGGATCTGCTCACGCTCCTCGATCTCGAGCCGCTGGAGGTCAATCTGTTCCGCGGCCGCTCACCGCAGGTGGGCTGGCAGCGCGTATTCGGCGGCCAGGTGATCGGCCAGGCGCTGGTCGCCGCGGTGCGCACCGTGGATGCCAGCCGGCCGCCGCATTCCATGCACGCCTATTTTCTGCTGCCGGGCGACCCCAAGGTTCCGATCATCTATGACGTCGATCGTATTCGCGACGGCAAGAGTTTCACCACACGGCGCGTCACCGCGCGTCAGCACGGCCATCCGATCTTCTCCATGGCGGTATCGTTTCACGCCGACGAGCCCGGCCTCGAACATCAGGCGAAAATGCCGGACGTGCCGCCGCCGGAAAAACTGCCGAGCGAATCCGAGGTGCGCGAAAAAATCCTGCCGTCCATGCCCGATCCGGTGCGGCGCTATTACGAACGCGAACGGCCGATCGAGCTGCGGCCGGTCGAGTTCGAACGCTATCGCGGCAAAAAATATCCCGACGGCAAGTTTCACATGTGGATCAAGACCACCGGCCGTTTGCCCGACGATCCGGCGATCCATCAATGCGTGCTGGCCTATGCCTCCGACATGACGCTGCTCGACACCGCGCTGGTGCCGCACGGACGCACGCTGTTCGAAAAGGAATTCATGGCCGCCAGCCTCGATCATGCGCTCTGGCTGCACCGGCCGTTCCGCGCCGACGACTGGCTGCTCTATGTGCAGGATACGCCCAATCTGTATGGCTCGCGCGGCTTCTCGCGCGGGCTCATCTTCACCCGTGACGGCACGCTGGTCGCCTCGGTGGCCCAGGAAGGCTTGGTGCGTCTGCGGCGGACTTAACGATGTGCGACAATGACAAGGGCTTTCGTCTTTTTCCGCTCGTCCTCGCGAAAGCGGGGACCCAGTGCTGACTATCGAACATTGCGGTCGTGCTTTTGGATTCCCGCTTTGCGCGCGAATGAGCGGGCTTATTATCTGCCTTGCGCTATTCAGCGGGCCAGTCGTTGCCGCCTCCGGCCGAGAGCCGGCACCGCCCGGTTCATCCGAAGGCGCGCCGCCGCAATACACGCGTTACTCCACCGCCGAGCTGATGCGCGGATTTCTCGCGCTCACTTTCGGCTCCGACTTGCGCATCGGCGTAGCGCCACGCGGCATCCGCCGCTTCGATCATCCGATCCGCGCCGCCGTGATCGCCGGCGGCAGTGTCGATCGCGCGGCGGCGATGCGGCGCGTGCTCGATGAATACGCGCAAAAGATTCCCAACCTGCAGCTGAGCATCGCGCCCGGCACGGCCGGCGCCGACATCGAGGTGCGGCTGATCGACGAGAAGAATTTCAAGTCGGCGCTGCGGGCCGCGTTCGGCGCCAAGATCACCAAGACCTTCGTGGCGCGCACCGATCCGCAATGCATGACCAGCGTGAAGTCGAGCGTCGGCGGCGGCATCGTGCGCGCGGTCTCCTTCATCATCGTCGACCAGGGCGACGACGTCTTCCTCGACTGCGCGTATCACGAGCTGCTGCACGCCTTCGGCCTGTCGAACCACGACCAGCGCAATCCGTGGACCACGCTCAACCAGAATCGCATGGTCGGCTATCTGTCGGTCTACGATCGCGCGCTGCTCACCTTGCTGTACGACCCGCGCATCCAGCCCGGCATGACCGCCGGGCAGGCGCGCGCCGTCGCTCCCGCGTGTGATCCGGGACCTCGGCCTCGCGGCGCCGGCCCCGGGCAGATAAGACAGCATTGCTGTCATAAAATGCCCTTTCCGACGCCGAATGCCTTGGGACACGGCAATAATGCCGCTTAATATTTGCGCCGTCTGTCGATACGCTAAGCAAACGAGCCCCCGCCGGCCGCTGCCGGGGCGGGCTTTCGTTTTCATTGTGCCGTGCCGCATTGCGGCACCGGCAGCGCCGGGGGAAGCAAGACATGAAGCTGGTCATCGCGGTCATTAAACCGTTCAAGCTCGACGAGGTGCGCGACGCCCTCACCCGCATCGGCGTTCACGGCATGACCGTGTGCGAGGTCAAGGGCTATGGGCGGCAAAAGGGTCACATGGAGATTTATCGCGGCGCCGAATACGCGGTGAATTTCCTGCCCAAGCTGCGCCTCGAGGTCGCGGTCTCCAGCGAGCAGATCGACCAGGTGATGGAAGCCGTCGCCGCCGCCGCCAAGACCGGACAGATCGGCGACGGAAAAATCTTCGTCACGCCGCTCGAGCAGGCCGTGCGCATCCGCACCGGCGAAACCGACGACAGCGCGCTTTAATTCCGGTTTCCGCTCGTCCCCGCGCCAGCGGGGACCCAGTGCATGAACTGGATTCCCGCTGGAGCCTGCCCCGCGCAGGCGGGGGCGGGAATGAACGGAAGCGGGGCACGCATTTTTTAAACCAAATCCTGTCGGGGGATTATGACTATGAAATGGACGCAACGCTTCGCCGCAGCCGCATACGCGGCCGCCGCAACACTCGCCGCGTCGCCGGCATTCGCGCAAGCCACCAATCAAGCCGCCAAGATCAATGCCGCCGACACCGCCTGGATGCTGGGCGCCACCGGCCTGGTGCTGATGATGACGATACCGGGTCTTGCCTTGTTCTATGCCGGCATGGTGCGCAAGAAGAACGTGCTCGCTACCATGGCGCAGTGTATGGCCGCCACCTTTTTGGTTTCCATCCTGTGGGCGCTCGTCGGCTATTCGCTCGCCTTCACCGGCGACGGCAGCTATATCGGCACGCTCGAACGCGTCTTTCTACGCGGCATGACGCTCGATTCGATTTCGCCGCTGGCCAAGACCATCCCCGAAAGCCTGTTCATGATTTACCAGATGACCTTCGCGGTCATCACGGTGGCGCTGGTCGCCGGCTCGGTCGCCGATCGTATGCGTTTCTCGGCATTTCTCTTGTTCTGCGTATTCTGGTTGCTGCTGGTCTATGTGCCGATCGCGCATTGGGTGTGGGGCGGCGGCTTCCTCGGCAGCAATGGCGTGATCGATTTCGCCGGCGGCCTGGTGGTGCATCTCAACGCCGGCGTCGCCGGCCTGGTCGCGGCCTATGTTGTCGGCAAGCGGCGCGGCTATGGCAGCGAAAATCTGTCGCCGCACGATCTCACCTTGGCGGTGATCGGCACCGGCCTGTTGTGGGTCGGCTGGTTCGGCTTCAACGGCGGATCGGCGCTCGCCGCAAACTCGCGCGCCGCCATGGCGATCACGTCGACGCATCTCTCGGCCAGCGCCGGCGCCTTCACCTGGATGGTGCTGGAATGGTGGATGCGCGGCAAGCCGTCGGTGCTCGGCATGATCTCCGGCGCGGTGGCCGGGCTTGGCACCATCACACCAGCCTCGGGCTACGTAATGCCGATGGACGGCATGCTGATCGGCCTGATCGCCGGCGCGGTCTGTTTCTGGGCCTGCACCTGGCTGAAGATGAAGATCGGCTATGACGACTCGCTCGACGTGTTCGGCGTGCATGGCATCGGCGGCCTGACCGGCACATTGCTTGCCGGCGTGCTGGCGGTCGGCGCCCTATCGGCAACACCCGAACTGCCGGGCGGCGTGTCCGGCCTGCTCGAAGGCAATCCGCGGCAGGTGCTTGGTCCAGCTTTACGGGATCGCCGTTACCCTGGCTTGGTCGGGCATCATGACCTTTGTCGTCCTCAAGATCATCGGCGCCATGGTGCCGCTGCGCGTGCGGCATGAAGATGAGGTGATGGGGCTCGATGTCAGCCAGCATGGCGAGGCGCTGCAGTAGCGCGAAAAGCGAGCCGTGCCCGGCATCGCGGCGGCATAATTTTACCGCTCGGGCACGGCTGATTAAATTTTAATCAGGCCTGATGACGGCTGGCGCGATTTTAAGCTAATGCCCTATGGGGCCATCGGCTCGCCGCCCCATTGGTAAAACTTCATTAATTGAATCAGGAGGATGCGCCTCGGTCCGGCATCTGGCACGGCGTTTGATTCTATTACCCCGGCATTGCCCGTGAAGTGCGTTTTGCGGGCCGGGCTCAGTGAAACCGCCCGCACTGCGTAACGTAAAACGGGCTCTCAAGCGGGGATCGAATCCATGAAAATCGTCATGGCCATCATTAAACCTTTCAAGCTCGACGAGGTCCGCGACGCCTTGACCTCCATCGGCGTGCAAGGGCTGACCGTTACCGAGGTCAAAGGTTACGGGCGTCAAAAGGGCCACACGGAAATCTACCGTGGGGCCGAGTATGCGGTGAGCTTCCTGCCGAAAGTCAAAGTGGAAGTGGCAGTGGCAACCAACCAGGTCGACAAGGTCATCGGCGCCATCACCGGCGCCGCCAAGACCGGCCAGATCGGCGACGGCAAGATCTTCGTCTTCGCCCTGGATCACGCCGTGCGCATCCGCACCGGCGAAACCGACGCTGCGGCACTCTAGTAACCCGCACCGCAAACAATACGGACAGGAGTTAGACCATGACGTTGAAGAAATCCTCCCGTGCGGGGCTGTTGGCTCTCGCCTTCGGGATTCTGCTCGGCCTCTTTCTGAGCGTAGGGACGTATAATACGTCCTACGCCCAGACGCCCGCTCCCGGCGCCGCACCGGCAGCCGCTCCGGCGCCTGCCCCGGCGCCGCCGCCGGCCGCTTGCGCCAACGATCCCGATCCGAAGAAGGCCGTGCTCGAGAAGTGCACGCCGAACTCGGGCGACACCGCGTGGATGCTCACTTCGGTCGCGCTGGTGTTGATGATGACCATCCCGGGCCTCGGCCTGTTCTATGGCGGCATGGTGCGCAAGAAGAACGTGGGCGACACCGTGATGACGAGCTTCGCCGTCACCTGTCTGGTCACGATCCTCTACGCGATCCTCACCTACAGTACGTCCTTCACGACCGGCGGGCCATTCCTCGGCGGGTTCAGTCGCGTGTTCCTGCAAGGCATCTTGAGTGACATCTCGACCGGTATCGGCACGCCGAACGGCTTGGCGGTGACGATCCCTGAGACCGTCTACATGTGCTTCCAGATGACCTTCGCCATCATTACGCCGGCGCTGATTGCCGGTGCCTTCGCCGAACGCATGAAGTTCTCCGCCATGCTGTGGTTCATCGGACTGTGGGCGATCCTGGTCTATTCGCCGATCGCACACTGGGTCTGGGGCGCCGACGGCTTCATGTCCAACGGCAACAGCGACGCCATGTTCAAGGTGCTCGACTTCGCCGGCGGCACCGTCGTGCATATCAACGCGGGCGTTGCCGGCCTGATGTGCGCGATCGTCCTCGGCAAGCGCAAGGACAGCGGCCCTGGCCACAACATGGTGCTTACCTTCATCGGCGCCTCGCTGCTGTGGGTCGGCTGGTTCGGCTTCAACGCCGGCTCCGCCGTCACCGCCGGCATGCAGGCGGGCATGGCGATGACCGTGACCCAGATCGCGACCGCGGTTGCGGCCTTCACCTGGATGCTGGTCGAGTGGATGGCCCGCGGCAAACCCACCGTCATCGGCATCTGCTCCGGTGCGGTCGCCGGCCTCGTCGCCATCACTCCGGCCTCGGGTTATGTCGGCCCGGTCGGCTCCATGGTGATCGGCGTCGCTGCTGGCATCATCTGCTACTGGGGCGTCACCGGCCTCAAGCGCATACTCGGCCAGGATGACGCGCTCGACTGCTTCGGTGTGCACGGCGTGGGCGGCATCGTCGGCGCGCTGCTCACCGGCGTGTTCGCCATCGCCGAATACGGCGGCACCGCCGGCCTGATCGAAGGCAACGCGGCGCCGATGCTCAACCAGGTCAAGGGCATTGTCGTCGTGATCGTGTACGACGCGATCGTCTCGCTGATCCTGCTGAAGATCATCGACGCGATCATCGGCCTGCGCGTGTCCGACGAAGTGGAACGCGAAGGTCTCGATCTCGCGCTGCATGGGGAGACCGTGCAGTAACCGCGCATGATCCCGAAAAGTGGGTACCGGTTTTCGGAAAAGATCATGCGCCAATGAAGTGACAAGCTAGCGGTAGGGGCGGAAACCCGGCACTGTCCCTTCCGTCGAGGCCCCCGGTTCGCAAGAGCCGGGGGCCTCTCTTATTTTGGCTCCCCTCATGGCGGACCGGCCAACCCGCGCCCGGCATGGCTTGGTCCGGCCGGCGCCGCATGCCGCCGCCCGATGGTTAATCGGGTCTTAACCTCAACCTCATTATTGTGGCGTAACCCCTGATAGCGCGGGCCGCGCCCGCTTGTGTCAATCGCATGCCCATAACGACCGCCGAGCGCGAGCCTGCTTCTCCCACTGCCACGGCGGCCGGCGACCGCTCGCCGTTCGTGCGGCTGACCGAATTGATCGCCGGCATCGAGCCGGGCAAGCCCGCCATCAATCTGTCGGTCGGCGAGCCGCAGCACCCGATTCCGTCCTTCGTCGGCCCCGAGCTCGCCGCCCATCTCGACGAATTCGGCCGCTACCCGGCCAACAAGGGCAGCGAGCCATTCCGCCGCGCGGTCGCGCAATGGCTCGGCCGCCGCTACAAGCTTTCGCGCGCGCTCGATGCCGAAACCGAAGTGCTGGTGCTCAACGGCACACGCGAGGGCCTGTTTCTCGCCGCCATCGCCGCCAAGCGCTGGGTCGCGCGCCGTGCGGCCAAGCCCGCCGTGCTGATCCCCAATCCGTTCTACGCCGCTTATGCCGCCGGTGCGCTCGCCGCCGACTGCGAACCGGTCTATCTGCCGGCGACGCGCGCGAGCGCGTTCCTGCCCGATCTCGACGCGCTCGACGACACGCTGCTGGCGCGCACGGTGGCGTGCTACATCGCCTCGCCGTCGAACCCGCAAGGCGCCGTCGCCTCGCGCGCCTATCTCGACAAGCTCGCGCAACTCGCCCGCCGCTTCGGCTTCCTGGTGTTCGCCGACGAATGCTACTGCGAGATCTACAGCGAGCATCCGCCGGCCGGCATGCTGGAAGCGGCCGGGCCCGACTTCGCCAATACGATCGTGTTCCACTCGCTGTCCAAGCGCTCGAACCTGCCCGGCCTGCGCGTCGGTTTCGCCGCCGGCGACCGCCGCTTCCTGGCCGCCTTTCTCGAGCTGCGCAATATCGCGGCGCCACAGGTGCCGGGTCCCGCGCAACATGTCGCGGTCGCCGCCTATGGCGATGAGGCGCATGTGCGGGAGAACCGCAAGCTCTATTCGGCCAAGTTCGACCTCGCCGACCAGATCATCGGCGATCGCTACGGCTACAAGCGCCCGGCCGGCGGATTTTTCCTCTGGCTCGATGTGGCTAAATTCGGCGGCAGCGAGATCGTGACCAAGCGGCTGTGGCAGGAGGCCGGCGTGCGCGTGGTGCCCGGCCGCTATCTCGCGCGCGAACAGGCCGACGGCAGCAATCCCGGCGCGGATTATATCCGCGTCGCCATGGTTCAAGACAAGGCCACCACGGCGGAGGCGCTGCACCGCCTCGTCGCGGTTCTTGGGTGAGGTAGACATAGATGCCCGCGATCGACCGCAGCCTCGATGCCGTCGCCTTCATCTCCGAGCATTTCCGCGACATCCTGCGGCGGCGCCTGAGCGAAGTCGCCGGCCTCGCGCTGATCACGCTGGCGCTGCTCGGATCAATCGCGCTCGCCACCTGGTCGGTGCAGGACCCCTCGCTCAGCCACGCCACGCAAACCCCGGTGCACAATCTGCTCGGCCTCCCGGGCGCGATTTTCGCCGATCTCGCGATGCAACTGCTCGGCCTCGCCGCCATCATGCTGCTGCTGCCGGAATTGCTGCTCGGCTGGCGGCTGCTGTCGCACCGGCCGGTGGGCGAGAAATGGCGCGGCCTGTTGTGGATTCTCGCCACGCTGCTGGCCGCCGCCTTCGCCGCGACGCTGCCGCGCGTCGGCTCCTGGCCGCTGCCGACCGGGCTCGGCGGCGTGTTCGGCGACGCCCTGCTGCATAAACCGGCGCTGATGTTGCACATGCCGCTGACCGGCATCCGGCTGCTCATCGCCGCCGCCCTGCTCGGCGTCGCCGCCGCCGTGACGGTCGCGCTCGCCGCCGGCATCGGCTGGCCGCGCCGGAACGCCGAGCAAACGCTCGCCCGCGACGTCGATGAAGACATCGATGAAGACGATAACGCTGGCGATCGCGCCTCGGCCTGGCTCGGCATGATCGCGCACGCGCTGCTGAGCTGGAAGGCGCGCGCCGGCCGGCTGCTGCGCCGGGCGCCGCGCACGCCGCTGCCGGCCGCTGCGCCGGCCGCTGCCGGCGCGCGGCAGGAGCCGCGTTTCGACGCCTTTGGCCGCGCGGCATTCTCGCCCATTTCTGCCGACGACGACGAAGAGGACGATGAAGACGCGCAGCCCGCCCGGCGCCGCCGCGCCGTGCCGCGCGCGCCTGCCCGCCGCTCCGTCAACGGCTATGTGCTGCCCTCGCTCAATTTTCTGGCGGCGCAACGCGTCTCCGAGCGCACCACGCTGTCGAAAGACATCATCGACGCCAACGCCGTGGCGCTCGAAAGCGTGCTCGGCGATTTCGGCGTGCGCGGCGAGATCATCAATGCGCATCCCGGCCCGGTGGTGACGCTGTACGAACTCGAGCCGGCGCCCGGCATCAAGTCGTCGCGCGTGATCGGGCTCTCCGACGATATCGCCCGCTCGATGAGCGCGGTGTCGGCGCGCGTCGCCGTCGTTTCCGGGCGCAACGCCATCGGCATCGAACTGCCCAATCCGACGCGCGAGAAGGTTTACTTGCGCGAATTGCTCGGCGGCAAGGATTACAACGAAAGCGCGGCCAAGCTGCCGCTCTGTCTCGGCAAGACCATCGGCGGCGATTCGGTGATCGTCGATCTCGCGCGCATGCCGCATCTCCTGATCGCCGGCACCACCGGTTCCGGCAAATCGGTCGCCATCAACACCATGATCCTGTCGCTGGTCTACCGGCTGCGCCCCGACCAGTGCCGGCTGATCATGGTCGATCCCAAGATGCTCGAGCTCTCGGTCTATGACGGCATCCCGCATCTGCTCACGCCGGTGGTGACCGATCCGAAGAAAGCGGTGGTCGCGCTGAAGTGGGCGGTGCGCGAGATGGAGGAGCGCTACAAGCGCATGTCCAAGCTCGGCGTGCGCAACGTCGACGGCTACAACGCGCGCCTCGCGGAAGCCAAGGCGAAAGGCGAGACGCTGACCCGCACGGTGCACACCGGCTACGACAAGGAGTCCGGCGAGGCGATCTACGAGAAGGAGGAACTCGAGCTCGAGCCGCTGCCCTATCTGGTGGTGATCGTGGACGAGATGGCCGACCTGATGATGGTCGCCGGCAAGGACATCGAAGGCGCCATCCAGCGCCTGGCGCAGATGGCGCGCGCCGCCGGCATCCACGTCATCCTGGCGACGCAACGCCCGTCGGTCGACGTGATCACCGGCACCATCAAGGCCAACTTCCCGACCCGCATCTCGTTCCAGGTCACCTCCAAGATCGACAGCCGCACCATCTTGGGCGAGCAGGGCGCCGAGCAGCTGCTCGGCCAGGGCGACATGCTCTACATGGCCGGCGGCGGCCGCATCAGCCGCGTGCACGGCCCGTTCGTATCGGACGACGAAGTCGAGAAGGTCGTGCGTCACCTGAAGTCGCAGGGGCATCCGGAATATCTCGACGAGGTGACCGCCGGCGATCCGGAAGAGGGCGAGGACGGCGCGCTGTTCGACGCCACCGGCATGGGGCAGGCCGAGGGCGGCGACCTCTACAGCCAGGCGGTCGCCGTGGTGAAACGCGACCGCAAGGCGTCGACCTCCTACATCCAGCGCCGGTTGCAGATCGGCTACAACCGCGCCGCCTCGCTGATGGAGCGCATGGAACAGGAAGGCATCATCGGCCAGCCCAACCATGCCGGCAAACGCGAGATCCTGATCCCGGAAAATCCGGCCGACGAGCGCTTCTAAACGCGGCCGTTCCGGTGCGCGAGCGTCCCGGCAATGACGGCGCGGCCCGAATCAGCGCATGATCGGAGTCGTGAAATAGCCACACGCTGCCCCTAGTTATCGGCAAGTTATTTGGGACGCGAGGCGGAGACCGTAATGGCGCGATACCGCAAGGCGCAAATCGGCCACAAACTGGCGATGGCGGCATTGTTCGCCGGCCTGACGGCCGCGCCGGCGCTGGCCCAGAGCGTCCCGCTGCCGACCCCGCGCCCGGCAATCGACGACCAGCCCGCGGCCACCGGCTCGATCGCGGCCAGATTCGCCATTCCCAGCGCCGCGCTACGCGCGCGCGCCCAAGCGGCGCAGCCGCAAGTTACCAAGCCAGCCACGCAGCCGCCCAATCCGGTCTCCAATCCATTCGCTGCCTTGCTGGGCCGGGCGGGTCCCGCCGTCGCGCTCAGTCCCGAGCAGCGCGGCATCGTCGAACGGGTCAATAATTATCTCTCCGGCATGCGGATGTTGTCGGGCAAATTCGTCCAGGTCGCGCCGGACGGCCGCCGCACCCAGGGCAATTTCTATATTTCCAAACCCGGCAAGGTGCGTTTCGAATACGACGACCCGAGCCCGATCGAACTGATCGCCGACGGCGAGTCGGTAGTGGTGCGCGACCGCCGGCTGGCGACGCAGGACGTCTATCCGCTGTCGCAGACGCCGCTGCGCTTCCTGCTCGCCGACCATGTCGACCTGACGAAGGACACCAACCTGGTCGCCGTTTCCTCCGATGACGTGTACAACACCGTGGTGGTCGAGGAGAAGAACGGCCTGGTCGGCACCAGCCGGCTGATGATCATGTTCAGCGCCAAGGACATGCAGCTCAAGCAGTGGACGGTGACCGACCCGCAGGGCTACGACACCACTGTTGCGGTATACAATCTCGACAGCAGCAAGCGGCCCGATCCCAGCATGTTCAAGATCGATTACACGCGCTATCCGACCAACGCGAATTAGCGCGGGCGGCTTTCTCCTTCGTCATGCCCGGCCTTGTGCCGGGCATGACGTTGGAATAATGCTGCTTGACGTCCTAGATTGCGGCCTATGCCCCTCAAGATCACCACCTGGAACATCAACTCCGTCCGCCTGCGCATCGATCTGGTCGCCAAGTTTCTCAAAAGCGCCCGGCCCGACCTGCTCTGCCTGCAGGAAACCAAATGCCCGGACGACGCTTTTCCGCTCAAGCGCTTCCAGCGGCTCGGCTATGAGCACGCCGCGCTCAGCGGGCAGAAGGGCTATCACGGCGTCGCCGTGCTCTCGCGCCTGCCGTTCGAGCGCATCGACGTGCAGAGCTTCTGCGGCAAGACCGACTGCCGCCATGTCGCCGTGGTGTTAGGCGAGCGCGCCGGTTTACGCGACGCGATCACGCTGCATAATTTCTACGTGCCGGCCGGCGGCGACGAGCCGGACCCCGCGATCAATCCGAAATTCCAGCACAAGCTCGACTTCCTCGACGAGATGCGCGAACACCCCAGCCTGCGGCCGGAAAAATCGCAACGCGCCATTCTCGTCGGCGATCTCAATGTGGCGCCGCTCGAGCACGACGTGTGGAGCCACAAGCAGATGATCAAAGTGGTCTCGCACACGCCGATCGAATGCGAGAAACTCAACGCGGCGCGCAGCGCCGGCGGCTGGATCGACGCCATGCGCGTGCTCACGCCGGAACCCGCCAAACTCTACACCTGGTGGAGCTACCGGGCGCAGGATTGGCGCGAGGCCGACCGCGGGCGAAGGCTCGATCACGTCTGGACCTCGCAGGCGCTGGCCGACCGTATCTCGAAAATCAAGATCGCCAAGGATTATCGCGGCGCCGAGCGTCCCTCCGACCACGTGCCGGTCACGGC
Source organism: uncultured Alphaproteobacteria bacterium (assembly GCA_963762285.1). Taxonomy (GTDB): domain Bacteria; phylum Pseudomonadota; class Alphaproteobacteria; order Rhizobiales; family Xanthobacteraceae; genus Pseudolabrys. The sequence continues at coordinate 10,101 of CAVXKE010000008.1, read as the reverse complement.
GACGGTGGAGGATTGACGCTCGGTTCCCCATCTCCCCGTGAAAGTGGGAACCTATACCCGTCTGCCGATCTTCCACTATCTCCGGCCTCGATATCGCTCGCCGGACGACCCGTCTATATCCAGCTTCCGCTTCACGCTGCCGAGCTCGCGCGTCCAGCCATCGACCCGCTCGGCCATGGCGTCGCGCAACTGCGCGGCGGCGGCCGGGTAGCCCTCCAGCATCTTGCGAAACAGGCTGCGTGAAATGCGCACCACCACCGTCGGCTCCTGCGCGATCGCGGTTGCCGGACGCACCATGTCGGTGAGCAACGCCAGCTCGCCCACCAGCGTGCCGGGGCCGGCGGTGATTTCATTGCCCTCCGACAGCGTGCCCGGTTCCAGCAGCAGCGAGCCCTCCTGCACGACATAGCCGCCATCGGCGAGTTCGCCGGCATGGAACAGCACCGCGCCGGTATTCAGCTTGCGCGCTTCCGCGCCGATCGCAAGGATGCGCAGCGCCGGCCCACCCAGCACCGCGAGGGTGGGCACCTTCTCGAACATGGCGATGTCGTCTTCGAGGGACATTGTCTTTCCGCGTCATTCCGGGTTCGCGGCCCAAAGGCTGCGCGGAATAACAGATTAAATACTCACGGCACCAGCTTGTAGCCGCCGGCTTCCGTCACCAGGATCGACGGCGCGGCGGCGTCCTTCTCGATCTTCTGCCGCAGCCGGTAAATATGCGTCTCCAGCGTGTGCGTGGTGACGCCGGAATTATAGCCCCACACTTCCTGCAACAGCGTCTCGCGCGACACCGGCTTCTGCGCCGCGCGATACAGATAACGCAGAATGGCGGTTTCCTTTTCGGTCAGCCGCACCTTGCTGCCCTTCGGGCTGAGCAGCAGCTTCGATGACGGGCGGAACGTGTACGGCCCGATGGTGAAAACGGCGTCCTCGCTCGCCTCGTGCTGCCGCAGTTGCGCGCGGATGCGCGCCAGCAGCACGGCGAAGCGGAACGGCTTGCTGACGTAATCGTTGGCGCCGGATTCCAGCCCGAGGATGGTGTCGCTGTCGGTGTCGTGGCCGGTGAGCATGATGATCGGCGCCTTGAAGCCGTTCTTGCGCATGATGCGCACCGCCTCGCGGCCGTCGACGTCGGGCAGCCCCACATCCATGAGCACCAGGTCGATTTGGCCGCCCTTGGCCGCCTGCACCCCCTTGGTGCCGCTGTCGACCGCGATGGCGTCGAACTCCTCGTGCAGCGCCAATTGCTCGACCAGCGCCTCGCGCAGTTCGTTGTCGTCGTCGACGATCAGGATGGTACGCTTGTTGGGCATTGCTCAACGGCCCCCCGCACGGGAATATTCGCGAAGTAGAGCATTCAGGGCTAAAAGAGCAAGCGCGAACTGATATTTAGCACGCATGATCGCGCACAAGGGGTGGCGGTTTTCGCAAGAAAACTTCATGCGCCGGTAACAAATTGGAGCTTTCGGACGTGCGGCGGGCAAAGCCTGAAACCTCGTTGCGGCGGCTGCTGGTGCGGCGGAAACCGGCGCAGCCCTGGCGCGGCGTGCTGCTGGCCGGGCCGCTGGCGCTGCCGGTGGCGCTCGGCCGCGCCGGCATCAAGGCCAACAAACGCGAAGGCGACGGCGCCACCCCGCGCGGCGTCTTCCGGCTCAAGCGGCTGTGGTGGCGCGCCGACCGCCATCCGCGCCCGGCCACCTTGTTACCGGCGCGCCGAATAGGCCGCGACGACGGCTGGTGCGAGGACCCGCGCGACCGCCATTACAATCGGCCGGTCAAACTGCCGCCCGCGAGCAAGGCCGACCGGCTGGCGCGCGCGGACCAGCTCTACGACTTCATCGTCGAGCTCGACCACAATACGCGCCCGCGCATCGCCGGCCGCGGCAGCGCCGTCTTTATCCATGTGGCGCGGCCGGGCTTCGCGCCGACCGCGGGCTGCGTGGCGCTCGATATGCACGCGCTGCGCCGCCTGCTCGCACGCATCGGCCCGCGCACCCGCATCGTGGTTGACTGATCGTTACCATTTTCGCTGCGCCGGCCACCGTTGATTAAGCATAGTTGCGCGCGGCCTCGGCCATAACCGCCGCATTAACGGAATGGGCATTGCCGTTTGATATTTCGACCCATGGCGTGGCGGTCCCGCAACAAACGCAAAAACGTGCCGCGCCGGAGGTGAATATGGACGCTTCCGCTGCACAAAGTCCCCGTACGCCGGCACGCTCCGCATCCGAAACGATCGGCCGCGTCGTGGCCGTCTCCGGTTCGCAGGCCACCGTCGAGCTCAACGCCCGCAGCTTCGGCGGCGAAAATCCCACGGTCGGAAAATTCATGGGCATGGTGGCGGGCAAAGCCCTGATCATCGGCCTGCTCACCGATATCGGCGAGCAGGCGGTGCCGACGTCGGCCGGCCCACCGACATATCGCAAAATCGCGCACCTCGATCTGATCGGCGAAATCCGTGCCGAAGATTCCGGCGCGGCGCATTTCCAACGCGGCGTCACGGATTATCCGAACATCGGCGACGGCGCGCTGCTGCTCAACGAAGCCGAGTTGCGGCTGGTCTATGGCGCCGCCGACGCCGACCATGTCCATGTCGGCGATCTGCAGCAGAATTCCGATATCGCCGTGCATATCGATATCGACCAACTGATAAGCCGGCATTTCGCCATCGTCGGCGCCACCGGCGTCGGCAAGTCGAGCGGCGTCGCCATCATCCTGCAGAAGATTCTCGAAGCGCGCCCGACCCTGCGCATTTTCCTGGTCGATCCGCACAACGAATACGGCCGCTGCTTCGGCGACAAGGCGCAGGTGCTCAACCCGCGCAATCTGCGGCTGCCGTTCTGGCTGTTCAATTTCGAGGAGACGGTCGATGCCTTCTTCGGCGGCCGGCCCGGCGTCGACGAGGAAGTCGAAATCCTCTCCGAAGTCATCCCGATGGCGAAGGCGGCCTATCTGCAATACCGCGCCAACAACGAGCGCTCGCTCACTAAAAGGCGCGATCCGCGCGACGCCGGCTTCACCGCCGACACGCCGGTGCCCTACCGCATCGAGGATCTCATCGGCCTGCTCGACGACCGCATGGGCAAGCTGGAGAACCGCAACTCGCGCGTCGTCTATCACAAGCTGATCTCGCGCATTCAGACCTTCCGCAATCATCCGCGCTACGCCTTCATGTTCGAGAACGCCAATATCGGCGGCGACACCATGGCGGAAATCCTCGGCCACCTGTTCCGGCTGCCGCCGGAAGGCAAGCCGATGACCATCATGCAGCTCGCCGGCTTCCCGGCCGAAGTGGTGGACTCGGTGGTGTCGGTACTCTGCCGCATGGCGTTCGATTTCGGCCTGTGGAGCGACGGCGTCGCCCCGCTATTGTTCGTCTGCGAGGAAGCGCACCGCTACGCGCCGGCCGACAAGCAGATCGGCTTCGGCCCGACCCGCCGCGCGCTCTCGCGCATCGCCAAGGAAGGCCGCAAATACGGCGTGTTCCTCGGCCTGATCACCCAGCGCCCGGCCGAGATCGATCCGACCATCGTGTCGCAGTGCTCGACTTTGTTCGTCATGCGGCTGTCGAACGACCGCGACCAGGAGCTGATCCGCTCGGCCGTGCCCGACGCGGCGATAAACCTGCTGTCGTTTATTCCCTCGCTCGGCATCCGCGAGGTGTTCACCTTCGGGCCCGGCGTCGCGCTGCCGACGCGCATGCGCTTCCAGGAACTGGCGCCGGAGCTGCGGCCGAGCAGCGAGGCGTCCGGCAGCACTTACTCCGATGTGGGCACCGGGATGAGCCGCGATCTGATTGTCTCGGTGGTCGAGCGCTGGCGCAGCGCCAGCATGACCCACCGCGACGACGAATTCGCCGACTACGGCTCGCCGCTCGATAACGTGCCGTTGCAGCCGGCGCCGCCGATGCCGGTCCCGCCCTCGCCGCGCGCCGAGGCGTTGCGATCGAGCCTGCTGAAGAAGCCGCTCGAGTCGGGCTCTTTCGCCAATCCGCAAGCCGGCAATCCGGTGCCGCCGTCGCGCTTCCGCTGATGTTGGTTCCGGGCGTGAGCGACCCCGGAACGACACAGACTACTTTATTCCCACCAGCTCGATCAGCGCCGAGCGGCCGGCGTGGCGGCTGCCTTCCTGCATGACGCTTTCGTATTCGCGGATGTCGAGCGAGGAAAAATCGCCGAAGGCGTCTTGCAGCAGTTCGCGCGTGTAAAGCTGCGTCGGATCGGACGGCCCGCCGGTCTTGTAGTCGAGCTGCTTGAGGCCATAGCCCTACAGCAGCAGCAGCCCGCCGGGCTTCAGTGTGCGCTTGATGCCGGCGAACATTTTCGCCCGCTCCGGCGGCTTGGTGAACTGGATGAAGATCGCCGCCACCAGGTCGAACGCGGCTTCCGGCCAGCCCCAGTTTGTCATGTCGGCCTGCTCGAAGCGCAGCGTCACGCCGCGCTCATTGGCGAGCGTGCGCGCCTTGGCCTGCGCCACCGGCGAGAAATCCACCGACAGCACGTCGAGCCCCTGCTCCGCCAGGAACACGCCGTTGCGGCCTTCGCCATCGGCGACCGCCAGCGCCCGCGCACCCTTGCGCAACAGCGCCGCCTTGCTCTTGAGGAAGGCGTTGGGTGCCGTGCCGAACAGATAGCCGGGCTCGGCGAAGCGCGCCTGCCAGCGTTCGAGCTCGGGCTTCGCCTCGCTCATGTGCGTCCTCCGAAGATCGCCGAGCCCACCCGCACATGGGTGGCGCCGAGTGCGATCGCGGTGGCGAAATCCGCGCTCATGCCCATCGACAACAGCTTGAGGCCGTTGCGCCGCGCGATCTTGGCGGTGAGCGCGAAATGCGGCGCGGGCGCTTCCTCGAGCGGCGGAATGCACATCAGCCCGGAAACGGAGAGGCCGTATTGCTCGCGGCACGCCGTAAGGAACGCATCGGCATCCTGCGGCAGCACGCCGGCCTTCTGCGGCTCGGCGCCGGTGTTGATCTCGACGAACAGCAGCGGCGAGCGCCCCTGCTTGGCGATCTCCTTGCCCAGCGCCTCGGCGAGGCTCGGCCGATCAACGGAATGAATGGCATCGAACAGCGCCACCGCCTCCTTGGCCTTGTTCGATTGCAGCGGGCCGATCAGATGCAGTTCGATGCCCGCGTGTTTCGCCATGAGCGGCGGCCATTTGGCCTTGGCCTCCTGCACGCGGTTTTCCCCGAACACGCGCTGGCCGGCGGCGATCACCGGCTCGATCGCCTCGGGCGGAAACGTCTTCGACACCGCCACCAGCGTCACCTCGGCCGGATCGCGCCCCGCATCGCGGCAGGCGCGGGCGATCTCGGCGCGCACGGTAGCGAGACGCACGGCGGGGCCGGCGGCAGGTGATGGGGTGTCGGTCATGGCCATGCCTGTCATGCCAGCGAATGGGGCCATCCCGTCAAGCCGCCCGTTGACCCGCAAACCCCTTTCATGTCACCTCCGGCCACCCTAAAAGGGCCGGAAATGACCGCCGATTCGAGCAAAAACGAACGCTACAACGCCGGCGCGGCCGAGGCCCGCTGGCAGAAAATCTGGGCCGAACGCGGCATTTTCGCCACGGCAAACGACGACCCACGCCCGAAATACTACGTGCTGGAGATGTTCCCCTACCCCTCGGGGCGCATCCACATGGGCCACGTGCGCAACTACACCATGGGCGACGTGGTGGCGCGCTTCAAACGCGCCATGGGCAACGCCGTGCTGCACCCGATGGGCTGGGACGCCTTCGGCATGCCGGCGGAGAACGCGGCCATCGACCGCAAGGTGCACCCCAAGACGTGGACCTACGACAACATCGCGGCGATGAAGAAGCAGCTGCAGTCGATGGGGCTGTCGCTCGACTGGGCGCGCGAGCTCGCCACCTGCGATCCGGCCTACTACAGGCACCAGCAGAAAATGTTCCTCGACTTTCTGAAAGCCGGGCTGGTCGAGCGCAAGCAGTCGAAAGTGAACTGGGACCCGGTCGACCACACCGTGCTCGCCAACGAGCAGGTGATCGACGGCCGCGGCTGGCGCTCGGGCGCGGTGGTCGAGCAGCGCGAGCTGACGCAGTGGTTCTTCAAGATCAGCGATTATTCGGAAGACCTGCTCACCGCGCTCGACACGCTCGAGCGCTGGCCGGAAAAAGTCCGGCTGATGCAGAAGAACTGGATCGGCCGCTCGGAAGGCCTGCTGGTCCGCTTCATGCTCGACCCGGCCACCACGCCGAACAATGAGAGCGAGCTGGAGATTTTCACCACGCGGCCGGACACCTTGTTCGGCGCCAAGTTCATGGCGCTGTCGCCCGATCATCCGCTCAGTCTGGCGGCAGCGGCGAAGAATCCGAAGCTGGCGGAGTTCATCGAACAGTGCCGCCGCATGGGCACCTCGCAGGCGGCGATCGACACCGCCGAGAAGCTCGGTTTCGACACCGGCATCAACGCGGTGCATCCGTTCGATGCAAACTGGAAGCTGCCGGTCTATGTCGCCAATTTCATTCTGATGGAATACGGCACCGGCGCCATCTTCGGCTGCCCGGCGCACGACCAGCGCGACCTGGACTTTGTCAACAAATACGGGCTCGGCAACACGCCGGTGGTGTGCCCGGAAGGCCAGGATCCGGCGACCTTCGTCATCACCGACGTCGCCTATGACGGCGACGGCCGCATGATCAATTCGCGCTTCCTCGATGGCATGACCATTGCCGAAGCCAAGGAGGAAGTGGCCAAGCGGCTGGAGCGCGACACCCGCGGCAATCGCCCGCTGGCGCAGCGCCAGGTCAATTACCGCCTGCGCGACTGGGGCATTTCGCGCCAGCGCTACTGGGGCTGCCCGATCCCGGTCATCCACTGCTCAACATGCGGCGTGGTGGGCGTGCCGGAAAAAGATTTGCCGGTGACGCTGCCGGACGACGTGACCTTCGACAAGCCGGGCAATCCGCTCGACCGCCATCCGACCTGGAAGAACGTGAAGTGCCCGCAGTGCGGCGGCGCGGCGCGGCGCGAAACCGACACCATGGACACCTTCGTCGATTCGTCCTGGTACTTCGCGCGCTTCACCGATCCGTGGAATGCGACGGCGCCGACAACGCCCGCGGTCGCCAACCGCTGGCTGCCGGTCGATCAGTATATCGGCGGCATCGAGCATGCGATTCTGCATCTGCTCTATTCGCGCTTCTTCACGCGCGCCATGCGCAAATGCGGCCATGTCGGCATGGACGAGCCGTTCGCCGGCCTGTTCACGCAAGGCATGGTGGTGCACGAGACCTACCGCACCAAGGCCGGCGACTGGGCGATGCCGGCGGACGTCAAGATCGAAGGCCTGGGCGATGCGCGCCGCGCCACGCTTGTCTCGACCGGCGAGCCGGTGGAAATCGGCGCCATCGAGAAGATGTCGAAGTCGAAGAAGAACACGGTCGATCCCGACGACATCATCGCCGCCTACGGCGCCGACACCGCGCGCTGGTTCATGCTGTCCGACTCGCCGCCCGAGCGCGACGTGATCTGGACCGAGGAAGGCGTGCAGGGCGCTTGGCGCTTCGTGCAACGGCTGTGGCGGCTCGTCGGCGAGATCGCGGACGTCACCGGACCGCAAAGCCGCCCGGGAACTTTCGGTCCGGAAGCGCAGAAAGTCCGCAAGGCCGCCCACCGCGCTCTAGCCAATGTCTCCGACGACATCGCCAGGCTGCGCTTCAACCGCTGCGTCGCGCATATCTATGAGTTTGCCAATGCGCTTGGCGACGCCATCGGCTCGGCCGAGGCCGCGCCGTCGCCCGATTTCGCCTGGAGCTTGCGCGAAGCCGGCGACATCCTGGTGCGGCTGTTCCACCCGATGATGCCGCATCTGGCGGAGGTATGCTGGGCCGCGCTCGGCCACCGGACGCTGGTATCGGCGGAGGCCTGGCCGCAGGTCGAGCCGGACCTGCTGGTGGAAGACACCATCACTCTGCCGGTCCAGATCAACGGCAAAAAGCGCGCCGATGTGACCGTTCCACGCGACGCCGGAAATGTCGATATTGAGGCTGCCGTTCTGGCCCTCGATGCGGTAAAAAGGGCGCTGGACGGCAAAAGCCCGAAAAAGGTCATTGTCGTCCCGCAGAGGATCGTGAATGTGGTGGCCTGACAGCCCACGCCTGACCCGCTTGGCCGCCGTTTTGGCGCTGGCCGGCCTGACCGCCGGCTGCTTCCAGCCGCTCTATGGCGAAAAGTCCGCGGTCGGCGGCGTCGGCATCGCCGAAAAGCTGAGCAGCGTCGCGGTTGCGCCGATCGATACGCCGAACGGCACCCGCCTCTCCCGCGTCGGCGTCGAGGTGCGCAACAGCCTGCTGTATGGGCTGAACGACGGCGCCACCCCGCCCAATTACAAGCTGGACATCCACCTCACCGCCAACCAGATGCAGGTGATCGTCGACATCACCACCGCGCGCCCGGAAATCCAGAACTACGGCATCGACGCCACCTACACGCTCACCGACATCGCGACCGGCAAGAAAGTGGTCACCGGGCAGGCCTTTTCGCGCGTGTCCTACAACATTCCCGGCCAGCAGCAGCGCTTCGCCGGCGACCGCGGCTTGCGCGACGCCGAGAACCGCGCCGCCAAGGTGATCTCCGACAGTATCCGCTCGCGCCTGGCGTCGTATTTCGTGGCGGGGACGTAATTCGATTGTCGTCCCCGCGAAAGCCGGGACGACAGAAGTATTCATGACCGCCATCAAAACCTCCGAGGTCGATCGTTTCATCGCGCGGCCAGATCCCGCCCAGCCGGTCGTGCTGGTGTACGGCCCCGACGCCGGACTGGTGCGCGAGCGCGTCGACGCCTTGCTGAAGGCCTCGGTCGACGATCCGGCCGATCCCTTCGCGCTGGCGCGTATCGAAAGCGAGGAACTGTCGGCCAATCCGGGCCGGCTCGCCGACGAAGCCAATACGGTGCCGTTGTTCGGCGGCCGCCGCGCAGTACTTCTGCGAGTCAATTCGCGCCACAACATCGTGCCGTCGATCGAGGTGGTGCTGCAGGCGCCGCCGCGCGATTGCCGCGTCGTCGTCGAGGCCGGCGAGTTGCGCAAAACCGCGCCGCTGCGCACGTTATTCGAGAAGGCCAAAGCCGGCGCCGCCATCGGCTGCTACCCGGACGGCGAGCGCGATCTGGCGCGGCTGATCGACGAGGAATTGCGCGCCGCCAAGCTCGCCATCGCGCCCGACGCGCGCGCCGCGCTTGCCGCGCTGCTCGGCGGCGACCGGCTCGCCTCGCGCAACGAGATCCGCAAGCTCGCGCTCTACAGCCAGGGCCAGAAAGACGATCGAGCTCGCCGACGTGATGGCGGTGGTGGCCGATGCCTCGTCGCTGGCGCTCGACGGCGTGATCGACGCCGCCTTCGCCGGCGAGACCCGCGCGGTCGAAACCGAGTTCGGCAAGGCGCGCGCCGGCGGCTCGTCGCCGGCGGCGATCATCTCGGCCGCGATCCGCCAGGTCGCCAATCTGCACAAGATGAAGCTGGCGGTGGACGGCGGCGACAGCATCGAATTCGCCATGAAGCGCGGCGCCCCGCCCGTGCATTTCAGCCGCGAGAAGGACGTCGGCGCGGCGCTGCGCGCCTGGACGGCGGCGCGCCTGCTGCGGGCGATGGAGCAGCTCGCCACCGCCTCGCTCGACATGCGCCGCAATGCCGCGCTGGCCGAGGCGATCGCGCAACGGACCTTGCTGTCGATCGCGGTGAGCGCGCGGCGAAGGGAGAGCTAACGTCTCCGCTCGTCCCCGCGAAAGCGGGGACCCATACGCCGTGCACCATCGAAAGGATACGGAGTATGGGTCCCGACTCGCGCGCTCTTTACGCGCTTGGCCGGGACGACAGCGATCACAAATTCAACTGATAACTATGCGGCACCCAGCGATAGGCGCTGCCCGCTTTTTCCACATAGCCCAAGCCGGGAAACGGCATGTGGAATCCGGCCACCGGGATCTGCTCGCTCGCCGCCATCGCGAGGATGCGCTTGCGGGTGGCCACCGCTTTATCCTTGTCGTCGTCGACGTCGAGATGCAGGTCCGGCCGCTGCAACGACACCACATAATGGCCGCAGGTGTCGGCCCAATTGAGCAGCCGCTTGCCCTCGCTCTC
>CAVXKE010000007.1:0-150675 GCA_963762285.1 uncultured Alphaproteobacteria bacterium | reverse complement strand
CCATCGCTCTCGATGGTGAAGGCCAGCATGCCGGGCGAATGCCCGGCCGCGTCGAGCGCGCGGATGCCGGGCACCACCTCATCGCCCGGCTTGATGAAGGTCGCCTGGTTGGCGAGCGGCAGCACGATCTTCACATAGAGCTCGCGGTTGAACTTGCGCGCCTCGCGCACGTTTTCGCCCTTGTTCCAGAAATCGAACTCGGCGGCGCCGATCACGTAGCGCGCGTTGCGAAATACCGGCACCCCGCCCTTGGTCAGCCCGCCGATGTGGTCGGGATGGCCGTGGGTGAGCACTACCACGTCGACGTCTTCCGGCTTGTGGCCGGCCAAGCCTAAGCGAGCGACCAGGTTGCCCGGCGGCATGCGGCCTTTGAGTTGCTCATGCTCGTCGCGCAGCGAGCCGTTGCCGGTGTCGAACAGCACCAGCTCCTTGCCGGTATTGACCAGCGTCGGCGTGAACGGATGCTCGTAGCAGTCGGCATCGATGCGGTTGGCCTTGGCCAGCGCCTTGACCTCGGCCGCGGCCGCTTCGCCGCCGAAGCTCGGCGTCAGGCCGGAACGGATCACTTTGCTGTCCATGATGGTGGCGACCTCGAAGCCGCCCAGTTTGAAGCGGTAGATGGTCGGCTGCATTTCGCCTTGCATTGAAGCGGGCACCGGTGTCCTCCCTTTGGCGTGTCGGGCGATGCTTAGCAGCATTTTCGCCCCGCAATCCAGCGCGGCGGCCGCCGCCGCCTCCGCGGCCATAATCGCAATTCTCCCGCATTCTGTCAGACCTTCTGTCAGACCTTGTTAAGCCGGAGCGCCTATGAGGGGGCATGATAAAAGCATTGCCGGAACAGATGTTCAGCGAAACCGACCAGCAGCCCAGGCTGACGACACTGCGCAACTGGGTGCTTGAGCACGAGGTGACCGAAATCGAGATGAGCGAGCGGCAGTTCTGGAATTTCGCATCGCTGCAGCCGGCTGCCGAGAAACCGTGGGTCACGTTCATGGGCCGCGCCCTGCGCGTGCCGAACATGCCGGAAGACGCACAAAAGCGCCTCGGCATCTACGACAAGGTCGGCCCCGGCGCGATTTAGTCTCCCTTCGGCAGGGAGAGGCAAAGCGCGAACGCCTCGCCGTATCATGTACCGCTTTGGATTTGACATCGGTCTGTCGTCTGCCATAGGACGCGGGCCGCGCCCTTGGCATTGCGAAAGCGCCCCATGCTGCTGGTCAAAACCTATCTCGACAAAAGCGCGATTCACGGGCTCGGCGTTTTTGCCGGCGAATTTATCCGCAAGGGCACGAAGATCTGGCGCTTTGTCGACGGCTTCGACCGCGCTTACTCACCCAAACAATTTGCCAGATTGCCCAAGGCGGCGCGGGATTTCATCCGCTTCCACGGCTATCGGGTGGACGGCGAGATCATTTTGACCGCCGACCACGATTGCCACATGAACCATTCCGACGACCCCAATACCTATCTGCGCAACGGCTACGCCATCGCCCGCCGCAACATCGCGAAGGGCACCGAAATCACTAACGATTACCGGGAATTCGAACCGGGGTTTTGCGCGTCGTTTTTGCGCAAGAAGTGACGGGGCGCCAGGCCGGGACATTCTACAAATCATGGGGGCGACAATTTGCTGCGTGCGATCCAGCGCTCAGGTTGCTTGCAACCCCTAGCGCTGGATCGAGCCGCCGCTTAGGCTGAAGCCTTGCAAATCAGCGTAACCTGGGGGCAACCGATGGCTAGGAAGGCGCGCAAGAAATCCGCTGCAAAGGCGAAGAAGAAGGCGAGGAAGAAACCCGCCGCGGTCAGAACGAAAAAGCGCAAGGCCGTGGTGAAAAAGAAATCCAAGGCCGCGGCACGGAAGAGAGCGGCCCGCAAGACCGGGCCGAAAGCCAAGCCCAAGGGCGTCATCGCCACGGTCGTGGGCGGCTTTGCAGCCGTCGTCGACACCCTGGCCGACGCCGAGCGCCTGCAACAGAAATTGCAGCCGCACGTGCCGTCGGACCCGGAGTAGGCGTCGGCAGAGTCTTCGCCGTCATTACTGGCGGCTCAAAATTTCCGCTGTCATCACCGGGCCAGCGCGTAGCGCCGTGACCCGGTGATCCCGCTTAGGATAGTAATGTGCCTTTCTAAGCGGGATGCCCGGGTCAAGCCCGGGCATGACGCTGAAAATATTTCACGGTGGAGGATAGGCCTTTACGCCCGATCCAACTTCCGCAACACCGCGTCCAACTGATCCAAATCGCGATACTTGATATGCAGCGTGCCGCCTTGGCCGCGGTGATCGACCGTCACCTGCAAGCCCAAGGCATCCGACAGCCGCCGCTCCAGCGCCTTGGTGTCGGCGTCCTTGGCGCGCGCGGTGCCGGCGGCCGCGCGCGCCGGCTTGCCGCTATCGTGGCGCATCGCCGCCTCGACCTGGCGCACGTTCAAGCCGCGCTTGACGATGTCTTCGGCGAGTTCGAGCGCGTTCGGCTGCCCGACCAGCATGCGCGCGTGGCCGGCCGAAAGCTGGCCGGCCGCCACCATCGCCTGCACCGGCTCCGCCAGCTTGAGCAGCCGCAGCGTGTTCGCCACATGCGGCCGGCTCTTGCCGACGATCTGCGCGACCTCGTCCTGGCTGTGGTTGAACTCCTGCATCAGCGCCAGATAGCCGGTGGCCTCCTCGATCGGATTGAGATCGGCGCGCTGCACGTTTTCGATGATGGCGAATTCGAGCGCCTGCGCGTCGGTCGCCTCCACCACCGCGACCGGCACCTCGTGCAGGCCGGCGCGCTGCGCCGCGCGCCAGCGCCGCTCGCCGGCGATGATCTCGAAGGCGTCGTCCTTGCCGCGCACTTGCCGCACCACGATCGGCTGGATGATGCCGCGCTCGCGGATCGAATCGGCCAGTTCGTTGAGCTCGGTCTCGGTGAAGGCGCGGCGCGGATTGCGCGGATTGGCCTTGAGATTTTCGATCGGCGCGCGCCGCGGCTTGCGGCCCTGCTCGGCCGAGGTGCTTTCCTCGCCGACGTCGCCGATCAGCGATGCAAGGCCGCGTCCCAATCGCGAATGATCCGCCATCGCCGCCGCTCCTGAACGTGCCATGCCACGCTGCCCTTCCTATTTCACCTCAGTCTGCCTGCTCTCCTGCTGTCATGCCCCGCGAAGGCGGGGCATCCAGTACGCCCGGTGTGTCGATTGACTCGGTCGTCGTTACACAATTTGCTCCGGGGTTACTGGATCGCCCGCCTGCGCGGGCGATGACACCTGCGACCCAGCCTGTTTGCTGCGGGATGGATAACGGAACGTCAACCCCGCCTTCAATTCCTTCTCGCGCTGGATGATCTCGGTGGCGAGCCGCAGGTAGGCTTCGCTGCCGACGCATTTCAGATCGTAGACCAGCACCGGCTTGCCGTAGGACGGCGCCTCCGAGATGCGCACGTTGCGCGGGATCACCGTCTCGTAGACCTTGCTGCCCATGTGCTGACGCACGTCGGCGACCACCTGGTTGGAGAGATTGTTGCGCGAGTCGTACATGGTGAGCACGATGCCGTGGATCGACAGCGTCGGATTGAGACTGCTCTTCACCTGCTCGACCGTCTTCAACAGTTGCGACAGCCCTTCGAGCGCGAAGAACTCGCATTGCAGCGGCACCAGAATCGAATCCGCCGCCGCCATGGCGTTGACCGTGAGCAGATTGAGCGAGGGCGGGCAGTCCACCAGCACGTAGGTGAAATCGTAGGCGCGCGTGCCCTTGTTGAGTTCGGCGAGCGCGTTGCGCAGGCGGAAGGCGCGGTCGCGCTGCTGGCCGATTTCGAGCTCGAGGCCGGTGAGGTCCATGGTCGACGGCGCGATGAAGAGCTGCGGCACCGCGGTCGCCAGCACCGCCTCGCGCATCGGCGCCTTGCCGGTGAGCACGTCGTAGGTCGAGGTGCGGCGCGATTTGCGCTCGATGCCCAGGCCGGTCGAGGCGTTGCCCTGCGGGTCGAGATCGACGATCAGCACGTGCTCGCCGATGGCGGCGAGCGCGGTGCCGAGATTGATCGCCGTGGTGGTCTTGCCGACGCCGCCCTTCTGGTTGGCGACCGCCAGCACGCGCGGGCGGCCGGCATCGGGGCGCGGCGCCGGCTTGGCGAACGGGACGACCTCGGGGGTGGGGCGGTCAGCTGGCGGTTGGTCGGTCATGGGGCGTTTCCATCGGTTGCTCGGCCGGCGGGCGGTAGTCCTCAGGGGCGAGGAATCGATCCTCGGCGGCGAGCTTACGGGCGTCTCAGAGGCTTACGAACGGAGCGGCTTAAGGCCGCGTATAACGACGATTGCGCCGGTCGGACTGGTCACACTGGGCACAATCGAGGCCTGAAGTCTCCAATATTTAGCGGCTTCGGTCAATTCAGCATCTACATCTTGTCCCTTGGGGAACAGCCCGACGGCGCCGCGCTTGATCAAAGGAAAGGCTTGATCGCACAGGATTTTCAATGGGGCGAGCGCGCGCGCCGTGACCACATGCACAGTTTCTGCACAGCTTTCCCCAAATTTCTCCGCCCGTTCCTGGTGAACCTGCGCCGGCAGGCCGAGCGCGCGCACCGCCTCGCGCAGGAAATTCGCCTTTTTACCAACGCTTTCAATCAGATGCACCATCGCGCCGGGTCGATCGGCGAGCGCGCAGGCGATCGGTATGCCGGGAAATCCGGCGCCCGCCCCGAAGTCTACCCACACCCGCGCATCCGGCGCCAGCGGCAACAGTTGCAGCGAATCGGCGATATGGCGGGTCCAAATCTGCGGAAGTGTCGAGGATCCAACGAGGTTCTGCTTCTGCTGCCAGAGCAACAGCAGTTCTACGAACCTGTCCAAACGCATTTCCGTTTCACGTGAAACAGGCGTCAGCTCAAGCGCGCGTTTTTTATCGCTTGCGAGGTCGAGACTGCCCTGCCCGCTTTTTTTCAAGCGCGTTTCGCGGCGTTGCGGCCGCGTTTCACGTGCGCGACCAGCAGCGTCAGCGCCGCCGGCGTGATGCCGTCGATGCGGCTGGCGTGTCCGATGGTGCGCGGACAATTCGCCTGCAGCTTCTGCTTCGCTTCGTTCGACAATCCCGGCAGCGCCGCGTAATCGAGATCGTCCGGCAATTGGAAACTTTCATCGCGCCGATACGCCGCCACATCCGCCGCCTGGCGCGACAGATAGACGGCATATTTCGCATCGATCTCAATCTGCTCGGCGATTTTTTGATCGAGCTCGCCGAAGCGCGGCCAGATTTTTGCGAGATCCGCGATCGCGATGTGCGGATACGACAACAATTCGAATGCCGTGCGCCGCTGGCCATCTTTGTTGAGCGCGAGGCCATGGCGCTCCGCTTCTTTCGGCGTGAGCGAAACCGAGTTGGCGAATTCGCGCGCCGCATTCAGCGCAGCGGATTTTTCCGCGTGGAATTTCGTTCGCTCCGCGCCGATGCAGCCGATGGCAATTCCTTTATCGGTCAAACGCTGATCGGCATTATCGGCGCGCAGTTTCAAACGGTATTCGGCGCGCGATGTGAACATGCGGTATGGCTCGCTGACGCCGCGCGTCACCAGGTCGTCGATCATCACGCCGAGATAGGCTTCGGCGCGATCGAAAATAATTTCGGCCCCGCCGCCGGCCAAAGACGCCGCATTGAGACCTGCAAGAAGTCCTTGTGCCGCAGCCTCTTCGTAGCCGGTGGTGCCGTTGATCTGGCCGGCCAGGAACAACCCGCGCAGCCGCTTTGTTTCGAGCGTCGGCTTGAGTTCGCGCGGATCGACGTAATCATATTCGATGGCGTAGCCGGGCCGCACGAAGCGCGCGTTTTGCAATCCGGGAATTGTCGCGACCAGCGCGTGCTGAACGTCTTCCGGCAGCGAGGTCGAAATTCCGTTCGGATAAACGGTGTGATCGTCGAGCCCTTCCGGCTCCAAAAAAATCTGATGGCCGTCGCGCTCGCCGAACTTCACGATCTTGTCTTCGATCGACGGACAATAGCGCGGACCGCGTGCTGGCGATCTGTCCGGAATACATCGGCGAGCGATGCACATTGGCGCGGATGATCTTGTGCGTGGCCGCGACCGTGCGCGTGATGCCGCATTCGATTTGGCGGTTGTCAATTCGCTTCGTCAAAACTGAAAACGCTTCCGGCGGATCGTCGCCGGGCTGCATTTCCAGCGCCGACCAATCGATCGTGCGGCCATCGAGGCGCGGCGGCGTGCCGGTCTTCAAACGGCCGAGCGCAAAGCCGAGATTTTCGAGCGTGCGCGACAGCCCCATGGCCGGCGCTTCGCCGACGCGGCCGGCGGGAATTTTCTTTTCGCCGATATGGATGAGGCCGCGCAGGAATGTGCCGGTCGTCAAGACCACGGCGCCGGCGGAAATATCGCGGCCGTCGGCGAATTTGACGCCGCAAACGCGGCCATTGGCGATCACAAGGTCATCGGCTTCCGCCTCGATCACCTGGACACCCGGCAATTGCACGAATTGCGGCCTGCATGGCGGCGGCGTAGAGCTTGCGATCGGCCTGGGCGCGCGGGCCGCGCACGGCCGGGCCCTTGCGGCGATTGAGCACGCGGAATTGGATGCCGCCCCGATCGGCGACGCGGCCCATGAGGCCGTCCAAGGCGTCGATTTCCCGCACCAAATGGCCCTTGCCGAGGCCGCCGATGGCCGGATTGCAGGACATGGCGCCGATGGTGGCGAATCGATGCGTCACCAGGGCGGTGCGCGCGCCCATGCGGGAAGCGGCGGCGGCGGCTTCGCAGCCGGCATGCCCGCCGCCAATCACCACAACGTCGAATCGAGTGTGCATCATCCGCCTCGGATGCGGCGCTTGTAGCGGAGGCGCATGAAGCGGTCAAAAACAACGCGGTTTTCCGCGATGTTTCACGTGAAACATCGGAAAATCGGTAACAAAATACCGATGATCAGGCGCTTCCTCGGCCGCGAGCATGCCTTCCTCGGCCAAAAAGCTGCCGTTCCTCCGGCTGAGGATTGATCCTCACAGCCGCAAATGCCGCGGTCGGGCAATTTGAGGTATTTCGTGCCGGCCCATTGGTGGCCTGGGCGCCGTCTTTGACCGGCGCCGGGGCGCCACCGCGGACATCGGCAACTCCCATTCGGCCATCGCCTAATCTCGCCAGGAGTTGCGGATGCAAGCGCCGCCAGCGCGACGCGGCCGGTTGCCACGGCGACCCGATGCCACAGGCATCCGCCGGACAAGCCGGCTATTTGCCGATGCAAAAGTCGCGGAAAATCACGTCGAGAATGTCCTCGACATCGACCCGGCCGGTCAGCCGCCCGAGCGCGCGCGCGGCGATCCGCAGCTCCTCGGCCAGCAGATCCTCGCGCGCAGCCACGTCGCCGCTCTGGGCCCGCCGCAGGGCCGCCTGCACCTCCTCAAGCGCCCGCCGGTGACGTTCGCGGGTCACCAGCGCCGATTCGCCCCCGGCCAAGAAACTCTCGGCCTGGCGGGCGAGGTGCCCCAATAGCCGCTCAACGCCCTCGCCCGTAACCGCCGATATATTGAATTCCAGATCATTTTTATCGGATATTGATTCACTTCTATCTGTTAACCCTTTGTTAGCCATGTTCTTTAAGGGCTTATTAGGATTGAATTTTGCATCACTATTTCCAATATTCGGCATTCTAGATTCACTTCTTTGATTTCGCTCGCTTCAGGTCGATTTTGTTGCGAATCAGCCAAATAGGCGGACCGGATTGGGGTTGGTTAGCCAAATCACCGTCATTCCGGGACCGTCCAGAGGCGGGCTCAGCGAATGCTTCTGGATTCCGGGTTCGCTCGCGGAGCCTGTCATCGGGCGGCGCTTCGCGCGGACCCGTTGGCTCGCGCCCCGGAATGACATGAAGGGGGTCCGGATCGCCGGCCTCCACCACCCACAGCACCAGGTCGGCCGCCGGCGGCGCGTTCGCGCGCGCGCCGCACCCCTTCCATTTCCACCGGGTCGTCGGTGTCGCGGATGCCGGCGGTGTCGAGCAGCGTCACCGGCCAGCCGCCGAGATCGAGATGCACTTCGATCACGTCGCGCGTGGTCCCGGCATAGGGCGACACGATCGCCGCCTC
Organism: uncultured Alphaproteobacteria bacterium; assembly: GCA_963762285.1. Classification (GTDB taxonomy): domain Bacteria; phylum Pseudomonadota; class Alphaproteobacteria; order Rhizobiales; family Xanthobacteraceae; genus Pseudolabrys. The sequence goes on along the minus strand of CAVXKE010000007.1, from coordinate 142,613 downwards.
GCGCCGTGCGATGCGGTTGAGCAGCGTGGACTTGCCGGCATTGGGCGGGCCGGCGATCGCCACCACCAGGCCTTCGCGCAATCTTTCGCCGCGGCCGCCGTCGGCCAGCGCGGCGGCGATTTCCGTTTCCAGTTCGCGCGCGAGGCTGAGCGCCGGCGCCAGCAGATTGTCCGGCACATCGGCCTCGTCGGAAAAATCGATTGTTGCCTCGACCAGCGCCAGCGCCTGGATCAGCCGTTGCCGCCAGGTCTCGGCGCGGTCGCCGAGCAGGCCCTTGAGCTGGCGGAACGCCTGCCGGCGCTGGCCTTGCGTTTCCGCCATCACCAGGTCGGCGAGGCCTTCCACCGCGGTGAGATCGAGCTTGCCGTTCTCGAAGGCGCGGCGGGTGAACTCGCCGGCCTCCGCCGGGCGCAGGCCCTCGATGCGCGCCAGCGCGGCCAGCACCGCCGCGATCACCGCGCGGCCGCCGTGCAGCTGCAACTCGGCCACGTCCTCGCCGGTCTCGCTGTTGGGCGCCGGAAACCACAGCGCCAGCGCCTCGTCGATGATCTCGTTGCTTTGCGGATCGCGAAGGCGGGCGAGCGCGGCCTGGCGCGGGGCGGGGATTTTGCCGGAGAGGGCTTTCAGCGTCTCGCCGGCGCGCGGGCCGGAAATGCGCACCACGGCAATCGCCGCCGGCGGCCGGCCGGAGGAGAGGGCGAAGATGGTGGGGGGGGCAGAGGGCATGGGTACGATGTAGCCCGGATGGAGCACGAGTGAAATTGGAGAACTCTTCGATTCGATTTCATCTTGCGTCGGTTACTTGCTAAGATGGCACACTTCTACCAGCGAGTGTATCCATCGTGGCTATCCGCGAACCAAGAATTGGGAACATTGCCGATGTTGCCAACGCTGTTCGCATGGCGGCGGCGGATAACGACAATGCCCTTGGGCGTACGGTCTTTTTTATTGGCGCCGGATGTTCTGCTTCAGCGGGAATTCCCCTTGCGAGCGATATTGCAAAGGCCCTCGCGCTTCGTCTTGCCGCCAAAATGCAAGCGGAGGAAACCAACCGCACGAACGCGGTTGTTGCCTATCGTTGGCTCGCTTCAAGCAAGATCATACGAGACTGCTGTGCCGGGGAATTACCCACAGGCGGAGCTGATACACGCGAAATAGACTGGCCGCGGGTATACGACGCGTTATTCGACGAGCACTATACAGTACCAGATGAGGTGCGGACCATCTTTTCCGAGTTTGTCGAAACAGCCGGAGGCAATGTTAATTGGGCGCATCTTTGCTTGGGTGAACTCGTTAAACGGAAACTCGTTTCTACAGTCATCACAACAAACTTCGATCAGCTTGCGCTTGCTGGTATCGTCCGTTCCGGCGAACTCCCGGTCGTATGCGATGGAATTGAATCCCTCAGCCGCATTAGCGGTCTCGCACGGCATCCGCAACTCATAGAACTGCACGGATCGCGCCATACATATCGACTTCGTAACTCAAGAGTTGAAGTTGCCGAGGTCGGCAAAGATCGACCAGCCATTACCGCAATTGGTTCAATTTTCCAAAGCCTTACTACTCTCATTTTAGTGGGGTATGGCGGACGCGAGGACGGTGTCATGGACCTCTTGATTGATGCCGCCGAACGATTTCCGGACAAACGATTAATCTGGGTTATGCACGGCAAAGATCCAGGCCGCCTTCCGGAGAAGGCGGCTAAGTTTCTCGCCACGAGCCGGACTGCATTGCTGCTCGTCGATCAAGACGCCGATTCTTTCTTCCTGCGACTTCTCCAAGCACTCGGGATCGGGGCGCCGCAAGGAATTCGCGAGCCCTTGATGCTCGTCGATCTCCACGCGTCAACACTCGCAATTCCCACCGACGGAAACGTCGCCGAAAGCGCCAATATAGTCGCCGAGGTAGAACGACACCGTAACGAAATCACAGCTCTAAAAAAGGCCCTAAATCGCCACCGAAAGAAACAGACTGCAACTGAAGCCGCGATCACAACCGCACGAGAGCTCCGATTGGCAGGCAATTTATCTGCCGCGTTGAAAATTCTCCGGTCCGCGTCCAAACGAAGTAATGATATTTCACTATGGAGCCAAATTGGCGAAGTCGCATTGGAGCTAAGCGTTAAATCGGCTGAGCGCAATTATTTAGAAACTGCTATTGCGGCGTGGCGCCGCGTCCTTAATAGTTCAGAGGGCAGGTCAGCCCCACTTGACCGGGCAAGGTACCAATTTAATCTCGGTATTTCGCTTTGGAGACTCGGTGAGCGCGAAAGTGGCACTGCCCGACTCGAAGAAGCCGTCATCGTCTTGCGAGGCGCCCTCAAAGAAAGAACTCGCGATCGCGTGCCGCTCGAATGGGCCGCAACTCAGACCACCTTGGGCAACGCGTTACTTCGACTCGGCGAACACCAGGACGAACCCACGCGAATTAAGGAGGCGATCGATGCCTATCGAGCATCCTTGTTGGAAAACACGCGCGAGCGCGTTCCGCTCGAATGGGCTACTACCCAGAATAATCTCGGCGCTGCCCTTTGGTTATTAGGCGAGCGCGAAAATGATACCGGCCGGCTTAATGAGGCTGTCACTGCTTACCGTGATGCGCTCAAGGAGCGAACCCAGGAGCGCGCGCCGCTCGAATGGGCGCATACTCAGAACAATCTTGGGAATGCCCTTTGGAGTTTTGGCAAGCGTGAGAGCGGCACCACCAAACTTGAAGAGGCGATCATCGCCTATCGCGACGCGCTCAAAGTACGAACGCGAGAGCGCACGCCACTCGAATGGGCTATGAGCCAAGACAATATGGGCATTTCGCTTACACTGCTCGGCGAACGCGAAAACGGAACCGCGCGGTTAGAGCAAGCAATCGAGGCCTATCGCGCGGCACTTACCGTTTACGAAACAGCGAAGGCGAGCCACTACATAGAAGGCACACGTAATAATCTTGCCCGGGCCGAGGCACGCCTATGGGTCCCGGCCCTCGCAAGTGCTCGGCCGGGACGACAGCAGAAACATTGTTATTACCTGACACGACAACAACATTTGGCCTACCGCGTCTCTTGCCCCGGCCGCAGCTGTGCTCCGTGGTAGATGCCAAGGATCGTCACCGCAGGGTCATCGCCGCCCTCGATCCGATGCACCACAATATAAGGCAGGCCGGGAACCACTAACTCGCGCGTCCCCGCCAGTGCGCCTTCGCGCCCAATATTTGGATAGGTGCCGAGCAGTTCAATCACTTCTCGGATGCGGGCGCCGACCTTCCGCGCGGCATCGGGATTTCGTTCAGTAATATATTGGGAAATTCCATCAAGGTGCCGTCGAGCGCGCCGTGTATAGCGCAGCTTCATCGGCCGAATTTTTTCCAAGTGTCGGCCATTTCTTGCTCGCTCGCGAATTCACCGCGATCCGCTTCGGCAATGGCCAGTTTCACATCTTCAAGCTGTTCGGCGGTGAGTCGGTATTGCTCGCCGGACTTTGCGAGGCCCAACAACAATTCGCCCGCCATATCCTGGCGGTCGGCGGGGAGTCCGCGCACGGCCTCGATGCCTTTTTCCAGCAGTTTCGTCATGGCGGCATTATAGCTGATTCCGCGCGCCTGACTACCACGGCAGACGACGTGTCATCCTGCGTGTGTACATTTATCCAATTGCAATATGATCGAACCCGCAGCCGCCGGACCGCATTCGGGAGATACCTATGCACCCCACCAAGCTCATGCCGCGTTTCGTATTCGCCGTTCCAGTCCTGATCTTGGCGCTCATCTTTGCCGCCCCCGCTCACGCCGACAGCGACCTCGCACGCGCCTATCGCGCGATCGCCGGCAAGCAATTCGTCGATCTCACCCACAGCTTCGGGCCGGAGACGCCGGTGTGGTCGGGCTTCGGGCAGGCCAAGTTCACGCCAGCCTACGACCCCAAGACCAAGCGGCCCTACACCATCAAGGAAGACGGCTTCCACACCACCTACTACGACATGGTCGGGCAGTACGGCACCCATGTCGATCCGCCGGCGCATTTCGCCGACAACGGCATCACCATGGACGAGATCCCGCTCAAGCAAATGATCCTGCCGCTGATCGTGCTCGACGACACGCCTTATCTCGGCAAGGACGAAAACCACGCCTTCTCGGTCGCCGACCTGATGGCCTGGGAGAAAAAGCACGGCCGCGTGCCGCGCGGCTCGTTCGTCGCGCTGCGCACCGACATGTACAAGGACTGGGACAGCAACCCGGAGCGCTTCAAGCGCGCACCGTTTCCGGCCTGGGCGTTCGAGACCATCAAGTTCCTGTACGAGCAGCGCGGCGTGACCGCGACCGGCCACGAGGCGATGGACACCGACACCACCGACAAGATGGATTCGGAGACCTACATTCTCCAGCACGGCCATTATCAGATCGAGGTCATGGCCAATCTCGACAAGGTGCCGGCCGAAGGGCGCGCTGATCGTGGTGACCTGGCCGAAAGTGCGTAAAGGACTGGGCTTTCCGGCGCGCGCCTTCGCGATCTTGCCCTGACGGAGGATTGCGCCCACCCGTGCGGGAAATGCTCTAGAATGGCCGGCCTATCGCGGCAACCGGGGAGGACACACATGCGCGCCACCATCAAATCGCTGCTGCTGACAGGTTTCGCGTTGGCATTGCTTACGGCCGGGCTGTCCGGCGCGGCGAGCGCCGCCGAGCCCTACGGAGTGTGGGTGCGTCCATCGACCGGCACGCAGGTGCAATTCTACGATTGCGGCGGCAAGCTCTGCGGCAAGATCGTCGCGGTCAAGGATCAGAGCCGGTCGAAGGAGATCGGCACCGTGATCATGAAGGGCGCCGCCAAGTCCGGCGGCAACGTCTGGAAGGGCGACCTTTTGGATGTCGAATCCGGCAAGATCTATTCCGGCGTGGTCACCTTGGAGGGCCCCAGCGCGTTGAATCTCAAAGGCTGCGTCGCCATGGTCCTGTGCCGCGGCGAGACCTGGCGCAAGGTGAAGTGACGGCCCGCCGAAGCCCTTAAGGCTGCAACGCGAAGTGGGGGTTGCATCGTTTGCTTCAACCTCGCGCGGCAAAATCAGCGTAGCGTTAATTAACAATTAATACCCATCTCACATTATCGGACTACCCATCCGCCGCCGGGGGTCGTCATGCGACTTTTTCGCGTTTCTCGCTTTGCCGCCCTCGTCACATCCGCCGCGGTTTCCATCCAAACTCGGTTCAAAACCGATCGGCCATTTTCGTCGATGGCGAAATTTATAAGTAGCCATTCATCATGGAGGATGCCGCCGTTTCCCTCGCACCGCAGAACACCCCAACGCGTCCGGCGCGCCGCCGCACCGTCTTCGGCATCCTCAACAATCTATCCATTCAAATAAAGGCTTCGGCCGCATCGGCGGTGCTGCTGATCTGCCTGCTGGCCTTGGGCGCCAACGCCTATTTGACTTCGACCAAGTCCGCGGAAGGTCTGCGGCTGTTGTCGCACGAGCTGGTGCCGAAGCTGCAGGAATATTCCGATGTCAGCGACGCCATCGTCACGACCCATATGAAGATTTTCCGGTATGTGTCGTGGGCGAGCAACAGCGTGAGTGAAAAGCTGCTCAATTCACTTTATCGCGAGATCAATGCGAACCTGTCCGAGCTGTCGACCCGCATCGAGGAACTCAGCCAACGCCAGGATTTTTCGGCCGAAGAAAAGACGAACCTGCAAGAGCTCCTGACCAAGTGGACAAATTGCAAGAGCCGCGCGAAGGACACGATCGACGTCGGCCAGACCGATGCGCCAATGGCCACGATGATGCTCGGCCAAACCGATGACAGCTTCAAAGCCGTTTATTCCGACATTCAAAAAATCTCGCTGGTATCCACCAATACCGCGAATGCGGTAAGAACCAGTCTTTACGCGGATGCCGAGCGGACCAAGCAAATTCTCATTATGGGGACGGCGCTGGGCCTTCTGATCAGCGTTTTCGTGACCATCATGGTTGGCGCATCGATCGTGCGGCCCATCAAATCCATAACCGATATGATGCAGCAACTCTCGGCCGGCAAGACCGACGTTGAAATCGGCCACCGCGATCGCCGCGACGAAATCGGGAAAATGGCCGGCGCCATCGACGTATTTCGCAAGAACATGATCGAAATCCGTTCGATGGAGCACGCGAACCATCAGGCCGAGCAGCAGCGCGCGGCCAAGCGCAGGGCGGAAATGCGCGAGCTTGCCGGAGAATTCGAGAAATCCGTTCAACAGATCGCAAAGGAGCTCACCGACGCGGTCACCGCCATGCACAATAATGCCGAGGCCATGTCGCTGATCGCGGCCGAAACCCGCGACAAATCGCAATCCACCGCCGGCATCGTGATCGACACCCAGACGAACGTCGACTCGGTGGCGAGCGCGGCCGACGAACTTGCGAGATCGATCGAGCAACTTTCCACGCAAACTCAATACGCCAGGGATTTGACCAACAAGACCGTGGCGGAATCGGAAAACGCCAGGTCAAACGTGCAGCAATTGCTCGATGCGGTCGGTCAAATCGTTCCCATCACCGGTCTCATCCAAGCCATCGCCCAGCAGACCAACTTGCTGGCGCTCAACGCGACGATCGAGGCGGCGCGGGCCGGGGCCGCCGGCAAAGGCTTTGCCGTGGTTGCGGCGGAGGTCAAATCGCTGGCGCAGCAGACGGCAAAGGCAACCGAAGAGATCAATCAGAAAATTGCCGCGGTGAACGCATCGTGCGGCGCGGTCGTCACCATCATGGAGCAGGTCATCGGCGCCATCGCCCGTCTCGGCGACGGAACGATTGAGATGGCGACCGCGGTCGGCCAGCAGGCCGGCGCTACCCAGGAAATCTCCCGCAATGCGCAGCAGGCCGCGAACAGTTCGCGCATTGTCGCCGATAATATCGTGGAACTGGACAAGAAGACGCACCAGACCGACGATGCCTCGGGGCAAGCCCTGGCGGGGGCCAGAAGCCTGCTCGAACATACGGCGATCCTGCAGCGCCAGGTCGACAAGTTCCTGAGCCACGTGCGCGCGGCCTGAGCGATCGCGGCGCGGCGGCGGCGTCAGCGCGAATTCGCCACTGCCACGCAATCGACCTCGATATCAAACGGCCCGGTGAACGAGGGGACGTGCAGGAAGATGCGGGCCGGGCAATCGGCTGGGAAGTAGCGCGCGTAGATGTCGTTGAATTTCGCGAAATGCGACGGATCGGGCGTGCAATAGACGTTGCACTTGACCACGTCGCTAAGCGATGAGCCGGCGGCTTCCAGGCACAATTTCATCTGCTCGAGCACGAGTTCGGCCTGCCGCTCGAACGGCTGCGGCTTGATGTCGCCGGTGTCGGGATCGAACGGCGGCAGGCCCGACAGATAGACGAAGCCGTTGGCGACGATCGCCGGATAGATCGGGCCTTTGCGGCGCCGTTCCAGATAGCTCGATATCGGCTCCACGCGTAATCGCTTCATCATGGCGCTCCTCCTGATTTCGATCGACGCCGCCACCCTAGCGCGCGCCGTCGCGCCGATGGTTCGGTCACGACCGAACTGTCGCTGCTTGCCGTCGGCGCGTCCTGCGCGATAAACTCAGGCCTATGGTCGCGGCGGCAAACATGGTCGAGGTCGCGGCGCTGGTCGGCGACACCGCGCGCGCGACCATGCTGGCCGCGCTCATGGGCGGGCAGGCCTTGACCGCCAGCGAACTCGCGTCGCTGGCGCACATCTCGCGGCCGACCGCGAGCGGACATCTCGGCAAGCTCACCGCCGCGCGGCTGCTGAGCGTTACGCAGAAGCGGCGCAACCGCTATTACCGCATCGCCTCGCCGCTGGTGGCCAAGATGCTGGAGAGCATCAAAGCGGTGGCGGCGCTGGAGACGCCGCCGCGCTATCAGCCGCGCTCGGCGCAGGACGACGCCTTGCGCTTTGCGCGCACCTGTTACGATCATCTGGCCGGCCGGCTGGGCGTCGCGATCGCGGACGCCTTGATGGCGAAGCGATTCATTGTGCTGACCGAAGAGGGCGGGGAAGTGACGCCCGCCGGCACGCGGTTCCTCGCCAAGTTCGGCGCAAATTTGAATTCAACACCCGCCAGCCGCCGGATTTTCTGCCGCGCCTGCCTCGATTGGAGCGAGCGGCGCTACCATGTCGCCGGCTTCGTGGGCGCCGAAATCTGGCGCCGTTGCCTGGAACTGGGCTGGCTCGCCCGGCGACGCGACACCCGCGCGGTGCGCGTTACACCGGCGGGGCGAAGGGGCTTGCGCGAGATGCTGGAGTGACCTGAACAATTTGTCATCGCCGGGCTTGTCCCGGCGATCCCGATAAGTGCGTAGTGCCTTCCTAAGCGGGATGGCCGGGACAAGCCCGGCCATTGCCGTTAATATTAACTCATGTCATCACCCCCCAACACCGCGCACGAAAATCGCTTAGCGCAGGCGACCTCGCCCTACCTGCTCCAGCACAAGCATAATCCGGTGGACTGGTGGCAGTGGGGCCCGCAGGCGCTGGCCGAGGCCAAGCGCAGCAACCGGCCGATCCTGCTGTCGGTCGGCTACGCCGCCTGCCACTGGTGCCATGTGATGGCGCACGAGTCGTTCGAGGACGAAGCCACCGCGCGGCTGATGAACGAGCTGTTCGTCAACATCAAGGTCGACCGCGAGGAGCGGCCCGACATCGACCAGATCTACATGAACGCGCTGCATCTCTTGGGCGAGCAGGGCGGCTGGCCGCTGACCATGTTCTTGACGCCGGCGGGCGAGCCGGTGTGGGGCGGCACGTATTTTCCGAAAGAGAGCCGCTTCGGGCGGCCGGCCTTCAGCGATATTTTGCACGAAGTGGCGCGGCTGTTCCGCGAGGAGCCCGACAAGATCGAGCAGAACCGCACGGCGCTGCTGGCGCGGCTGGCCGACAAGGCGCGGCCGGCGGGCAAGGTCACCATCGGCCTGTCGGAGCTCGACGCGGCGGCGGCCCAGGTCGGCAATATGTTCGATCCCGTCAATGGCGGCTTGCGCGGCGCGCCCAAGTTTCCGCAACCGGCGATTCTGGAAATGCTCTGGCGCGCCGGACTGCGCGGCGGCGATCCCCGTTTCTTCGACACGGTCGAGCACAGCCTGGAACGCATGTGCGAGGGCGGCATCTACGACCATCTCGGCGGCGGCTTTTCGCGCTATTCGGTCGATCAACGCTGGCTGGTGCCGCATTTCGAGAAGATGCTGTACGACAATGCCCAGCTGCTGGAGTTGCTGGCGCTCGCCCATCAACGCAGCGGCAACCCGCTGTTCCGCCAGCGCGCGCAGGAGACCGTGGGCTGGCTGCAGCGCGAAATGACCACCGGGGAGGGCGCCTTTTGCGCCTCGCTCGACGCCGACTCCGAGGGCGAAGAGGGCAAGTTCTACGTCTGGTCCCAACCGGAGATCGAGGAGGTCTTAGGCGAAAATGCTGCGTTCTTTGCTGCACATTACGACGTAAGCGCAGGGGGCAATTTCGAGGGCCATAATATCCTCAATCGTCTCAATAGCTTACCGCGCAACATGGAAACCGAGGCGCAGCTCGCCATGCTGCGGTCTTTGCTGCACAAAAGACGGGAAGGGCGGGTCCGCCCCGGCCTCGACGATAAGGTGCTGGCCGACTGGAACGGGCTGATGATCGCGGCCCTGGTCAATGCCGGGATCATTCTCGAGCAGCCGGACTGGCTCGCAATCGCCCGAAAGGCCTTTGATTTCATTGCCAAAAACATGACCCGGGGCGACCGCCTCGGCCATTCCTGGCGGCAAGGGCAACTGCTGTTTCCGGGCCTCGCCTCCGATTTCGCCGCCATGATCCGCGCCGCGCTGGCGCTCTATGAGGCGACCGCCGAGCGCGGGCTGCTCGAGCAGGCGCTGGCCTGGCAGCGCGCGCTCGATGCCCATTACGCCGATGCCGACACCGGCGGCTATTATCTGTCCGCCGACGACGCCGACGACCTTTTGCTGCGGCCGCATTCCACCGTGGACGACGCCACCCCCAATCCGAATGCGGTGGCCGCGCAAAACCTGGTGCGGCTGGCGCTGCTGGCGGGCGACGATCGATGGCGGGAGCAGGCCGACCGGCTGATCGAGGGCATCTTGTCGGCGGCGGAGCGCAATCTGTTCGGCCATGTCGCGCTGCTCAATGCGCTCGACCTGCGCCTGCGCGCCGCCGAGATCGTGCTGACCGGCCCCGCGGCCGAAGGCTTGGCGCAAGCGGCGCTGAAATTGCCGTTCCTCGACCGCATCGTGCTGCGCGCCCGCTCGGCCGCCGACCTGCCGGCCGCGCATCCGGCGCAGGAAAAAATAAAGGCCGCACAGGAGAGTGCGGCCTTCGTCTGTGTCGGCGAGCGGTGCTCGCTGCCGGTGACTGATCCCGGCCAGATCGCGGCGGCGGTCGCAGCGATGCGCTAGCGTTGTCGTCCCGGGCGACTGAGCGAAGCGAAGGAGACCCGGGACCCATACTCCGTAAATTATCGATAGGGCACGGCGTATGGGTCCCCGCTTTCGCGGGGACGACCGGGGAGTTTACGTATTCATCGACTCGAAGAACTCGGCGTTGTTCTTGGTGTTGCGCAGCTTGTCGAGCAGGAAGTCGATGGCGTCCATGGTGCCCATCGGATTGAGGATGCGGCGCAGCACGTACATCTTCTTGAGCACCGCCGGATCGGTGAGCAACTCTTCCTTGCGGGTGCCGGAGCGCGTGATGTCCATGGCCGGGAAGGTGCGCTTGTCGGCCACCTTGCGGTCGAGGATGAGCTCCGAATTGCCGGTGCCCTTGAACTCTTCGAAAATCACTTCGTCCATGCGGCTGCCGGTATCGATCAGCGCGGTGGCGATGATGGTGAGCGAGCCGCCTTCCTCGATGTTGCGCGCGGCGCCGAAGAAGCGTTTCGGCCGCTGCAGCGCGTTGGCGTCGACGCCGCCGGTCAGCACCTTGCCGGATGACGGCACCACGGTGTTGTAGGCGCGCCCCAAGCGGGTGATGGAGTCGAGCAGGATCACCACGTCGCGCTGATGCTCGACCAGGCGCTTGGCCTTTTCGATAACCATTTCAGCGACTTGCACGTGGCGCGAGGCCGGCTCGTCGAAGGTCGAGGACACCACCTCGCCCTTGACCGAGCGCTGCATGTCGGTGACTTCCTCCGGCCGCTCGTCGATCAACAGCACGATCAGATAGCATTCGGGGTGATTGGCGGTGATCGAGTGCGCGATGTTCTGCAGCAGCACGGTCTTGCCGGTGCGCGGCGGCGACACGATCAGCGCGCGCTGGCCCTTGCCGATCGGCGCCACGATGTCGATGACACGGGCCGAGAGATCCTTCTTGGTCGCATCCTCGAATTCCATCTTCAGCCGCTCGTCGGGATAAAGCGGCGTCAGGTTGTCGAAGTTGATCTTGTGGCGCGCCTTCTCGGGGTCCTCGAAATTGATGGTGTTGACCTTGAGCAGCGCGAAATAGCGTTCGCCTTCCTTCGGACTACGGATGTGGCCTTCGACGGTGTCGCCGGTGCGCAGGCCGAAGCGGCGGATTTGGCTCGGACTGACGTAGATATCGTCGGGCCCGGAGAGATAGTTCGATTCCGGCGAGCGCAGGAAGCCGAAGCCGTCGGACAATACTTCGACGACGCCTTCGCCGATGATGTCGATTTCCTGGGTGGCGAGCTGCTTGAGGATCGCGAACATCAGCTCCTGCTTGCGCATGGTGCTGGCGTTTTCGACCTGATGCTCTTCAGCAAACGCGGTCAGTTCGGCCGGAGTCTTGGCCTTGAGGTCTTGGAGTTTCATTTCCCGCATGGGGGGTTTACGTCCTTGGGAGAGTGACCGGTGGAGTCCAAAAATGAAAAAACTCGAAACCGGGTGACTTCAGGGAGAGCGAGAGATCGCAGGTCTGGGGTAACGAGGAATTTGGGAAAAGTGCCCGGAACCCGATGCTGCAACCGGCCCAAATGGGGGGAGCCGGAACGCTAACTGCATCCGCCTGCGTTCGGTGGGATGAGCGCAACATAAGTGGCGTCGCGTCATCGCGCAAGAGCTAGCGCGCCACTGTGTACGAATTAAGGCTTTGTTTAGAACGGCTTGACGGTCGCCAGCAGCACGATGAGGATCATCAAGATCGTCGGTATCTCATTGACAATCCGGTAGAATTTCGCCGTGCGCCGGTTGCGGTCGAGGCTGAAATTGCGCACCCATTGCGTCATCAGGGCGTGCATGACGGTCATGGCGAGGACCAGCGCGAATTTCACTTGGAACCAGCCGGCGGCAAACGCGCTGGTCTCCAGCACCAGCACGATGCCGACGAGCCAGGTCACGATCATGGCCGGCGTCATGATGAACTTGAGCAGCCGGCGCTCCATCACCTTGAAGGTTTCCGACTGCTCGGAGCCGGGCGTGGCGGCCGTGTGATAAACGAACAGCCGCGGCAGATAGAGCATGCCGGCCATCCACGAGATGACCGCGATGATGTGCAGGGCTTTCAGCCAGAGGTACATCGATGCTCATTACCTGCCGCGGACGCGTTTGAGCATCTGCTCGACATGGGCGATGGGCGTGTCGGGCAGGATGCCGTGGCCGAGATTGAAAATGAACGGGCCGCCCGACAACGCCGCCATCACGTCATCGACTTCGCGGTCGAGCGCGGCTCCCCCGGCGCGCAGCGCCAGCGGATCGACATTGCCCTGCACCGCCACGCGCGGCTGCAGCGTATCGCGCGCGGCCTTGCGGTCGAAGGTCCAATCGAGCCCGATCGCGTCCACGCCGGTCTGCTCCACATAGGGCAGCGCCATCATGCCGGCACCGCGCGGAAATCCGATGACCTTGGCGCCCGGCATCTGCGCGCGCACCCCGGCAACGATTTTCCGGGTCGGCTCGATGCACCAGCGCTCGAATTGCCGCGGCGACAGCACGCCGGCCCAGGTATCGAACACCTGCACCACCTCGGCGCCGGCCTTGAGCTGACCGACGAGATATTCGATCGAGCCTTGCACCAGCCGCTCGATCAGCCGCGCGAAATTCTCTGGATCGCGATAAGCGAACAGCCGCGCTGGCGCCTGATCCGGCGTCGCCTCGCCCGCGACCATGTAAGTGGCGACCGTCCATGGCGCGCCGCAAAAGCCGATCAATGCGGTCTTGCGATCCAGCGCCGCTTTCACCTGCGCCACCGTCTCATAGATCGGCGCCAGCATCTTGTTATCGATTGTCTCGCGCATGCTCGTAAGCGCCTTGGCATCCGCCAAAGGCTCGAGCTTGGGTCCTTCGCCCGCCAGGAATTCAACCTTGCGCCCGAGCGCCAGCGGTATCACCAGGATGTCGGAAAATAGGATCGCGGCATCGAATCCAAAGCGCCGCACCGGCTGCAGCGTGACTTCCGCCGCCAGTTTCGGATTGAAACATAGATCGAGAAATCCGCCGGCTTTCTCCCGCACCGCACGATATTCCGCCAGATAGCGTCCCGCCTGCCGCATCAGCCACACCGGCGGCACGGCTTCGTGCTGCTTGCCAAGCACGCGCAGCAGCGGCTTTATCCCCACAGCGTTGCTTTTGACGGCTTCTTCCATAAAGACTCTTATAAGTTTCTTTGTAGTGGTTACTGGACGGTGGATTGGACTCATGCCTGCCGATCAACAATCTGTCCACCGCCCAGCACGGCTGGATTCAGAATCGGCCGTAATCCCGCATTCTGCCATCCACAGGTGAAAGCCCAATTTTATTGGGCTTTTGACATGCTATCCCGGCCGATCCCCAGGCCGCTGTCCACATCCCCGTATCGAAACCATATCGGCATGCCAATGCCGTCCCGCAGTCAGTGATGTGGATGGAAATTGAACTCATTTGCTCTGCCGGCTTGCATGGCGGGTAAAGCCGTGGCCTTCTCCCGCTCTATCCACACACGGTCCCGCCACCATACAGATGCCCAACACCGGTTATTTTCATCTCCATCTGGTTTCCGATGCCACCGGTGAAACCCTGATCACGGTCGCGCGCGCCGCTGCGGCGCAATATGTCGGCGTGGCACCGGTCGAGCATCTTTACCCGATGGTGCGCTCGAAAAAACAACTCGACCATGCGCTGTCCGAAATCGCCGAATCGCCCGGGCTGGTGCTTTACACGTTGCTCGAGGAAGACCTCATCCAGGCGCTCGAGAGCAAATGCCGCGATCTCGCTTTGCCCTGCATGTCGGTGCTGGGGCCGGTGCTGCGGCTATTCCACTCCTATCTCGGTGCCGAGACCATTCACCGCGCCGGCGCCCAGCACGTGCTCAACGCCGAATATTTTCAGCGCATCGACGCGCTCAACTACACCATGTTTCACGACGACGGCCAGCACGTGGAAGGGCTGCAGGAAGCCGACGTGGTGCTGGTCGGCGTCTCGCGCACGTCGAAAACGCCGACCTCGATCTATCTCGCCAATCGCGGCATCAAGACCGGCAATGTCCCGCTGGTGCCGGGCGTGCCGCTGGCGCCGCAAGTGGAGAAATTGACGCGGCCGCTGGTGGTAGGCTTATACGCCAGTCCCGAGCGCATCGTGCAGATCCGGGAGAACCGGCTGTTGGGCCTGAAAGCACATCGCGACGACGACCGCTATATCGACAAGGCCGCGGTGGCCGAGGAGGTGGCGTTTTCGCGCCGGCTCTGCGCCACCCACGACTGGCCGAGCATCGACGTGACGCGCCGCTCGATCGAGGAGACCGCCGCCGCGGTGATGAAGCTGTTGAGCGAACGCCGCCGCGCCCCGGCGATCGTAGAATAGGCTTCGTTTGGATCGTCCGGGCCAAGGATCAAGGAGCTTCCATGCCGCTTTGGCTTGCCCCCCAGCCGCTGGTGCTCGCGTCGAAAAGCGACGTGCGCGGCAAATTGCTCGCGGCGGTCGGATTGCGCTTCGAGATCAGGCCGGCACGGATCGACGAACGCGCGGTCGAAGCCGAAGCCGGGGTGACCGACGCCGCGGCGGTCGCCCGTTTGCTGGCGCGCGCCAAGGCCAGCGCGGTGGCGCGCTCGGTTCCCGGCCGGCTGGTGCTGGGCGCCGATCAGACGCTGGCGCGCGGCAGCCAGCGCTTCAGCAAGCCGGCGAACCGCGCCGCGGCGGCCGAGCAGTTGCGAACCTTGCGCGGCCGCACCCATGAACTGCATTCCGCGCTGGCGCTGGTGCGCGACGGCGCCGTGCTGTTCGACTGCGTCGATAGCGCGCGGCTGACCATGCGCAACATCTCCGACCGCTTTCTCGAGGATTATCTCGACATGGCGGGCGACGCGGCGCTCGCCAGCGTCGGCGGCTATCAGCTCGAAGGCATCGGCATTCATCTGTTCGAGCGGGTCGAAGGCGACTATTTCACCGTGCTCGGCCTGCCGCTGTTGCCGCTGCTCAGTTTCCTGCGGCAGAACGGATTTGTGGACGGCTAGCGCATGATCCCGAAAAGTGGGAACCGGTTTTCGGAAAAGATCATGCGCCAATGGCAACAAGCATGTTTATCCTCGGTCTGACCGGCTCGCTCGGCATGGGAAAATCCGCCACGGCGAAAATGTTCGCCGAGGAAGGCGTGCCCGTGCACGATGCCGATGCCGTCGTGCACCGGCTCTATGACGGCGAGGCCGCGCCGCAGATCGAGGCGGCCTTCCCCGGCACCACGCAGGACGGCAAGGTCGATCGCGAAAAGCTGGGCAAGCGCGTGCTCGGCGATCCCGCCGCCATCAAGCGGCTGGAGCGGATCGTGCATCCGCTGGTGGGCGCCGCCGCAACGCGGTTTTTGGCCGAGGCCGAACGCAAGGGTGCTGCGGTGGCGGTGCTCGACGTCCCGCTGCTGTACGAGACCGGCGGCGATAAGCGCTGCGACGCGGTGGTGGTGGTATCGGCGCCGGCCGACGTGCAGCGCGCGCGCGCGTTCGAACGCCCCGGCATGACCGAGCAGAAACTGGCGGCGCTGCTCGCCAAACAGATGCCGGACGCCGAGAAGCGCGCCCGCGCCGATTTCGTGGTGGATACGTCGCGAGGATTCGAGGCCGCGCGCGCCCAGGTGCGTGAAATCCTGCGCAAGGTCGCTACAATGCCGAAGCGGCGCCGTTGAGTCGTCCCGCGATAGCGGGATCCGTCATTCACCGGGACGGCGCGATTACTGGATCATCCGCGTTCCGGAATGACAGAGAGGAAATGATGCGCGAAATCGTCCTCGACACCGAAACCACCGGGCTCGATCCGCTGCAGGGTCATCGCCTGGTCGAGGTCGGCTGCATCGAGCTGCTCAACCGGATTCCGACCGGCGCGACCTTTCACAGCTATCTCAATCCGGAGCGCGAGGTGCCCGCGGAAGCCTTCGCCATTCACGGGCTGGCCACCGACTTCCTGCAGGACAAGCCGCGGTTTGCCGACATCGTCGACGACTTCCTGATGTTCATCGGCGACGCCCCGCTGGTGATCCACAATGCCGGCTTCGATCACGGCTTTCTCATTGCCGAGCTCAAGCGCGTCGAGCGTCCGCCGATCGCGCGCGAGCGGCTGGTCGACACGCTGCTGCTGGCGCGCCGCAAGCATCCGGCGGGGCCGAACCGGCTCGACGATCTGTGCGCGCGCTACGGCATCGACAATTCGCGCCGCACCAAGCATGGCGCGCTGCTCGACGCCGAGATTCTGGCCGAGGTCTATCTGGAGCTGATCGGCGCGCGCCAGGCGCAGCTCGGCCTCGCGGAAAGCAGCGAGCGGCGCGGCCATGGACGCGATGGCGTCGTGGCGCGGCGCGAGCGCAGCCGGGCGCTGGCCGCGCGCGTCAGCGATGCCGAGCGTGCGGCACACCGCGAATTCATCGCGACGCTGGGCGCGGACGCGCTATGGCGGGATTATCTCGGCGACGGCGCCTGACCGCTCAGCTCTCCGGCGATGCCGCCGGCGCATCGGTTGCCTGCATCTCGCCGAGCCTCTGGCGATAGAGGGCGACGAAATCCACCGGCTCGAGCAGCAGCGGCGGGAAACCGCCATTGCGCACGGTGGTGGCGATGATTTCGCGCGCGAACGGGAACAACAGGCGCGGGCATTCGATCAACACGATCGCGCTCATGCTTTCCTGCGGCACGTTGAGGATGCGGAACACGCCGCCGAACGCCAGTTCGAAGCCGAACAGCAGCGTGTCATCGATCTTCGCCTGGCCTTCGAGGCTGAGTGTCACCTCGATGTCGGTTTCCGACAGCGCCGTGGCACCGACATTGATCTGAATGTCGATCTTCGGAGGCTGCTTTCCGCCGATCAGCGAATGCGGCGCGTTCGGGTTCTCGAACGAGAAATCCTTGATGTATTGCGTGACCACGGTGAGTTGCGGCTGCTCGGTGGGGGCCGGCTCCGGGCCGCCATTGGTCATGGACATGAAAACTCCTTGCCGCCGGTTGCTGCTGCGAAAGATTTGACGCGGCGGTTGGCTAACACAGGGTCCCCGGTGGAACAAGGATGCGCGGACGCCCTTTTATCGGCGCATGATTGTGTCCGAAAACCGGTAGCGAGCCCGGAGCGCGTCCGGGACAAGCTCGGTCGGGATCCCGCGCTCGGGCTCGCGCCCGTTGCCGCGTCGGCCCGGCAGCGCGGCATCGGGTACCTGGGGCCACCGCGCGGGCGCGAGAACGACCATGCTATCGGCGGGCGTGGATTTGCGCCGCAGCCCACACAGCCCACGCGGCTTGCCGACGGCCCGGCGCCGCGGCGCAAGCAGCAGCAAGAGGCCCAGGCTATCGTTATAAACCATGGGATCAGCAGGAGAATCCTGCCGGCAGAGGGAGCGCTGCGAGCGCGGCGGCGTGGTTATCGCCGGCCTGACGCAGCACCATCGCTCCCGCCAAGGCGGTCGCCAGCAGCAGACCCAAGGCCCGCACGAAACCGATTGATCCCGCCGCCGCGATCGATACCGCCAGTTCCAAAAAATGGCAGCGCCAGCAATGCCGGCAACAGCCATTTTGCCACATTCATCGGTGTTTCTACCGCTTGGCGCGTGATCTTGTGCGAAACGTGGTGCCCGCTCTCGGGCATTGCGCGCCGGCCGCCGAGGTTGGCGTCGGCGCTGCGATCGTTTAAGCTTTGTTCGCGAGGCACAAGGGCGCCGAAATACCGGCGCCGGGCCTATGGATTGGCGCGGACACCAACCTAGATAATAACGGCGGCCCCGGCCGCCACGCTGCCAATCTGACTACGGGCCGCTGGCCGATCTGCCGTTACGGTTACCGAAAGCATGCGAGACGTGTTCGACATCTACACCATCATATTCCTGGCGCTGGCGGTCTTCATCTTCCTGCGCCTGCGCAGCGTGCTCGGTCAGCGCACCGGGCGCGAGCGGCCGCCTTACGATCCCTACGCCGCGCGCGAACCGGCGCGGCCGGCGCCGGAAAAAGTCGTGGCTTTGCCCAATCGTACGCCGGAAACCGCCGCGCCGAAGCCGGCCGAGCCGGTGGCGCCCGGCGAACGTTGGAAGGGCGTCGCCGAGGCCGGCTCCACGCTCGCCGCCGGGCTCGACGCGATCGTTGCCGGCGATGCCAATTTCGATCATCAGCATTTTCTCACCGGCGCGCGCGCGGCTTACGAGATGATCGTGAACGCCTTCGCGGAAGGCGATCGCCGCACCCTGAAGAATTTGCTGTCGCGCGACGTCTATGACGGCTTCGAGGCCGCCATCACCGGGCGCGAGAAGCGCGGCGAGACGGTGGAAAGCCGCTTCGTCTCCATCGACAACGCCGAGATCACCGCCGCCGAGCTGCGCGGGCGCACCGCGCAATTGACCGTGCGCTTCCAATCCAAGCTGGTGACGGCCACACGCGACAAGAACGGCAACGTGATTGACGGCAACGCCGAGAAGGTGACCGACATCACCGACGTGTGGACCTTCGCCCGCGATCTGTCGTCGCGCGATCCGAACTGGAAACTGGTCGCGACCGAAGCCGGGCAATGAGCGCATGGCGGCTCGGTTCCGCTCCCACTCGTCGTCATACCGGGCTCGCTCGCTGCGCGAGCACCCCGGACTGACCGGGATAGCTCCGGCTTTCGCGCTTGCCCTGATGGCAATGCTGAGCGGGCCGGCGTCGGCGAATGAAATGAAGTTTCGCAACGCGCAGGTCGAACCGGTTGCTTTCACGGCGCTGGAAGGCTGGAACGACGACGATCACGCCGCCGCCTTCGACACGTTCCTGAAAAGCTGCGGCGCCATCTTGCAGGGCACCCGAGCGATGCGCGCGGCGCGGCCGGTCTATGGCGGGCTGTTCGAGGTGTGCGAGCGCGCGAATGCCGCGGGCCCGCTCGGCCGCGAGCAGGCGCGTATCTTCTTCGAGGACAATTTCAAGCCGGTGCGCATCGTGCCGCATGGCGACACGCAAGGCTTCTTCACCGGCTACTACGAGACCGAGGTGGAGGGCTCGCGCTTCCCGAGCGACGAATACGACGTGCCGCTCTATACCGCGCCGGCGGAGGCGGTGCAGCGGCGCCAGAGCAAGGTGTTTGCCAAGTTCGACCGCACCGAGATCGAGGACGGCGCGATCGCCGGCAAGGGCCTCGAGATCTGCTACGTCAGGGACCCGATCGACGCCTTCTTCGCGCAGATCCAGGGCTCGACGCGGGTGAAACTCGATAGCGGCCAGCTGCTGCGCCTCAACTACGTCGCCAGCAACGGCCAGCCCTACACGCCGGTCGGCCGCTTCCTGGTCGATCGCGGCATCATCGCCAAGGAAGACATGTCGATGGACAAGATCCGCGACTGGATGCTGGCCAACCCGGAAGAAGGCAAGGAATTGCGCCGCAAGAACCGCTCCTTCGTGTTCTTCCAGGAAACCGCGCTTGCGCCGCAGGACGAATGCATCGGCGCGCAAGGGGTGCCGCTCACGCCGCTGCGCTCGCTGGCGGTGGACAGGAATATCCACGTCTACGGCACGCCGATCTGGATCGATGCCGAGCTGCCGATCGCGAGCGAGCGGCCGGACACCAAGTTTCGCCGTCTGCTGTTCGCGCAGGACACCGGCTCGGCCATCGTCGGGGCGGCGCGCGCCGACATCTATTTCGGCCACGGCGAGGAGGTCAGCCACATCGCCGGCCGCATCAAGCAGCACGGCCAGTTCGTCATGCTGGTGCCCAAGGGCGTGACGGTGAGCGGCAGCGCGCCGGAAAAGGTTGACGTTCCGCTGCCCCGGCCGCGGCCGACCGAGATCATGGCCGACAATACGCCAACCGCTTCGGTCCCGGCGCCGGCCAAGCCGCAGCCATGAACGCGGGCAACCGGCGCCGCGTTCTCTCCTACGAAGAGCGCGTATTGTGGACGACCGTCACCAAGGCGATCGAGCCGCTGCGCGCGAGCGCGCATTTCGACGCGGGCGACGATGCGACAACGCCTATGGCCGAGCCGGCGCGCCCGGTGGCGGAGCCTAAGCAACCTCGACACCGCTGCCGCTGCAAAAGCCGGCACCTGCGCCGCTGGCGCCACCTCTGGCGCCGCTTGGCCGCCGCATGACGCGGCGCGTCGCGCGCGGCAAAGAGGCGATCGACGCCCGCCTCGACCTGCACGGCTTGACGCAAGCGCAGGCACATTCCGCGCTGCTGCGGTTCCTGCGCAACGCGCATGCGCGTGACGCCCGGCTGGTGCTGGTGATCACCGGCAAAGGGCGCGGCGATGAGCCCGGCGTGTTGAAACGCCAGGTCCCGCAATGGCTGGGCTTGCCGGAATTCCGCTCACTGGTGGTTGGCTTCGAGGACGCGCGTATCGCCCACGGCGGCGAGGGCGCGCTTTATGTGCGGCTGCGGCGGGCGCGCGACTAGACCGCCATTGCGTGCATGGCCCAAAATGCGCGACCATCGGAACCGTCTCCGAGAGGAAACCGGCATGCCGCGTACGATTGCATGGCTTACGGCCTTGATGTTGGGCCTCGCTTGCGGGGCCGCCGCCGCGCAATCCTCGATGAAGCCGACTGCGCCGCAAAAGATGATGCCGCCGGGCGAAGCGGAAAAGATGCGCGACTGCGAAAAGCAGGCCGCCGATCAGAACATCAAGATGGACGAGCGCTCGAAATTCGTCATGGACTGCATGACGGCCAGAAAATAGCGCCGCCTCCGCCGTGGCAACAGGTGCGGCGGCTACAGGATAAACCGGCTCAAATCCGCGTTCTTGGCCAGATCGCCGATGTGCTTTTCCACGTAAGCGGCGTCGATCTTGACCGTCTCGCCCGAGCGGTCGGTGGCGGCAAACGAGATTTCATCGAGCACGCGCTCCATGACCGTCTGCAGGCGGCGCGCGCCGATATTCTCGATCGTCGAATTCACCGCCACCGCGATGTCGGCAATGGCGTCGATGGCGTCCTCGCTGAAATCGAGCGTCACGCCTTCCGTCTTCAGCAGCGCCACGTATTGCTTGATCAGCGAGGCTTCCGGCTCGGTTAAAATACGGCGCATATCGTCGCGCGAGAGCGCGCTCAATTCCACGCGGATCGGCAGCCGGCCTTGCAATTCGGGCAAGAGGTCGGACGGCTTGGAGATATGGAAGGCGCCGGAGGCGATGAACAGCACATGATCGGTCTTCACCGGCCCGTGCTTGGTGTTGACGGTGGTGCCTTCGATCAGCGGCAGCAGGTCGCGCTGCACGCCCTCGCGCGACACGTCGGCGCCCATGCGGCCCTCGCGCCCGGCGATCTTGTCGATCTCGTCCAGGAACACGATGCCGTTCTGCTCCACCGCCTTGATCAATTCCTGAACGAGCTGCTCGTTGTCGAGCAGCTTGTCGGATTCCTCGTTGACCAGGATGTCGTGCGAGTCCAGCACCGTGACCTTTCGCGTCTTGGTGCGGCCGCCGCCGAGCTTGCCGAAAATATCGCCGATATTGATGGCGCCCATCTGGGCGCCCGGCATGCCGGGAATTTCGAACATCGGCATGCCGGAGCCGCCCGCCTGCACCTCGATCTCGATCTCCTTGTCGTTGAGCTCGCCGGCGCGCAGCTTCTTGCGAAAGCTTTCGCGCGTGGACGGTCCGGAGCCGGGGCCGACCAAAGCGTCGAGCACGCGCTCCTCGGCGGCGAGTTCGGCCTTCGCCTGCACGTCTTTTCGTTTTCTCTCGCGCGTGAGCGCGATGGAAATCTCCACCAGGTCGCGCACGATCTGCTCGACGTCGCGGCCGACATAGCCGACCTCGGTGAACTTGGTGGCTTCCACTTTCAGGAACGGCGCGCCGGCGAGCCGGGCGAGGCGCCGCGAGATCTCGGTCTTGCCGACGCCGGTCGGCCCGATCATCAGGATGTTCTTGGGCAGCACTTCCTCGCGCAGCTTGTCGTCGAGCTGGAGCCGGCGCCAGCGGTTGCGCAGCGCGATGGCGACCGCGCGCTTGGCGTCGTTCTGGCCGACGATGAAGCGGTCGAGTTCGGAAACAATTTCGCGGGGGGAGAAGTCGGTCATTGGTTACTCACGGGGTGTCATCATCCGCGAAAGCGAATGATCCAGTAATCGCGAAGCTCTCGATTAATCCTTTCGCCGGGGGTACTGGATGCCCCGCCTTCGCGGGGCATGACAGCTAGGTTTTCAGCGCTCTCAATGGTGACATTGCGGTTGGTGTAGACGCAGATGTCGGCGGCGAGGTCGAGCGACTTGCGCACGATCGCCTCGGCATCGAGCGGCCCGTCCAGCAGCGCGCGGGCGGCGGCCAGCGCATAATTGCCGCCGGAGCCGATGCCGGCGACGCCCGCCTCCGGCTCCAGCACGTCGCCGGTGCCGGTCAAGACCAGCGACACCTGCTTGTCGGCGACGATCATCATGGCCTCGAGCCGGCGCAGATAGCGGTCGGTGCGCCAGTCCTTGGCGAGCTCCACCGCGGCGCGCAGCAGCTGGCCGGGATACTGCTCGAGCTTGCTCTCCAGCCGCTCGAACAAGGTAAACGCGTCGGCGGTGGCGCCGGCAAAGCCGCCGATCACGTCGCCTTTGCCGAGCTTGCGCACCTTTTTGGCGTTGGATTTGACGATGGTCTGGCCGATCGACACTTGGCCGTCGCCGCCGACGACCACGCTGCCGCCCTTGCGGACGGTCAGGATGGTGGTGCCGTGCCAGGAGGGAAATTCGTTGGATGACATACGCGGGAGCCTCTCAGAAGCGGCACATGTAAGGAGCCCGAGGGGTTGTTGCAAACGCTGAACTGCTCCCTCCCCCTTGTGGGGGAGGGTTGGGGGGGGGTGTTAACTGACTCAGGCGCTAATGGCCTACCCCCCTCCCTGTCCCTCCCCCACAAGGGGGAGGGAACGCTAGAATCGACAAGTCAGCACTGGCTGTAGCGAACGCACCGTAACGCTGATAAAAGGCGCGCGTCTCAAGGATAACGCCATGCGCAAAGCGCCGTGAAGCGCAAGACCAAGGAAACCGACGTCGAGGTCGAGATCGATCTCGACGGCGCCGGCCGTTCGTTGGTTTCGACCGGCATCGGCTTCCTCGATCACATGCTCGATCTGTTGGCGCGCCACTCGCGCATCGACATCACGGTCAAGGCCAAGGGCGATCTGCACATCGATCACCACCACACCACCGAGGATGTCGGCATCGCGCTCGGGCAAGCGGTCAAGCAGGCGCTCGGCGACATGAAGGGCATCACCCGCTATGCCGACGTGCACGTGCCGATGGACGAGGCGTTGACGCGCGTGGCGATCGATATCTCCGGCCGGCCGTTCCTGGTGTTCAAGGCGGAATTCGTGCGCGACAAGGTCGGCTCGTTCGACACCGAGCTGGTGCAGGAATGGTTCCAGGCCTTCGCGATGAATTCCGGCATCACGCTGCACGCCGAGACTTTGTACGGGACGCAACGACCACCATATCGCCGAGTCCTGCTTCAAGGCTCTGGCGCGCGCGCTGCGCGCGGCGGTGGCAATCGATCCGCGCGCCAAGGATGAGGTGCCGTCCACCAAGGGCTCGCTCGGCGGGTGATAACGTGGCCGTCGCCCTTCGAGACCCGGCTGCGCCGGGTACCTCAGGGTGACGGATCGAAGCAGGCACAGAGTCGTCATCCTGAGGTGCGAGGGCGAAGCCCGAGCCTCGAAGGATGACGTTGGTAGAGTGAAAGACGATGCCCACTTACACCGTGCACGAACCGCCGCCGCAACCGGGCGAAGCCGCGTCCGATCCGGAACGCTTTCTGTTCGTGCGCGACGGATTTTATTTCTGGGCCTTCGCTGCTGGCGCCGCTCTGGCTGCTGTGGCGCCGGCTGTGGCTGGCGTTTGTCATCTATCTGGTCGCCAGCATCCTGCTCGGCGTCGGCCTGGCGCTGATCGGCGCGTCGTCGACCGTGCAATTCCTTGCCGGCCTGCTGATCGCGTTGCTGATCGGCTTCGAGGCGCCGACGATCTGGCGCTGGAAACTGACGCGGCGTGGCTGGAAGATGCTCGGCTTTGTGGTCGGCGAGGACGTCGAAATCGCGGAGCAGCGGTTCTTTGCCGAGTGGAGCAAGCGCGCTGCCGCAACGCCGCCGGCCCCGTCCGCCACGCCGGAGCCGCGTTATGCCGCGCCGGTGCGGCGCGGACCGCCGTCGCCGTCCGACGTGATCGGCCTGTTCCCGGAGCCGGGAGGCTCGCGATGAGCGTCGCCATCGTCGACTACGGCTCCGGCAATCTGCATTCGGCGGCCAAAGCGTTCGAACGCGCCGCGCGCGAGAGCGGGCACGACCAGCCGATTGTGGTCACCAGCGATCCGGTGCGGGTCGCCGCGCGCCGCGCGCGTGGTGCTGCCCGGCGTCGGCGCCTTCGCCGATTGCCGGCGCGGCCTCGACGCGATCCCCGGCATGATTGATGCATTGGAAGAGAGCGTACGCAAACGGGGCAGGCCGTTTTTCGGTATCTGCGTAGGTATGCAACTGATGGCCGAGCGCGGGCGGGAGTATCAGGTTACGCCGGGCCTCGGCTGGATCGCCGGCGAGGTCGATCGCATTGCGCCGAACGACGCGAATTTGAAGATTCCGCACATGGGCTGGAACACGCTCAACATGCTCAAGACCCACCCGCTGCTCGAGGATATTCCGCTCGGGCCGGACGGCTTGCATGCCTATTTCGTGCACAGCTACGAGCTTAAACCGACGCAGCGCGGCGATCTGGTGGCGCAGGCCGATTACGGCGGGCCGCTCACCGCCATCGTCGGGCGCGACAACATGGTCGGCACGCAATTCCATCCCGAGAAGAGCCAGCGGCTCGGCCTGGCGCTGATCGCGAATTTTTTGAAATGGGCGCCATGATCCTGTTCCCCGCCATCGACCTCAAGGAAGGCCTCGCCGTGCGGCTGCAGCAGGGCGACATGGCGCGCGCGACCGTGTTTCATCGCGATCCGGCGGCGCAGGCGCGCGCCTTCGAGATGCAGGGCTTCGAATATCTGCACATCGTCGATCTCGACGGCGCCTTCGCCGGCAAGCCGGTGAACGCCGACGCGGTCGACCGCATCCTGGAGACCATCGGCATTCCGGTGCAGCTCGGCGGCGGCATCCGCGACACCGCGACCGTGGAAGCCTGGCTCGAAAAGGGCGTGACGCGCGTCATCATCGGCACCGCCGCGGTGCGCGATCCGCCTTTCGTCAAGCAGGCGGCGCGCGACTATCCCGGCCGCGTCGCGGTCGGGCTCGACGCGCGCGACGGCAAGGTGGCGGTGGAGGGCTGGGCGAAGACTGCGGAATTGTCGGCGCTCGACATTGCCCGCCGTTTCGAGGATGCCGGTGTCGCGGCCATCATCTTTACCGACGTCACGCGCGACGGCATGCTGAAAGGCCTCAATCTCGACGCCACCATCGCGCTGGCCGAGGCGATTTCGATTCCGGTGATCGCGTCGGGGGGCTTGGCCTCGATCGCCGACATCAAGGCGCTGCTGGAGCCGCGCGCGCGCAAGCTGGCAGGCGCCATCGCCGGCCGCGCGCTCTATGACGGGCGGCTCGATGCGGCGGAAGCGCTCAGTCTCATTCGCAATGCGCGGACGGCGGCGTAAGCCATGTTCAAAGTCCGCGTCATTCCCTGCCTCGACGTGAAAGACGGCCGCGTGGTCAAGGGCGTCAATTTCGTCAATCTGCGCGACGCCGGCGACCCGGTGCAAGCGGCCATCGCCTATGACGCCGCCGGCGCCGACGAACTCTGCTTCCTCGACATCACGGCGAGCCACGAGAACCGCGACACCATCTACGACGTGGTGACGCGAACGGCGGAAGCCTGCTTCATGCCGCTCACCGTGGGCGGTGGCGTGCGCACGGTCGACGATATCCGCAAGCTTTTGACCTGCGGCGCCGACAAGGTGTCGATCAACACCGCAGCGGTCGCCCGGCGCGCCTTCGTCAAGGAGGCGGCGGAAAAATTCGGCGACCAGTGCATCGTGGTCGCCATCGACGCCAAGCAGGTGTCGCAACCGGGCGAAAAAGCGCGCTGGGAAATTTTCACCCACGGCGGCCGGCACCCGACCGGCATCGACGCGGTCGGCTACGCCAAGGAAGTGGTCGCGCTCGGCGCCGGCGAGATCTTGCTCACCTCCATGGACCGCGACGGCACCCGCAAGGGCTACGACATCCCGCTCACCCGCGCGATCGCCGACGCCATTACGGTGCCGGTGATCGCCTCCGGCGGGGTCGGCGGGCTCGCGCATCTGGTGGAAGGCATCCGCGACGGCCATGCCACCGCGGTGCTGGCCGCCTCGATCTTCCACTTCGGCGAGCACAGCGTGCGGGAAGCCAAGTCTTACATGGCCAAAGCCGGCCTGCCGATGCGGCTCGATCCGTGATAAAGCACCGTCCGAAAGGACGCCCATGAGCAAATTCACCCTGGCCGATCTGGAAAAGCGGGTGCACGAACGCGCGAAGGCGAGCGCGGCGGAATCCTATACCCGCGCGCTGCTCGACAAGGGCGTCGCCCACTGCGCCAAAAAATTGGGCGAAGAGGCTTTCGAAACGGCCATGGCAGCCGTGCAGGAAGATCGCGGCCGGCTGATCGCGGAAGCCGCCGACCTTCTCTATCATCTCATGGTCGTGCTGGAAGCGCGCGGGGTCACGCTGGCCGAGGTCGAGGCGGAACTGGCCAAACGCACCGCGCAGAGCGGGCACCAAGAGAAAGCGCGTCGCGCGGCTGAATCGCACACTGATGGAACAGCGCACCGAAGAAACCCTCTCGCCCTACCGCACCTTCTCGCGCGCGGCATGGGCGGCGCTGCGCGACGACACGCCGATGACGCTGACCTCCGACGAGGTCACCCGCCTGCGCTCGCTGCACGACCGGCTCGACATCAAGGAAGTCGAGGAGATTTATCTGTCGCTGTCGCGATTGCTCTCGCTCTACGTAGCGGCGACGCAACGGCTGTTCCGCGCGCAGGAGCGCTTCCTTGGTACCGAGGACGTCAAGATGCCGTTCATCATCGGCGTCGCCGGCTCGGTAGCGGTCGGCAAGTCGACCACCGCGCGCGTGCTGCAGGCGCTGCTGGCGCGCTGGCCGAACGTGCCGAAGGTCGATCTCATCACCACCGACGGCTTTCTTTTTCCGAATGCGATCCTCGAGCGCGAAGGCCTGATGGAGAAGAAGGGCTTTCCGGAAAGCTACGACCTGCCGGCGCTGTTGCGTTTCCTGACCGACGTAAAGGCGGGGCGGCGGCCGGCGCGGGCGCCGGTCTATTCGCATCTGATCTACGACGTGACGCCGAACCAGTGGGTGGAGGTGGACCGGCCGGACATCCTCATCGTCGAAGGACTGAACGTGCTGCAAACCGGCCGGCTGCCCAAGGACGGCAAGGCGATCCCCTTCGTGTCGGACTTCTTCGATTTCTCGGTCTATCTCGACGCCGACGAGGACGTGCTCAAGTCCTGGTACGTCGACCGATTTTTGACGTTGCGCAGCACCGCGTTTCGCGATCCGAAATCATACTTCCATCGCTATTCGAATTTGTCCGACGCCGAAGCGATCGAAACCGCGTCGTCGATCTGGGAACGCATCAATCTGGTCAATCTGCACGAAAATATCATTCCGACGCGCCAGCGCTCCGATCTCATCCTGAAGAAGGGCGAGAGCCACCAGGTCGAGGAAGTGTCGCTACGAAGGTTGTAGTTTTGTCGTCCCGGCCAAGCGCCCGATCATGCGCGCGCAAGCCGGGATCCAGAGCCAGCGGATTAATCGATAGAATTGCGGAGTACTGGGTCCCCGCTTGCGCGGGGACGACACGCAGATGTCTACGCCGCGCGGCGGCTCACGTCGAAGTGCTCGAAATAGCGCTTCTTGATCGCCGACACCGGCAGAATGATCAGCACATCGGTGGTGCCGAACTCGTGGTCGACCACCGCGCCGTCGCCGATATAGGCGCCCAGCCGCAGATAGCCCTTGATCAGCGGCGGCAGCGCGCGCAGCGCTTCCTTCGGATCGATCGCTTCCTTCGATATCCGGTTCATCTCGACATAGCGCTCGGGCAGCGCCCGCGCGCGCCAGGCTTCCGGCGCCCGCGCATAGTGATGCAGGAACGACAGCGGCATCGCCAGCCGCTTGGGGTCGGTGCCGTCGAGGCTGGCGCAGCCGAACATCACGTCGGTGCGGTTCTGCTGCAGATAGCCCGAGATGCCGTACCACAAGAGCTCGACCGTGCGCTTGTTACGGTAGGGCGCCAGCACGCAGGAGCGGCCGAGTTCGAGGAATTGCAGATTGCCGTGGCGCGCGATCAGCCCGCCGATGTCGAATTCGGCGGAGGTGTAGAAGCCGCCATATTCCTCCGCCAGCGGCTGCCGCAGCAGGCGATAGGTGCCGACCACCGCCGGCCGGTTGGCGTTCTGGCGGTCGTGGGTGGCATGATCGAGCACCAGCAGGTGGTCGCAGATCGCGTCATAGGCATCGACGTCGCGGCGCGCGAACAGCCGGCCCGGGTTAGCGATGGCGGGGCCTTCCTGATAGAAAACGCGATAGCGCAATTTCTGCGCCTGGCGCACCTCGGCGGCGGTCTGCGCCAGCCGCACCTCCAGCGAGCCGAGGCGGCCCAGGCATTGCGACGGCCGATGCGCGCGGGCCGCCCAGGCTTGCAAACCGCCATAGGCTTGCAGCGCGGAAATCAGGCTGGGGACGCGCCGGGGCCGGTGGGCGCCGGACGAAAGCGCTCGAACAGGTTGCGGGGCGGATAGAGGCTGGCGCGGCGTGCCATGGGGATTTTGGCTCCTTTTCGGGGCAAAAAGGTCCGTTTAGCCAGGGATTCAAGCGGGCGAATCGGGAATCGAGTGTCGCTACACCCCCCTACAGCATGGGCGGGACACGGAATTATGACAAGGTGGGGAAAGCACGGTCAGGCCGCAAGCGGGGACGCCACCGCCGCAAGCGCCTCGCGCAGCCGCTCGCGATCCAGCGGTTTCACCAGCAAGCCGTCCATGCCGGCGGCGAGGCAGGCCTCGCGGTCTTCGGACTGGGCATTGGCGGTGAGCGCCAGCATGCGGGTCGGCGGCGCGCCCGCTTGCGTCTCGGCGGCGCGGATGCGGCGGGCGGCTTCCAGCCCGTCCATGCCCGGCATCTGCACGTCCATCAGCACGAGATCGTAGGGCTTGCCGGCCGCGCGCGCGGCCGCCCAGGATTCCACCGCCGCTTCGCCGTCGCCGGCGATGGTCGGGTGGTGGCCGAGCCTTGTCAGCAGCGCGCGCGCGAGCAGCGCGTTGATCTGGTTGTCCTCGGCCACCAGGATCGACAAGCCCTTGCCGTTCGCGGCGCCGGCATGCGCGCTCTCGCCTGCATCGGAAGTTTCCGCCGGCATGCCTTCGAACGCGGCTTCGGCGGCAAGTCTTGCCGCGAGCGACGCCGCGCGCACCGGCTTGACCAGATAGCCGGTGAAGCCGTGTTCCTTCAGCGCGGGCAAGTTCGTGCCGCTCGGTCGGCCGGATCAGCACGATGCGGCGCGCCACGGCGAGACTCGCGAGATCGCTGTGGGCGATCAGGCTGCGCGCCAGCGGATAATCGACCAGCAGCGTATCCCAGCGTCGCTTGGCAAGCAGCGCGACGGCGCTTTCCTGGTCGGCCGCCACGCGGGTCTCGGCGCCCCAGCCGCCGAGCCGGCGCGCCAGCAGCGACGATTCGATTTCCGCCGCGGCCACGATCAATGCCGTCGTGCCGGTGAGATCGGGCGCGGCGAATTCCGGCGCGCCGGCGTCCGGCGCCGGCGCCAGCGGCACGGTGAAGCTGAAAGTGGCGCCGCCGCCCGTTTTGCTGTCGACCGCGATGCGGCCGTCCATGCGCTCGACGATGCGCTTGGAGATGGCGAGCCCCAAGCCGGTGCCAGCGAACTTGCGGGTGGACGATCCGTCCGCCTGCTCGAAATCGCGGAACACGCGCGCCTGATCTTGTGGCGATAGGCCGATGCCGGTATCGCGCACCTGGAAACGAATTTCGTTTTCATGCTCGTCCGGCTCGACGATCACCGCGACGCCGCCTTGGGCGGTGAACTTGATGGCGTTGCCGGCGAGATTGAGCAGCACCTGGCGCAAGCGCGCGGCATCGCCCACGACTTTGTGCGGCAGCCGCTCGTCGACCAACGATGCGATCTCGATGCCTTTCGCCTGCGCGCGCGGGGCCAGGAGTTCGACTGTTTCCTCGACCAGCGGAACCAGCGCGAATGGCCGCGTCTCAAGATCGAGCTTGCCCGCTTCGATCTTCGAGAAGTCGAGAATTTCCTCGATCAGCGACAGCAGCGTCTCGCCCGAGGTCTTCGCCGCTTTCGCGTAAGTCAATTGTTCGGGCGTGAGTTCCGTGTCGAGCAGCAGATCGGCCATGCCGAGAATGCCGTTGAGCGGCGTGCGGATTTCATGACTGACCGTGGCGAGGAAGCGCGACTTGGCGCGATTGGCGGTCTCCGCCAGGTCGCGCGCCAAAGCGAGCGCGTGCTCGGCCTCGACCCGATAGCTGACGTCGCGGCCGACGCCCTGCATTTCGGCCCCGGTCTCGCCGCGTACCGCGACTTCACGCCAGGCAATCCAGCGCGTGCTGTCGCCGCAGCCGACGCTCTGGTCATGCACGCGGGTGCCGTCGGGCAGCGCCGTCACCGGCCCTTGCGTGAGAATGGGCAATTCGGCGACCGTGCCGATCATGTCTTCGCGGCTACGGCCGGCGAGCGCGCAGAAGGCGTCATTGGCGTAAGTGATGCGGCCGCCGGCGTCGCGGCGCACGATCAGGTCGCCTTGCGCTTCCAGCAGACTGCGCGCGCGCTCTTCCGCCTCGCGCAGCTCCCAATTGGCGTCGGTCAGCTCCTCGATCCGCGTCTCCAGCGCGCGCATTTTGTCCGTGTGGGTGCGCTGGCGCATCAACATCAGGGCGATGACCGCGCAAGCGGCGGCGAACAGCGCGCTGACGCCGGTGCCGTAGGCATAAGGGTCGTAATTCGAGCTCTGCAGGCGCACGCCGGTGAGGAAGCCGAGCCAGCCGGAGACGACCGCCATGGTGGATACGACGGCGCGGCCGAACAATATCAGCGCCGACTTGTTGCGCGCGCGCTGGCGCGCCTGCCGCACGACTGAGTCTTGTGACCGCGATCCCATGATGCCGGCGCCCGATCCCCGCATATTTGACGGGCATTTGGCGCCTGGAATCTTGCAACTTTGTTCCCCGCCGCACGCGGCCTGCGCGCACGCGCGAACGTGGTGAAAGGAGCGTTAAGGGAGCGGTAACGAGGTCAATTACGCGCGGCGAACTTGCGTCCGGAACCGGCCAGGCCGGCGGTTTTCCAGATCACCGCGAACAGCGCGGCGGCGTCCTGCTCCGAGAAACTGGCCGATCGCACATAGATCTTGTAGTCGGCGGGCTGCCGCGACAGCACCACCGTGAGATCGGCGGCGCGCGCGGCGGGATCGATGCGGATGCTCTGGATGGCGCTGACGTCCGCGCAGGCATTGGCGGTGGCGTTGTCGTCGAGCAGCACGAAATCGGCTGTGGCCGCATCGTCGACCAGCTGCATGCGCAGGCTGGGCTTTGCCGCCGCGCTGGCGATGCGCACCGTGAAGTCCGCGGCCACGCTATTGGAGAACTGATAGCCGGAAGCGCCGGCGGCGAAGCAGGGCTTGGCGGTCGAGGAGAAGAACGAACCGGCAGCGGCGGCGGGTACCGCGACGACGAGGAC
The DNA here is from genome assembly GCA_963762285.1 of uncultured Alphaproteobacteria bacterium. GTDB lineage: Bacteria > Pseudomonadota > Alphaproteobacteria > Rhizobiales > Xanthobacteraceae > Pseudolabrys. The sequence goes on along the minus strand of CAVXKE010000007.1, from coordinate 110,597 downwards.
CAGCAACGCGGCGATGTGGGTCCGTTTCATGGCGGCCTCGTACGGCGCGGGCCAAATCGGCCACGCGATTCCAGGCGAGGCTAGGCCGTTATGGTTATTGGTTAGTTAAATCAGTGAGGCTTACGCCGCGCGGCGCACTTCGTCGGCGAGCGCCCGGTAGGACAGCGCCTCGGCCAGATGCACGCGGCCGACCTTCTCGGCGCCGTCGAGATCGGCCAGCGTGCGGGCGACCCGCAACACGCGGTGATAGCCGCGCGCCGACAGACGCATGGAATCGGCAGCGTCGCGCAGCAGCGCTAAGCCCGTGCCGTCGGCGCGCGCAATCTCTTCCAGCACCGGCCCGTGCGCCTGCGCGTTGGTGCGCACGTTCTCCAGCCCGAGCGCGGCGTAGCGTTCGACCTGGATGTCGCGGGCGCGCGCGACGCGGGCGGCGACCTCGCGGCTGCCTTCGCGCGGCGGCGGCAGGATCAGGTCGGCGGCGGTGACCGCCGGCACCTCGATGTGCAGATCGATGCGATCGAGCAGCGGGCCGGACAGCCGGCTCTGGTATTCGGCCACGCAGTGCGTGTTCGGCCCGCGTTTGCAGGTAAAGCCGGGATCGTTGGCGCGCCCGCAACGGCAGGGATTCATGGCCGCGACCAGCATGAAACGCGCCGGATAGGTGATGCGGTGATTGACGCGCGCGATGGCGACGTCGCCGGTTTCCAAGGGCTGGCGCAGCGAGTCGAGCACCTGGCCGGAGAACTCCGGCATCTCGTCGAGGAACAGCACGCCGTTATGCGCGAGCGAAATCTCGCCCGGCCGCGCGCGCAAGCCGCCGCCGACCAGCGCCGGCATGGAGGCGGAATGGTGTGGCGAACGGAACGGCCGCTTGTTGGTGAGCGCGCCGCCTTCGATCTCGCCGGCGACCGAAGCGATCATCGACACTTCGAGCAGTTCGGCCGGCAGCAGCGGCGGCAGGATCGAGGGCAGCCGCGCCGCCAGCATCGACTTGCCGGCGCCGGGCGGGCCGATCATCAAGAGGTTATGGCCGCCGGCGGCGGCGACTTCGAGCGCGCGCTTGGCGCTCTCCTGGCCCTTGATGTCGGCGAGGTCGAGCGGCGTGCCGTCGATCTCGCGGATCTTCGGCTGCGGCCGCGACAGCACCTGGGTGCCCTTGAAATGATTGGCCAGCTGAATGAGCGACAGCGCGGCGACGATGTCGATCTCCGGTGAGGCCCAGGCCGCTTCCGGCCCGCAAGCCGCCGGGCAGATCAGGCCTTGCCCGCGCGCATTGGCGCCGATGGCGGCCGGCAGCACCTCGGCGACGCTGGCGATCGAGCCGTCGAGCCCGAGCTCGCCCAGCACGGTGAAGCCGGCAATGGCGTCCTGCGGAATGGCGCCGATGGCGGCCATCAGCCCGAGCGCGATCGGCAGATCATAGTGGCTGCCTTCCTTCGGCAGGTCGGCGGGCGCCAAGTTGATGGTGATGCGGCGCGCCGGCAGCGCCAGGCCGGAAGCGATCAGCGCCGCGCGCACCCGCTCTTTAGCTTCCGACACCGCCTTGTCGGGCAGGCCGACGATGTTGAAGGCCGGCAGGCCGGGCGCCACCTGCACCTGCACGTCGACGGCGCGGGCCTCGATGCCCTCGAAGGCGACCGTGGAGACGCGCTGGACCATGGGTGAAGCCCTCAACCCGCTACCCGTCAGAGTAGCGGAAGCCAAGGGGGCGGGCAAGAACAATTAGAGAACGAATTTATCAGTCCGGCGGCATTGCCAGGGTCATGAAGCTTGGGCTTTCCGCTTCGCCTCGATCCTGTCCCAAATCATCGCCGCGGCGTCCGGTCCGCCGAGAGTTCTTCACCGCGCGGATGCCGGTGGGCGACGTGACGTTGATCTCGGTCAGCCAGTCGCCGATCACGTCGATGCCGGCGAACAACAGTCCGCGCTCGCGCAAGGCCGGCCCGAGCCGCCGGCAGATCTCGCGCTCGCGCGCCGTGAGATCGGTCGCCGCAGGCGCCCCGCCACGCACCATGTTGGAGCGCAGATCGTCGGCGGCCGGAATGCGGTTGACCGCGCCGGCGAACTCGCCGTCCACCAGCAGGATGCGCTTGTCGCCTTGTTTCACGGCGGGGAGAAATTTCTGCACCACCCACTGCTCGCGGAAGGTGACCGCGAACATGTCGTAGAGCGAGCCGAAATTGAGATCGTCGCGCGTGAGGCGGAACACCGCGCCGCCGCCGTGGCCGTAGAGCGGTTTCATCACGATGTCGCCGTGCTCGGCGCGGAACGCCTTGATCTCGGCGAGGTCGCGGGTGACCAGCGTCGGCGGCATCAGGTCGGGAAACTCGGTGACCATCATCTTTTCCGGCGCGTTGCGCACATGGGCCGGGTCATTGACCACCAGGGTCTTGGGATGGATGCGCTCGAGCAGATGGGTGGTGGTCACATAGGCGAGATCGAAGGGCGGGTCCTGGCGCAGCAGGATCACGTCGAATTCGGCCAGCGCCACGCGCCGCGGCTCATCAAGCGTGAAATGGTCGCCGGCGCGGTCGCGCACGGCGAGGCTCTCGACCGTGGCGAACAGGCGGCCATTGAGCAGGGCCAGCCGGTCGGGGGTGTAATAGGAGAGCTTATGGCCCCGCCGCTGCGCTTCCAGCAGCAGGGCGAAGGTTGAATCGCCCTTGATATTGATCCGCTGGATCGGATCCATCTGCACCGCGATTTTCAGGCTCATGGCGACCTTTGAGGCGACCGGAAGACTAAGGAAAACAAAGCATTAACATTTTACCGCCACTATGGCCGCTCGCCGGCCCTTAAGGGGCACGGATGGGGGCCGCTGGTGACATTGCCGAAGCTTTCGATCGCCGCCAAGCTCTATGCGATCTTCGCCTTGATGGCCACCACGACCATCGCGCTGTCGGTGGTCGCCGTATCGGCGGCGCGCCACCACGCGGCGCTGATCGACGAATTCGAATCCGCCAATGCCGGCACCTGGAACGTCGAGCGCGTGAACGGGCTGATCTACGCCGTCGTTATGGAATCGCGCGGCGTTTACATGTCGACCGACATGGCGACGTCAAAGATCTACGCCGACGGCATTCTCAAATTCAACAAGCAGATCGCCAAGGTGGTGGACGACTGGAAGAAGTCGGTGCACGGCGATGACGCGCAACTATTCGCGCAGTTTTCCAAGCGCATCGCGCAGTTCATCGATTTCCGCAAAGAGCTGGCGCGGCTGGGCACCGAGGTCAGTCCCGCCGCCGGCCGCGAATGGGGCGATAACGACGCCAACCGTTCCGTGCGCAAGGCGCTCAACAAGGATTTGGAACAGCTCACCGAATTATATGCCAATCGGGCCACGCGCGCCTTCCACGAAATGGACACCGGTATCGACAAGACCGCCGTGTGGCTGAGCCTGCTCGCCTGCGTCGCGGTCATGCTCGCGATCGCCGGCGCGATGGTGATCTCACGCAGCGTCGCCAAACCGATCGCCGACATCACGCATGTCACTGAGGCGGTCGCCGCCGGCGATGCTGCGATTGCGGTTCCATTCGGCGAGCGCGGCGACGAGATCGGCGCGCTGGCGCGCTCGATCGCCGTGTTCCAGCGCGCCATGCGCCACAACGAAGAACTCAATCGCACGGTGCGCGACGACACCGAAACGCGCACGCGGCGTCAGGAGCAGATGCTGGGCGAGATCTCGCGTTTCTCGGCGGAAATGGAAGCAACCCTGGCCGAGCTCGGGCGCATTTCCGACCAGATGCTGGCCGCCTCGACCCAGCTCGCCGGCGCCGCCGACGACGCATCGGCGAAGACCGAACGGGCGACCACCGCGTCGTCGGAGGCTTCCTCGAACGTGCGCGATATCGCGTCCGCCGCCGACGAATTGTCGGCTTCCGTGAACGAGATCGACCGCCAGGTGGCGCAGTCCAACGCCATCGCCACCAAGGCGGTGAACGAGGCCGGCCGCACCAATATCGCGGTCAAGGAGCTGGACGAAGCGGCCGGGCGCATCGGCGACGTGGTCAAGCTCATCACCGGGATCGCCGAGCAGACCAACCTGCTCGCGCTCAACGCCACCATCGAGGCCGCGCGCGCCGGCGAGGCCGGGCGCGGCTTCGCGGTGGTCGCCGGCGAGGTGAAGGCGCTGGCCGGCCAGACCAGCCGCGCTACCGAGGAGATCGGCGCGCAGATTGCCGGCATGCAGCGCGCCACCATGCGCTCGATCGAGGCGATCACCGCGATCGAGCACATCATCCGCGAGATCGGCGACATCAGCGGCGCCATCGCCGCCGCCGTCACCGAGCAGGGCGCCGCTACGGCGGAGATCGCGCGCAGCGTCGAGATCGCCGCCAAGCGCACGGTCGAGACCGCCGACGAGGTCAATCTGGTGGGCACCGCCACCGAGGGCACCCGCGCCAGCGCCAGCGCGGTGAAAACGGTGGCCGACGATCTCGGCCACGTCGCCGGCCGCATCCGCGGCCAGGTCGATGCGTTTTTCGAGCGCCTGAGCGCCTGATCGCCTTAGTTGGTTTCGAACGCCGCCGGAATATGGCGCGGCAGCCGTCCGGGCGCGACCAGGATCGCATCGAAGCGAATATCGCGAATGGCAGGCATCGGGTTGGCGGCGAGCCAAATTTCCGCTGCCGCTGCGATCCGTTGCTTTTGCCGTTCGGTGACCGCTTCAGCAGCATCATCCAATTTCGCGCGTGCTTTCACCTCGACGAAAATCAACGTGTGGCGGCGCGCGGCGATGATGTCGATCTCGCCGAGCGGACTTTTCCAGCGCCGCGCCAGGATGCGATAGCCGTGCGCGATCAGCCAGGCGGCGGCGCGGCTCTCGGCCGAAATGCCGAGGCCGAAGGCCGCAACTTTTTCCGGTCGCGCTGCGGGCTTTAGCGGCTGTGGACGCGGCGGCCGCGCGCTGTCGTTACGGCGCGTCATCGCCGCCGTCCTGTTTGCCGGCCGTATCGGCGAGCGCGAGCGCGCGCTGATAGACCTCGCGGCGCGGGCGGCCGGTGGCGAGCGCCACTTCGCCGACGGCGTCCTTGACCGAGACGCGCATCAACGCGCGGCGCAACAGGTCGTCGACATCGTCGGCCGCCTCGGTAGCGGCGGCGGGCGGCGCCACCACGATGACGATCTCGCCGCGCGTTTCCGCGCCAGACTCATAATGCCGTGCCAAGCTTGCAAGATCGGCGCGGCGGATTTCCTCATGCAGCTTGGTCAGCTCGCGGCAGATCGCGGCCGCGCGCGGCCCCAGTCCGGCGGCGAGATCGGCGAGCGCCGCGGCCAAGCGCGGGCCGCTTTCGAACAGCACCAGAGTGGCGGGGATGCCGGCGAGTTCGGCGATGCGCTTTTGCCGGGCCGCCTGTTTGGGCGGCAGAAATCCCTCGAAGAAAAAACGGTCGGTCGGCAGGCCGGCGACGCCAAGCGCGCTCAACACCGCGGAGGCGCCCGGCACCGCGAATGACCGCGTGAACCGGCATCGCTCGCCTCGCGCACCAGTTTGTAGCCGGGATCGGAAATCAGCGGCGTGCCGGCATCCGAGACCAGCGCGACCGCTTGGCCGTCGGCCAGGCGGGCGAGCAGCTTCGGCCGCGCCTCGGCCGCGTTGTGCTCGTGATAGGGCGTGAGCGGCGTGGCGATGCCGTAATGCTCGGTGAGCTTGCGGGTGACGCGGCTGTCCTCGCAGGCGATGACGTCGGCGGCGGCGAGCGTCTCCAGGGCGCGCAGGCCGATGTCGCGCAGGTTCCCGATCGGCGTCGCGACCAGATAAAGGCCGGCCGTCAACGGCGGGGCGTCGATCGCCTGACCGGCGACTGCATAACGGCGCGCCCGGCCGGCTCCCGCGGTTTTGCTGTCCCTGGCCATACCGGTTACTTTAGACGGCGGTCCGCGGCGCGTCATCGTGACAAATTCCCTTTCTTTTTCGGGGCTTTAAGTTTTGCAGGACAAAATCGCCGATAATCGGTAGGACTGACACAGAACTGTCGCTTGGGGAGCGGCCATGGTGGGGTTGGTACCGGACGAAATGGGGATACGGTCGCGCGCGCGCCGCCGCCTGTGCGCCGCGCTGGGCATCGCCGCCGCCGCTCTCGCGCTCGCCGCCTGCGCCGGCACGTCCGATTATTTCAGCAGCGAGCCGCCGCCGGAAGCGGCGGCGCCGCCGCCAGCCGCGTCGATCGGCGACGGGCCAGGTTCGCGTCGGCTTGATCCTGCCGCTATCGGCGCAGGGCAATGCCGGTGTCGCCGCGCAATCGATGAAAAACGCCGCCGAGATGGCGCTCGCCGAATTCAAGAATCCGAACATCCAGTTGCTGGTGAAGGACGACGGCGGCCTGCCGCAGGGCGCGCAAGCCGGCGCCCAGCAGGCGATCGCCGAGGGCGCCGAAATCATCATCGGCCCGCTGTTCGCGGAAGCCGTGCGCGCGGTCGGCGCGGCGGCGCGCCCGCGCGGCATTCCGGTGATCGCGTTCTCGACCGATGTCAGCGTTGCCGCCCGCGGGGTCTATCTGTTGAGCTTCCTGCCGGAGACCGACGTCAAGCGCATCGTCGATTACGCCATCTCGCGCGGCAAGCGATCGTTTGCCGCGCTCATGCCCGACAGTGCCTATGGCGCGGTGGTGGAAGCCGCGTTCCAGCAGGAAGTGTCGCGGCGCGGCGGCCGCATCCTGGCGCTGGAAAAATATCCGCTCGATCCGGGCAAGCTGGCCGAGCCGGTGCAGCGCGTGGCGCAGGCGGCCAACCAGGTCGATTCGATTTTCATTCCCGACGGCGCCGACGCCGTGCCGCAAGTCGTTCAGGCGCTCGCCCGCAGCGGCGTCAACCTGAGACGCGTGCAATTGCTCGGCACCGGCCTGTGGGACGATCCGCGCGTGTTCTCGGCCGCCGCGCTCGACGGCGGCTGGTACGCGGCGCCGGACTCGGCCGGCTTCCGCAATTTCTCGGCGCGCTACCGCGCGCGATACGGTCAGGATCCGGTGCGCACGGCGACGCTCGCCTATGACGCGGTCGCGCTGGTCGCCGCGCTGGTGAAGACGCAAGGCGCGCAGCGTTTCAGCGAGCAGGTGCTGATCAACGCCTCGGGCTTCGCGGGGATCGACGGCGTATTCCGTTTCCGCCCCGACGGCACCAACGAGCGCGGCCTCGCCGTGCTGCGGGTCGCGCCGTCGGGCGGCCAGGTCGTCAGCCCGGCGCCGAAGTCGTTCTCGCCGGAGTCGTGATCTTTCTAAATTGTCATTCCTGGGCGCTCGCGAAGTAAGCGAGCCGCAGTCCAGAAACAGTTTCCGAGGGTGCATCTGGATTCCGGATCGCGCGCTTACCCGCGCGTCCGGAATGACGACTAAGATTACGCCGCCAAATCGGCGACCACCGCATCGAGCACCGGAAATCCGCTCCGCGTCACGCGCAGGCGGCCGTTCGCGGTCGTCTCCACCGCGCCCTCGTCGCGCAGAATGGAAATGCGCTTGGGGTCGAGCGTGCGGCCGGCGAGCGCCGTGTAGCGCTCGGGATCGATGCCTTCGGCCAGCCGCAGCCCCATCAGCAGGAATTCATCCGCCATTTCGCCGGGCTGCAGCTTCTCGTCGACGGTCAGGCCGTGGCCGGCCGCCTCGACGCGCATGAGCCAGCCTTCCGGCCGCTGCTCGGTCTCGGTCGCGTAGCGGCGGCCGTCGATATTGAGCCGGCCATGGGCGCCGGGCCCGACGCCGGCATATTCGTGGCCGCGCCAATAGACCAGATTGTGCCGGCATTCGGCGCCCGGCCGCGCGTGGTTGGAAACTTCATAGGCCGGCAGACCGGCCTCGGCGCAGGTTAGTTGCGTGAGGTCGTAGAGATCGCGGCCCAGATCGTCGTCGGGAATTTTGAGCTTGCCGGCCTTGTGCAGGCCGAAGAACGGCGTGTCCGGTTCGATGGTCAGTTGATAAAGCGAGAGATGCTCGGCGGCTTGCGCGATGGCGCGCTTGAGCTCGGCGCTCCAGGATTCGAGGCTCTGGCGCGGCCGCGCATAAATCAGATCGAACGAGTAGCGCTCGAAATTCGCGCGCGCCACCGCGACCGCGTCGAGGGCTTCCTGCACGGTGTGCAGCCGGCCCAATTCCTTGAGCGCACCGTCGTCGAGCGCCTGCACGCCGAGCGACACGCGATTGACGCCGGCGCTGCGATAGCCGCGAAAGCGCGTGGCCTCGACGCTGGTCGGATTGGCTTCCAGCGTCACCTCGACGTCGCGCGCGACGCTCCAGTGCTTGCCGATCGCGTCGAGAATGGCCTGCACCGAGGCCGGCTGCATCAGCGATGGCGTGCCGCCGCCGAAAAAAATCGTCGACACCGTGCGGCCGGGAACGCGCGCGGCGGTCGAGGCGATCTCGGCTTCGAACGCGCGCACGAAGCGCGCCTCGTCGATGCCGCCGTGGCGCACGTGGCTGTTGAAGTCGCAATAGGGGCACTTCGACAGGCAGAACGGCCAATGCACGTAGACGGCAAAGGGCGCGGGCGTGGTTAATGACATGTTAACAAGTCTAAGTGCGTCGCGGCCCTGCGGCCAGTGTCAATCCAGTGTGCGGCCATAGAAGTGATTAAAATTGTAACGATCGGGAACCGTTCAAGAGCGAACGCTATCGCGCAGGCAGGCTTGCGCGAGCTTGATAAACGCGCGGGCTCGGTGCGAGAGGCCTTGGCCGTTTGGCGGCAGGCCGTGTTTTTCTTGGGCCGTCATCTGGCCGAAGGTACGGTCAAAGCCATCGGGCAAAAATAATGGATCGTAGCCGAAGCCTTGGTCGCCGCGCGGCGGCCACACCGCGACGCCATCGACGCGCCCCTCGAATTGCTCGACATGGCCATCGGGCCAGGCCAGACATAGCGCGGCCACGAAATGCGCGCGCCGTTGCGCCGGCGTCTTGGCGCCGCGCTCGATCAGCAGCGTCTGGATGCGGTTCATGGCGGCGCGGAAATCCTTGTCCGGCCCGGCCCAGCGGGCGGAATGGATGCCGGGCTCGCCGCCGAGCGCGTCAACCACCAGGCCGGAATCGTCGGCGAAGGCCGGAAGGCCGGATCGCAATCGCCGCCGCCATCGCCTTGATGCGGGCATTTTCGGCGAAGGTGCGGCCGGTTTCCTGCGGCTCGGGCAGGCCGAGCTCGCCGGCCGATTGCGCGGCGATGCCGTAAGGCGCCAGCAGTTCGCGCAATTCGGCGAGCTTGCCGGGATTATGGGTGGCGATCACCAGCGGGCCGCTGAGTTTTCGATTGTCCCGCGCTGGACCAGGCGAACTCACATCACCGCCATTTTCTGCAAGCCCACCAGCTTTGCGATGCCCTTGCGCGCCAGCGCCAGCAGCACCTGGAACTGATCCTCGCTGAACGGGGTCTTTTCCGCGGTGGCTTGGATCTCAACGATGTTGCCGGAGCCGGTCATCACGAAATTGGCGTCGGTGTCGGCTTCCGAGTCCTCGGCATAATCCAGGTCGAGCACCGCGGTGTTTTTGTACACGCCGCAGGAGACCGCGGCGATGTGATCGCGCAGCACGTCGGCGCGCAGCATGTCGCGCGCTTTCATCCAGGCGAGGCAATCCGACAGCGCCACCCAGGCGCCGGTGATGGACGCGGTGCGGGTGCCGCCGTCGGCCTGGATCACGTCGCAGTCGATGGTGATCTGGCGCTCGCCGAGCGCCTGCAAGTCGGTCACCGAACGCAGCGAACGGCCGATCAAGCGCTGAATTTCCACGGTGCGGCCGCCCTGCTTGCCGGCGGACGCCTCGCGGCGGGTGCGCTCGCTCGTTGCGCGCGGCAGCATGCCGTATTCGGCGGTGACCCAGCCGCGCCCTTGCCCCTTGAGCCAGGGCGGCAGCCGCTCCTCCAGGCTGGCGGTCACCAGCACATGGGTATCGCCGAATTTCACGAAACAGGAGCCCTCGGCGTATTTAACCACGCCGCGCTCGAGCGAGACGGCGCGCAATTCATCGACTTGTCGGCGGCTCGGCCGCATCGGGCTTGTCCCTGTTGAAATACCGGCGCACACCATAACCATATGCATGACTTGAACAAGTCCGCCGCCATAGCCATTGTTGGCGGGTGTAAGGAGTAGCCGTGGCTTCCCACGACGTCCCGATCGGCGCGAACCAAGTGAGTCTGGCGGCGCTCAATGAGCGCTCGCGCGAGATATTTCGCCAGATCGTTGAGAGCTATCTCGCCACCGGCGAGCCGGTGGGCTCGCGCAATCTGGCGCGCCTGCTGCCGATCACGCTGTCGCCGGCCTCGGTGCGCAACGTGATGTCGGACCTCGAGCAGCTCGGCCTGATCTATGCCCCGCACACGTCGGCCGGCCGGCTGCCGACCGAACTGGGCCTGCGCTTCTTCGTCGATGCCTTGATGCAGATCGGCGATGTGACCGAAAGCGACCGCCGCTCGATCGAGGCCCAGGTGGCGGGCACCGGCAGCGGCAAGTCGCTGGAAGGCGTGCTCACCGAAGCCTCGCAGACCCTGTCCGGCTTGACCCGTTCGGCCGGCGTGGTGCTCACCGCGCAGTCCAATGTGCGGCTCAAGCATATCGAATTCGTGCGGCTGGAGCCGGAACGCGCGCTCGCCGTGCTGGTGGCCGAAGACGGCCAGGTGGAAAACCGCATTCTCAATGTGCCGGCCGGCCTGCCGACCTCGGCCTTGATCGAGGCGGGCAATTTTCTCAATGCCCGTATCCGCGGCAAGACGCTTGCCGAACTGCGTGCCCAGACCGAAACCGCGATGGTGGCGGGCCAGGCCGAACTCGATCAACTGACCCAGAAGATCATCGCGGCCGGCCTGGCGAGCTGGTCGGGCGGCGAAAGCGAGGACCGCAAGCTGATTGTGCGCGGTCACGCCAATCTCTTGGAGGACCTGCACGCGCTCGACGATCTGGAACGGGTGCGCTCGCTGTTCGATGCCCTGGAGACCAAGCGCGGGGTGATCGACCTGCTTGGCCGCGCCGAGCGCGGCGACGGCGTGCGCATCTTCATCGGCTCGGAGAACAAGCTGTTTTCGCTGTCCGGCTCTTCCACCATCGTGGCGCCCTATCGCGACAGCAAGGGCAGCATTGTGGGCGTGATCGGGGTGATCGGGCCGACCCGGCTCAATTATGCCCGCGTCATCCCGATGGTCGATTACACGGCGCGGATCGTGAGCCGGCTGTTGTCGACATAAGCGAGAATCCGCGTCTGATCTGATCGAATACCGGCTGGCATCCCCGCTCCGGCCGAATGCGTGCCTTTCAGGATCCGGCGCCGAGCGCTTGATTTTTCGTGTCTGAAGCCTGATATCCCCGGCATCCGGACAATTTTGAGGATCTAGCTACCATGACGGACAGGCCCGCCGCTGACGATATGGCTGCCCAGCCTGAGGGCGAGGTGGCCGCCGCCGGGGCGCCCGAACTGGTGCCGGCCGAGCAGGTTACCGCCGCATTGGAGGCGGCTGCCGAGTTCAAGGACAAGCTGTTGCGCACGCTGGCCGAGATGGAGAACCTGCGCAAACGCACCGAGCGCGAGGTCGCCGAAGCGCGGCTCTACGGCAATGCCGGTTTCGCCCGCGACGTGCTGGCGGTGGCCGACAACATGCACCGCGCACTGGCGACGATCGACGCGGAGCTGCGCGAACACACCAACGCCAAATTGAAGGGGCTGGTCGAGGGCGTCGAACTGACCGAACGCGAACTGCTCAAAGTTCTGGAGAAGCACGGCGTAACGAAATTCTCGCCGGCCGGCGAGCGCTTCGATCCAAATGTGCATCAGGCGATGTACGAGGTGGAAAATCCCGAATTGCCGGCGGGTCATGTCGCGCAGGTCATCCAGGCCGGCTACATGCTGGGCGAGCGCGTGCTGCGTCCGGCGCTGGTTGCCGTGGTCAAGGCGCCGCAGAAAGCGCCCACCTCCGCCAACGACAATCCCGCCCCAGGCGCGAAATAATTCCACGTCCCTGACGCGTTGAAAAATTGCGCGCCCGCGTGCGACGGCGGGCGTTCGCGAACGCGTTCAGCGGCTTATCGCCAAGCGTTTCATTGGAATAATTTGAAGGCGGCCCGGCGCATTGCCGCGGCCACGCCACGCGTCGCCAGTTTCACCCCGGACTCGGAGATAGCCAAATAACCGCTTATACGAAACGGTCTTGATGTAATAATCGAGATCGGCATGCGGAGCGGGGCGAAGAAGGCGACGGTACGGCGGGTTTTATTGGCGAGCGTGGCGCTCGCCGCGATGGGGATATCCGGCGTGTTCGCCGAAGAAAAACCCAAGGCCCCGCCATCGGTGTGGGAGCAAGACACGCTCACCGGCGACTGGGGCGGCGCGCGCACCGCGTTGAAGGACAAGGGCATCGAGATCAATCTCGAATACACCAACGAAATCTTTGCGGTATTGTCGGGCGGGCTGCGGCGGCAGGCGAGCTACGAAGGTCAATGGCATTTCTCGGTCAACACCGACCTGGAGAAGCTGATCGGCTGGAGCGGCGGCAAGACGCATGTCACCGTGTTCCAGATCCATGATAGCGGTCGCAATGTCATCGATAATTCAGGCAGCATCTCGGATCCCAGCAATCTCGATGCTTTGCCGACCACGCGCCTTTACACCGCCTGGTTTGAACAGAATTTCGCCGACCGTTTCTGGGTGCGTCTCGGTCAGATCGTCGGCGACGGCGAATTCTTCACCAGCGACACTGCCGGCGGCCTGATCAACGGCACTTTCGGTTGGGCCGGCATTCTCGGTGCCAACATGATCAGCGGCGGCCCGGCCTATCCATTGGCGACGCCGGGCGTGCGCGTGCAAGTTAAACCGACTGAACAAATTACCATGCTCGCCGCGGTGTTCTCCGGCGATCCGGCCGGGCGCGACTGCAACGACAATCCGCAAGCCTGCAATCGCCACGGCACCACCTTCAGCTTCAGCGGCGGCGCGCTGTGGATGGGTGAACTGCAATACGCCGTCAATCAGGACAAAAAGTCGGCCGGGCTGCCGGGCGTCTACAAGCTCGGCGGCTGGTACGCGACGGCCGACTTCGCCGATCAGCATTTCGGCCTCGACGGCGCCGGCAGCGTCGTCTCGCTCGCCGATCCGACGGCCGCCGGTCCGCTCAATCACCGCGGCAACTGGGGTCTTTACGGCGTCGCCGACCAGATGGTCTGGCGTTCGGATAAGCAGAGTCTCAATCTGTTCATGCGCGGCGGTTTTTCGCCGTCCGACCGCAATCTGATTTCGTACTATGTGGACGGCGGCGCCGGCTTCAAAGGTCCGCTGTCCGGGCGCCCTGACGACGTGCTCACGCTCGGCGTGGCCTACGCCAAGATCAGCCGCGATGCGGCGGCGCTCGACCGCGATACGCTCACGCTCAATGGGCCGCCTTTTCCGATCCGCAACGAAGAGGTCGTGTTCGAGCTGAGCTACCAGGCGCAGATTGCGCCCTGGTGGAACGTGCAGCCGGACCTGCAATATATCGTCCACCCCGGCGGCAACGTGACCGATCCCAACGATCCCAAGGCGACCTTGGGCAATGCGTTCGTCGCCGGCATCCGCAGCACAATCAAGTTCTAGCGCATGATCCCGAAAAGTGGGAACCGGTTTTCGGAAAAAATCATGCGCAAGTAAAATGTCAGGGGAGCACCGTGATTCAATCTAAACGGATTGCGCTCCAGCGCGGCGCGGCTCAGCGCCGATCGATCCCGTCGCGCACGGCGCGGAAGCGGGTGAACAGTGCATTCCAATCGTCCTTACGGCCGACGCCGACGACGCGCAAAAAATTGCCGCCGCCGAAACGCATCCATTGCACCAGCAACAGCGGCTCGTCATTGAGCCCCTTGGCTTGCGCCCTGATCTCGTAGCCCGGCAAGCCGCCGATCCGCATGGGCTCCGCCGACTGCAGGCTGAGATCGCGCAATGGCGACGACATCAACAGGTCGCGGGCGAAGCGGGCGCGGTCGTCGGCCTGTTCCGGCGCGCCGCCCCCGATCGAGATGGTGACATAAGGCTGCTTGCGAAGATCGTCGCTCGGTCCATCGGTCATGATCACGACGCCGGCGGGGAGCACTCTCACCACCCGGAAGCCGGCCAACTGGTTGACCTTGAATGGCAGCAAGCCGAGCTGCTCCTGGATCGGCATCGGGCGGAACGAGACGCTCGCCAGCGCCTGACGGATCGCCGTGTCGGAATAGACCGCGAGCGCGGCATCCGGCACATCCACCTCGATCATCATGTTGAGATCCTTGCCGGCGCCCGCGGTCGCCAGCAGGATCCATTTGTGCGACGTGACCTCTTTGTTCTGGGCGCGGGCGCTGATCAGTGTCCCGGCGCCGCTCGTGGAATGAAAAGTCTTCCCGCTTCACATCCGTCAGGCCGGGCTGGTCTTTGGCTTGGCTCGCTTGCACGAGTTCGCCATAGGCGCTGGCCGGCAGGTCGAGAATGGTGACGGCGACCTTGCGGTCGATATCTTCGAAACCCGGGAAATGTGTGCTCGGCTTGAGATCGCCCGGCGGCGCGAGCCCGATGCGTAAGCCGGGCGGAAACACCGGCTCGGCGCCGAAGGCGGGACTGCACGCCGCCAGGGCGGCCCAGAACGCCACGAGGTAAGCCAACAACCGGCGGGGCATGGGGAAGTATCTACTTTCCAGAACGGGTTCGGCGGCCGGGTCTGCCTAACCGGCTTGCCTCGGCCCGGCAACGGTTAGATGAGCCCTGCCGCCGCTGAGCCGCCGGCGTGCGGGCTTAGCTCGCGATTTCGTGACTGGCTGGCTTGCGGGCTGCGGCGGCCCTCCTATATGAGCCATTGAGCCGCAGAAATGCGGCACAAAAGCGTATCCAGGGGGCTGGATCGGGGGTCTGCGGATGGGCCGCGGATATCCCCACTCGGGCGCCAATCGGCCCGGACGGCCTGCCGCAATTGAGAGGAAGAACCATGGGTAAGGTCATCGGCATCGACCTCGGCACCACCAATTCGTGCGTCGCCGTCATGGAAGGCAAAACTCCCAAAGTCATCGAGAACGCCGAGGGCATGCGCACCACGCCTTCGATCGTCGCTTTCAGCGACGACGGCGAGCGTCTCGTCGGCCAGCCGGCCAAGCGCCAGGCGGTCACCAATCCGGAAAAGACCATCTTCGCGGTCAAGCGCCTGGTCGGACGGCGCTACGACGACCCCATGGTCGAGAAGGACAAGAAACTCGTCCCCTACAAAATCGCCAAGGCCGGCAATGGCGACGCCTGGGTCGAGGCCGACGGCAAGAGCTATTCGCCCTCGCAGATCTCCGGCTTCATCCTGCAGAAGATGAAGGAGACGGCGGAAGCCTATCTCGGGCAGAAGGTCGACCAGGCCGTCATCACGGTTCCCGCCTATTTCAACGACGCCCAGCGCCAAGCCACCAAGGATGCCGGCAAGATCGCCGGCCTCGAGGTGATGCGCATCATCAACGAGCCGACCGCGGCGGCGCTCGCCTACGGTCTCGACAAGCAGAAGACCGGCACCATCGCGGTCTACGACCTCGGCGGCGGCACCTTCGATATTTCGATTCTCGAAATCGGCGACGGCGTGTTCGAGGTGAAGTCGACCAACGGCGACACCTTCCTGGGCGGCGAAGATTTCGACATGCGCCTGGTCAACTATCTCGCCGACGAATTCCAGAAAGAGCAGGGCATCGACCTGCGCCGCGACAAGCTGGCGCTGCAGCGGCTCAAGGAATTGGCCGAGAAGGCGAAGATCGAGCTGTCGTCCACCACGCAGACCGAAATCAATCTGCCGTTCATCACGGCCGATGCGTCGGGGCCGAAGCATCTCACCATGAAGCTGACCCGCGCCAAGTTCGAGGCGCTGGTCGACGATCTCATCCAGAAGACCGTCGAGCCTTGCCGCAAGGCGATCAAGGACGCCGGCATCTCGGCGGCCGAGATCAACGAAGTGGTCCTGGTCGGCGGCATGACGCGCATGCCGAAGGTGCAGGAAGTCGTGAAGCAGTTCTTCGGCAAGGAGCCGCACAAGGGCGTCAATCCTGACGAAGTGGTCGCCATCGGCGCCGCCATTCAGGCCGGCGTGCTGCAAGGCGACGTCAAGGACGTGCTGCTGCTCGACGTGACCCCGCTCTCGCTCGGCATCGAGACCCTGGGCGGCGTGTTCACCCGGCTGATCGACCGCAACACCACCATTCCGACCAAGAAGAGCCAGGTGTTTTCCACCGCCGAGGACAATCAGAACGCGGTGACCATCCGCGTGTTCCAGGGCGAGCGCGAGATGGCGCAAGACAACAAGATGCTCGGTCAGTTCGATCTGGTCGGCATCCCGCCGGCGCCGCGCGGCGTGCCGCAAGTCGAGGTCAGCTTCGACATCGACGCCAATGGCATCGTCAATGTCCAGGCCAAGGACAAGGGCACCGGCAAGGAGCAGCAGATCCGCATCCAGGCCTCGGGCGGCCTGTCCGAGACCGACATCGAGAAGATGGTCAAGGACGCGGAAGCGCACGCCGAAGAGGACAAGAAGCGCAAGGCCGCGGTCGAAGCCAAGAACCACGGCGAGGCGCTGGTGCACGCCACCGAGAAGGCGCTTGCCGAGCACGGTTCCAAGGTCGGCGAGGCCGAGCGCAGCGCGATCGAGAACGCCATGGCGGACTTGAAAGAAGCGCTCAAGGGCGATGACTCGGCGGCCATCCAGGCCAAGACCAATGCGCTGGCGCAGGCTTCCATGAAGCTCGGCGAAGCCATGTACAAACAGGCGGACGCGCAAGGCGCTGCCGGCGCGGGCGGCGATGGCGGCGCGGCGGGCGAGAAGAAGGAAGACGTGGTCGACGCGGAATTCACCGAGGTCGACGACGACAAGAACAGCAAGAAATCCGCCTGAGCCCGAGGCGCCGGCCGTGCGGTCAACCGCGAGCGCGAAATATGTCACCCCGGGGCGTAATCCCCGGGGTGTCGTTTTCCGGAGCGCGGCGGACGGCCGAATCAAGTACCGCTATGACGGCGTTTTGATCTAACGGCGGGACCGGCATGTCCAAGCGCGACTACTACGAGGTCCTGGGCGTATCGCGCACCTGCGGCGATGCCGAACTCAAGGCCGCGTTCCGCAAGCTTGCCATGCAGCATCATCCGGATCGCAATCCGGGCGACAAGGACTGCGAGCACAAGTTCAAGGAATTGAACGAAGCCTACGACGTGCTCAAGGACGGCGACAAGCGCGCCGCCTATGACCGCTTCGGCCATGCCGCCTTCGAGCACGGCGGCATGGGCGGGGCTGCGCACGGCTTCGGCGCCGATTTCGCCTCGACCTTCTCCGACATTTTCGAGGACCTGTTCGGCGTGGGCGGCGGCCGGCGCGGCGGCCGCGGGCAAGGCCGCGAGCGCGGCTCGGACCTGCGCTACAACATGGAAATCAGCCTGGAAGAGGCCTACGCCGGCAAGACCGCGCAAATCCGCATCCCGACCTCGGTGACCTGCGAAGCCTGCTCCGGCAGCGGCGCCAAGTCCGGCAGCAAACCGATCCCGTGCGCGACCTGCGGCGGCGCCGGCAAGATCAGGCATGCGCAGGGCTTCTTCACGCTCGAGCGCACCTGTCCGGCCTGTCAGGGCCGCGGCCAGGTGATCGAAAACCCCTGTCCGTCCTGCACCGGCTCCGGCCGCGTCACGCGCGAGCGCACGCTGTCGGTCAATATCCCGCCCGGCGTCGAGGACGGCACCCGCATCCGATTGGCCGGCGAAGGCGAGGCCGGCCTGCGCGGCGGTCCGGCGGGCGATCTCTATATTTTCCTGTCGCTCGCCCCCCATGAGTTCTTCCAGCGCGACGGCGCCGACCTGCATTGCCGGGTGCCGATCTCCATGGTGGCCGCGGCTGTCGGCGGGGAATTCGAGGTGCCGGCCATCGACGGCGGCCAGGCGCGCGTCAAGATTCCCGCCGGCACCCAGACCGGCCGGCGGTTCCGCCTTTCCGGCAAGGGGATGCCGGTGCTGCGCTCGAAACAAACCGGCGATATGTATGTGCAGGTAGCGGTGGAAACCCCGCAAAACCTGACCAAACGCCAGCGCGAGCTGCTGGCCGAGTTCGAAAAACTGTCGTCCGAGGCAACCCAGCCGGAATCCGCCGGTTTCTTCACCAGGGTCAAGGAATTTCTAGATGGCCTGGGAAGTCGGGGCAGCCATACTGACTAGCCATCTTGACCCCCCGCCCGGGGCCCTATACCCGTGAAGTTCCTGGGCTAATACCAACCGCCCGCGCGTGACATCCCATCCATGCCCTCACATTCAGTCGCCCGCGTCGCAAAGAAGGGCCTGCGTCTCGATGACGAGATGCAGTTTATCCGTTCCTGGATCGAGAAGCCGCTGTCGACCGGCGCGGTGATGCCGTCGAGCAAGGCGTTGGCGCGCACCATGGCGCGCTATGTCGATCCGCAGACGAGCGGCCCGGTGATCGAGCTGGGGCCCGGCACCGGTCCGGTGACCGAGGCGCTCGTGCAGCATGGCGTCGATCCGGCGCGGCTGATCCTGGTTGAATTCAATCCCGCCTTCTGCCGGCTGCTGCGCACGCGCTATCCGGCGGCGACGGTGGTGCAAGGCGACGCCTATCGGCTGCGCCGTCTGCTGGAAACGTTCGTGCGTGAGCCGGCGGCCGCGGTGGTGTCGAGCTTGCCGCTGGTCACCAAGCCGCTGCGCACGCGGCTGCGCCTGATCGCCGACGCGATGGGCCTGCTGGCAACGGGGGCGCCCTTCGTGCAGTTCACCTATGCGATGGTGCCGCCGATCCCGAAAGCACTGTCCGGCATCAAGGCCGAGGCTTCCGAGCTGATCTGGCTGAACCTGCCGCCGGCGCGCGTGTGGGTTTATCGCGGGCGGTAAAGCCCTCAGTGTCATTGCCCGCGAAAGCGGGCAATCCAGTACGCACGGCACTGGCGACTGTCGCCCAATTCCACCACGTTCACAGGGCGTACTGGATGCCCCGCCTTCGCGGGGCATGACAGCGTTTGTTGTTTGGTATGATATCTGAGCGCGAATTCGGAGCCGCCGATGGCCACGCCGAAAATCCTCGTCTTTCCCGGCTCGACCCGCACCGGCTCGCACAATGTCCGGCTGGCGGCGCTGGCGGCGAAGGAGCTGGCGTTGATCGACATCGACGTCACCCGCATTTCGCTCGCCGACTATCCGCTGCCGCTCTATGAGGGCGATCTGGAAGCCAATGCCGGGGCGCCCGCCAATGCGCTCAAGCTCAAGCAGATGATCATGGCGCACCACGGCGTGTTCATCGCCAGCCCGGAATATTCCGCCTCGGTCACGCCGATGCTGAAGAACGCCATCGACTGGGTCTCGCGCGTGCGCGAGCGCGGCGATCCGACCTATGCCGCCTTCAAGGGCCGCGTGTTCGCGATCTCGTCGGCATCGCCGGGCCGTTCCGGCGGATTGCGCTCGCTGATGGCGCTGCGGCAAATTCTCGAGCTCGGCTGCGGCGCGCTGGTGATCCCCGAGCAGGTGGCGATCCCGCAGGCCGACCAGGCCTTCGACGACATGGACAATATCGTGGACACCGGCACCGCCAACCTGTTCCGCGCGCAGCTGGTGCGGCTGGTGGACATGGCGCGGCTGATGATGTGAACAGCATGATCCCGAAAAGCTTGTCCTCGACCCCGATCGGGGATGGGAACCGGTTTTCGGAAAAGATCATGCTGATCTAAAGGAGCACTACATTGATGCTGGATGCTCGCGAACGCCTGATCGTGGCTCTCGACCTGCCGTCGGTGAAAGCCGCCGAGGCTATGGTGGCGAAGCTCGGCGAGACGGTGTGTTTCTACAAGATCGGCTATCAGCTTGCTTTCGCCGGCGGGCTGCCGTTCGCAGCCGGCTTGATCGCCGCCGGCAAGCAGGTGTTTCTCGATCTCAAGCTGCACGACATCGGCAACACGGTGGAGCAAGGGCGTCGCGAGCGTGGCGCAGCTCGGCGCCACCTTCCTCACCGTGCACGCCTATCCGCAGACCATGAAGGCGGCGGTGGAAGGCAAGCAGGGTTCGACGCTGCGCATTCTGGCGGTGACCGTGCTCACCTCCTATGACGACGCCGATCTCGCCGCCGCCGGCTACGATCTCGGCGTCGGCGAACTGGCCGCCGCGCGCGCGGCGCAGGCGCGCGACACCGGCGTCGACGGCTTGGTGTGCTCGGCGGAGGAGGCGGCCAACCTGCGCGGCATCGTCGGGCACGGCATGGTGCTGGTGACGCCGGGCATCCGGCCCGCCGGCAGCGCCAGCGGCGACCAGAAGCGCATCATGACGCCGGCACGGGCGATCGAGGCCGGCGCCGACTATCTGGTGGTCGGCCGGCCGGTGCTGGAAGCGGGCGATCCGAAGGCGGCGGCCGAGCGAATTGTCGCCGAAATCGAGCAGGCAACAGGGAAGTGAGGAACTGAAATGGCCAAGGGCTATTGGATCGCCAATGTCGATGTGCGCAATCCGGAGGGATACAAGCTATACGTCGCCGCTTTGCCTGACATTTTTCGCAAGTACGGCGGGCGCTATACGACGCGTGGCGGCAAGACCGAAGTCGTCGAAGGCAAGGCCCGCAGCCGCATCGTCATCATCGAATTCCCGAGCTTCGAGGCGGCAATGACGTGCTATCGCTCGCCCGAATATGCCAAGGCTATCGCGCTCAGGCAGGCCGCCGCGGATGCCGATTTGATCGTGATCGAGGGCTTCGACGGCCCGCAGCCGTAGTCGCTTTCCAGTCGTCAGGAGGAAACATGCCCAAGGGTTATTGGATCGCCCAAGTCGACGTGAAGAATGACGAGGGCTACAAGCCCTATGCCATGGCGAACCCGGCGATCTTCAAGAAGTTCGGCGGCCGCTTCGTCATCCGCGCCGGCAAGTCCGAGGCGCCGGAGGGCAAGGCGCGCGCCCGCAACATCGTCATCGAGTTTCCCGACTATGAAGCCGCGCGCGCCTGCTACCACTCGCCGGAATATCAGGAAAACATCAAGCGGCGCCTGCCGCATGCGACCGCCGATATTCTCATCATCGAGGGCTATGACGGCCCGCAGCCGTGAGCACTAAGCGCTAGTCGCCTTTTCGAGCCCGCCGCGCTATACCCACGCCGCAAGTTCCGGGAGTTGGACCGATGGCCGAGATGCGGCTCGTGGTCGCCGGTGCCGGCGGGCGGATGGGCCGCACGCTGGTCAAGGCGATCGCCGAAGTTAAGGGCTTCGCGCTTGCGGGTGCGCTGGAAGACGCGCGCTCGCCGCTGATCGGCTGGGACGCCGGCACGCTCGCCGGCCTGGGCGAAAACGGCGTCAAGCTCACCGGCGCCGCCGGCGCGTTGCTGGAAAAGGCCGATGGCATTGTCGATTTCACCGCGCCGTCGGCGACGGTGGCCTTCGCCGCGCTGGCGGCCAAGGGCCACAAGGTGCACATCATCGGCACCACCGGCTTGAGCGTTGCCGACGAGGCCAAAATCAAGGACGCCGCCAAGACGGCGGTGATCGTGAAGTCCGGCAATATGAGTCTCGGCGTCAACCTGCTGGCGGCGCTGACCCGGCGCGTGGCCAAGACGCTCGACAATTCCTTCGACATTGAAATCCTCGAGATGCATCACAACCAGAAGGTCGACGCGCCGTCCGGCACCGCGCTCATGCTCGGCCGCGCGGCGGCGGCAGGCCGCGGCATCGATCTCGACCGGCATGCGGTGAAGAGCCGCGACGGCCACACCGGCGCGCGCAAAGCGGGCGACATCGGTTTTGCGAGCTTGCGCGGCGGCAGCGTGGTCGGCGAGCACAGCGTGATGTTCGCCGGTCCGGCCGAGCGCATCGAACTGGTGCACAAGGCCGAGGACCGCATGATCTTCGCGCGCGGCGCGCTGCACGCGGCGCTGTGGGCGCGCAACCAGAAGCCCGGGCTTTATTCGATGATGGATGTGCTGGGGCTGAAGGATTTCTGAGCAGTGAGAGAGCAGTGAAATGACCGACCGACTTCTCGTGCTCGTGCGCCACGGCCAGAGCGACTGGAACCTGAAGAACCTGTTCACCGGCTGGCGCGATATCGACCTGACCGACAAGGGCATCACCGAGGCGCGCGAGGCCGGCCGCAAGCTGAAGGCGCAGGGGATCAAATTCGATGTTGCCTTCACCTCCGCGCTCATCCGCGCCCAGCGCACGCTCGATCTGATGCTGGAGGAATTGGGGCAGACCAAGCTTCCGGTGTTCAAGGATCAGGCGCTCAACGAGCGCGACTACGGCGACCTCTGCGGCCTCAACAAGGACGACGCGCGCAAGAAATGGGGCGAGGAGCAGGTGCACATCTGGCGGCGATCCTACAATGTGGCGCCGCCGGGCGGGGAATCCCTGCGCGACACCGCCGCGCGCGTGCTGCCCTATTACATCCAGGAAATTTTGCCGCGCGTGCTGCGCGGCGAGCGCGTGCTGGTGTCGGCGCACGGCAATTCGCTGCGCGCGCTGGTGATGGTGCTCGACCGCCATACCACCGAAAGCATCACCAAATTGAATCTGGATACCGGCGTGCCGATGATCTACCGGCTCAATGCCGATTCGACGGTGGCGTCGAAGATGGATCTGGCGGCGTAGCCCGGCCTATTTGACCCGGTCGCGGTGCAGCGTTTTCTTTCCCTCTCCCCCTTGTGGGGGAGGGTGCCGAGCGAACGTTAGTGAGCGAGGCGGGTGAGGGGGCCCACTTCTCGTTGGACACCGCCCCCTCACCCGGCTCGTGCTTCGCTGTCGCTCCGCACTCGCCACCCTCTCCCACAAGGGGAGAGGGGAAGCGCATTTGCCGCAAGCCCTACGCCGCCGCCATGCCCGCTTCCCAGCCCAGCATCGCGCGCTTGCGCGTGATGCCCCAGTGATAGCCGGTAAGGTCGCCGTTCTTGCCGATGACGCGGTGGCACGGCACCACGAAGCAGATCGGGTTCTTGCCGACCGCGGCGCCGACCGCGCGCGCGGCCTTCGGCGATCCGGCTTTCGCGGCGAGATCGGAATAGGTGGTCAGCGCCCCCATCGGAATGGTCAGCAGCTTTTCCCACACGCGCACTTCGAAATCGGTGCCGATCAGCACCACGCGCAGCGGCTGCTCCGGGCGCCACAGCGCGGGATCGAAAATGCGCCGCGCGGTTGATGCGGTCGCCGCGAAGTCCTCGACATAACGCGCCTGCGGCCAGCGCGCGCGCATGTCCTTGAGCGCGGCGCGTTCCTTGCCGGCGTCGGCGAGCGCCAGGCCGGCCAGCCCGCGCGGCGTGATCATCACCAGCGCCATGCCGAACGGGCAGGGGTGGAAGCCGTAGGCGATGGTGAGCCCTTCGCCGCCCGCTTTCCATTCGCCCGGCGACATCGCCTCGTGGGTGACGAACAGATCGTGCAGCCGGCCGGGGCCGGACAGGCCGACTTCGTAAGCCGTTTCCAGCACGCTCGCCGACGAGCGCAGCAGCTCGCGCGCGTGGTTGAGCGTGAGCGCCTGCAAGAACGCCTTCGGCGTCAGCCCGCACCAGCGGCGGAACAGATGATGCAGATCGGTGGCGCTGACGCCGGCGGCGTGGGCGATGGTCTCGATTTCGGGCTGCGAGCGCCAATGGCCGCGGATGTGGGCGATGGCGCGGCGCACGATGTCGTAATCCGCCGCCGCGGTGGGGAGCGGGGCGAGGCCGGGAAAGCGGTCGGATAGGGAAGTGGTCTGGGTCATGGTCATGGCCAGTATCTAGGCCGCGGGCGCGAGCGCAACCACCCGATTCCTGACTCTTCCGTCGTCATTCCGGGACGGCCCGAAGGGCCGGACCCGGGATCCATAACCCCTGTCTGTGATTATGGATTCCGGGTTAGCTCGCTTCGCTCGCGCCCCGGAATGACGGAAAATTATATCACCGTCCTCGTCACCCCGCGCCGGACCTCGCTCAGCGCATTGCCCAGTGCCGTGGCGAAGCTGGCCTTTTCATCGGGCCCCAGGAAGGTCGCAATCGCCAATTGCTTGCCGCGCGACACCAGGAACAGCCGCTCGATGCCGAATTCCTCGTGCACCACTTTGTCGAGCTTGACCCAGAGCGGATTGAGCACCCATTCGCGCGCGCGTCCGCGATGGCTGACCTTGCGCACCTTGAGCGCGGTCGGCGTCACCGTCACCTGCTCGTAAGCCGCGGCGTGGCGGTAGTTGAGCCGGAATGCCCAATACAGCAGCAGCACGTCGAGCCCGAAAAAGCCAAAAATCGGCCAGGCGCCGTCGAGCAGGAACGCCATGCCGGCGGCAAAGCTGACGGCGCCGAATATCGTCATCAGCACCAGGAAGCCGACGCGGCCGAGCGAGCGATGCGGCGTGAGCACGGCGGAAAAGATTGTGGGCTCTAGTTCGTCGTTGTCCGAAGTCATGGCGCTCAGTATACCGGAAACATGGCGAAAAAGTTGGCCCGAAAAGCTCCCGTGAAGACCCGCAAGGGCAGGGCGCCCAAACCTTTGAGCGTCAAGCCTTCAATCGCCAAGCCCTGGACTAATGCGCAGATCGAAGAAGCGTTCCGCCGCTTCAAGGCCGCCAATCCGGAACCCAAGGGCGAGCTCAAGCACATCAATCCGTTCACGCTGCTGGTGGCGGTGGTGCTGTCGGCGCAGGCGACCGATGCCGGCGTCAACAAGGCGACGCCCGCGCTGTTCGCGGCCGCCGATACGCCGGAAAAAATGGCCGCGCTCGGCGAGGAGCGCGTGCGCGAGCTGATCAAGACCATCGGGCTCTTCCGCACCAAGGCCAAGAACGTGGTCGAGCTGTCGCGCCGGCTGGTGGCCGAGCATGGCGGGCAGGTGCCGCGCGCGCGCGAGGCGCTGGAGGCGCTGCCCGGGGTCGGGCGCAAGACCGCCAATGTGGTGCTCAATATCGCGTTCGGCGAGCCGACCATCGCGGTCGACACCCACATCTTTCGCGTCGGCAATCGCACCGGCCTGGCGCCGGGAAAAAATCCGTTCGAGGTCGAACAGAAGCTCGAACAAGTGGTGCCGGCCCGCTACAAGCTGCATGCCCATCACTGGCTGATCCTGCACGGGCGCTATACCTGCCTGGCGCGCAAGCCGTTGTGCGAAAAGTGTATCATCGCCGATCTGTGCCAATGGCCGGAGAAAGACGACCGCGTAAAGCGGCGATCAGGGAGTTGCGGATGGAAGGCTCGTCGCTTGCTAAAGCGAACGCGTCATATTCGTCAGACACAAATGGATTGCCTGCGAGCCGCCGGATTGCCGTCGAAGGCCGGCGCGCCTGGCGTGGACCCGGCTGGGACCATGGCGCTATCAGCCGGAAATTTCAAGCGTGATGTGGCCGCCGGTACGAAAATACTGGCGCGGCGGCGCCGATCTGCTGGTCGAAGCTGCCGAAAAAGCCGCAGCGCACGGCGAAGCAGCAGTTGGCGGCAGATTTCATTCTGTCCGCATTGCCGGAGCACACGCGAAAACTTTCTGAAGCGCCACGCCGAGACGGTCTATCGCAAGCTCACCAAAAATCTCGCCAAATTTCCCGCGAGTCGATGAACTTGCTTACGACGCCGCTGCGCTCGTGCCCGGCCTGACGCCGACGCGCAAGCAGGTCGATGCCGAAAGCGCGTTGCTGCAAAGCGAGAAGGACGGCGTCGAAGTCGATCAGGGCATTTTTCTCGCCCAGGTGCTGGCGGTGCCCGTCACTGGCATGCATCTTTGCCATGCGATGCTTATTCCGAAACATGGAAGCGCTGGAACGCGCAGCGGAATTCATAACGAACGATGTCATTCGATTTCGGTCCGGCCAAGCTCGAGCGGCGGGGCAAGGCTGCGGTCGTTACCCTGAAAAATCCGCGCTTCCTCAATGCCGAGGATGACGACACCCTCGACGACACCGAGACCGCCGTCGATATCGCCATTTTCGATCCGACGAGCGAAATCTGCGTGCTGCGCGGGGATGTCGTCGATCACCCGAATTATCAAGGCCGCAAGGTGTTCTCCGCCGGCATCAATCTGACCCATCTCTATCGCGGGAAAATCCCTTACCTCTGGTACCTCCGCCGCGACATGGGCGTGGTGAACAAGATGCTGCGCGGGCTCGCCATGGGCAGCGCGAGCCCCGACGAAGTCTACGGCGGCACGCGCGAAAAACCCTGGATCGCCGGGCTCGACACTTTCGCCATCGGCGGCGGCTGCCAGTATCTGTTGGCGATGGACTACGTGGTGGCCGGCAGCGACGCCTATATGACGCTGCCCGCGCGCAAGGAGGGCATCATCCCCGGTGCCGCCAACTTGCGGCTGCCGCGTTTTGTCGGCGCGCGCGTCGCGCGACAGGCGATCCTCGCCGGCCGCCGGCTCGACTGCGATACGCCCGAAGGGCGCATGATCTGCGACGAGGTCGTGCCGCCGGATGAGGTGGATGCTGCGGTCGCGCGCGCGGTCGAGGCCCTCACCGGCTCCGGCGCGGTCAGCGCCGCCGGCAACCGGCGCGCCTTCCGCGTCGGCGAAGAGCCGCTCGACACCTTCCGCCGCTACATGGCGGTCTATGCCAGGGAGCAGGCCTATTGCCATTTCAGCCCGGCGCTGATCGCCAATCTCGAAACGCACTGGAACGCGGCGCAGCGCGAGCTGTAGAGCATCACCCGTTCGTCCCCGCGAAAGCGGGGACCCAGTGTCGCAAATGCTGACACAGTAATCCTTGCTCTGGATTCCCGCTTGCGCGGGAATGAGCGGAGTATGGGGGCACGCTCTAGCGTCGCGGCTCGATCAGTTCCACCCGCGCGCCGGTCATCCGCTTGTGGATGTGCACCATATAGGCCATGGCGAAAATCGGCGTCGCCAGATTGACCAGCGGGATCGCCACGAACACCGCAATCGCCATGCCGGCGAGGAAGACGTAGGCCGCATTGGCCTTGCGCAGCGCCTTGGCGTCATGCGGCGTGCGAAAGCGCATGGCGGCGAGCTCGAAATATTCACGGCCGAGCAGATAGGCATTCGCCAGGAACAGGATGACCACGCCGACCCCGGCGAAGAACACGAACGGCAGCGCGCACAGATAAACCACGCAGCGACAGCAGGGCGAATTGCAAGCCTTCGATCAGCGCGCGCAGCAGCGGCAGTGCTTGCCCCGGCGGCTCGGCCGGATAGCTGTCGCGCTCCACCGCATCGGCCACCTCGTCGACGAAGAAACTGCCGACAAAAGCGGTCACGGTCGGCATCAGGAACAGGGCGCCGGTGATGATGCCGAGGCTCGCCATGATCGACAGCACCCAGGCCAGCGTCGCCCAGGCCGCATGCGGCGCCACGCCGGAGGTCTGCTCGGCCCAGGTGGCGCCGCTCGCCGCCAGCGCGTTGAAGACGCGGTTGAGCACGATGCCGATGATGACGATCAGCAGCAGGGCCAGGCCCACGGCTTTCATCAGCACCGCGCGCAGCGGCGGCGTGAACAGTTGCGAAAGGGCGGTGACGGCGGCGTCGATCATGCGGAGAAGAGTTAAGGGCGCAGAGGCGGGAGGGCAAGGCCGGAGCGCCACGCTCGTTTCACTCTCCCGAAAGGGGGAGAGTGAAGCGAGCACGCGGCGAAGTCGAAATTACGTGGCCGGCTCGAATGTCTCGCCCTCGGCCGGCACAAGCGGCACCATCTCGTCGACGGTCGCGAGCAGGTCGGCCCAGGCCATGGCCTTGTAGTCGAAGCCCATCACCAGGGTCGGCTTGACCACCTCGAAATAGGGCGAGATATCGAAATCGCGCGGTGCGAACAGCGAGGAATGGCGGATTTCGAGGATTTCCTGGCGCGTCGCCTCATTGGCCAGCATCGTCACCCTGGGCAGGATCGGATAGCGCACCTTCTCGAAGGCCTGCGCGATCAGCGCCGAGCAGATGATGCGGGTCGGATGACCGGAACCGAGCGCCATCATGCGCCGGCGCCAGCGCCGCGGCACCGGCAATGGAAGCAGATAGCGCATGAGGTCGATGATGTTCTTGAGATCGTAGTCGAAGCCGATGCGCTCGGCGGCATACGCGCACACGCGCGCGCAATCTTCCGCGGTGAGCTTGGTCGGCCGGCAGATGCGGGTGTGATAGCGGGCATATTTCGACAGCGGCGCGGCCACCACGCCCTGGCCGATATTGGCTTCCACCAGCACCAGCGGCTCGCCTTCGGCGCTTTCGCGATCGCCGATCGGCCCGACATAGAGCGCAGCATGCGACCAGGTCGATTGCGTAAGATACTTGATGACGCCGGAAATATGATTGCTGCCTTCGACCAGCAGCACGTCGCCGGGCTTGAGCGAAGCGCGCAAGGCTTCCGGGTCGCTCGGCGTGAAAGGCTCGTAGCCTTGCGCCGGCTTTTCCAGATAATGGGCGAGCAGCCGCCCGACCCCGTCCGCCAGCCAACTCATAGCGCCCAATCCCTTGGCGTCAGTCCTTGACACCGTTGTGCGGCGCTCAATCCCCCGCGTCTTGTTGTCGCCAAATTTAATCAAGACTCATTGCAATTTGGTTCATCCGCCACGCGCCGGAGTTACCAACTGTTAGCCATAAAATTTGCCGTGCCACGCGGGTTCGGGCAGTCTGTTGGCCCCGCCCAGAAAGCAGTCGGATACCTTGTCGATGCTTAGCCGGCGCTCGTTTCTAGCCTCCTCGGCCGCGCTGGTCGCGGCGCCCGCGCTCGGCGCGGTGCCGGCCTCGGGCGAGGTCGACGTGGCGATCGTCGGCGCCGGCGCCGCCGGGATCGCGGCCGCACGGCGCGTCGCCGCCGCCAAGGCGCGCTTCGCGCTGCTCGAAGCGGGCAACGGGATCGGCGGCCGCTGCGTCACCGACGCTAAGATTTTCGGGATGCCGTTCGATCTCGGCGCGCATTGGATTCACAATCCCGACCGCAATCCATTGAGCAGGCTGGCGCCCAAGGCCGCGCTCGATATTTATCCGGCGCCGCGCGGGCAGACCGTGCGCATCGGCCCGCGCAATGCGCGCGACGCGGAGCTGGAAAATTTCCTCAGCCTGCTGGTGCGCTCGCATCGCGCCATCGCCGATGCCGGCCGCGCCGGGGCGGATGTGGCGGCGGCGGCGCTGCCGCGCGACCTCGGCGACTGGCGGGCAACGATCGAATTCATTCTCGGACCCTATGCCTGCGGCAAGGATCTTAACGCGGTCTCGGCCATGGACCTCGCCCGCGCCACCGAGCGCGACGCCGATGCGTTCTGCCGGCAAGGCTATGGCGCGCTGCTCGCCCGGCTCGCCGCCGACCTGCCGGTGCGGCTGGCGACGCCCGTCCGGCGCATCGAATGGGACCGCAAGGGCGTCGACGTCGAGACCCGGAACGGCATGTTGCGCGCGCGCACCGTGATCGTGACGGTATCGACCAATGTGCTCGCCGGCGACAAGATCGACTTCAGGCCGGGACTGTCCAAGCGTCAGCTCGACGCCGCGGCCAAGCTCTCGCTCGGCAGCTTCGATCACATCGCGCTCGACATGCCGGGCAATCCGCTCGGCCTGCAACGCGACGACGTAGTGTTCGAGCAATCGACGGGAGCGCGCACGGCCGCGCTGCTCGCCAATGTGTCGGGCACCAGCCTGCATTTGGTCGAGGTGGCGGGGGATTTCGGCCGCGAACTCGCCGCCCAAGGCCGCGCCGCGATGGTCGACTTCGCCGACCGGCTGGCTGGCGGCGCTGTTCGGCTCCAATGCCAAGAGCGCGATCAAGCGCAGCCACGCCACGCGCTGGAACGAGGAGCCGTGGGTGCTCGGCGCCATGTCGGCGGCCGCGCCGGGCAGCGCCGATGCGCGCCAGATCCTGATGGAGCCGGTCGGCGGCCGCATCTGGTTCGCCGGCGAGGCGGTGCACGATACCGAATGGGGCACGGTCGCCGGCGCCTGGGATTCCGGCACGCGCGCGGCCGAGGCGGCGTTGCGCCAGATGGGCCTGCTCAAGGCGCCGGAACCGGAGGAAAGGGTGCGGGTCAGGCAACGGGAAAACCGTTCGCCGCGGCGCAGCCGCCGCAATCGGCGGGGTGACGAATGAGCGGCAACGGCCAATCCCGCCCGAAAGCGCTGATCGCCTGGTCGAGCGGCAAGGACTCAGCCTGGGCGCTGCACGAGGCGCGCCGCGCCGGCGGCTTCGACATCGTCGGCGCCTTGACCACCGTCACCGACACCTTTGCCCGCGTCAGCATGCATGGCGTGCGCGAGGAATTGCTGCGCGCGCAGCTCGCGGCCGCCGGCCTGCCGGCGCTCATCGTGCGCATTCCCTATCCCTGCCCGAACGAGATCTACGAGCGCGAAATGGCGGCGGCGATTGCGGACGCCAAGGCGCGCGGCGTCACCCATATTATTTTCGGCGATCTCTACCTGGAGGACGTGCGCGCTTATCGCGAGCGGCAGCTTGCCGGCAGCGGGATCACGCCGGTGTTTCCGCTATGGCAACGGCCGACCGAGCAGCTGGCGCGCGACATGATCGCCGGCGGCTTGGAGACCTATCTCGCCACCGTCGATCTCAAGAAGCTGCCGGCATCGTTCGCGGGGCGCAAATTCGATGCGGGCTTGCTCGCGGATTTTCCGCCCGGCATCGATCCCTGCGGCGAGAACGGCGAATTCCATTCCTGCGTTGTGGCCGGCCCGATGCTGGCGCGCAAAATTCCGATCAGGGTCGGCGACACCGTCGAGCGCGACGGATTTGCCTATGCGGATTTAGTGCCGGCGTAA
This sequence comes from uncultured Alphaproteobacteria bacterium, assembly GCA_963762285.1. Lineage (GTDB taxonomy): Bacteria > Pseudomonadota > Alphaproteobacteria > Rhizobiales > Xanthobacteraceae > Pseudolabrys. The sequence goes on along the minus strand of CAVXKE010000007.1, from coordinate 80,014 downwards.
CCCCTGCTGTCGTCCCCGCGAAAGCGGGGACCCAGTAAACACTGCCGGTAAATTGAGTCGATGCGCTGCGGAGTACTGGATCGCCCGCCTTCGCGGGCGATGACAGCGAACGGAGCTTACGCCCTCAACACGCCGCCAGTTTTCTTGCAACCTCGGCGACGATCTTGCGCCAGCGCGTCGATTTCGGCATCGGTCATGGTCTTCTCGCGCGGCTGCATGGTCACCGCGATGGCGACCGACTTCTTGCCGGGGTCGATGCCCTTGCCCTCGTAGACGTCGAACACGGTGACGTTTGTAATCAGCTTGCGGTCGACGTTCTGCGCGGCGCGCACGATGTCGGCCGCCTTCACGCCATTCTCCACCACGAAGGCGAAATCGCGCTCGACCGGCTGGAACGGCGACAGCTCGAGCAGGGGCTTCGCCCGCGTCGGCTTGGCCTTCGGCTCGGGGATTTTCTCCAGGATCACTTCGAACGCCACCAGCGGCCCTTCCGCGTGAAGCGCTTCCAGCGCGCGCGGATGCAGCTCGCCGAAAACCCCAAGCACGTTTTGCGGCCCGATCTGGATGGTGCCCGAACGGCCGGGATGCAGCCAGGTCGGCCCGCCCGGCACCACCTGCAAGGCCTGCATCGGCGCGCCGGCGGCCGCCAGCACGGCGAAGGCGTCGGCCTTGGCGTCGAAGGCGTCGACGGGCTTCGCCGCGCTCGACCAGTGGCGGCCGATGCCGGAGGCTTTGGCGAGCGCGCGGCGCAGGCCGCTGGCCGCGGTGAGCTGGTCCTCGGGCCTGTCGCCCTTGAAGATTTGCCCGACCTCGAACAGCGCCACGTCGGCGCTGCCGCGGTCGGCGTTGCGCTGCGCCGCCATCACCAGCCCGGGAATAAGGCTCGGCCGCATGTCGGAGAGCTCGGCCGCGATCGGATTGGCGAGCGCCAGCGCAGGCGCGCCGCCGCCGAACAGCGTGGCCTCGCGCTTGGAAACGAACGACCAGGTGACGGCCTCCACCAGCCCGCGCGCGGCGAGCGCGCGCTTGGCCTTGCGGGTGCGGTTCTGGATCGGCGTGAGCACCGCTTTGCGCGCGTCCGCGCCGCGCGGGAACGGCGTCGACGGCACCTGGTCGACGCCGACGATGCGCACCAGTTCCTCGACGATGTCGGCGCGGCCATGCACGTCCGGCCGCCACGACGGCACCGCCACCTTCACGCGCTCGCTCGCGCCGGTGACCGAGAAGCCGAGCTGCTCCAGCACGCGGCGCACCTCGGCGAGCGGCAGCGTGATGCCGGCGAGCCGCTGCAATTCGTCGAGCGGAAAATCGATGACCCTTTGCTTCGCGGTCGGATCGCCGGCGAGCACGATCTCCGACGGCGTGCCGCCGCAGAAATCGAGCACCATCTGCGTCGCCAGCTCCAGGCCCGGCAGCATGAAGTTCGGATCGACGCCGCGCTCGAAGCGGTAGCGCGCGTCGGAATTGATGGCGAGCTTGCGCCCGGTCTGCGCGATGTTGAGTTCGTCCCACAGCGCCGATTCGATCAGCACGTCGGTGGTGGTTTCCGAGCAGCCGATGGCCTCGCCGCCCATGATGCCGGCGAGCGATTCGACGCCCTTCTCGTCGGCGATCACGCAGATGGCCGGATCGAGCGTGTAGGTCTTGCCGTCGAGCGCCAGCAGCGTCTCGCCGTTCTTGGCGCGCCGCACGGTGAGATGCCCATGCACCTTGGCGGCGTCGAACACATGCAGCGGGCGGCCGCGGTCGAAGGTGATGAAGTTGGTGATGTCGACCAGCGCGTTGATCGGGCCGCAGGCCGATGGCAGTCAGCCGCTTCTGCAGCCAGTCGGGCGAGGGCCCGTTCTTGACGCCCTTGACCAGGCGCAGGCCGAAGGCCGGGCAGAGCGAGGGCGTCTGCGCCGAAATCGAGCGTGACCTTGACCGGGCAGGGGAACGTGCCTTGCACCGGCTTGGGCGCGCGGTCCTTGAAGGCGCCGATCGAGGTGGCGCCGAGATCGCGCGCGATGCCGTTGACGCCGTTGCAGTCCGGCCGGTTGGGCGTGAGGTTGATATCGATCACCGGCTCGCTGACGCCCGCCCATTCGACGTAAGATTTGCCGACCGGCGCGTCGGCGGGCAGCTCGATGATGCCGTCATGGTCGTCGGAAATCAGCAGTTCGGCTTCCGAACACAGCATGCCGCGGCTTTCCACGCCGCGGATGGTGCCGACCGTGAGCGTCATGTTCTTGCCGGGGATGAAGGTGCCCGGCGCCGAGAACACGCCTTTCATGCCGGCGTGCGCATTGGGCGCGCCGCACACCACCTGGATCGGCTTGTCGCCTTTCGCCACTTGGCCGATGTCGACCATGCACACGCGCAGCCGATCGGCGTTGGGATGCTTCTCGGCCGAGATCACCGAGGCGATGACGAACGGCTTGAGCAGGCTGGCCTTGTCCTCGACCGCCTCGACCTCGAGCCCGATCATGGTGAGCTTGTCGACGATCGCGGCCACGCGTTCGGATGCTTCTCGGCCGAGATCACCGAGGCGATGACGAATGGCTTGAGCAGGCTGGCCTTGTCCTCGACCGCTTCGACCTCGAGCCCGATCATGGTGAGCTTGTCGACAATCGCGGCCGGCGAGGCGTCGGTGTCGAGGTGCTCCTTCAGCCAGGGCAGGGTGAATTTCACGAACTCAATCCCCCCGCCAGCGTCGGGAAATCGAGCGGCCGGAAGCCGTAATGCGCGAGCCAGCGCACGTCGGCCTCGAAGAACGCGCGCAGGTCGTGCATGCCGTATTTCAGCATGGCGATGCGGTCGATGCCTAAGCCCCAGGCGAAGCCCTGGTACTCCTCGGGGTCGAGCCCGCAATTACGCAGCACGTTCGGATGCACCATGCCGCAGCCGAGAATCTCCAGCCAATCCTCGCCCTCGCCGAAACGGATCTCGCCCTTGTCGCGCTTGCACTGGATGTCGACTTCCAGCGACGGCTCGGTGAACGGGAAGAACGACGGGCGGAAGCGCATCTTCACGCTGTCGACCTCGAAGAACGCCTTGCAGAATTCCTCCAGGATCCATTTCAGGTGGCCGAGATGGGAGCCCTTGTCGATCACCAGGCCCTCGACCTGGTGGAACATCGGCGTGTGCGTCTGGTCCGAATCGCTGCGATAGGTGCGGCCCGGGCAGATCACGCGGATCGGCGGCTTGCGGGCGAGCATGGTGCGCACCTGCACCGGCGAGGTGTGGGTGCGCAGCAGCAGGCGCGAGCCGTCGGGCTTGGGCGGGAAATAGAACGTGTCGTGCATCTCCCGCGCCGGATGGCCTTCCGGGAAATTCAGCTTGGTGAAGTTGTAGTCGTCGGTCTCGATGTCGGGACCTTCCGCCACCGCGAAGCCCATGTCGGCGAAGATGGCGGTGAGTTCGTCGGTCACCTGGCTGATCGGATGCACGCGGCCGATCTCGGCCGGCGCCTCGCGCACCGGCAGCGTGACGTCGACGGTCTCGGTGTTAAGCCGGGCGTCGAGCGCGGCGGCGGTGAGCGTTTCCTTGGCGGCCGCGATCGCCGCGGTGACGCGATCCTTCAAGCCGTTGATCGCCGGCCCTTGCACCTTGCGCTGCGTCCGGCGTCATCGACCCGAGCGTCTTGAGCAGCGCCGCCACCGAACCGCTTTTGCCGAGCGCGGAAACGCGCACGCCTCCAGCCCGGCTTCGTCCTTGGCCGAAGCAATGGCGGCGAGCAGGTCTTTTTCCAGTTGCGCGATATCGGACATCAAAAGCCCCGGACGTCATCGCCGGGACAGGCGGACGATCCAGTAACCCCGCTATTCAGATTACTATGGTCGGTGGTTACTGGATGCCCGCTTTCGCGGGCATGACGCAATTTGTCTTACGCCGGCAGCGCGGCCTTGGCCTTTTCCACGATCGCCTGGAACGCCACCGGCTCGCTTATGGCGAGATCGGACAGCACCTTGCGGTCGACCAGCAGCCCGGCCTTGGCCAGGCCGGCGATGAAGCGGCTGTAATTGAGGCCGAACGGCCGCACCGCGGCGTTCAGGCGCTGGATCCACAGCGCGCGGAAAGTGCGCTTGCGCCGCTTGCGGTCGCGGAAGGCGTATTGGCCGGCCTTCTCGACCGCCTGCTTGGCGACACGGATCGTATTCTTGCGGCGGCCGTAATAGCCCTTGGCGGCCTTGTAGACTTTCTTGTGCTTGGCGTGGGCGGTGACGCCACGTTTGACGCGGGCCATGACAAATCTCCTTGCGGTTCTTAAGCGTGCTTGACGGGGACAAGGGCCGCGCCAGGGCGGCCCGGAATACGATCAGCCGTTGGGCAGAAAGTATTTCTTGATGTTGTCGCCGTCGGTCTTGAACAGCACCTTGGTGCCGCGATGTTCGCGGATCTGCTTGGTGGTCCGCTTGATCATGCCGTGGCGCTTGCCGGACTGCTGGAATTTCACCTTGCCGGTCGCGGTGATCTTGAAGCGCTTTTTAGCGCCCGATTTGGTCTTCAGCTTGGGCATTTTGCTCTCCTGATCGGCGCGAACTGGGGCGCGAGGCTCCGTTCGGCCGGAAATGCTCATCAAGACGATTGTCTTTGAGCGGGTGCTCGGAATTGAGCTGTTAATCGCCGCCACGGCAGCCCTAACCAGCCGGGCGGCGAGAGGGCGGCGTTATGGCAGAGGCGGCGGGCCCTTGCAACCGCGCGTTCGACAAGCCTCTTACCTTCAGACAGCCCTCTTAACTTCGTATTTTGGCCTTTTTGTTAATATTTCTGCCGTAGCCGAGGTTACCGGGCAGCGCGCCTTAGTTGCCGCTGCGGCTGCCGCTGATTGCAAAAGTGGCGTCATTACAGGGAGTTTGTCGCCATGCGACGCATGTTGAATACAGTTGCCTTTGCCGCCGTGCTGTTGGGCTCGGCCATCGCCGGCGTGCTGCCGGCCGTCGCTGCCGCCATCCAAGACGGCAATTGGACCGTGCTGATCATCACCGAAAAGGGCACTTGCGACCGTGGCTACAGCTACGACGTAAAAGTCGCCAACGGCCATGTCAGCTATCAGGGTGCCGCAGCCGTCAACCTGGACGGCACGGTCGCGAGCAACGGCGCTGTCAATGTCAGCATCAAGTTCGGCGAAAAGGGTGCCAATGGCAGCGGCCATCTGTCGGCGAGCAACGGCGCCGGCACCTGGCGTGGGGCCGGCGCGGACGGCAGCTGTGTCGGGCGCTGGGAAGCCGTGCGGCGCTGAACGCGCAATGACGTGTCGCGGGCACAGCGCAGCACGTTAGTGGCGCGCTGAAGATCCGGTCGCGCACCAGCCGCGGAATTTGCAAGAACCCCGGCTCAGCGGCGCGTCACGTCGCGCGTGCCGCGCCGCATCCGGGGAATACCGCTAACGCGGCGCCAGCAGCATCACCATCTGCCGGCCTTCGAACCGCGGCTCCGATTCGATCTTGGCGATCGGCGCGGTGTCTTCCTTGACGCGGTTGAGCAATTTGTAGCCGAGTTCCTGGTGCGCCATTTCGCGGCCGCGGAAGCGCAAGGTGATCTTGACCTTGTCGCCCTCTTCGAAGAAGCGCTTCATCGAACGCATCTTCACGTCGTAATCGTGATCGTCGATCATCGGCCGGAGCTTGATCTCCTTGATCTCGACGACTTTTTGCTTTTTGCGGGCTTCGGCGGCTTTTTTCTGCGCCTGGAATTTGTACTTGCCGAAATCCAGGATCTTGCAGACCGGCGGGGTCGTGTTGGGAGAAATCTCCACCAGGTCGAGCCCGGCCGCTTCCGCCATGCTCATGGCGGTTTGAAAATCGACGACACCTTTGTTGTCGCCGGTACTATCGATCAGCTGAACCTCTCGGGCGCGGATCTCCTCGTTGATGCGCGGGCCGTCCTTTTGGGCGGGCAGCGCGGACTTCATCGGACGACGAATGGCTATTTTCTCCTCATGCTGTTGTAACGGGCCTTTGGCGCTGCAAGCGCCTCGGCTGGCGAAAGATTGGTAGAAACGGCGAATAAGTCAACGTGGTTCCATCGACGATGTCGACGGAATTGCTCGGAATCACGGTCAAATTGTTCAAATTCCACTAATTTTGCCGCAACTGCGGCACTACGACCGGCGCCGTCTCGCGCCCCGTGATCTCGCCATAAAGCCGCAGCGTCTGCTCGGCGACCGCCGGCGCATTGAAATGGCCGAGCACCCAGTCGCGGCCGCGCGTGCCCATGGCGCGGCGGATCGGCTCGGGCAGGGAAAACAGCCGCAGCAAGGCCGCCGCCAGCGCCGCGTCGTCGCCGGAGTGAAAGCGCAAGCCGGTGATGCGGTTCTCCGGCACCGCCGGCGGTGTGAGCACGACGTCCGGGCCGGCGCCGAGGTCGGAAACGATCACCGGCCGCGCCATCGCCTGCGCCTCCAGGATCGAGCGTTGCAGGCCTTCCGGCTGCACCGCCGCCGACACCACCACCGAGGCCGCGGCATAGGCGGCCGGCATGTCGGCGACCGGCGCCGCCATGCGGATGACGTCCATGGTGCCGGTCGCCACCACCAAATCCCAAAGCTCCCCGGTGTAATGGGTGCGGCCGCGGTCCTCGCCGACGAAAACGCACAAGAAATCCTTCAAGCCCCATTTCCTTCAGCCGCTTCACCGTCTTCACCACCACGTGGTGGCCCTTGCGGCGCACGATGCGGCCGACAATCAGGATCACTTTGGTGTCGCGTTCGATGCCCCAGGCCAGCCGCATCGCCTCGACGCGCTCGCGCGCGACCGCGGCCGGATCGAAGCGCTCGGCGTCGATGCTGGACGGCACCACCGCAATCCGCTCCCACGGCAGAGCGTAACGGTCGCTGATCAGCTGGGCGATTTGCTCACTGGCCGCCATCACGCGGTCGCCGCGCGCCATGATGCCGTTGTACAGGTGCTTGAAGATGTTCTGGTCGCGAAAGCCCTTGTACCAGCTGGTGAGGAACGGAACGCCGCTAAGCCGCGCGGCGAGATAACCACTCCAGGCCGCGGAGCGGCCCAGCGCATGGATTACATCGCATTGGCGCTCGCGCACGATTCGTTTCAGCGCGATCGCGCTGCGCAGCATCCGAAGCGGATTGTTGCTGGCGACATCGAGCGGCACAAATTCGCCGCCGGCCGCAGTGACGTCGGCGACCAGACGGCCGGCATGCGAGGCCACGATGGCGCGGTGGCCCGCCGCGGTGAGGATACGCACCAGTCCGACCGCGCCGACATCGGCCGCGCCGGCATCGAGCGTGGGCACCGCGATGAGCACGGTGATGGGATCGCGCGCTTCCTGCGCGCGCGCCTTGCCGTTGGAACTCCATTCGGAATAGGCGCCACGCGCGGTCGGCGGGCTCTCGATGGCCGGCATGTCAGGCGCAGGTAAACTCGACATTACGTTACGACCTCGAAACGATCGACGTCAGGCGTGGCGAGCCAGCAGCGAGGTATAAACTCCGCGCATGGCTTCGGCAACGCTTTGCGGGGAAAACATGAATTCGGCGAATTGGCGCGCACGGGCGCCGAGCGCCTGGTAAGAGGTGGCGTCGAGCGCCAGCGCAGCACTGACCGCATGCGCAAGTTCCCCGACATGGCCGGGCTGCACCAGCCAGCCGGTGCGCAATTCGTCACGCATGCGCGGCGGACAGAGTAAATTTTCCGGCAACACCCCGACCGTGGTGGCGACCACCGGTCGGCCCATGGCCTGCGCTTCGGCGGCGGCGCGTCCGGCAAGCGGCGGCGCAAGCGCAGGCACCACCACAACGTCGGCGGCGGCGAGCGCGGCCGGCATGTCGGCGCAATGTCCGACCATGCGGACCAGCGCATCGATGCCGTGCAGGCGGGCGCGCCGGCGAATGCTATGCGCATAGCGCGCTTGTCCGCGCTCCTCGCCGGCGAACACGAAGGCGATGTTGTGGTCGCCGCCGCCGACCAACAGCCGCGCGGCATCGACCATGCTCATCTGTCCATTCCGCGGCGCGATGCGGCCGGGAACCAGCACCACGCGCATTGGCAGCGGAATTCCCCACGACCGGCGCAGCGCCGCAATACGGCCGGCGCCGACCGCCGCCGGACTGAAACTGACGGTGTCGACCGCGCGCGGGATCACGGTGATGCGCTCGGGCGCAATCTTGTAGCGGTTGAGTAGCGCGCCCGCGACATAAGCGGACGGTGCGATCAGCCGGTTGCCGCGCGTCAGCGAGCGGCCGAACAGCGCAGCGGGCCAGAAATTTCCCGCGATCCGGTCGGGGACCGAGGTGACCAGGAACACCGGCATCCGCTTGGTGGCGGCGACGGCGCTGCGGGCGGCGCCGAGGCCATGGGCATGCACGATGTCGATGCGCTCGCTCGCGATCAGCTGCGCCAGCCGCCGCGCATTGCCGTGGATGCGCAGCGGATTGAAGGTGTCGGTCGTCATCGGCAGCCATTCGCCGCCGGCGGCGCGCACGTCTCCCACCAGCGGCCCGCCCTCGCCGGCAACGATGGCGCGCGCGCCGGATTGCAGCAACGCACGCACGATATCGACCGCGGCGTGGCCGGGTGGATCGGCGCGCAGCGCCGGCACCAGTTGCAGGATGGTGGCGCCCGCGAGCGCGCTCGCCGGCGTGCGGCCGACGGCGATCGCCCCCTTGCCTTCGGCGCCTACTTGCGGCGACAAGGAAGGCTGCTCGGTATCAATCCTCGCCAATTTGCCCGCTGCGCGCATGAGCGAATCCCGCCTGACCTCCCTGACCGTCGAATCACCTGCGCCTGCGCGGACCATCGCCGTGCGCGCGCGCGAGGGCAAGAGTCCCGGCCTGTTCTGGCTCGGCGGCTTCAAGTCCGACATGAAGGGCACCAAGGCCGATGCGCTCGATCGCTGGGCGGAGGCACAGGGCCGCGCCTGCGTGCGCTTCGACTATTCCGGCCATGGTGAGTCGGGCGGCGACTTCCTCGACGGCACCATCGGCCGCTGGCTGGCGGAAAGCCTCGCGGTCTATCGGCGCTTTAGCGCGCGGGCCCGCAGGTGAGTCGATCGGCTCCTCGATGGGCGGCTGGCTGGCCTTGCTGCTGGCGCGTGAACTGCGCGAGCGGAAGGGCGCCGCGCCGATCGCCGGCATGGTGCTGATCGCGCCGGCGGTCGACATGACCGAGGAGCTGATCTGGAAAAAGCTCGCCGAGCCGATCAAGCGCGAGATCGAGGAGAAAGGCGTGTGGAATTGGCCGTCGGACTACGACGCGGGCGAGCCCTATCCGATCACCAAGCGGCTGATCGAGGACGGCCGCCGGCATCTGCTGCTTGACGGCCTGATCGAGACCGGCTGCCCGGTGCATATCCTGCAAGGCGTGCAGGACCCCGACGTGCCCTGGCGGCACGCGGTCGAGCTGGTGGCGCGCTTTGCCCGCGACGACGTGGTGCTCACGCTGATCAAGGACGGCGATCACCGGCTGTCGCGGCCGGAGGACATCGAGCGGCTGATAAGCGCGGTGAAGGAATTCAGCTGAGCGCTTGCTATTAACCGTTCGTCCCCGCGTAAGTGGGGACCCAGACTTCGTCCGCTTTCCAATGTGGCACTGGGTTCCCGCTTGCGCGGGAACGAACGGAGTGCTTGGCCGACGCTTCTACGAAAGTGCCGCAGCCCACTCTTCGTTCACCGCATCATCCGCATCGAAGTTTCTTAGTGCCGCAAGTTTTTCCCGCGGCAGCAATCTTCCCGAGCGCCCACACCGCGGCGCCGCGCACCAGCGGCGAAGCGTCGCCGAGCAGGCGTTCGGCTTCGTCGGCGAGCGAAGCGTCGCCGGAATTGCCGATGGCGATCAGCACATTGCGCACGAAACGATCGCGGCCGGTGCGCTTGATCGCGGTCTTGGCGAACAGCGAACGGAATTGCGCGTCGTCGAGGCGCGCCAGCTCCGCCAGGGCGGGGGCGCGCAAGGCCGCGCGCGCGGCGAGCTTGGCTTCGCGGCCTTGCACCGCGAACTTGTTCCACGGGCAGACCGCGAGACAATCGTCGCAGCCATAGATGCGGTTGCCCATGAGCGGCCGAAGCTCGCGCGGGATCGGTCCCTTGTGCTCGATGGTCAGATACGAAATGCAGCGCCGCGCATCGAGCCGGTAAGGCTCCGGGAATGCCGCGGTCGGACAGATATCGAGACAGGCGCGGCAGCTGCCGCAATTGTCCGGCTCGGGCCGATCGGCCGGCAGCTCGAGCGTGGTGAAAATCGCGCCGAGAAACAGCCAGGAGCCGAATTGGCGCGACACCAAATTCGTGTGCTTGCCTTGCCAGCCGAGACCGGCCTTGGCGGCCAGCGGCTTTTCCATCACCGCCGCGGTATCGACGAACACCTTCACGTCGCCGCCGGCATTATCCACCAGCCAGCGCGCGATATCCTTGAGCCGCGCCTTGATCAGCTCGTGATAGTCGTCGCCTTTGGCATAGACCGAGATGGCGGCGCGGTCGCGCCGTTGCAGAATCGCCAGCGGGTCTTCATCCGGTCCGTAGTTCAGCCCCAGCATGATCACCGAGCGCACGTCCGGCCACAGCGCCGCGGGCGAACGCGCGGCGCTCGGCGGTGGCCGCCATCCAGGCCATGTCGCCATGGGCGCCGTCGGCGAGGAAACGCTGCAGCCGCGCTTTGGCTTCCGGCACCGCGTCGGGCTTGCTGATGCCGGCTACGTCGAAGCCGCGCGCAATTGCGCGCTCCCTCAGCGCATTCTTGATTGCGATTGGGTCTGTCAGAAGTCCAGGTCGGCGTAGCTCTTGGCCGGCGGCAGTCCGGCCAGCGTGTCGGCCAGGATCGTGCGGAACGAGGGCCGCGACTTCACCCGCACGTACCAGTTCTTGGCGGCTTCGTCTGCGTTCCACGGCACATCGCCCAGGTAGTCGACGGCGGACAGATGCGCCGCTGCGGCGAGGTCCGCCAGGCTCAACCGGTCGCCCGCGAGCCAGTCGCGCGTGCGCACCAGCCAGCCGATATAGGCCAGATGATAGCGGATATTGTGGCGGGCGACGCGCATCGTGTCGGTATCGGGCGGTCCGCCGCCTTGTTCCGGCGTCATATGCCGCTTGAACACCCGTTCGTTGACCAGCGGGCCGCTGACCTCGGCGTGGAATTTATCGTTGAACCAGCTCGCCAGCCGGCGCACCTCGACCCGTTCCCCCGTCGCCGCCGGCAGCAGACGGCCCTCGCTGCGCTCGGCGGGCCGCGTCTCCTCGATATATTCCGCGATGATGGCGGCGCCCGGGATCGCCGGCTGGCCGTCGGCCACCAGCACCGGTATTTCGCCGGCCGGATTGAGCAGCAGGAACTCCTCGCGCCGTTCCCAGAACCGTTCCTCCACCGCCCGCGCCTCGATGTCGTATTCGCCGAGGATGAGGCGCACATAGCGCGAGCGTGGGCAAAGCGGTTGATGAAACAGCGTCAGCATGGCTATCCGGGTGTGCGGCAAAGGCTGCGGGCGGCGGGAATCGGTCACCGCACTATAGGAAGCCGCTCCGGCAGCGCAAATTCCGTGCGACTTATGCCTTTTTAATTTGCCTGTGTGGCGGCTTTGCGCCAAAAGCGCTGGCCCCTGGCAATTCCCCGCCGCGGCTGAAACGAGCCGGCCCTTCCGGAGCACGCCCCCCATGTCCCTTCACGCCATGCAAGCGGCCGGTCTGATCTCGGCGAATATCGACCTGGTCAAAGCGGCCGTGCTCGGCTTCGTCGAGGGGCTGACCGAATACCTGCCGGTATCCTCGACCGGCCATCTGCTGCTGATGGAGCGCATACTCGGCTGGGGCGACGATGCCTTCGGCAAGTCGTTCGCCATTCTGATCCAGCTCGGCGCCATCCTGGCGCTGCTCAGCATTTATTTCGGCCGCCTCTGGAATCTGGCGCGCAACATGTTCACCGACTGGGCGGCGGCGCGTTTCGTCATCGGCGTGCTGCTGGCGTTCCTGCCGGCGGCGGTGATCGGCGCGCTCGCCTATCCCATCATCAAGACCTATCTGTTCGACGTGCGGGTGGTGTGCATCGCGCTCATCGTCGGCGGCTTCATCCTGCTCTGGGTCGACCGGCTTAATCTGAAGCCGCGCTACCACGAAGCGACCGGCTTCACGCTGCCGATGTATCTCGGCATCGGCGTTTGCCAGTGCTTTTCCATGATCCCCGGCGTGTCGCGCGCGGGCGCCACGATCGTCAGCGCCATGTTGTTCGGCGCCGACCGCCGCTCGGCGGCGGAATTCTCGTTCTGGCTGGCGATGCCGACCATGGTCGGCGCCTTCGCCTACGAGGCCTTCAAGGATCGCGCCGAGCTCGCCCACGCCAACATCACGTTGATCGCCGTCGGCTTCGTCTGTTCGTTCATCTTCGGCTGGATCGTGGTGAAGACGTTTTTGGGCTACGTGCAGCACCACTCATTTTCGCTGTTCGCCTGGTGGCGCATCGTGCTCGGCACCGCCGGTCTGCTGGCGATTTATTTGGTGTGAAGTCCGGGCGTCGTCGCTTCTTTGTCATGCCCGGCGCAAGCCCGGCCATGACATTTTGAAATCGGTTCAGGCGACGCGGCTTCTGAACTGGCCGGTCTTGCGGAAGCGCCAGAGATACGACGGCACGATCGCCTCGATCGGCTCCGGCTCGATGCCGAGCCCTTGCAGCGTGCGGCCTTCCGCCTTGGCGGCTTCCGAGACCACGTTGTCGATCCGCAGCAGCTCGACCTGATCGGGCGTGAGCGGCGGCTTCGGCATGTATTGCAGCAGCGCCGCTTTTATCTTGGCGGCGAAGAAGGGAACCGGTATCAGCAGCCGTTTGCGCTCGATTGTTGCGAGCACGTATCGCATCAGCTGCTCGAAGGTCAGCACCTCCGGCCCGCCCAGTTCATAGATCGTGCCGCCCTTGGCGTTGCCGTCGACGGCCCGCGCGATGGCCTCGGCGACGTCGCCGACGAAGACCGGCTGGAAGCGGGTGGTGCCGCCGCCGATCAGCGGCAGCGCCGGCGAGATGCGCGCCAGCGCGGCGAAGCGGTTGAAGAAATCGTCCTCCGGCCCGAATATGACCGACGGCCGCATGATGACCGCCTGCGGCTGCGCGGCCAGCACCAGGCGTTCGGCCTCGGCCTTGGAGCGCGCGTAAGCGGAGCGCGAGTGCTCGTCGGCGCCGATCGCCGACACTGCACCAGGCGCGCGCCATGGGCGCTCGCCGCCAGCGCCACCTGCTCGGCGCCGTAGGCGTGGACGGCGTCGAAGCGTTGCCGCCCGCGCTCGAACAGCAGGCCGACCAGATTGACCAGCACATGGGCGTCGCGCGCCGCCGCGTCCACCGATGGCGCGTGGCGGAGATTGGCCTGCACGGCATGGATTTGGCCGACGCGGCCGAGCGGCTGCAGGTGAAAGGCGAGGTCCGGCCGGCGCACCGCTACCCGGATACGGTAGTCGCGCTTGGCCAATGCGCGCACCAGATGGCGGCCGAGAAAGCCGGAACCGCCATAAACGGTAACAAGGGTTTCAGCGTTGCTTCTGGAGGTCATCGGCGTCCTCGCGAGCAAAAATAGGTTGTAATTGCGGGCAATACAGGATTGCCCGCGGGCTGTACAGGCCCGCAAACGGGCGGTGCAGGCCAGCAATGCGCTTCAATTGACAAGCCGAATAGGGCTCCGTACCTAGTCCCGACAAGCCCAGGTGGCGGAATTGGTAGACGCACTAGTTTCAGGTACTAGCGCCGCGAGGCGTGGAGGTTCGAGTCCTCTCCTGGGCACCAGTTTCGCAAGCCGCATGATCCCGAACAGCGGAGACCGGTTTTCGGAAATGATCATGCGCAACCATTCCGGGTAGCAAGATGACCCTCCGCCTGCATCGCGGCGATCTGCCCAATCTCTCCGCCTACAAGGGCGCGGTGGCGATCGACACCGAGACCATGGGGCTCGATCCTCATCGCGACCGGCTCTGCGTGGTGCAGCTCTCGCCCGGCGACGGCTCCGCCGACGTGGTGCAGATCGCGGCCGGGCAGCGCAAGGCGCCCAATATCGAAAAGCTGCTCGCCGACAAATCGATCCTCAAGATCTTTCATTACGCGCGCTTCGATCTCGGCATGTTGGCCAAGGCCTTCGGCGTGATGGCCGAGCCGGTCTACTGCACCAAGATCGCCTCGCGGCTGGTGCGCACCTATACCGACAAGCACGGGCTCAAGGATCTGGCGCGCGAAGTGCTCGGCATCGACCTGTCCAAGCAGCAGCAATTGTCCGACTGGGGCGCCGACGAACTCACCGATGCGCAGGTGTCCTATGCCGCCACCGACGTGCTGCACCTGCACGCGCTCAAGGCGAAGCTGGACGCCATGCTGGCGCGCGAGAGCCGCGCCGAGCTGGCGGCGGCCTGCTTCCGCTTCCTGCCCGACCGCGTGCGCCTCGACCTCGCCGGCTGGGCGGCCGAAGATATTTTTTCCCATTCGGCGTAAGCTATTGTATTAACGTCCGTATTCGTTAACGAGGCTGCCGCGCAGGGGCCATATTCGCGCGCCAAGTTGCGTGGCGGGGCGTTAAGATGATTTCCGAAACCGTATCCGAGTGGAGGCAATGCCGAACCTGGCATGAACCGCGTGATCGCAGCCCAAACCGACCCGCAGACCGCGCGCGCTTATTGGACCATGAGCCGCGGCGACAGCGCGCGTGCTTTTAAAGCCGCGCGCCGGCACAGCCGCATGGTGCGCATCCTGCGCGTCGCCATACCGCTCGCGGTGGTGCTGGGCTTCACCGGCATTTTCCTCGCCACCTATTTCAATCCGCTGCGCATGCTCGCCAAGCTGCCGATCAATGTCGGCGATCTGGTGGTCTCCGGCACCAAGATCACCATGGAGCAACCGCGCCTGTCCGGTTTCACGCGCGACGAACGCGCCTATGAGCTTTCCGCCGACGCGGCCAAGCAGGATCTCACCAAGCCGGACCTGATCGAATTGCGCAATATCCGCGCCAAGGTGCAGATGCAGGACAAGAGCACGGTGGAGATGTCCGCGACCGCCGGCATCTATGACAGCAAGGCGGAAACCCTCAAGCTCGACCAGAACATCTTGCTCAGTTCGTCCGCCGGCTATCGCGGCGAGTTGAGCGAGGCGCTGATCGATATCCGCAAGGGCTACGTGGTGTCCGAGCATCCGGTCGCGGTGGAGATGCTGCAAGGCAAGCTCAATGCCAGCCGGCTGGAGATCGTCGATTCCGGCGACCTGGTGCGGTTCGACGGCGGCGTCAACATGACCTTGATGCTCAGCGATGCCATGGCATCGCGAATCAAAGCCGGAATGAAATGACCGCGCTCCGTATCCCGCTCCTGATCGCGGCTGCGATGCTGGTTATGGCCGGCGCGCCGCTCGGCGCGCAGCCGTCGAAAGGGCCGCCGAACGCGCTGCAGGGCTTTGCGCAGAACCGCGATCAGCCGGTGCATATCGAAGCGGCCACGCTGGAAGTGCGCGACAAGGACAAGGTGGCGACCTTCAGCGGCGATGTAAAAGTGCGGCAGGGCGACACCGGCCTGCGTTGCAAGTCGCTGGTGGTGTTCTATGAGCAGGGTGGCGACGGCGGTGCCAAGGGCAAAACCATGCAGGCTGCCAACCCCGGCCCCGGCGGTCAGCAGAAGATCAAGCGGCTGGAAGCGCGCGGCGGGGTGGTGGTGACGCAGAAAGAGCAAACCGCCACCGGCGAGACCGGCGTGTTCGACATGCAGGCCAATACCGTCACCCTCACCGGCCACGTCGTCATGACGCAGGGGCAGAACGTGCTGCGCGGCGATCGCCTGGTGGTCAATCTGACCAGCGGCGTATCGCGGGTGGAATCGGGCAAGAACGGCCAAGGCCGGGTGCAGGGCTTGTTCTTGCCGGGCAGCGCTTCGCCCGATCTTAAGCCAGGCGCGCTGGGCGGGCCGACATTGCCGCCGGTGCCGGCGCGGCCATCCAATTGACCGGCAACGCGCTGGCATCGGGGCCGGCCGCCCGCGGCGGCGGGGAATCAGCTAATGTGACGCGCCCGGCCATGGCGGCTGATCGGCCGGTTCGGAACGTGCGCCACGAGGTAGCCCGGTGAACATCCTGTCGCTGTTTCGACGCCGGCTGCCGCCCACGCGCCGTGGCGTCGCCCGCCGAAGCGCGGCAGCAGCAGCCGGTTGCGAGCGCTGGGCCGGCGCACGCCCGCCAGCCCAACGTCCACGCCCAGCAGGCGAGCGGTCGTCCGCGGCGCGATCTGGATGGCCGCCAGGCCGTCCGCCACGCCTATCTCGCCACCCACGGCGTGGAAAAGAGCTTCGCCGGCCGCATGGTGGTCAAAGGCGTCACGCTTTACGTGCGGCGCGGCGAGGCGGTCGGCCTGCTGGGGCCGAACGGCGCCGGCAAGACCACGGTGTTCTACATGATCACCGGTCTGATCAAGGCCGACCGCGGCCGCATCGAACTCGACGGCTACGATGTCACCGCGCTGCCGATGTATCAGCGCGCGCGGCTTGGCATCGGTTACCTGCCGCAGGAGGCCTCGATCTTTCGCGGCCTCAATGTGGAAGACAATATCCGCGCGGTGCTCGAAGTGGTGGAGCCGGATCGCCGCCGCCGCAACGCCGATCTCAACGCGCTGCTCGAGGAATTCGACCTCGCGCGCCTGCGCAAGACGCCGACCATCGCCTTGTCGGGCGGCGAACGGCGCCGCGTCGAAATCGCCCGCGCGCTGGCGACACGGCCGAGCTACATGCTGCTGGACGAGCCGTTCGCCGGCATCGACCCGATCGCGGTCGGCGACATCCAGGCGCTGGTGCGCCACCTGACCAATCGCGGCATCGGCGTGTTGATCACCGACCACAATGTGCGCGAGACGCTCGGGCTGATCGACCGCGCCTACATCATCTATTCCGGCGAAGTGTTGATGGAGGGCCGGGCCGACGACATCGTCAACAATCCCGATGTGCGCCGGCTCTATCTGGGCGAGGAATTCAAGCTCTAAAAGCCGCGCACAGTCTTTGCGCCGGCCGGCGTTCCCGCCCAAACTTTGTGCATTGCCGCAGTGCGGAATTGCATACCGCTGGCGGCAAAGACCTGTTATAAGCAAAAACAAGCAAGAAACGGACCAGTTTCCGCCGGGAAACCCACCTATGGCGTTGTCGCAAAGACTGGAGTTCCGCCAGAGCCAAGCCCTGGTGATGACGCCGCAGCTGATGCAGGCCATCAAGCTGCTGCAGCTCTCCAGCCTCGATCTCGCCGCCTATGTCGAGGGCGAGCTCGAACGCAATCCGCTGCTCGAGCGCGCCGAGGGCGAGGATGAGGCGCCGGCGGCCGCCGCCGAGCCGGAACGCTCCGCGCCCGAGGGCGAGGAGGACAGCGCCGGGGCCGCCGACTGGATCGGCGAGGACATGGAAACCAGCCGCACCTCGATGGAACAGGGGCTGGGCACCGAGCTCGAAAACGTGTTCCCGGACGATGGCGGGGAGAAGAACCCGGCGCCGGAAATGGCGCCGCCGGCCTATTCGGAATGGTCCGGCGCGGGCAGCCGCAGCGGCGACGACAGCGCCTATAACCTGGAAGCTTTCGTCACCTCCGAACTCACGCTCGCCGCCCACCTCGCCGCCCAGATGGCGCTGGCGATTTCCGATTCGGCCGGCCGCATGATCGCGCAATACCTGATCAACATGGTGGACGAAGCCGGCTACCTTACCGGCGATCTCGACACCGTCGCCGCCAAGCTGGGCGCGCCGCGCGCCGACGTCGAGGCCGTGCTCGCCATCCTGCAGACGCTCGATCCGCCCGGCGTGTGCGCGCGCAATCTCACCGAATGTCTTGCCATCCAGCTCAAGGATCGCGACCGCTTCGATCCGGCGATGCAGACGCTGGTGGAGCATCTCGATCTCCTGGCCAAGCGCGACCTCGCCGCCTTGCGCCGGCTGTGCGGCGTCAACGACGAAGACCTCGCCGACATGATTGCGGAAATTCGCAATCTCAATCCCAAGCCGGGGCTTGGCCTTCGGCTCCACCACGGTGCAGCCGATCGTGCCGGATGTGTACGTGCGGGCGGCTTCCGACGGCAGCTGGCAGGTCGAACTCAATTCCGACACGCTGCCGAAAGTCCTCATCAATCAGCGCTATTACGCGCAAGTATCGAAGACCACGCACAAGGACAGCGACAAGAGCTACCTCGCCGACTGCCTGCAGACCGCGACGTGGCTGGTGCGCGCGCTCGATCAGCGCGCCAAGACCATCCTCAAAGTGTCGAGCGAGATCGTGCGCCAGCAGGACGCCTTCTTCGCCAAGGGCGTGCAGCATTTGCGGCCGCTCAATCTCAAGACCGTCGCCGACGCCATCGGCATGCACGAGTCCACGGTGTCGCGCGTCACCGCCAACAAATACATGGCGACCACGCGCGGCATCTTCGAGCTGAAATATTTCTTCACGTCGTCGATCGCCGCCGCCGATGGCGGCGAGGCGCATTCCGCCGAAGCGGTGCGCCATCGCATCCGCCAGTTGATCGACGCCGAAGCCGCCGCCGACGTGCTCTCGGACGACACGATTGTCGACAAATTGCACGAGGCCGGCGTCGACATCGCGCGCCGCACGGTCGCCAAGTACCGCGAAGCCATGCGCATCCCATCCTCGGTGCAGCGGCGGCGCGAGAAGCAGGCGGCGGCATTCTAGCCGCCGCATTGACCTTTCGTGGAACGTTCCTTAGCTGGAACAAATAATTGGACTTAAAAACTGGAGACAGACGCATGCCTTTGCGCGTTTCGGGCAAGAACATCAATATCGGCACGGCCCTGCAGCAGCGGATTGTCGATCGCGTGGAAGAGGCGATGGCGAAATATTTCCGCGGCGGCTATTCCGGGCATGCCACGGTCGGCAAGGACGGCTTCGGATTTCGCACGGAATGCGTCTTGCATCTCGATTCCGGCACGTTGCTGGAAGCCGAGGGAATGGCGGCCGACGCCTATGAGAGCGCGGATCAGGCCGCGATCCACATTGAAAAGCGGCTGCGGCGCTATAAGCGCCGCCGCAAGGACCACCGCGGCAACTGAAAAAGTCAATAAATGCGGTTAAAAGCGGCAGTCCCGGGCCGGTCCCGGCCATTGACGCCGCCGCGGAGCGTCCTTATGGTCCGCCGCCTTCAACACCCCTTGCAATTCGGCGCTGCATTTTCCGATCATTGGCCATGTCCATGACGCTCACCGATCTCGTCGCGCCCAATGCGATCGTTCCGGCGCTCAAGGTCAACAACAAGAAGCAAGCGATCCAGGAACTCGCTGCGCGCGCGGCCGAGCTCACGGGTCAAAACGAGCGCGCGATTCTGGAAATTCTGCTGCAACGCGAGAAGCTCGGCTCGACCGCGGTGGGCAACGGCGTGGCGATCCCGCACGGCAAGCTGCCCAAGCTCGGCCGCCTGTTCGGCTTGTTCGCGCGGCTCGAGCGCGCCATCGATTTCGAGGCGCTCGACGGCCAGCCGGTCGATCTGATTTTTCTGTTGCTGGCGCCGGAAGCCGCCGGCGCCGATCATCTCAAGGCGCTCGCGCGCGTCGCGCGCCTGCTGCGCGACCCCGATATCGCGCGCAAGCTGCGCGACTCGCGCGATGCCGACGCGCTCTACGCCGTGCTGGCGATGCCGGCGGCGAGCAGCGCGGCGTAGCCGCAGCCGTCATCATCCGAAGCCGCATAGCCGGGCATGATCCCGGCCATCCACGTCCATGCTTCTTTGACTTGACATCGAGGCGTGGATGCCCGCGCACTAGGCTGGGCATGACCCGTCTATCGTGGGCATGTCGCGGCAATCGCTTAATGCACGCTCACGGCCTCGAGCTCCTGGCTCCAGGCATTGGCGAGCGCGGCTTCGCGCGTATCGGTCAGCATGATCGGCGTGCCGTCCGCGCCATGCAGGGCGAACAGCTTGATGCCGGGCGCGATCTTCGGCGCCTGCGGGAACATGGTGGCGACGTCCTCGGAACGGATCGCCTTGACGTAAGCCAGGCGGCCGTCGCCGAGATGCGCCAGCATGTCCTGCGTGATCACCGGATTGGTCGTGTTCATTTCAGTCATCTTTTCGTTGGTCATGGCCCTCGATCCTTTCTATTGAACGCTTGACGCGGTCGAGTCCTGTTGTTGCGAGTTTTGTCATTCCTGCTCGTTGATGGCGATCGTCTTCACGATCCGCTCGGCCTGCGGCCGCACCAGATCGATCGACAACAACCCGTTCTTCAGGTCGGCGCCCAGCACCTCCATGCCGTCCGCCAGCACGAAGGTGCGCTGGAATTGGCGCGCGGCGATGCCGCGGTGGAGATATTGCCGGCTCTTGTCGTCCTGCTGCCGCCCGCGGATCAGCAACTGGCTTTCCTCGATGCAGACGTCGAGCTGGTCGCGGGTGAAGCCGGCGACGGCGAGCGTGATGCGCAGCCGCTCCGGGTTTTGCCCATCGCGCGCCAGCCGCTCGATGTTGTAGGGCGGGTAGCCGTCGGCCCCCTTGGCGACGCGGTCGAGCACGCGCTCGATCTCGTCGAAGCCCAAGAGGAACGGGCTGGATAGTGACGGAACTCGTGACATGGTCTCAAAGCCCTCGCTTGAAGCGACTTTGACGGGGCCCCTTGCAGGCACCCCAACCGGGCGGCATCCGCCGTCCGGTCTCCGCTAATATGGGCAGCGCCGGTTAAAGGTTCAAGAACAAGGGCATTTCGGCCTGGACGGGCTATATTGGCCGATCGAGCGGGGGCCTCCCATGCCAGATCAGCCGGTCCTGCCTGACCTTACCGTACGGGCCATCCGGGCCACGCCGGTCGAAGTGCCACCCAATTTCGTGCTCGGGACCAGCCAGGGCGCCTTCCGCCAGGTGCCGTTATTGCTGATCGACCTGGAGACCGAGGAGGGAATCACCGGCCGCGCCTACCTGTTCTGCTATCTGCGCGCGGCCGCGCCCGCGATCATGAGCCTGCTCGGCGAAGTCGAGCGCGTGGTCAAGGGCGACACGATCGATCCGTCCGCGCTTTGGGCAAAACTGACGCGCCGTTTCACGCTGATCGGCGTGCAGGGCATCGTGCGCATGGCGATGTCCGGCTTCGACGTCGCCTGCTGGGACGCCGCCGCGATTGCCGCCGGTCAGCCGCTCGTAACGTTGCTCGGCGCCGAGCCGAAACAGGTCCCTGCCTACAATAGTTGCGGCCTCGGCCTGATGGACGATTTCGGCGCGCTCGCCGACGAGGCGGAGAAGCTGCTGGCGGGCGGCAAGTTCCGCGCGCTCAAGCTGCGCCTCGGTTACCCGACGCTTGAACGCGATCTCGCCGCCGTCCACGCGGTGCGCAAGCGGATCGGCGACGATGTGCATGTGATGGTCGATTACAATCAGCTGCTCGGCGTGGACGAGGCGCTGGCGCGCGGACGCGCGCTCGATGCGGAAAATATCTATTGGCTGGAGGAGCCGATCCGCCACGACGACTATGCCGGTGCCGCCCGGCTCGCGCGCGAGCTGAAAGTCCCGATCCAGATCGGCGAGAATTTTTCGCTGCCCGCCGCCATGGCGACGGCGATCGAGCAGAATGCTGCCGATTACGTGATGCCCGATCTCGAACGCATCGGCGGCGTCACTGGCTGGCGGCAGGCCGCGCAATTGGCCGCCGTCAACCGCATCAAAATGTCGTCGCATCTGTTTCCGGAGGTGAGCGCGCATCTGCTCGCCGCCACGCCGACCGGCCATTATCTTGAATATGTCGACTGGGCCGATGTGCTGCTCGAGCAGCCGCTCGTCATCGCCGGCGGCCGGGCGCAAGTGCCGCAACGCCCGGGCCACGGCATGGTCTGGGACAAGGCCGCGGTCGAACGCTATCGCATGCGCTGACCGTTTTCCGCTTGCGCATGGTTAAATTAATCATGCGCGTTTGCCTTGATTACTCAAAAACTTTTTCGAAACCGCGCGATCGCGCCGCACGCCGATAATATTCCGCCGGCCGACAACAAAAATAATACGGGCAATCGGGGGGCGGAAATTGCTGACACGCAGCATCGATAGCGATCCGTTCGATCTGACGATCAAGGAAAAAGTTCTGCGCGGCACCAAGCGCATTTGTTGCGTCTTTGCGATCGTTGCGCTGACGCTCGGCACGCTCGATCTGATGAACATCCACTCGGTCGAGGACGCCGCCAAATTCCTCCATGCCGATGGTCAGGCGCATCGCGAGTCTGCTGAATCTAATACGTAACGGAATCCAAAGCAGCGCCCTGGCATCGCCGTCGCCGTTCGCGGTCGCCACGATCCCGCGCGGTGACATCGCCGTGACGCCGCGCTTCGTGCGCGATTTCGATGCCGTCGAGGTTGCAGTGGCGACGCCGGCCGTCTGGATAAAATCGGAGCCGCCGGTCGCCGCCGCGCCGGCCATGCCGCCGTCGCCAGCCGAACGGCTTCATCTTGAGGGCGCGGCGCGGGCCAAGGCCGAGCGCTGCCTTGCCGAAGCGATCTATTTCGAGGCGCGCGACGACACCGAGCTCGGCCAGGTGGCGGTCGCGCAAGTGGTGATGAACCGGGTATTTACCAGGTTCTATCCGAACGACGTCTGCGGGGTCGTCTACCAGAACGCCAATCGGTATCGCGCCTGCCAGTTCTCCTTCGCTTGCACCGGCAAGCGCCGGCAGATCGACGAGCGCGACGCCTGGGCGCTCGCCGAACGCCTTGCCAAGGAAACGCTCGACGGCAAGCTCTATGTGCCGGCGGTCGGGACGTCGACCCATTTCCACGCCGTCAATGTGCGGCCGAACTGGGTGGGCGAGATGCGCAAGGTGGTGCGCTACGGCATCCACAAATTCTACCGGCCGATTGCCTGGGGCGACGGCGCCGACGAGCCGGTCTGGGGCGCCGCCGCGCTGGCGCAAGCTAAGAAGAACTAACCTGGCTATCGCCTACGCTAGCGCCACGCCCCGGCGGCATGCCCGGCCATGACGAGCAGATTCAAAGCTTCAGCTTGAACAGCTTGATCGCATTGCCACGGCCGATCTTGGCGCGGTCGGCCTCGCTGATTTCCGCCTTGTCAAACCATTGCGCGCCTTCGCCGACATCCTCGAACGGCCAGTCGACCGAGAACATCACGCGCTCAGGCCCCATCTCGGTCATGGCATTGACCAGCGAGGGGGTGTGGAAATTGCCCGACGTGGTGAGATGGAAGTGCTTGCGGAAATAATGGCCGACGCCGTTTTTGGCGGCGTATTTATGCGGCGCCTTCATCCAGCCGTTGCGGCCGTCGATGCGCCAGAGCTGCACCGGGATGCCCTCGCCGAGATGGCCGAGCACCATCTTCAGCCGCGGGCATTCGTCGAACAATCCGCTGCCGATCAGGCGCAGCGCGTGCACCGCGGTCTCCGCCGAGAACGCCCAATTCGGGCCGAGCAGCCAGTTGTGGCCTTCGTATTGCCGGGTCCAGCTCGGCAGCGGATTGCGCGGGTGCAGATAGAACGGCACGTCGAGCGCCTCGAGCGCGCGCCAGAACGGCCGGTACTGCGGCAGGTCGTAATAGGTCACGTTGTCCGGCGTTGCGACTTGCGAGAAGCCGTTGACCAGTGCGCCCACCATGCCGAGTTCGTTCACGCAGCGGGTGAGTTCGGCCGTGGCGGCCTCCGGGTCCTGCATCGGCAGCGCGGCAAACGCGGCGAAGCGGCCGGGGCGCTTGCGCGCTTCGGCGGCCAAGATGTCGTTGGCCTGCTTGGCCACCGCGATCGCCCGCTTGACGTCATGGATCGCCTGCACCGCCGGCGCGTTCAGCGACAGGATCATCATTTCGATGCCGTGCCGATCCATCTGGCGCAGACGCATGTCTTGAATATCCAGCAGGCGCGGGCCCAGTTCCGACCAGACATGCGCGCCGAACACCTGCGAATCGCCGAGCGTAGCCTCGGTGGCGAAATGTTCTTCGAGCGCGATCTTGCCTTGCATTTCGTTTCCCCGTGGCTTTCCCGGCATCATGCAATGCCACGGTGGCGGCTGTCAGCAACGCGGCGTCAAAATAAAAAAAGCCGCCCGGCGGGCGATTAGCGAAAACGCTTCTTTGCGAAGGCCCGACCGGATGACGATCTGAGGTAGCGTTCGAAAGCGATCGCTTTATCTGTATCGGAGAAGGCCAAATAGGTAACGAGCCGCCATGGCTTGAATTTTCTTGTGTGGCTGGCACGCCCTTCGTTGTGAGCAATCAGGCGCTTTCGCAGGTCGTCAGTGAGCCCAATATAGGTCTGGTCGGGAAATTTAGGCTCTCAAGAAGATAAACATACTTCATGGAGCCAGTTTAGCCCGTCTTCGCCCTTCGGGCTACGACGGGCAACCTTCGCCGCCTCGCGAAGTCTCGCCTGCAGCTTCCGCGGAGAGCGAAGGTTGGTGGAGCCAGGCGGGATCGAACCGCCGACCTCGTGAATGCCATTCACGCGCTCTCCCATCTGAGCTATGGCCCCAATTCGGGAATTTCATTGCCGCATTTGGCGATCCGCCTGCGGCGCGCGGGAAACGTCAGGTCTCCTCTTCCTTCTCGATGGTCTCGCCGATGATGTCGGTCACATCGGGATCGCCTTCTTCCTCTTCCTCGATGAAGGCGGCATCGTCGAGGCTCTCGTCGATTTCGACATCCTCGGTCTCGCCCGGCACGGCCGCGCCTTTCGCCGCCGGCTTCTTGCCCTGCTGTTCGGCTTCGGCGTCCTCAAGCGAAACGAATTCGGCATCCGCGGTCTCGGGGACAACCACCTCGGGCTCCGGTACGGGCGCGGGCCGCGCGACCGGCGCCGGCGCAGCGGCTTCCGGCCGGGCACGCGAAGGCGCCGGAACAACAATCGGTACGACCTTGCCGGTATAGGGGGATATCACCGGCGTCTTGCCGAGATCGTAAAACTTGCGGCCGGTTTCCGGACAGATGCGCTTGGTGCCGAGTTCTGCTTTCGCCACGGTCGGGTTCCTCGGAATGGTCGGTAAATCGGTGTTTCACTTGGCTAGTTGCAAGCCGCCTGTCAATAGCGCAGGCGCGCCTGGGTAACCGCCAAACGCCGCGGGATGACGCGCCGCGCGACCGCGTGGTAGGACGGCGCGGCTTGTTAAGGATAGTGCCGGTGAATTCTACTGTTTCAACACCGCTGACGGCCCGCCGCGGCGGCCCCTTGCAGGGCCGTATCCGGGTGCCGGGGGACAAATCGATCTCGCACCGGGCCCTGATTCTCGGGGCGCTGACGGTCGGCGAAAGCACGGTCGCCGGCCTGTTGGAAGGCGAGGACGTGCTGCACACCGCCGAGGCCATGCGCGCGCTCGGCGCCCGCCTGGAGCGGACGCCTGAGGGCGTGTGGCGAATTCATGGCGTCGGCGTCGCCGGCTTTCGCGCAACCGGCCGGCCCGCTCGATTTCGGCAATTCCGGCACCGGCTGCCGGCTGGCGATCGGCGCGGTCGCCGGCTCGCCGGTCACCGCGACGTTCGACGGCGATGCTTCGCTGCGCAAGCGGCCGATGCGGCGCGTGCTCGACCCGCTGGAGCGGATGGGCGCGCGCGTGCTGCAAGCCGCCGAGGGCGACCGGCTGCCGCTCACGCTGCAAGGGGCCGCCGACCCCATTCCGATCACCTACGAATCGCCGGTGCCGTCGGCGCAGCTCAAGTCGGCCGTGCTGCTGGCCGGCCTCGCCGCGCCGGGCGAAACCACGGTGATCGAGGCGGAGGCCACCCGCGACCATACCGAGCGGCTGTTGAAACATTTCGGCGCCAAGCTGACCAGCAAGCCGCATGGCGACCATGGCCGCCGCATTACCTTGCAGGGCCAGCCGGAACTCGAGCCCGCCAATGTGGTGGTGCCGGCCGATCCCTCGTCGGCGGCGTTTCCGCTGGTGGCCGGTTTGCTCGTGCCCGGCTCCGATCTCATTCTCGAGGCGGTGATGACCAATCCGCTGCGCACCGGGTTGCTGACCACGCTGCGCGAAATGGGCGCCAGCATCGAGGCGGTGGCGACGCGCGACGACGGCGGCGAGGAGGTCGCCGATCTGCGCGTGCGCGCCTCGGGCTTGAAGGGTGTCGAGGTGCCGGCCGCCCGCGCGCCGTCGATGATCGACGAATACCCGATCCTGGCGGTGGCGGCTTCGTTCGCGCAAGGCGTCACCCGCATGCGCGGCCTGAAGGAATTGCGCGTCAAGGAATCCGATCGTCTGGAAGCCACCGCCGCCATGCTGCGCGGCAACGGCGTGACGGTCGAGATCGAGGGCGACGACCTGATCGTGCAGGGCAAAGCGAACGTCGCCGGCGGCGGCGAAGTCTTGACCCACATGGATCACCGCATCGCCATGGCGGCGCTGGTGATGGGGCTCGCCACCGACAATCCGGTGCGCATCGACGATAGCGCCTTCATCGCCACCAGCTTCCCCGGCTTCGTCGAGCTGATGCGCGCGCTCGGCGCGGACCTGTCATGATCATCGCCATCGATGGACCGGCGGCGTCGGGCAAGGGCACGCTCGGCAAGCAGCTCGCGGCGCATTACGGCCTGCGCCATCTCGACACCGGGCTGATCTACCGCGCGGTGGCCAAGCACGTGCTCGACGCCGGCCGCCGCCCGGACGATGCGGCGTGCCGCGCTCGCCGCCGCCAAGGCGCTCGATCCGGCCCGTTTCGACGAAGGCGCGCTCAAGACCCATGCGGTGGGCGAGGCGGCTTCGGTGGTCTCCGCCATGCCCGAGGTGCGCGCCGCCTTGCTCGCCTTCCAGCGCGATTTCGCCGCGCAGCCGCCCGGCGCCGTGCTCGACGGGCGCGATATCGGCACCGTCATTTGCCCGGGCGCCGACGTCAAAATTTACGTGACCGCCACGGCGGAGGTGCGCGCCCGCCGCCGCGCCGTCGAATACCGGGCCCAGGGGCGCGACATCGGCGAGGCCACGGTGCTGGCCGACATCCTCAAACGCGACGAGCGCGACAGCAATCGCGCCGCCGCGCCCCTGAGACAGGCGCCGGATGCGTACTTGCTCGATACCACGGATATGGATATATCCACCGCCATCCGGGCCGCCATCGACATCGTCGAGGCCACCCGAGCGGGCCGAGGGCGCGATTAACGCCCCTCGTTGTTGGAGGACAAAGCCCCGCTCGAGCCTCTGCGTTGGGCGTCCTGATTAAACCATCGTTCCAAAAGCACGGTTTTAGCGCCGGCCATCCGGGATTCCGGGGGCCGCCGAAGGTCTTGCGGGATCTTCGGCCCGCGCATTTGGAACGCCATTTCAAACCCGCCGGCGCGCGCTTACAGGAGATTACATGGCCACCGCCACCGCTGCTGCACCCACGCGTGAAGACTTCGCCAAGCTGCTCGACGAATCGTTCGGGACCGGAAACCTGCAAGAAGGTGCGGTCATCAAGGGCAAGGTCGTCGGCATTGAAAAGGATTTGGCCGTCATCGACGTCGGCTTGAAGACCGAGGGGCGCGTGGCGCTGCGGGAATTCGCCGGACCGGGGCGGCAGGCCGAGCTGAAAATCGGCGACGAGGTCGAAGTCTATCTGGAGCGCGTCGAGAACGCGCTCGGCGAAGCGGTGCTGTCACGCGACAAGGCGCGGCGCGAGGAAAGCTGGGGCAAGCTGGAGACCGCGTTCAAGAACAACGAGAAGGTCACCGGCGTCATCTTCAACCAGGTCAAGGGCGGCTTCACCGTCGATCTCGACGGCGCCGTGGCCTTCCTGCCGCGCAGCCAGGTCGACATCCGGCCGATCCGCGACGTCACCCCGCTGATGAACGTCAACCAGCCGTTCCAGATTCTGAAAATGGATCGCCGCCGCGGCAACATCGTGGTGTCCCGCCGCACCGTGCTGGAAGAGACGAGAGCCGAGCAGCGCCAGGAACTGGTGCAGAACCTCGAAGAAGGTCAGGTCATCGACGGCGTGGTCAAGAACATCACCGACTACGGCGCCTTCGTCGACCTCGGCGGCATCGACGGCCTGCTGCACGTCACCGATATCGCCTGGCGCCGGGTCAATCATCCGACCGAGGTGCTCAATATCGGCCAGCAGGTGAAGGTCAAGATCATCAAGATCAATCACGAGACCCACCGCATCTCGCTCGGCATGAAGCAATTGCTCGACGATCCGTGGCAGGGCATCGAGGCCAAGTTCCCGGTCGGCGCCCGTTTCAAGGGCCGCGTCACCAACATCACCGACTACGGCGCCTTCGTGGAACTGGAGCCGGGCATCGAAGGCCTGATCCACGTCTCCGAAATGTCGTGGACCAAGAAGAACGTGCATCCCGGCAAGATCGTTTCCACCTCGCAGGAAGTCGAAGTGCAGGTCCTCGAAGTCGATCCGGTCAAGCGCCGCATCTCGCTCGGCCTCAAGCAGACCATGCGCAATCCGTGGGAGGTCTTCGTCGAGAAGTATCCGCCGGGTTCGACGGTGGAAGGCGAAGTCAAGAACAAGACCGAATTCGGCCTGTTCCTCGGTCTCGACGGCGACGTGGACGGTATGGTCCACCTCTCCGACCTCGACTGGAAGCGTCCGGGCGAGCAGGTGATCGAGGAATACAAAAAGGGCGACATGGTCAAGGCGCAGGTGCTCGACGTCGACGTCGAGAAGGAGCGCATCTCGCTCGGCATCAAGCAGCTGGCGGGCGATCCGATGGAGTCCGCCGGCGATCTCAAGAAGGGATCGGTGGTCACCTGCGAGGTCACCGAAGTGAAGGAGGCCGGTATTGAGGTCAAGATCGCCGGCACCGATCTCACCGCCTTTATCCGCCGCGCCGATCTCGCGCGCGAGCGCGGCGATCAGCGCCCCGATCGCTTCGCCGTCGGGCAGAAGGTCGACGCCCGCGTCACCCAGTTCGATCGCAAGACCCGCAAGGTCGGCGTCTCCATCAAGGCGCTCGAAGTCGCCGAGGAGAAGGAAGCGCTCGCGCAGTACGGCTCCGCCGACTGCGGCGCTTCGCTCGGTGACATTCTGGGCGCCGCGCTCAAGCAACGGGCCGGCGACAAAACCGAGGAACAGGCCGAGGATAAGGCCGAGACGGAAAAAGCCGGAGAATAGGCCGGACCGCTTTACCTCCCCCGGTAAGGGGGAGGTCGCCGGCCAAAGCGTAGCGAAGGCCGGCGGGTGGGGGTCAATTTCGACGCTGCAATGACCCCCTCCCTGACCCTCCCCCTTTCAGGGGGAGGGGAGGGAAAAGCCGACTATCCGCGGCTAGAATATTTCGGGATCATTCGATTAACGGAGCGAAAGCCATGTCGCTCGATGCCGATGCCATCGTCGATCGCCGCCGCATGCGGCGCAAGCTCACCTTCTGGCGCGTCAGCGCGCTGCTGGTCGTGCTCGTCGCGCTGATCGGCGCGGCGGTTGCGCTGGTGCCGGGCAGCCGGTTGCTGCCGCGCGGCGACTATGTCGCCCGCATCACGGTGCAGGGCCTGATCCGCGGCAACCAGGACCGCGTCGCGGCGCTCGAGCGTCTCGGCCGCTCGCGCGCGCGCGCCGTGATCCTGCATATCGATAGCCCGGGCGGCACCACGGCCGGCGCCGAGCAGCTTTACGATTCGCTGCGCGCGTTGCAGGCGCAGAAGCCGATGGTGGTGGTGGTCGACGGCCTGGCCGCCTCCGGCGCCTATATCGCGGCGCTCGCGGCCGACCACATCATCGCCCAGGACACCTCGCTGGTCGGCTCGATCGGCGTGCTGTTCGAGTATCCGAACTTCGCCGAGTTGCTCAAGACCATCGGCGTCCAGGTCGAGTCGATCAAATCCTCGCCGCTCAAGGCCGCGCCCAACGGCTTCGAGCCGACCAGTCCGGCGGCGCGCGCCGCCATCGAGGCCATCGTGCTCAATTCCTATGCCTGGTTTAAGGGCCTGGTGAAGGACCGCCGTAAGCTCACCGATGCGCAGCTCGCCGCGGTGGACGACGGCCGCGTCTTCACCGGCCGGCAGGGCCTCGGCCTCAAGCTGGTGGACAGCCTCGGCAACGAAAAGACCGCCCTGGCCTGGCTGGAGAAGGAAAAGAAGGTCCCGGCCAGCACGCCGGTGCGCGATTACGCGCTGGAGCCGCGATTCGGCGAGCTTTCCTTCCTGCACGTCGCCGCCTGGACCTTCGAAGCGGTGGGCCTGAGCGCCATGGCGCGCCGCATCGAGGCGTGGAGCGCGGTGCAAGCGGTCGAACGACTTAATCTTGACGGTCTCTTGGCGCTTTGGCACCCTCCCTCCGCCAACTGACCATTGTCCGAGCAAGGCGGCCGCAATGATTAAGTCCGAGCTTGTGCAGCGTATCGCCGCTCAGAATCCCCACCTCTATCAGCGCGACGTCGAGAATATAGTTAACGCGATCCTCGGCGAGGTCACCAATGCCATGGCGCGCGGCGACCGCGTCGAGCTGCGCGGCTTCGGCGCCTTCTCGGTCAAGCACCGGCCGGCCCGCACCGGGCGCAATCCGCGCACCGGCGCCCATGTTTCGGTCGAGCAGAAATCGGTGCCGTTCTTCAAGACCGGCAAGGAAATGCGCGAGCGGCTGAACAAGGTCGGCACGGTGTAGGCGCCAGACGGGCAACACGCTACATTTTTCCGTCATGCCCGGCCTTGTGCCGGGCATCCACGTCTTAGAGACTACTGTCGTGTATTAAGACGTGGATGGCCGGGACGAGCCCGGCCATGACGAAGCAAGGCCGCGCCATGTTCCGCAAGATCGTCACCGGCATTATCGTCGTCCCGCTGGTCGTGTTGCTCGTCGCCTTCGCGGTGGCCAACCGGCAGGCGGTGACAGTGTCGTTCGATCCGTTCTCGCAGGCCGCGCCCGCCTATGCGGCGACCCTGCCAATGTTCGCAGTTCTCTTCGCGGTGCTGATCCTCGGCGTGCTGGTCGGCGGCATTGCCGCCTGGATCCGCCAGGGCAAGTGGCGGCGCACCGCCCGCAAGCTCGATGCCGACGTGCGCGCCCTGCACGACGAACTGGAGGCCATCCGGCGCCGCTTTGGCAGCGGCGCACCGGCGCAGGCTCCGCAGGATCCCAGCCCGCTGACGATGATCCCGCCGCCGCTGCCTTGAGCAGCCGCCGGCGGTTCCGCTTTGCGGTGTGGTGGAGAAGGCGGTAGAACCCGCCTCACCATGGCATTGACGGTCAAAATCTGCGGCCTCAACACCCCGCAAGCGCTTGATGTGGCGCTGGAATCGGGCGCCGACCTGGTCGGCTTCGTGTTCTTTGCGCCGAGCCCGCGCCATCTCGCGTTGGATGCCGCGCGCGCGCTTGGCAGCCGCGTGCAAGACCGCGCCGGCAAAGTCGCGCTCACGGTCGATGCCGACGACGAGACGCTGCGCAAGGTCGTCGAGGCGCTCAAGCCCGACATGCTGCAATTGCACGGCGTGGAGACGCCTGAGCGGGTGACGGCAGTGCGCGCCCGCTTCGGCTTGCCGGTGATGAAGGCGCTGCCGATCGCGGAGCGCAAGGACCTCGCGCGCATCGATCTCTACAAGGCGGTCGCCGACCGGCTGATCTTCGACGCGCGCGCGCCGCAGGACGCCACAAGGCCGGGCGGTCTCGGCCAGCCGTTCGACTGGACGCTGCTGACGGGGATCGACCCGGGAATTCCGTTCATGCTGTCGGGCGGGCTTGACGCCGGCAATGTGGCGGAAGCGCTGCGCATCACGCGCGCGCCGGGCGTCGATGTGTCGTCCGGTGTCGAGCGCGCGCCCGGAGAAAAGGACCCCGACAAGATCCGCGCCTTCATCCGCGCCGCGCGCGCGGCCGAGTCAGCGCTCGCATTAAAGGTCAACGCATGACCGCGCCGCAGCCCAATTCATTTCGCACCGGTCCCGACGAGCGCGGCCATTTCGGCATCTATGGCGGCCGCTTCGTCGCCGAGACGCTGATGCCGCTGATCCTCGAGCTGGAGCAGGCCTACGCGGCGGCCAAGGCCGATCCGAAATACCAGCAGGAGATGGATGGCCATCTCGCGACCTATGTCGGACGGCCGTCGCCGCTTTATTTCGCCGAACGGCTCACTGAACACTGTGGCGGCGCCAAAATCTATTTCAAGCGCGAGGAGCTCAACCACACCGGCGCGCACAAGGTGAACAATGTGCTGGGCCAGATCATGCTGGCGCGGCGCATGGGCAAGACGCGCATCATCGCCGAGACCGGCGCCGGCATGCATGGCGTCGCCACCGCCACGCTGTGCGCCAAGTTCGGGCTGCCCTGCATCGTCTATATGGGCGCGGTCGACGTCGAGCGGCAAAAGCCGAACGTGCTGAGGATGCGGATGCTCGGGGCCGAGGTTAGGGCCGTCGAGTCGGGTTCTAAGACGCTAAAAGACGCCATGAACGAGGCCTTGCGCGACTGGGTCACCAACGTCGCCGACACGTTTTATTGCATCGGCACCGTCGCCGGCCCGCATCCCTATCCCGCCATGGTGCGCGATTTTCAGTCCATCATCGGCCGGGAAACCCGTGAGCAAATAATGGCTTGCGAAGGCCGGCTGCCGGATTCGCTGATCGCCTGCATCGGCGGCGGTTCCAACGCCATGGGCCTGTTTCATCCCTTCCTCGACGAGCCGACAATCGAAATCTACGGCGTCGAAGCGGCCGGCTTGGGGCTGAAGAGCGGCCAGCACGCGGCCTCCATCGCCGGCGGGCGGCCGGGCGTGTTGCACGGCAACCGCACTTATTTGCTGATGGACGACGACGGCCAGATTCAGGAAGCGCATTCGATCAGTGCCGGCCTCGATTATCCCGGCATCGGGCCGGAGCACGCCTGGCTCAACGACATGGGCCGGGTGAAATTCCTGTCGGCGACCGACGACGAGGCGGTGGCGGCGTTTCAGCTGTGCAGCAAGCTCGAAGGTATCATCCCGGCGCTGGAGCCGGCGCATGCGCTGGCGCGCGTCCTCGACCTCGCGCCGACGAAGCCGAAGGATCACCTGATGGTGATCAATATGTCGGGCCGCGGCGACAAGGACCTCGATTCGGTGGCGGCGTTTCTGGAAAGTAAGAAGCGATGAGCACGCGCATCGATCGCCGCTTTGCCGCGCTGAAGACAGGAAGGCCGCGCCGCGCTGGTGACCTTCACCATGGCCGGCGATCCCGATTACGACACGTCGCTCGCGATCGCGAAGGCGCTGCCGCAAGCCGGCGCCGACGTGATCGAACTCGGCATGCCGTTCACCGATCCGATGGCCGACGGCCCGGCGATCCAGGCCGCCGGCGTGCGCGCGCTTGAAAGGCGGCCAGCGCATGACCAAGACGCTGGCGCTGGTGCGCGAGTTTCGCAAAGCCGACGATGCGACGCCGATCGTGCTGATGGGTTACTACAATCCGATCTATGTCTACGGCGTCGATCGCTTTCTTGCCGATGCGAAGAGCGCGGGCGTCGATGGACTGATCGTGGTCGATCTGCCGCCGGAGGAAGATGACGAGCTTTGCCTGCCGACGCTGAAGACCGGGCTGAACTTCATCCGGCTGGCCACGCCCACCACCGACGACAAGCGCCTGCCGACCGTGCTCAACCACACCTCGGGCTTCGTCTATTACGTCTCGATCACCGGGATCACCGGTTCGGCGGCGCCCGATGCAAGCAAAGTCGCTAACCGCGGTTGCCCGCATCAAACGGCACAGCAAATTGCCGGTCGCGGTCGGTTTCGGCGTAAAGACCGCGGAACAGGCCCGTGCCATCGCGGCGAGCGCCGACGGCGTGGTGGTCGGTTCGGCGCTGGTCGACGAATTGCGCAAGAGCCTCGATCAGGACGGCAAAGCCGGCCCCGGCACGGTGAAGGCAGTGACCGATCTGGTGTCGGAATTGGCCGCGGGCGTACGCGCCGTGCGCCGCGTCGCGGCGGAGTAGCGCATAACGCCGCTCGTCCCCGCGCAAGCGGGGACCCAGGGCCGCAAATTGCAAGCAAGAATCTGGATTCCCGCTTGCGCGGGAATGCGCGGAGCAATTCCGTTTGATCGATTCGCCGCTACCTTGGTGGAATCTGGATCAGCTCGGCAAGCTGCGCCTTGGTCAGCTCGGTGGCGGTGAACTTCAATGCCACCGCATCCTTGACGATGGTGTCGAGCCCGGTGATCCGATCCGGCTCGATCGACGGCCGCGGGAAAAAATCATCGCGCGTGCGCTTGGCTTTCGCCTCGCTGATCTTGAGCCAATCCGAATAGACCTTCAGCGCGTTCGGATCGGTGTACATGTAGTTCACCGTTTCGCGATAGGCCTTCATGTAGCGGGCCACCACATCCTTGTGCGCATTCAGGTAATTGGCATTGGCGATGTTCAGCCGCACGGTCTGCCCGTTGAAGGCGGCAGCGTCGTTGCCGGTGGCGATGATCCTGATCTGCTTGGCATCGAGTTGATCGAGACCAAACGGCGGCGCCGCCCAGCCGACATCGACCTGTCCGGACATCACCGCCGTCAAATTCGCCGACGGTCCGCCCAGGGCGGTTGGCTTGGCCGTGAGCTTGTACTGCTTCATGAAGGCGGTGACGATGCCGTGGGTCGACGAGCCATTGGTCGAATAGCCGAGGATCTTGCCGTCGGTGTCCTTCAACGACTTGATCGGCGAATCCGCTTTCACATACCAATAGAGATCGCCGGCGCCGGTGGTTTCGGCGCCGATCACCCGTACCGGCGCGCCCTTGGAATACGCGCCGAGCACGCCCATCACGCCGGCGGCGATGCCGAGATCGACGCTGCCTGAGATCACCGCCTGCTGGGTCTCGCCCGCGCCGTTGGTGTAGACGATCTCCAACTTCAGGCCGTGCTTCTTGAAGATGCCGGCGAGCTGGCCGACCTCCGACACCGAGGTGTCCCAATTGCCGCGCTGGCCGACCGCCAGCTTCACCGTGTCATCGGCCGAAGCGGCGGTTGCCGTGCCGAGTAGCGTCAGCGCTGCGAGTGCGCAAGCGAGCCTGTTTTTTCTCATCGTTCCCCCCTAGTTTCTTCGCCGGTTTGGCGGCTTGACGGGCGCCGCGTGCGAGCGGTGCTCCGTGTAGCCGCCGAGGCTACGCCGGTTCGTGGCTTTCGGCACGATCCATTTTACAAAAAATATCCGCCACGATGGCGTGCGGTGCAAAAACGCGGTCGACCGCGTCCGCCCGGCGCCTCCCCGCTGCCCTATTTTAAGCGACTATTCGTAGTGGATTTGTCGCACTTTCCGGATTACATCAGGGCCAATTCGAAAGGCGAGCCATGAACTGGATCTCTAATGTCGTCCGCCCGAAGATTCGCAGCTTCCTGCGCCGCGAGACGCCGGAAAATCTCTGGATCAAATGTCCGGAGACCGGCCAGCTCGTCTTCTTCAAGGACGTCGAGGCCAACCAGTTCGTCATTCCGAGTTCCAACTATCACATGCGCATCAGCGCGCCGGCGCGGCTCAAGGCGATGTTCGACAACGGCGAATACGAAGACATCGCCATGCCGGAAGTGCCGCTCGATCCGCTCAAGTTCCGCGACGAGCGCCGCTATGCCGACCGTCTCAAGGATGCGCGCACCAAGACCGGCCTTGTCGATGCCGTGAAGGCCGGCATCGGCCGCCTGGAAGGCCTGATGGTGACCATCGGCGTGCAGGATTTCGATTTCATGGGCGGCTCGCTCGGCATGGCGGCGGGCGAGGCGGTGATCACCGGGCTGGAGACGGCGGTGCGCCGGCAGACCCCGTTCATCATGTTCGCGGCCTCCGGCGGCGCGCGCATGCAGGAGGGAATTCTCGCGCTGATGCAATTGCCGCGCACCATCGTCGCCGTGCAGATGCTGCGCGAGGCGAAAAAGCCCTACATCGTCGTCTTGACCAATCCCACCACCGGCGGCGTCACCGCCTCCTATGCGATGCTCGGCGACGTGCACATCGCCGAGCCCGGCGCGCTGATCGGATTTGCCGGCCCGCGCGTGATCGAGCAGACCATCCGCGAGAAGCTGCCGGAAGGATTCCAGCGCGCCGAATATCTCGCCGCGCACGGCATGGTGGACATGGTGGTGCATCGGCACAAGTTGCGTGCGACGCTTGCTGAATTGTGCCGGCTGTTGACCAAGGCGCCGGCGCCGGGTGCGCAGCCGCAATTGCCGGTTCCGGCGCACGCGTGAGCGCTTTGCCATGACGCCGCCGGTTGACGCGATCGTCGCGCGCCTGACCGCGCTGCATCCCAAGCGCATCGATCTGTCGCTCGATCGCATCGAGCGGCTGCTCGCCGCGCTCGATCATCCCGAACGCAAACTGCCGCCGGTGATCCACGTCGCCGGCACCAACGGCAAGGGCTCCACCATCGCCTTCCTGCGCGCGATCCTGGAAGCCGCGGGAAAACGCGTGCATGTCTATAGCTCGCCGCATCTGGTGCGTTTCAACGAGCGTTTCCGCCTGGGCGAGCCGGGCGAAGGCAGGCTTGTTTCCGACGACGAGCTGGTAGCGACGCTGCAGGAGTGCGAGCGCGCCAATGCCGGTGCCCCCATCACCGTATTCGAGATCACCACCGCCGTCGGCCTGCTGCTGTTCGCGCGCCATCCGGCCGACGTGCTGCTGATGGAAGTCGGGCTCGGCGGCCGCCTGGACGCGACCAATGTGGTCGATCATCCGCTCGCGACCATCATCACCCGCATCGCGATCGATCACACCGACTTTCTGGGCGACACGCTCGACAAGATCGCCAATGAGAAGGCCGGTATTCTCAAGCGCGGGACGCCGGCCATTGTCGCCGCGCAGGCGCGCGACGCGCTTGCGGTGATCGAACGGCAAGCGGCGCGGCTCAATGTGCCGCTGAAGATCGCCGGCGAGGATTGGACCGCGACCGAGGAGCGCGGCCGGCTGGTCTATCAGGACGAAGCCGGCCTGCTCGATCTGCCGGCGCCGAAACTTTACGGCCGCCACCAGTTCGAGAATGCCGGCCTCGCCATCGCGGCGCTGCGGGCGATCAAGCCGCTCAAGATTTCGCCGGCCGCCTACGAGGCCGGCATGGTCAAGGCCGACTGGCCGGCGCGGCTGCAGCGGCTGGCCGCCGGCCGGCTGGTCGATCTCGTACCGAGCGGCAGCGAGCTATGGCTGGATGGCGGCCACAATCCCGACGGCGGCCGCGCCATCGCGGCGGCGCTCGCCGATCTCGAGGAGCGCGTCTCGCGCCCGCTCGTGCTGATTGTCGGCATGCTGGCGAGCAAGGACTGCGAAGGTTTCCTGCGCAATTTCACCGGGCTCGCCCGCCGCATGATCGCGGTGCCGGTGCCGGGCGCCGAGAAGGCCCTGAGCGCGGAAGCGGTGGCGGATGCCGCGCGCGCCATCGGCCTGCCGGCCACCAGCCGCGACAATCTCGATGAAGCACTCGATGCCGCGCGCAAGCTCGACCTCGACCCGCCGCCGCGCATCCTGATCACCGGTTCGCTCTATCTGGCCGGCGAAGTCCTGCGCGAAAACGGCACCTTGCCGGCGTGAACATGAAAACGGCCGGCGCGCGGGCCGGCCGTTCCATCTAAAATTTCGCGGCAATCACACCGCGCCGCTGATCCATTGATGCAGCTTCTGCTTCGGCGCGGCGCCGACCTGGCGCGAGGCAATCTCGCCATTCTTGAACAGCATCAGCGTCGGGATCGACATGATGCCGTATTTGGCGGCCGTGTTCGGGTTCTCGTCGACATTGAGCTTGACGATCTTGACCTTGTCGCCGAGTTGGCCGGCGATTTCCTCGAGCGCCGGCGCGATCATGCGGCAGGGCCCGCACCATTCCGCCCAGAAGTCGACGACCACGGGTCCGGCTGATTTCAACACGTCCGATTCGAAGCTTGCGTCCGACACCTTGCCGACGGCCATGGGGATTACCTCTTGTGGATTGTGGGCGGAGAATCGCGGTTCGAAAATGTGAGGCCAGGAACCTAGGAACGCCATCCGGCAGCGTCAAGGCGCTATCGCGCGGAGGTGATGCGCGCCAAACCGGCATCCAGCACCTCGCCGGAAAGCTCCATGAGATCAGGCACTTCGGTCCAGACGAGGGCGGCGCGGACGGCCTTGTCCGGGTACAACTTGATGAGCACGGCGCGGTAAAGCGCGAGCTGGCGCACATAAGATTGCGGCACGTCCTCGATTCGGCGCGGCGCCGGGCGGTTCGTCTTGAAATCGGCAATCAATACCGAGCTTTGCGTGACCGCGAGGCGGTCGACCTGGCCGGAAACGCGGATGGTTTCGCCGCCGAGGATAAGCCTTCCGACGATCGGCACTTCGGCCCGGCTGCCGGGGCCGTAAAGCTCGTAGAAGCGTGCATCCTCGAGCACGTGCATGACTTGCTCGGCGATGCTCGCGCGCTCCTCGGCCGCCAATTTGCCGCCGGCGCGCCGAGGTATTCTTCCGCCGCCTGGCGCCGCCGATCGGCGGCGGATATCCGGCAGCGACTGCATCAGCCGGTGCACCAGCGTGCCGCGCAGCAGTGCCACGCTGCGGCCGCCCGCGGCGGGCGCGCGGGCGGCGTCGTCCTCGGCGCTCGAGGGCGTGACGGTGCGCACGCCGGCGATGACGGAGCTGGCGTTTGCTTTCAGCCAGTCCGGCACGGAAGTCGGCGCGATCGTTTCCGGCAATGGCGCCTTCGCCGCTTCGGGCGGCGGACCTTTGCGGAATCGCAAGACCTCGCCGTCGCCGTCGTCGGCCGGCTCCGCGGCGCAATCGGGTTTGAGCGCGTCCTCGACCAGCTGATACCAGCAGCCGTCCGGAATCTTGTTGGCGCCTTTGGCGCCGCAGACGACCAGGCGCTCGGCCGCGCGCGTCATCGCCACATAAAGCAACCGGCGATACTCGTCGCGCGCCTCTTGCTGGGCCTGCGCGCGCGCGTCGGACATGGGCCCGGCATCTTCCTTTTGCGCGGTGGCCCAGACCATCTCGCCATTCGCCAACGGCAACAGCCGCGGGTCCTGTTTGCCGGTGGGTTTGGTGGTGGTGTCGGCGAGGATCACGCTATTGGCTTCCAGCCCCTTGGCGCCATGCACCGTCATCACCCGCACTTCGTCGCGCACCATTTCCATGTCGCGTTTCACTTCGCTTTGCGCGGCGCGCAGCCAGGCGAGGAAGCCTTGCAGCGACGGCGTCTGCCGCGTCTCATAGTCGAGCGCCAGATTGAGGAATTCATCGAGCGCATCGTTGGCCTCCGGCCCGAGGCGCCTTAAGAATTTCGCGCGCCCGCGCAGCGGCCCCAGCACATGGGCAAAGAATGCAAACGGCGAAAGCCTGCCCGCGGCTTGCGCCAGCTCGGCGAGCGCGCTTTCGGTTCTGGCAAAGGCCGGTTCGTGCGCCTTGCCGCGCAAGCTCGCGCGCAGCGAGCCCTTGCGGTCCCAGGCCAGATCGAACAACTGCTCTTCGCTCAGACCGAACAGCGGGCTTTTGAGCACGCTCGCCAGCGCCAGATCGTCGTCCGGCAGCAGCAGGCAGTCGGCCAGCGCCATCAGGTCCATCACCGCGATATGCTCGGTGAGCACCAGCCGGTCGGCGCCGGCGACCGGAATCTCGGCATTCTTCAGCGCGCGGATGATCGCCTCGAACAGCGGCCCGCGCTGGCGCACCAGCACCAGCACGTCGCCGGCCTTGCGCCCCTCTGCCATCCAGCGCTTCACATGGGCGGCGATCCGGCGCGCGAGCACGACGCGCGGGCTGATCTCGCTCATCGTGTCGAATGGCGCATCCCAGCCCTCGATCTCCTTGCGCTCGGCCGGTTCGATCAGCGGCCACAGCTCGACCAGCCCGGGCGCGGCGTCCGGCAGCGACATGTGCGGCGGCACGCCGGCTTCGTCGGTGGTGACGCTGGCGAAAATCTCGCGCGCGCGGAACACGCGGTCGACGCCGCCGAGCACGGCCTCGCCGGAGCGGAACGAGTGGTGGAAGCGCAGGAAACGCCAGCCCTGCTCGGGCGTGTCGAACTGGCCGGCGAACTCGCGCCGCATCTCGTCGAAGGCGCGCGGCGCCGCGCCCTGGAACGAGAAGATCGACTGCTTCTCGTCGCCGACCGCGAACACCGTGCGCCGCACATTGGGGCGGGCGCCGCCGGGGGCGAATTCCGACACGATGGTGCGCACGATGCTCCCACTGCTTGGGGCTGGTATCCTGCGCCTCGTCGATCAGCACGTGGTCGATGCCGAGGTCGAGCTTGTAGAGCACCCAGGCGGCGGACGAGCGGGCAAA
This sequence comes from uncultured Alphaproteobacteria bacterium, assembly GCA_963762285.1. Lineage (GTDB taxonomy): Bacteria > Pseudomonadota > Alphaproteobacteria > Rhizobiales > Xanthobacteraceae > Pseudolabrys. The sequence goes on along the minus strand of CAVXKE010000007.1, from coordinate 40,022 downwards.
CAGATCGAGCGTCTTGTCGATCAGGTCGTCGTAATCGAGCAGCGCGCGGCGGTCCTTTTCGCGCCGGTAACGGGCGATCACTTCGGCGGCGATGGTGACCAGCGCGCTGGTGCGCTCGCGCGCGCTGAGCGCGCGTTCGCGGTTGAGCAGTATGCTTAAGCGCTCTTGCTCGGCGATCAGCCGGTCGGCCCAATCCGAATATGCCTTGGCAAGCTTGTCGGTGAGAATTCGTTTGCGCGGGGTGCGTTCGGCCGTACAAAAAACATCGAGATAATTTTCAATGCGCTCGCGGCCGGCGGAAGCTTGCGCGGCCTGGAGTGCGGCAATGTGATTGCTGTCGGATTTCGAGCCGCTTTCCAAAATCTCGATCAGCGCCGGCCATTCCGCCGCCGGGATCAGCGAATGCGAAAAATATTCCTGCTCGAGCGTGTCGCGCGTCTCATCGGGGCCGATGCCGAGGGTCTGCGATAGCTGCGCCAGCGCCGCTTCGAGACTGCCGGCGCGTGCGATCCAAGCCGTGATGGCGTCGCGCTCGCGGATGGCGTCGCCGATCACGTCCTTGAAGGTCTGGTCGGCGGCGACCACGATGGCCGTTTCCAGCGCGCGGCCGAGCGCGCCGTCCTGGTTGGCGGAAGCTTCCAGCAGCACGTCGAGCGTGAGCCGGTCGAGCAATTGCGCGGTCGCGGCGTCGTCCAGCACGGTGAAGCGCGCGGCCACATTGGCCTCGAACGGGAACTGGTGCAGCAGCCGCGTGCAGAAGGCGTGGATGGTCTGCACCTTCAAGCCGCCCGGCGTTTCCAGCGCGGAAGCGAACAGCCGGCGCGCCCGCGCGCGCTGCGCCGCATCGGGCCGGCGGCCGGTCGAGAGCGCGATCGCCTTGTCGAGCGCGTCGTCGTCGAGCGCGGTCCAGCCCGCCAGCCGCTTGAACACTTCGTTCGCCATGTTGGCGGCGGCGGTCTTGGTGAAGGTGATGCAGAGAATCTTGGCGGGATCGACGCCGCGCAGCAGCAGGTTGATCACCCGTTGGGCGAGCACATAGGTCTTGCCGGAGCCGGCATTGGCGGAGACGAAAGCGGAGACGTCCGGATCGGCGGCCGCGACCTGCACGCGGCGCACGTCGGGCGGAATGGTGCGCGGGGCGGTCATGGCGATTCTTTCTTTCCCTCTCCCCTTGTGGGAGAGGGTGGTCCGAGCAAAGCGAGGACCGGGTGAGGGGGCTGAATCCTCGCGATATATTTCCCCCTCACCCGGCTCGCGCTCGCTATCGCTCCGCGCTCGCCACCCTCTCCCACAAGGGGAGAGGGGAAGAGCGCTCGCCGCGCGGTCATCGCTCGCCGGTAGACGACCCTCACGACTCCTCCTCCCCGCCGCCGGTGGCCGACCATTCCTTCACGCGCGCGAGGTGGTCGTAGTCGCCGTAATGCGTCTTCCACATCGGGTGCACGAGCGAGAGATAGGGCGTCGCTTCGTCTTCGAATATCGCGGCCAGTTCTTTCAGCCGAACCAGCGCGTGGTCGGCCTGGCTGTCGGGGGTGCCTTGCTTGAAGGCGATTTCGTTCGGCTTGCCGGCCGGCTCGCCGCCTTTCAGCGTCACGTAGGTGATTTCGCGACACCGAGCCGGCGGAGAACTTCTTGAAGCCGCCGCCGCGCAAAATGGCGGCTTCCAGCGTCAATTGCGGCGCCAGCCCCGTGCGCACCTGCTTCTCGGTGCGGGCCGCGCCGGTCTTGTAGTCGATGATGGCGTAGCTGCCGTCCTTGCGCTGCTCGATGCGGTCGGCGATGGCGGACAGCGTGAATTCGCGCTTGCCGACGGGGAATTTCAGCTCGCCGCGGATTTCCGCATGCAATGACGCAATGCCGTCGCGCCGCGCGCTGTCCCATTGTGCGAACCATTGCGCGATGCGCAGAAAACGCGGCCACCAGAACGCGCGCGCCTCCGGAAAATCGGCGAGCGGCGCAAAGTGCCTGTCGCCGAGCGCGCGCAGTTCCTGCATCGGGTCGGCCGGCGGCTTGTCCGCGAACAGTCGGGTGTAGTCGCCGATGGCCGCATGGATGACGGTGCCGCGGTCGCGCGCGCCCGGCGGCGTGTCGACGGCATCGAGCGGCTGCAGGCGGAGAATATATTTGGCGTAGATCGTGTAGGGGTCGCGCAGCCAGTCCTCGATGGCGGTGACCGACAGCCGGAGCGGCCGCGCCGCGCGCTTTCGGTTTCGGCGCCGGCCGCTCGGCGGCTTTCACCGCCGCCGGGGAATCGAGCGCGCGGGCGAGGTCGAGATAGGTATTGCCGCGCGCGAGCACCTCGTCCCAGCGCGGGCCGGCGAGCGCGGCGATGCGCTGCACGAAACGCGAGGTCACCGTCGGCGCGCCGGCGAGCTTGGCGGCGCGCGACAGGATGACTTCCGCCGCGCCCAGGCGCTTGCGCGAAGTCGTGCGCGGCAAGTCCGATGCGGCGCTCGGGCGGATCGAGCCCGAGATCGCGGCGCATCGGGCGCGACAGCCAGGGGTCGCTGCGGGTTTCGGGCGGCCAGGTGCCTTCGTTGAGGCCGCCCAGCACGACGCGATCGATCGATTGCAGGCGCGCTTCGAGCGGGCCGTAGATGTGCACGCGCACGTCGTGCGTTTCCGGCCGCCGCACCACGCGGTCGGCGATTGCTGCGTGGAACAGCTCGGCATAGTCGCTTTTGGCGACCGCCAGGCCGGCGGCGGACGGGCTGTCGTTGAGTTCGTCGAAGGCGCGGGCGAGCGCCGTGCCGTCATTGCCGGCGAAGGCGGCGATGGTGTCTTTGGCATCGTTGCCGAGCGCCGCGAAGTGACGTCGCGGTGATGGGCGGCGAGTGCGGCAAGCGGATAATCGCCGGGCTTGAAGGTTTCCAGCGGCGCCAGCGCGGCGGCGAGTTTTTCAATCAGCGCGGCGGCGGCGTCGAGTTCTATCGTCCGCGATCAGCCGGCGCGGATCGCTGCGATGCATGGCTGGCGCGATTGGCGCGGAAGGTTGCGAGCGCATGGCCGAGTCCGCCGCTGCCGGGTTGCGGGCGCGGCCCGCGCAGGACGGCGCGCTCCAAGGCGGCAATCGCCGTGTCGTGGTTGCCTGCGGCGGCGCCGAGCCGCAACAGCGGATGCTTGAGCAGCGCCAGCAGCGTCACCGGCGCCAGGCCGCCGAGCGCGGCCTCGGCGGCGAGCCGCGCGAATACGCCGGCGGACGTATCGGCCAGCGCATCGCCGCCGGAATCGTCCACCGCCACCTGCCAGCGCGCGAGCGCGGCCACCACGCGGCGCGCCAATGCGCGGTCCGGGGTCACCAGCGCGGCGGTCTTGCCGGCGGTTTCCACCGCCTCGCGCAAGGTGACCGCGATGGCAAGCGCTTCCTCCTCGGCATTGGCGGCTTCGATCATGGCGACCGAGGCGAGCGCCTTGGCGGTGACGGCTTCGAAATCTTTTTTCCGCGCGCGCTGCTGCCAGCGCTCGGTGGTGGCGGCCGGGCGCAGCGCCTCCGACACCAGCGCTTCGCGGCCGTGCGGCTTGGGCGCAGCGAGCGCGACCACGTCATGGCGCGCGATGCCGAGCGTCGCGAGCAGCGCCTGCATGGCGAATTGCGCGTGGCCGGCGGCGGGCGCGCCGTCGTGCGTTTTGTCGTCGTCATTGCCGGCGATCAGCGCCCAACTGGCGTCGTCGAGGTCGGTGTCGAGGCCGGGCAGCACCACGGCGCCGTGCGGCAGCCTGGCGATGGTGGCGAGCAATTTGGCGGTCGCCGGCATCGAGCCGGTGGAACCGGCGGCGATCACCGGCGCGTCGCTGCCGGTGAGCCGCTTGGCCTCGGCCTCGATCAGCCGGTCGCGGCGCTCGGCCGCTTCGATGGCGCCGCGCTCGGCGCGGATGGCGGGCCAGGTCTCGCGCGCGATCTTCAGGAACCGCAGCGAGAGCTGCCAATAGGGATCGAGATCGTCGGGCACCAAGGTGTCGAGCTTTTCCCATTGCACCTGGCGCGTGGTCATGTCGTCCATCAGGCGCGCGAGATCGTCGGCCAAGCCGAGCGCGGCCGACGGCGTGTTGGCGATCAGCGGGGAGCCTTCGGCGCCGCGCACCTCCGGCGTATTCGCCCATTTGCAGGATCAGCTCGGCCAGCAGCAGCCGGCGCTCCAGCGGCGCGATCGCCGGCGGCAATGCCAGCGCGGCTTCGGCCAGCTCAGCCGTGGCGGCTTCCGCGAACGCGATCTCGTCTTCGTCGAGATCGCCGAGCGCGACGATGCGCGGCAGGATGGCGGCGTCGGTCTTGAGTTCGTCGAGGAACACCGCGCGCGCGAGCCGGCAGGCGCGCCGGGTCGGCAGATAGAGCGTCAGCCGCGCGAGTTCGAGCGGATCGCGGCGTGGCCGGAAAGCCGGGAATGAGTTTGCCGGCGCGCAGCGCATCGATCAGCACCGGCAGAAACGGCGCCGAGGCGGGGATATTGAAGACGTTGGGTTTGCTGGCCGGCATTGGCGTGAATCATACACGCTTTACGCCGGGGACGAATCGAAATGCAATTTTTGCGCGGCTAGCCCGCGCTGGCGCGGATGGCGGCTTCCGCCGAGACAATGGCGTCGGGCGAGCCGACATGCATCCACAGCCCTTCCAGCCGCAAGCCGTGCAGGCGGCCGGCTTGCATCGCGCGCTCGAACAGCAGGGGAAGCGGGAATTCGCCGCCCGGCGCGCCGGCAAACAGCGCGGGCGCCAGGATCGCGGCGCCGGCATAGACGAACGGCGCCACCTCGCGCTCGCCGCGCCGGCGCAAGCGGCCGTCCGCGGCAAACGCGAAATCGCCGCGCCCGGCATAACCGATGCTGCCGATGGTGGGCGCCAGCAGCAGCAGGGCGTCCATGCTGGCCGGCTCGAACGCCTCCGCCAGCCGCGTCAGATTGGGCTTCACGCCGTCGATCCAGATGGTGTCGGAATTGATGTGGAAGAACGGCGCCGCGCCGAGCGCGGGCAGCGCCTTCACCACCGCGCCGCCGGTGCCGAGCAGCAGGCCGCGTTCATCCGAGATCACGATTTGCGGCCTGCTGCGCGCAGCAAGGTGACGCTCGATCTGCTCGGCGAAGTGATGCACGTTGACCACCGCGCGTTCGACGCCGGCCTCCGCCAGCCGGTCGAGCACGTGATCGATGAGCGCCTTGCCGCCGACCTCGAGCAGCGGCTTGGGCCTGCGCTCGGTGAGCGGGCGCATGCGCGTGCCGAGTCCCGCCGCCAGCACCATGGCGCGAGTCGGCGCATCTTTATGAGATGAGGTCATGTCATTTTGCATTGTTGCATGTGCATGATCTTATCGGAAAACAGGTCCCCATCCCGGATCATGTCCGGGACATGCTTTGTCGGGATCATGCACTAGGTCTTCAAGGCCGGCACATTGGCGCGATACCACGCGGCCAGCGGCGCCAGCGCCGGATGCGCCAGCGAACGCAGCAAATAGCCCCATACCCGCGGCATGTGACGCAAATATTGCGGCTTGCCGTCGCGGCGGTCGAGGCGGGCGAAGATGCCGAGGATCTTGGAGGCGCGCTGCGCGGCCAGCGTGGCATAGGCCCTGGCGAAGACGGGCGCGTCGAAACCGGGGTCGGCCGCGCGCCGCGCCTGTGCGTAGCGCGCCAGCAGCGCGATCTCCATCCGCTCCGGCACGTCGACGCGCGCGTCCTGCAACAGCGAGGCGAGATCGTAGGCCGCCGGCCCGAGCACCGCGTCCTGGAAATCGAGCAGCCCGATGCGCGCCACGCCCTCGCGTTGCGGCAGCCACAGCAGATTGGGCGAATGATAATCGCGCAACACCCAGGTCGCCGGCGTCGCCAGCACCGGCAGCAGCGCATCGCGCCAGAGCGCGCCATAGGCGTCGCGCTTGGCGGGCGCCAGCTTGGCGTCGAGTCGCGGCAGATACCAGTCGACCAGCAGTTCCGCCTCGATCAGCAATGCCGCCATGTCGTAACGCGGCAGGGCGTAATCCTCCCCGGGCTCGACCGGCAGCACCTCGGGCAGCGCCTGGCGATGCAGCGCGGCCAGCAGATCGGTGGCCACTTCGTAGCGCGCCTCGATCGGCGCCGGCGGCTTGCCCGCGACCACCAGCTCGCTTCCGAGATCCTCGATCACCAGCAATCCGGCGGCGCGGTCGGCGGCGACAATCGCCGGCGCGGAAAAACCGCGCGCGCGCAAAGCTTGCGCCATGGCGACGAACGGCGTCACGTTGTCGGCCAGATGCGCGATCGCGCTGTAGGGCTTGCCGTCGCGCACCGGCGGTCCGTCCGGCCGCTGCGGCGAATTCATCAGGATGTAGCTCGCGCCGTTAAGTGTGAGCCGCTCGTAGGCGCGCGTGGACGCGTCGCCCTGCACATAGTGCCGCTCGGCCTGCGCGAAGCCGCAGCGGGCGAGGAATGCCCGGATGGCGGCGATGCGCTCGGCACGCGCCGCCATGGTCGCCGTAGCCGGTGACGCAGGCATTGCGGAACGTCGCGCCCTGCTGCGGCGACAAGGTCAACGCGATGTCGAGCCGGTCGGCCGGCAGGAAACCGGCGGCGCGGTCCGGCCATTCCAGCAGCGTGACGGCGCCGGGCGCGATGTCCTCGAAGCCGAGCTCGGCGAGCTCGCCCGGCCCCGACAGCCGGTAGAGGTCGGCATGCACCAGATTGAAGCGGGGCAGCTCGTAGGCCTGCATCAGCGTGAAGGTCGGGCTCGGCACTTCGACGGTCTCATCGCCGGCGAGATAGCGGATCAAAGCGCGGGCGAAGGTGGTCTTGCCGGCGCCGAGGTCGCCGGACAGCGTGACCAGATCGCCGGGCGGGAGCGCGGCGGCGATGTCCACCATCAGCGCCCGCGTCGCCGCTTCGTCGGCGAGCGCCACCGTGAAGCTGTAACCGCCGGAAGAGGTGGGGGACATTAATTCATCCGCTTCGTGTCGTTATCCTATTACCGGCGGGGGCGAAAGGAGGCCAGAGATAGGGACGCTTTTGAATGCTAAGCGCTTTGATCTTATGCGCTTTCAGTTGGCGCGTCAGCGCGCCTTGTTCTTGTCACAGCATCGCCATAACCTTTCGACCTATTCCGGTTCCGACAGGAGGCGACGCATGGGCTTGCTCGATGTTCTCAACGGCATGCAGAACGGCCCGCGCGGGCAACGCGATCCAAACAGCGGCGGTGGCGGCATGTCGCCGATCACCATGGCGATCCTCGGCCTGCTCGCCTACAAGGCGGTCAAAAGCTTCACCGGCGGTCAGCCGTCGGCGCGTCCGGCGGGTCCCGATGCGATGCCCGGCGGCATGAACGCCGGTATGCCGGGCGGCGGCGGACTCGGCGACCTGCTCAAAGGCGGATTAGGCGGCCTGCTCGGGGGTGGCGTTGCCGGAAGCGTTCTGAGCGGCGGCTTGAACGATCTGCTCAATCAGTTTCAGCAGAGCGGCCACAGCGAGACCGCCAATTCGTGGGTCGGCACCGGACCGAACAAGGCAATATCGCCGGACGATTTGGCCAGCGCCCTCGGCGTGGACAAAATCAATGCGCTCATGGCGCAATCCGGCATGTCGCGTAACGATTTGCTGCAAGGCCTCAGCCAATATTTACCCCAGGTCGTCGACCAGTTGACGCCCGCAGGACGAGTGCCGACCGAACAGGAAGCCGGGCGCATGCTCTGATGCGCGCAACGGACTGTGGCGCGGGCGGCAGGGTATGCCGTCCGCACAATCAGAAACGGCGAATACGATCGCGCGGCGAATTATGGGGGCGACCATGGGTATTCTCTGGATCGTTATTATCGGCTTTGTGGCGGGAATTATCGCGCGCCTGCTTGCGCCCGGCCCGAACAATCCTGCGGGCTTCATTCTCACCACAGTGCTTGGCATCGCAGGCGCCTTCCTCGCGACCTGGATCGGCCAGACGGTCGGCTGGTACCGCCCCGATCAAGGCGCGGGCTTCATCGGCGCCATCGTCGGCGCCCTGATCGTCCTGTTCATCTGGCACCGGCTTGTGACTGCACGGGTGATTCCCGATCCTTCGGCCGGTCCACGCTAGCGTGCGTGGTTCAACGGGCAAGGATCGGTATGCCGGCGGACGTGAAATGCATAGTCGTAGGATAAGCGTGTCGATTAACTCTCAAACAGAGCGGGGTGACGGCGATGAGTATTTTCGGAAGCATCATGGGCGCGATTTTCGGTCACGGCTCGGCGCAGGCGAGCGCCTCTCCGACCGCGGCGCCAAGCGCGCCGGCTGCGCAGACGGTCGACGTCGCGGCCATCGTCGACAAGGCGGCAGCGGCAACCGGTGAGAAGCTTGCATGGCGAACTTCCATCGTCGATCTGATGAAGGCGCTCAATCTTGACAGCAGCCTGACGGCACGCAAGCAGCTTGCCAATGAACTGAAGTACACCGGTGATACCAACGACTCTGCCACCATGAACGTCTGGCTGCACAAGCAGATCATGGCGAAACTCGCCGCCAATGGCGGCAAACTTCCTGACGATATCAAAACCTAGACGTCCGATTTGGCTGTAATCGTCGCGCCGGTCGTTAGAGACTTATGGTTTCTGTGACTTGCTGCCGAGCGGTCCTCAGTTAGAGGACTGCTGCCGATGCGCGCGCGCGACCGTGCGGATTTCCGTGCGGTCGATGATTGATTGGTTTCGGACGGAGGCCGGCCGCTTTATGTTTGCAGCCGCTGCCTGATATTGCCCGCCCTTGCGGCGTGCCTTACGCTTTCGCGTCGACAAAGCTTCGTCGCTTGCAAATATATTATGGAATGACCCTGTCCTCCTGGCTCATGGCAGCGCGGCCGCGCACGCTCGGTCTTTCGATGACGCCGGTGGCGGTCGGCGCCGCGCTGGCCTGGGCGGGGACCCGCGAGATTCACGTGCTGCCCGTGCTGGCGGCGCTCGCCGGCAGCATGTGCATTCAGCTCGGCACCAATCTGCACAACGACGCGGTCGACAGCGAACGCGGCGGCGACGGGCCCGATCGCGTCGGGCCGCCGCGCGTGACGGCGATGGGTCTGCTGAGCGCGCGCAGCGTCAAGCGCGGCGCGGCGGCGTGCTTCGCCGTGGCGGCGCTCATGGGGCTCTATCTGGTCGTGGTCGGCGGCTGGCCGATTCTGCTGCTCGGCCTGCTGTCGATCGTGTCGGGCTGGGCCTATACCGGCGGCCCGCTGCCGATCGCCTATACGCCGCTCGGCGAACTGTTCGTGATCGCCTTCTTCGGCGTCGGCGCGGTGGGCGGCACCTATTGGCTTTGCACCGCCTATCTCGGCTCGACCGCGCTTGCGGCCGGTCTGGCGCTCGGCTTGCTGACCGGCGCCGTTCTGCTGGTCAACAATGCGCGCGACGTCGAAGCCGATGCGCGCGTGGGACGCCGCACGCTCGCCATCGTGGCGGGGCGCGAGCGGACCGCCTGGATTTATGCCGGATTGATGCTGCTGCCGTTCGCGCTGCTGCCGCTGATCGGCCGGGCTCTGCCGCACGGTCATGTCTGGCCGCCGCTCGCCGCATTACCGCTCACTTTGGCATTGATTTACCGCTTCATGCGCGCGCCAGCCCGGCCGCGGCTTCAATCGAATTCTGGTTTGGACCGTGCAAATCCAAATCTTGTTCGGTCTGCTGCTCAGCGTCGGATTGCTGCTGTGATGTAGATCAATGCAACGGCCGATAAGATTACTAAATAGAGATTTGCGAAACTTGTGGCGGCCTGCGAGCGGAGTACCATCGCACCATGGCATTGCGCAAAGGCGTTTACGTGGTCCCCACCGGCTCATGGTACATTGAGCGCACGGTCTGGTTGATCGCCGGCGTGGTTCTGCTGATCTCGCACGGCGCTGGCGGTGCTGGTCAATCCGCTGTGGATCTTCGGCGTCATTGCCACCGGACTGGTCTCCATCAATGTCGCGCTCACCGGTTTTTGCCCGGTCGGCAATGTGCTGCGCCTGTTCGGTTGCAAGCCGATGCTGGCGGCGCGCGCGCCGGCACGCTGGAACCTTTATTTCATGCAGACCGACAGCTGGTATCTCGAGCGCCGCATCTATGTGACGGTCGGTGTCAACATTACGCTCGCCTCGATTCTGTTCCTGACGCACAGCCCGTGGTGGGGCCTGTTCACCGCTTTCGTCGGCGCTGCCATGGTCTGGTTTGCCGCCACCGGCCTCTGCATCCTGGCCAACATACTTGTATTGGATCGGCGCCGAACCGCGGCTCAATCCGGGCGCGCTGCGCGCCGGCCAGGTCGGCGGCCACGCCGAGCACGCTTGACGCAAGCGCGCGCCTGACCGTTTCAGCCAATCCGCGGCTCCACCCCTGATTGCGAACGCAAAATTGTGCGGCGCAGGCCCTGGACATTCGATGCAAGGCACTGACAATGCCGCCCGGGGGGATAAGGCGTGTATGAGTAATGACATAATCCTCGAAACAGAGGATTTGACCAAGGAATTTGCCGGATTTATCGCCGTTAACGGCGTCGCCCTGCAGGTCCGCCGCGGGACCATCCATGCCTTGATCGGCCCCAATGGCGCCGGCAAGACCACCTGCTTCAATCTGCTCACCAAGTTCCTCAGTCCGACGCGCGGGCGCATCCTTTATAACGGCCGCGATATCACCGCGCTGCCGCCGGCCGAGGTGGCGCGGCTTGGCCTGGTGCGCTCGTTCCAGATTTCCGCCGTTTTCCCGCATATGACGGTGCTGGAAAACGTCCGCATCGCCTTGCAGCGCAAACGCGGCGGCTCGTTCGATTTCTGGCGCTCGGCCGGCGTGCTCGCAGAGTTCAACGAGCGGGCCATGGCGCTGATCGCCGATGTCGGGCTGTCCTCCTTCGCCGACTGGACCGCCGTCGAATTGCCGTACGGGCGCAAGCGCGCGCTGGAAATCGCCACGACATTGGCGCTCGAACCCGAAATGCTGCTGCTCGACGAGCCGACGGCCGGAATGGGGCACGAGGACATCGAGCGCATCGCGCAATTGATCAAGCGCGTCGCCGCCGGTCACACCGTGCTGATGGTCGAGCACAATCTGTCGGTGGTGGCCGATCTGTCCGACACCATCACCGTGCTCACGCGCGGGAGCGTGCTGGCGGAGGGCGACTACAAGGCGGTGTCGAACAACGCGGAGGTGCGCGAGGCCTATCTGGGAGTGGGGCATGCTTGACGCCCGCAACGCTCTGCTCGCGGTCAACGAACTGCAGGCCTGGTACGGCGAGTCGCATATCCTGCATGGCGTGACTTTCGACGTGCAGGAAGGCGAGGTGGTGACGCTGCTCGGGCGCAACGGCGCCGGCAAGACGACAACGCTGAAATCGATCATGGGAATTGTCGGCCAGCGCACCGGCTCGGTGCGCTTCCAGGGGCAGGAGCTGATCGCTCTCGTATCCGAGCAGATCGCCCGCGCCGGCATCGCCTTCTGCCCGGAAGAGCGCGGCGTGTTCGCTAGCCTCAATGTCGAGGAAAATCTCTTGCTGCCGCCGGTGGTCAGGCCGGGCGGCCTTTCGCTCGACCGCATCTTCGACCTGTTTCCCAATCTCAAGGAGCGGCTTAGCGCCAGCCAAGGCACCAAGCTTTCCGGCGGCGAGCAGCAGATGCTGGCGATCGGCCGCATCCTGCGCACCGGCGCGCGGCTGCTGCTGCTCGATGAGCCGACCGAAGGGCTTGCCCCGGTCATCATCCAGCAGATCGGCAAGACCATTCGCTCGCTCAAGCAGGAAGGCTTTACCATCCTGCTGGTGGAACAGAATTTCCGCTTCGCCTCGACCGTCGCGGATCGCTATTACGTCATGGAACATGGACGTATCATCGACCAGTTCGCCAATGCGGAACTGGATGCCAATGTCGAGAAACTGCACGACTATCTCGGCGTATGATTGAAACTATCCGAGACAACAAGGAGGAATGCATTCATGAGAAAAACTCTAGGCTTGGCGGCCCTCGCCGCCGCGCTCGCCTGCGGCGGGGCCAATGCCCAGCAGGTCAATGTGAAGATCGGCGTGCTCAGCGACATGTCGAGCCTTTATTCCGACATCGGCGGCGCGGGTTCGGTTGCCGCCGCCAAGCTGGCGATTGCCGATTTCACCAAGGCCAATCCGAACGTCAAGGTCGATCTCATCTGCGGCGACCATCAGAACAAGCCGGATGTCGGTTCGCAGCTTGCCAACCAATGGTACGACGTCGACAAGGTCGACATGATCGTCGACACGCCGAACTCCGGCGTGGCGCTCGCCGTCAGCCAGGTCACCAACCAGAAGAACAAGGTGTTCCTGGTGTCCGGCGCGGCGGCCTCCGACCTCACCGGTCCGAAGTGTAACGCCAACACCATCCATTGGACCTATGACACCTGGATGCTCGCCAACGGAACCGGCAAAGCGCTGGTTAAGACCGGCGGCGACACCTGGTTCTTCCTGACCGCCGACTATGCCTTCGGTCATGCCCTCGAGCGCGACACCATGGCAGCGGTCGAGAAGAACGGCGGCAAGGTGCTCGGCAAGGTTCGCCATCCGCTCAATACCAACGACTTCTCCTCGTTCCTGCTGCAGGCGCAGGCCTCCAAGGCCAAGATCATCGGCCTCGCCAATGCCGGCGGCGACACCATCAACGCGATCAAGCAGGGCGCCGAGTTCGGCATCGTCAAGGGCGGACAGAAGTTCGCGGGATTGCTGGTGTTTGCGAGCGACGTCAACGCGCTCGGTCTGCAAACGGCGCAGGGCCTGACGCTGACGGAAACCTGGTACTGGGACATGAACGACGCCAACCGCGCCTGGACCAAGCGCTGGCAGGCGGAACGCAACGCGCCGGGCAAGTTCCCGACCATGGTGCAGGCCGGCGTTTACTCCGCCATCACCCATTACCTCAAGGCGGTGGTTGCGCTGAAGAGTGCTGCCGACGGCAAGGCGGTGGTCGCCAAGATGAAGGAAATGCCGACCGACGATCCGCTGTTCGGCAAGGGCAGCATCCGCGCCGACGGCCGCAAGCTGCATCCGGCCTATCTGCTCGAGGTGAAGGATCCGGCGGACTCCAAGTACCCCGGCGACTTCTACACCTTGAAGGCCACCATCCCGGCGGACGAGGCGTTCCGGCCGCTCAAGGAAGGCAACTGTCCGCTGGTGAGCGGCTGATAGATAACGACGACGAGGGGGCGGGCCTTGGGGCCCGCCCCTTTTTGGCCCGACGGAGCGTTTGTTTGTTCGAAATCTTCGGCATCCCTTCGACGGCACTGTTCGGGCAGCTCCTGATCGGGCTGATCAACGGCTCGTTCTACGCGCTGTTGAGCCTGGGGCTGGCCGTCATCTTCGGCATGCTCAACATCATCAATTTCAGTCACGGCGCCCAGTACATGATGGGCGCCTTTGCCGCTTATCTGCTGCTGCAATATTCCGGTCTCGGCTACTGGCCGGCGCTCATCGTTGCGCCGGTGCTGGTCGGCGTCACCGGCGTCATCGTCGAGCGGCTGATGCTGCGATGGCTCTACAAGCTCGACCATCTCTATGGCCTGCTGCTCACCTTCGGGCTGGCGCTGATCTTCGAAGGCCTGGCGCGCAATTATTTCGGCTCGGCCGGCTTGCCCTACACATTGCCGGAATCGCTGCGCGGCGGGCACAATCTCGGCTTCATGTTCCTGCCCAACTATCGCGCCTGGGTGATCGTGGCTTCGCTTACCATCTGCTTCGGCACCTGGTTCGTGATCGAGCGCACGCGGCTCGGCGCCTACTTGCGCGCCGCCACCGAGAACCCGACCCTGGTGCGCGCCTTCGGCATCAATGTGCCGCGCATGATCACGCTCACTTACGGCTTCGGCGTGGCGCTGGCGGCCTTTGCCGGCGTGATGGCGGCGCCGATCTATAACGTGTCGCCGCAGATGGGCTCGGAGCTGATCATCGTGGTGTTCGCGGTGGTGGTGATCGGCGGCATGGGCTCGATCCTGGGCGCCATCGTCACCGGCTTCGGCTTGGGTGTGATCGAGGGCCTGACCAAGGTGTTCTTCCCGGAAGCGTCGAACACCGTGATCTTCGTCATCATGGCGATCGTGCTGCTGGTGCGGCCGGCCGGCCTGTTCGGGCGGAGAGGCTGATGCAACCGAGCGCCGCCGATCCGGTCGCCGATCCACAAGCCAGGCAGCCCGCCGCGCTGCGCGGCCAGGCCGAGACCGTCGGCTTCGCGATCATGGTGGCCGCGCTGATCGTGGCGCCGTTTTTCATCTATCCGTTGTTCCTGATGCAGGCGATGTGCTTTGCGCTGTTTGCCTGCGCCTTCAACCTGCTGATCGGCTATGTCGGTCTGCTGTCGTTCGGCCATGCGCTCTATTTCGGCTGGGCCAGCTATCTGTCCGCCTATGCCGCGAAAGCCTGGGGCTTCACGCCGGAACTGGCGATCCTCACCGGCACCGCCACCGCGGCCGTGTGCGGCCTGGTTGCCGGTTCGTTGGCGATCCGCCGTCAGGGCATCTATTTCGCCATGATCACGCTGGCGCTGGCGCAGATGATGTATTTCTTCGCGCTGCAGGCGAAATTGACCGGCGGCGAGGACGGTATCCAGGCGGTGCCGCGTGGCCACCTGTTCGGCCTCATCGACCTGAAGAATGAGACGGCGATGTATATCGTCGTGCTGGTCATCTTTTTGGCCGGCTTCCTGTTCATCTACCGCATCATCCACTCGCCGTTCGGCGAGGTGCTCAAGGCGATCCGCGAGAACGAGACGCGCGCGATTTCGCTCGGCTACAAGACCGACCGCTACAAGCTGGTCGCCTTCGTGCTGTCGGCGACGCTGGCCGGCGTCGCCGGCTCGACCAAAGCGATCGTCCTGCAACTCGCCTCGCTCACCGACGTCAACTGGCCGATGTCGGGCGAGGTGGTGCTGATGACGCTGGTCGGTGGCCTCGGCACGATCTTCGGGCCGGTGGTCGGGGCGTTCACCATCAACGCCATGCAGAACTATCTGCAGATCGGGCAATGGGCGCTGGTGATCCAGGGCGTGATTTTCGTCGCCTGCGTGCTGTTGTTCCGCCGTGGCGTCATCGGCGAACTCGCCAACTGGCTGCGCGTCAAACTCTAGCGCATGATCCCGAAAAGTGGGAACCGGTTTTCGGAAAAGATCATGCGCAAGCAAAATGTTTAGGGAAGAACAGTGATTCAACCTAAACGGATCACGCACTAGTCGCGCTAAGCCGCCGTCCGCTCCGCCGTCCGCTGCAGCGGGAACGTGCAGGTGACCGTGGTGCCCTGCCCGAGCACGGAGTCGATCGTCACCGTGCCGCCATGCAGCTCGACGAACGAGCGCACCAGCGAGAGGCCGAGACCGGGGCCGCGGTGCTGCGAGCCCATCGAATCGGTCTCGAACCAGTCGAACACCTTGTCCTTCGCCTCCGGCGGAATGCCGGGGCCGCGATCGACGACCGTGAACACCACCGCGTCGTTGCGCCGCTCGGCGGCCAGGGTGACGGTCGCGCCGGCGGGCGAGAAGCCGACCGCATTGGAGAGCAGGTTGAACAAAATCTGCCGCAGCCGCCGCTCGTCGGCGCTGAAACTGCCGATGGCGGGCGCGGCGCTGATCTCGAGCGTTATGCCGTCCTTCACCAGCCGGTCCTGCACGCCTTCGGCCGCCTCCTGCATGCTGGCGTGGATATCGACCTCGCTCAGGCTCAGCGACATGGCGCCGGCGTCGATACTGGCGAGGTCGAGGATATTGTTGATGAGCGCGAGCAGCGCGTTGGTGGACGTCGTGATGTAACCGAGATATTCGCGCTGCTTGTCGTTGAGTGAGCCGAACGCCGGGTCGCCGAGCAAATTCGCGAAGCCGATGATGTTGGTGAGCGGCGAGCGCAATTCGTAGGACACGTGGTGCACGAAATCGATCTTGATGGCGTCGGCGGCTTCCAGCGCCTCGTTCTTCTCGCGCAGCGCCCGTTCGACGTTCACGGTGTCGGTGACGTCCTGGAAGGTGACGAGCGTCGCGCCGTCGGGCAGCGGCATGGTGGTCATGTCGATCATCATGCCGTCGCGCCGCTCGATGCGCGCGACGATCGGCTCGCGCTCGTCGATCGCGGTCACCGCGGCGCGCAAATTGCGCCACACCACGTTGTCGTCATGCAGCGCCTGCGCCCAGGCGGTGACCGCTTCCACATGCGGATGCTGGTCGAGCGCCTCGGTCGAGAGCTTCCACATGCGCTGGAACGCCGGATTATGCAGCCGCACGCGGCCGTCTGAGCCGAACACCGCGACCGCTTCAGCCAGGTGATCGAGCGTTTCGCTCTGCACTTTGATCAGCGCGTCGTAGCGGCGGTGCATGTCGAGCCGCTCGGTGACGTCGTCATACAGATAGGTGATGCCGCCCTCCGGATTGGGGGCGGTGACCACGCGCAGGGTGCGGCCGTCCGGCAGGTGCCACATATGCTCCTGCGGCTCGACTGCGCGATAGGCCTCGTAGAGCCGTTGCTTCCACTGCCGGAAGTCCTGCTCCTCCGGGAGCTTGCGCTTGGAGCGCAGGCTGTCGAGCAGCGCGCTGTCGGTCGGGGTCTGGTCGAGGAAGCCGGCGTCCAGTTCGAACAGCGAGCGGAAGGCGGTGTTGTAGAAGATCAGCTTGCGGTCGACGTTGAAGATGGCCACGCCGGTCGACAGCTGATCGAGCACGCGGCGGTGGGCCTCGATCATGCGCGCGAGTTCGGCGCGCATGGCCTCCACCTCGGTGGCGTCGATCGCCATGCCGGCGCTGCCGGCGCCGCTCGGCGCGTCCACCACGTCGAGGATGCGGCGGTGTGCCGGCGACGACGGCCGGCAGCCGCTTGGAAGAGGGAGCCGCCGCCGGCGCGCGCGCGCGCGAGGCTCTCACGCGCGGTGTGGTCGAGCAGTTCCAGCTCGCGCGCCACCGCGTCGGTGGGATCGTCGGCTTCCACCGCGCGCGCGTAAGCCGCATTCACGAAGATCAACCGGCCGTGCGGGTCACGCGCCCACACCGGGGCGGGCAGCGAATTGAGCAGCGCCTTCATGATCTCGACGTCGCCCGTCAGCCGGTCGTGGCGCGCGGCCAGATCCATGAGTTCGAGTTCGATGCCGCTGATGTCGCGCAGGCGCAGCACCGCGCGTCCGGCCACCGCGCGTCCGTCGGCTTCGAGCGGCCGGCCGGCGCGGGTGGTGAGCGTCATCGTGAAGCCATGGCCGTTGCCGCGCAGCGTTTCGACCGCGTGCTGCATGCGTTGCGCCGCCGCCGCCTCCAGCCAGGCGCCGAAGGCGAGCACGCGCTCGGGCACGCCGCCCGGCACCACAATGCCGGTATCGCCGAAAAATTCCGGCTCGTCGGTGCCCGCGGCCCAGGTCACCAGCACCTGCGGCTCCGACAGCAGCAGCGTTTTGAGCCGGTCTATTTCGGCGCGCAGCGCGATGTTTTCGTCGCGCGCCGCGGTTTCAACCGTGGCGGCGGCCCGGCGCGTGCGCATCAGCACGATGATGGCGAGCACCGCGAAGCAGAGCAGCGCGAGCGTGAGCGTGAGGGCGGCGACTTGCTGGCGGCTCACCGCCGTGCCGGTGGAGAGGATGTTGTCGATCAGGCCGGCCGCGCCGGCGCGCGCCGGCATGCTGAGCGCCATGCAAGGCGTTGCCAAAAAGAATGCGGCAAGGAATCCGCCCCGCCTCGGACGAGAATGCAGCTTCTCGTTCGCCGTCCGGATCGTCTCCGGCATGCAGGCCTGCCCCAGGAATGCGAGCGGCGTCCGCCGCGCCGTTCGCGAATCGCCGGACTTTACTCCCAAGGGGAATCGCGCCGAAAGAGTCCAGATCGTGAACGGGTAATTCCCATCCGCCGCGAGCGGGGAGAGGTGAAGCGAGGCAGGCTATTTCAGCGCCTCGGCCCGCTGCGCCATGTCTTCGACATTGATGCGCCTGAGCGTGGCTGAAAATACGCGCTCGGCTTCGACCAGTGCCGGCTTCACCACGTCATTGACCAGCGGCGAGCCCGGTAACGGCGGCTCGCCGGCGTCCTCGGCGGAGCCGGCGGCGCGCAGGATGTCCTCGGCGCTGATGCGCTGGTGCTCGCGCGCCAGCTCATAGCCGCCGTGCGGCCCGCGCACGCCGCGCAGAATGCCGTCGCGCACCAGCGCTTGCAGGACCGGCTCGAGATGGCGCGGCGGAAGCTTGTGGCGCGCCGCCAGCGCCTTGGCCGAGACCGGCCGGCTGCGCGCGTTGATCGCCACATCGATCACGGCGGCAATGGCAAGAATGCCCTTGCGGGACACCAGCGGCATGATTGGCACCAGTCGCAACTAATTTTAATGGTAATAGGCTACAGTCTAACATCCGTCTAGCGAAAATCTAAAAAAAGCCACATTTAACCCCCGGTAGAGCCGAAGCCGCCGGCTCCGCGGGGCGTTTCGTCGAGCGTGGCGCACTCGCGCAGCCGCGCACGCGCAACGGTTGCAATCACCAGTTGGGCGATTCGCATGCCGCGCGTGATCGCCACCGGCTCGCCGCCGAAGTTCACCAGCAGCACCTGAATTTCCCCGCGGTAATCCGCGTCGATGGTGCCGGGCGCGTTGAGCACGGTGAGTCCGTGCCGCACGGCGAGGCCGGAGCGCGGCCGCACCTGCGCTTCGGTGCCTTCTGGCAGCGCGATGGCGATGCCGGTGGGAACGAGCGCGCGCGCGCCGGGCGCGAGCGTGAGCGCGCCATCCGCCGGCACCGCGGCGATGAGATCGAGGCCGGCGGCGAGCTTGCTCTGGTAGGACGGCAGCGGCAGGTCGTGGCCGTGCGGTAGCCGCACGACGCGGACCTCAGTTGATGTCTCGGCCATAGTCCTACTGAATTGGAGATTTGTTGCCATTACGCCCTGGCTCTTCGGCCGCCGCGCGGAGAGCCTAGCGTGCGGAACGGCAATCTAGAACCGCTTGCAGAAATTCATCTGTGCGTAATTCCAATCCGGATAGCCGCAAGACAGCTTGTTATTTCGAAAGTTCCTTGGCAATGCGCGCGATCAGCATCGCAGCCACGGACTCCTTGGGCTGTGGCGGCCAGGGCTCGATGCCCTGCGCCGTGACCAGCTGAATGGTATTGCGGTCGCCGCCCATGATCCCGGTGGCCGGCGACACGTCATTGGCCAGGATCCAGTCGCAGCCCTTGGCCGCAAGTTTGACCTTGGCGTTGGCGACGACGTTTTCGGTTTCGGCGGCAAAGCCGATCACCAGCTGTGGCCGCTGGGTTTTTCTTTTGGCAATGGTGGCGAGAATGTCGGGATTTTCCACCAGCGACAATTCAGGCGTGTTCTGACCGGCTTTCTTTTTGATCTTCTGCTCGCCCGCTTGTGCAACGCGCCAGTCGGCGACCGCGGCGGCGAAGATCGCAACATCGACCGGCAGCGCGCGCTCGGCCGCCTGCAGCATGTCGCGCGCGGTTTCCACCTGCACGACCGTCACGTCCGGCGGATCGGGCACATTCACCGGGCCGCTGATCAGCGTCACCTCGGCGCCGGCGCGCGCCGCCGCCGCGGCGATGGCGTGGCCCTGCTTGCCGGACGAGCGGTTGGCGATGTAGCGCACCGGATCGATCGGCTCGTGGGTGGGGCCGGAGGTGACCAGCACGCGCTTGCCCTTGAGCACCTGCGGTTCGCTCGCGCCATGTAATTTTTCGAGTGCGGCGGCGATCTCGAGCGGCTCGGCCATGCGGCCCAGCCCGCGTTCGCCGGCCTCCGCCATCTCGCCTTCGTTCGGGCCGACCAGCGCGACGCCGTCGGCGACAAGCTGGGCGAGATTGCGCTGGGTCGCCTTGTGCGCCCACATGTGCGGGTTCATCGCCGGCGCCAAGAGTATCTTGGCGCTCGTCGCCAGCAGCGCCGCGGTGGCGAGATCGTCGGCGTGACCGCCGGCCATCTTGGCCATCAGGTCCGCGGTGGCCGGCGCCACCACGATGAGATCGGCTTCGCGCGCGAGACGAATGTGGCTGACATCGAGCTCGCCCGCCGGATCGAACAGGTCGGTGAACACGCGCTCGCCCAGAATGGCGCCGGCCGACAGCGGCGTGACGAAATGCTGGGCGGCGGTGGTCAGAATGCAGCGCAGGCTGAAGCCGCGTTCCTTCAGCCGGCGGATCAGATCGAGCGACTTGTAGGCGGCGATGCCGCCGCCGACGATGAGCAATACGCGGTTTTTTTCGGCCGCCGCCGTCGGCGGCGCGCGCCGGCCTTTGCGCGGGCGCATGAAGGTTTCCATCTGCTCGCCGCCATCGTCCTCGGCGGCGTCGCGCAGAATGGTGCGCACCTCGTCCTCGACCGAACGGCCGCTTCTTGCCGCGCGCAGGCGGAGCCGTTTCTTGAGCGCTTCGTCGAGCTGCCGGACGGTCAGCGAGGCCATGGGAAACCTGCCATATTTGATAGACTTAGCACAGTATTGATAGCATCGCAATCAATGCAATCAAAAGCCTCGTCAAAGATTTAATACGGCTGCGCTTGACCGGGCGAGGTCCTTCCTGTATTTAACCGACAAGTTATTTAACCGAATTGGTTCAATACATCATGACCACCGACCGCCTCAGCGCCACTTTCTCCGCCCTCGCCGACCCGACCCGGCGCGCGATTCTTGCCCGGCTCGCGCTCGGCGAGACCACCGTCAGCGAGCTGGCGAAGCCCTTCAAGATGAGCGGGCCGGCCGTCTCCAAGCATCTCAAGGTGCTGGAACAGGCCGGACTGATCGCGCGCGGGCGCGCAGCGCAATGGCGGCCGTGCCGGATCGAGGCCGCCGCGCTCAAGCCGGTCGACGACTGGCTTTCCGAATATCGCCGGCTCTGGGAGGAACGGCTCGACCGTCTCGACGATTATCTCAAGACGCTGCAAGCCAAAGGAGGCAAGCGTGAGCGCAAGAAATAGCATCGACCTGGACAAAGACCCATGTTCGATCATCGGCACGCGCGTGTTCGATGCGCCGCGCGAGCTGGTGTTTTCGGCCTTCAGCGATCCCAAGCATCTGGCGCAATGGTGGGGGCCGGACGGCTTCACCACCACCACCAGCGTCTTCGAGTTCCGGCCGGGCGGAATCTGGCGCTTCGTCATGCACGGCCCGGACGGGCGCGACTACCAGAACCGCGTCATCTTCGAGGAAATCGTGCCGCCGGAGAAGCTCGTCTATCGCCACAGTGGCGGCGACGACGTCGAGCCGGTGCAATTCACGCAGACGCTCACCTTCGAGGATCTCGGCGGCAAGACCCGGCTCACCTGGCACGGGACATTCCCATCGGCGGAAGAGCGCGCCCGCGTCATCAAGGAATACGGCGCCGACAAGGGCCTGGTGCAGACCATGGCGCGGCTGGCCGACTACGTGGCGGCGAAGGCGAAATAGCATGTTGCGGACGAGCGCATATTCCGTTCGTTCCCGCGCAGCGGGAACCAGGCTCCAAGAGTCTGAGAGTGTCCACCTGAATCCCCGCGCGCGGGGACGAACGGAATGGTCACGACAACTCGCGCAACGCATCGCGCATGGCGTCGGGAGTGATTCCGGTGATCAGGCGTTCGGTCTCCGCATGCGCCTGCTGCCACACCGGAAAGGCCTTGCTCAGCAGCGCGCGGCCGGCAGCGGTGATCAGCAGGCGCCGGCTGCGCTTATCCTCCTTGTCGACCGCGATCTTGACCAGGCCGCGCCGCTCCAGCGGCTTGAGATTGGCGGTGAGCGTGGTGCGGTCCATGGCGAGCAAAGCGGCGACGCTGCCCATGCTCGGCGGTTCCGGGCGGTTGAGCGACATCAGCAGCGAGAACTGCCCCTGCGTCAGGCCGAGCGGGCGCAGCACCTCGTCGAAGCGCCGCGCCAGCGCGCGCGCCGCCCGCTGCACGTGCAGACACAGGCAGGCGTCGCGCACCTGATGGGTGGTGGCGAGCGGCAAGTTCCTGACGCGAGGTGTTGGGTTGACATGTGGGACAATATGTTGATATCAACCTAATTGTCAAGATGACCCTGTGGAGGAAACCCCAATGCAAGTTCAGCCCTATCTGTTCTTCGACGGTCGCTGCGACGAAGCGATTGAATTCTACAAGAAGACGTCGGCGCCGAAGTCGGCATGCTGATGCGCATGGAAGGACAGTCCGGACAAGTCGATGTGCACGCCGGCGAACGAAAACAAGGTTATGCACGCCTCGCTCAAGATCGGCGAGACAAGGGTGATGGCCTCCGACGGCCACAACACCGGCAATCCCGAAGTTCAAGGGCTTCGCGCTCTCGCTCGACGTCAAGGACGAGGCCGAGGCCGACCGCCTATTCAACGCGTCTGTCGGCGGGCGGCGAGGTGACGATGCCGATGTCGACGACCTTCTTCTCGCCGCGCTTCGGCATGGTGCGCGACAAGTTCGGCGTGCACTGGATGATCATCGTCGAGCCGAAGAACTAAACGGTTCAACAAGCTCAACTGCGAGGACCCCATGGCTGGCGAGTTCGTGCATCTCGCGCGTGTTCGACGCGCCGTGCGATCTCTTGTGGCAATGCTTCACCGATGCGGAGCGCATGAAGCACTGGTGGGGCCCCAAGGGCTTCACCGTCATCGCCTCCAAGATGGATCTGCGCGTCGGCGGCACCTATCACTACGGCATGCGGATGCCCAATGGCGGCGCCATGTGGGGCCTGTTCACCTATCGCGAGATCGTACCGCGGGAAAAGCTCGTGTTCGTTAATTCGTTTTCCGACGAGAAGGGCGGCGTCACCCGGCATCCCGGCCACGCAAAATGGCCGCTGCAGATGTTGTCGACCTTCACCTTCGAGGACGCGCCCGGGGCTAAGACCAGGTTCACCGTGCGCTGGCAAACGCTCAACGCCACCGCCGAAGAGCAGCAGACGTTCGACACCATGCACGACAGCATGACGCAGGGCTGGAGTGGCACCATGGAGCAGCTCGATGCCTATCTGAAGACGGCCAAGTAACGGAGGAAGCCCATGCCGATCGGCGCGACATCGATCACGCCCTGCCTGTGGTTCGATACGCAGGCGGAGGAAGCGGCGAATTTCTATTGTGCGATCTTCAAGAATTCAAAGATCACGGCGATCAGCCGCTTCCCGGACGCCGGACAGGACGTCCATGGCAAGCCGGCAGGGTCGGTCATGGTCGTGGCTTTCGAACTCGACGGGCAATCTTTCACCGCGCTCAACGGTGGGCCGCAGTTCAAGTTCGACGAGGCGGTGTCGTTCCAGGTCATGTGCGATACCCAAGCCGAGATCGACCACTATTGGGATGCGCTGACCAGGAACGGCGGCCAGGAAGGCCCCTGCGGCTGGTTGAAGGACAAGTTCGGCCTGTCGTGGCAGGTAGTGCCGAGCGCGATTCCGAAGATGATGACGGACCCAGATCCCGCAAAATCCGCGCGGGTGATGAATGCGTTCATGAAAATGAAAAAGCTCGATCTCGCGACGATCGAGCGCGCCTATGCGGGGCAAGCGGCATGAACAAACCGGCGCAATATGGCGAAGGTAGTGTGGTCATCAGCCGCGTGTTCGACGCGCCGCGCGACCTCGTCTGGCGGGCCTGGACCGATCCTAATCATCTGGCGCAATGGTTCGGGCCGCGCGGCTTCACCAGTTCGGTGCCAGAGTTGGACCTATGCGTTGGCGGCGCCCTGCGCATCGTGATGCACGGACCGGACGGCAACGACTATCCAATGAAGGGCGTGTTCCGCGAAGTGGTTAAGCCCGAGCGGCTGGTGTTCAGCAACATTGCGATCGACAAGGACGGCAACCATCTGCTCGAAGGCGAGACCAGCGTCACGCTGAGCGAACAGGGCGGCAAGACCACGCTGACGATGAAGTCGCACATGGTCGGCCTGGTGCCGATTGCGGTGCAGATGCTCGCCGGCATGGAGGCCGGCTGGACGCAGAGCATCGAGAAGCTCGAGGAACTTCTGGTTTAGCGGGAGCCGCCCAATTCCGTTCATCCCCGCGAAAGCGGGGATCCAGCTCTTTCTTTTGATTTGTCCTGGGTCCCCGCTTGCGCGGGGACGAACGGGTCAGTTCAAAGCAGCATCCACACTACCGCCGCCAACAGCGCGGCGATGGTCCACAGCGCCACCGCCGTCCACCGATTGCGCCGCGCTTCGGCGCGGCCGATCGCTTCCACAGTCTCCGGCGCCAGCAACAGTCCGTCGCGCGTGATGTCGTCGAGCTGATCGATCAGAGTGGCGGCGCGTTCGAGCAGCGACGGCACCTGGCCGAGGAAACGGCCGATCTCGCCGGCGCCCTGGGCGACGTCTTCCAGCCGGCCGGCGGGCCCGAGATTGCGCTCGATCCATTCGCGCACCACCGGATCGGCAACGCTCCACATGTCGAGCTTGGGATCGAGCGTGCGCGCGACGCCTTCCACCACCACCATGGTCTTCTGCAACAAAAGAAGTTCCGGCCGCGTGCGCATGTCGAACAGGCCGGTGACCTCGAACAGCAGCATCAATAGCTTGGCCATCGAAATGTCTTCAGCCGAGCGGTTGTGGATCGGCTCGCCGATGGCGCGGATCGCCTGCGCGAAGCTTTCCACCGAATGGTGGCGCGGCACATAGCCGGCATCGAAATGAATCTGCGCGGTGCGCTGATAATCGCGGGTGATGAAGCCGAACAGGATCTCGGCCAGGAAGCGCCGCTCCTTCGGCCCCAGCCGGCCCATGATGCCGAAATCCACCGCCACCAGCTTGCCGTCGCCGTCGACGAACAAATTGCCCGGATGCATGTCGGCGTGGAAGAAGCCATCGCGCAGGGCATGCCGCAGGAAGCTCTGCATCACCTGGCGGCCGAGCGCCGGCAGGTCGTAACCCTTGGCCTCCAGCGCGGCGCGGTCGTTGAGCGGCGTGCCGTCGATCCATTCGAGCGTGAGCACCTCGCGCGCGGTGCGGTTCCAGTCCACCGCCGGCACGCGGAAATTGGTGTCTTCGCGCGTGTTCTCCGCCATCTCGGACAAGGCCGCGGCCTCCAGCCGGAAATCCATTTCGATCGCCACCGAGCGCGCAAGCGTCGCCACCGCCTCGACCGGGCGTAAGCGTTGCGCCTCCAGCGACAGGCTTTCCGCCTTGCGCGCGACGTAGAAAAAGGCGTCGAGATCGGCCTTGAAGCGCCGTTCGACGCCGGGGCGCAGGACTTTCACCGCTACGGCTTGGCGCGCGCCGTCCTTGTCGATCTCGGCGCGATGCACCTGCGCGATCGAGGCGGCCGCGACGGCGGGGCCGAAGCTGGCATAGACGTCCGCCACCGGCTTGCCGAAAGCGGCAACGACGACGGCCTCCGCCTCGCTTTGCGGGAACGGCGCCATCTTGTCCTGCAGGCTTTCGAGGTCGCGCGCGATGGTCTTGCCGACCACGTCGGGACGGGTGGCGAGGAACTGGCCGAGCTTGACGTAAGTGGGCCCGAGCTTGGTCAATGCCGCGGCGAGCCGGCTCGAACCGTCCTTGGCGCTCGGCCGTTCGATCAGTCTTGCCAGTCCGATCGCCGTCTTCGCCGGCAGCGGCAATGGTCGGGTATCGACCAGCGCGAACACGCCCTCGCGTGCGAACACGAAACCGGCGCGCGCGAGACGCGTGAGATGAGGGATGCCGGAGATCACAATTTCCAGCCCGAATGAAGCGCCACCACGCCGGCGGTCATGGCCGAGAACGAGACGCGGCGGAAGCCGGCGGCTTCGATCATCTTGGCGAATGCCGGCGGCTTGGGAAACTTGCGGATCGATTCGACGAGATATTGGTAGGCCTCGCGGTCGCCGGTCACCGCCTCGCCGATGCGCGGGATGACGTTGAAGGAATAGAGCTCGTACAGCGCGCCGATGCCCGGCACGTCCACCGAGGAAAACTCCAGGCACAGAAAACGTCCGCCGATGCGCAGCACGCGATAGGCCTGCTCAAGCGCGCGCTCGATGCGCGGCACGTTGCGGATGCCGAAGGCGATGGTCACGCAGTCGAAACTCTTGTCCGGATAGGGCAGTTGCTCGGCATTGGCTTGCTCGAATGTGACGGCAAGATCGTGCCCGCGTTCGAGCGCGCGCTCGCGGCCGACCGCCAGCATGTCGGAATTGATGTCGCAGACGGTGACGCGCACGTTCGGCCCGCCGGCTTCCACCACGCGGAAGGCGATGTCGCCGGTGCCGCCGGCGAGATCGAGCAGATGGAAATCGCGGTCGCCCTTTGGCGGGTTGACCGCGGTCACCAGCGCGTCCTTCCAGGCGCGGTGCAGGCCACCCGACATCAGGTCGTTCATCAGGTCGTAGCGGCGCGCGACCGAATGGAATACGTCGTCCACCATGCCCTGCTTTTCGGCCAGCGGCACGGTTTGCTCGCCGAAATGGGTCTCATCGCCGGCGCTATTGTGGGTTTTGGCCATGGCCAATAGTCCTTTGCGGGCAGGACCATAGCGCGGCAGGCCGGGGGGCGCTATGTGTGATCGGAACCAGAGTTAACCATGCCCGAGCTGCCCGAAGTCGAAACCGTGCGCCGCGGCCTGGCGCCCGCCATGGAAGGCGCAGCGTTGGCCAAGGTCGAGGTACGCGACCGCCGCCTGCGCTGGCCGATTGCGAAGGACTTCGAAAAGCGGCTGACCGGGCAGACGGTGCAAGGGCTCGGGCGGCGGGCGAAATATCTGCTGGCCGATTTGTCCTCGGGCGACGTGCTGATCATGCATCTCGGCATGTCGGGCTCGTTCCGCGTCGGCCAGGATGCCAAGCCCGGCGTCTACTATCACGAGAAGTCGAAAAGCACGGCGCACGACCATGTGGTGTTTCACATGTCGAATGGTGCCACCGTCACCTTCAACGATCCGCGCCGCTTCGGCTCGATGAAGCTGGTGGCGCGCGCCAAGTTGGAGCAGGAGCCGCTGCTGCGCGCGCTCGGCCCGGAGCCGCTCGGCAATGAATTCGACGCCGCCATGCTGGCGAAAGCCTGTGCCGGCAAGAAGACCTCGCTCAAGGCCGCGCTGAGCGACCAGCGCGTGGTGGCCGGGCTCGGCAACATTTATGTCTGCGAGGCGCTGTTCCGCGCCAAGCTGTCGCCGAAGCGGCAGGCTTCCACCATCGCCGACCGCAATGGCAAGCCGAACGCGCGAGCGGTCGCGCTGGTCGACGCGATCAAGGCGGTGCTGCACGATGCGATCAAGGCGGGCGGCTCCTCGCTGCGCGACCATCGCCGCACCGACGGCGCACTCGGCGATTTCCAGCACAATTTCCAGGTCTATGACCGCGAGGGCGAGCCGTGTCCCGGCTGCAAGGGCAAGATCAAGCGCATCGTGCAGACCGGCCGCTCGACCTTCTATTGCCCGAGCTGTCAGAAATAAGCCAAGCTGGGCCTCTCCGAAGCCGGGACCAGTGACATGCGCAGATTAGCCCTCATTCCTTTCCTTCTCGCCTGCATGGTGGGCGCCGCGTCGGCTGAATATCCCGACCACCCGATCCGCCTGATCGTTCCGCAGGCGGCGGGCAGCGCCACCGACAACGCCGCCCGCCTGCTCGCCGCCGTGCTCAGCCAGGATTTGGGTCAGCAGGTCGTCGTTGACGATCGTCCCGGCGGCGCGCTTACCCTCGGGCTCGACCTGGTCGCGAAGTCGCCGCCCGACGGCTACACCATCGGCATGGGCCCGATCGGCGCGCTCGCCATCACCCGCCACATCGTGAAGACGCTGCCCTACAATATCGAGCGCGATTTCCAGCCGATTGCGCTGGTCACGCGCGGGCATCTGCTGCTTGCCGTGTCGCCGACCTTGCCGGTCAAATCGGTGAAGGAATTGATCGCCTATGCCAAGGCGCATCCCGGCAAATTGTCGAATGCCTCATCGAGCAACGGTTCGCCGGGGCATGTCGGCGCCGAGCTGTTCAAATTCATGACCGGCACCAATATCGTTCACGTCCCCTATCGCGGCGGCGCGCTGGCGATCCAGGACTTGATCGCCGGCCGCGTCGACCTGATGTTCGAAAGCCTGCAATCGATTGCGCCGCTCGCGCATGCCGGCACTGTGCATGCGCTGGCGGTGAGTGGCGTCAAGCGGTCGCCCGCGTTCCCGGACCTGCCGACGATCGCCGAGGCTGGCGTGCCCGGCTATGCGGCGCCCACCTGGACCGGCGTGATCGCGCCGGCCGGCGTGCCGCGCGGAATCGTCGACAAGCTCAATGCGGCGATCAACAAGGCGCTTACCTCGGAAGCCTTCAAGGAAAAGTTCGCCAAGACCGGCGATGAGCCGGGCGGCGGCACGCCGGAAGAATTCGCTGCGACCATCGAAGCGGATTCCGCCAAATGGGCCGACGTCATCAAACGCGCCGGGATCAAGTTCTAACAAATGCTTTTGTCATTGCCGGCACACAGCGGGCCATGAAGAATGAGAGGGCCAGGAGACAGCCATGAGTTACGCAAACATCATCGTCGAAACCAAGGGCCGCGTCGGCGTCATCCGGCTCAACCGGCCGCCGGCGCTCAATGCGCTCAACCGGGCGCTCATGATCGAGCTTGCGCAGGCGATCGACGTCTATGAGGCCGACGACGCGATCGGCTGCCTGCTGCTGACCGGCAGCGACAAAGCCTTTGCCGCCGGCGCCGACATCAAGGAAATGGCGGACAAGAGCTTCATCGAAGTCTACCTGTCCAATTTCGCCGGTCCCTGGGATCATGCGGCGCGCGCGCGCAAGCCGATCGTGGCGGCGGTCGCCGGCTTCGCGCTCGGCGGCGGCTGCGAGCTCGCCATGCATTGCGACGTGATCATCGCCGCCGACAACGCCAAATTCGGCCAGCCCGAGATCAAGATCGGCGTCATCCCCGGCATCGGCGGCACCCAGCGGCTCACGCGCGCGGTCGGCAAGGCCAAGGCGATGGAGATGATCCTCACCGGCCGCATGATGGACGCGGCGGAGGCCGAGCGCGCCGGGCTGGTGGCGCGCGTGGTGCCGGCGGCAAGCCTGATGGAAGAGGCGATGAAAGTGGCGGACACCATCGCCAATTTGTCGCTGCCCTCGGTGCTGGCCGCCAAGGAGGCGGTCAACCGCGCCTTCGAAAGCCCGCTGGCGGAAGGCGTGATCTTCGAGCGGCGCATCTTCCATGCGCTGTTCGCCACGCAAGATCAGAAGGAGGGCATGCAAGGCCTTCGTCGAGAAGCGCAAGCCGCAGTGGAAGAACAGATAATTAACGTTTGCTTAACGGATTGTCGGTGAATTTAACGACATGGCAGGCCGATAAATCCGCAGGAGAAAACGATGTTCAGGATCTGTGGGCGCACGCTCGATGAGCAGGGCAACATTGCAGATACCGCGATGGCTCGCTGCGTTTTCGAACAACGGAATGACGCGGTGTCGTATATGAATAAGCTCGCGCAACTGCTCCAGCCGAATGCCGGCTACGAAGGGGAGCAGGATTATTGGTGGGTTCGCAACAACGGGTCTGTGACCCGCTATACGATCCAGTCCTAGCGTTTTATTTCCGCACGCAGATCACCCGCACCACCGACGCCCTGGCATCGCCGCTGGGCGTGGCTGCGGGCGTCACATGATGCACGGCGAGGAAGGCGCGGATGGTCTCGGCGCTGACCAGCCGCACCGGCGGCGCGGCCGGCTCGATGCTGGCGAGCACCGCGGTGTCGATTTCCATCATGCCGAGGAACTGACCCTGCGCGTCGAGCGCGGCGGCGCCGGAAAATCCGGCCATCGGCACCGGCTGACGCAACTCGATGGCCGTGCCGTCCGTCAGCCGCGCCTTGATCTCGGTCAGCCGGCGGCTGCCGTCCTGCTCCTTCGGATCGGGAATGCCGACCAGCGTCAATTCGCCCGACGTCGCCCCGGCTTTGGGCGCGTCGCGCGCAAGCGCCAGCGCTGACACCTTGCGCGGTCCGTAGACGCGCAGCAGCGCGAGCCCGCTGTGCTTGTCGCTGGCAACGCGATCGGCATCGCCCAATCCGGCGGCGACGATGACCTGGCAGCCTTCCGTGAGCTTGCGGTCGGTGACGATGTGCCCTTGTGCGCTCACCACCAGTCCGTTGCCGTATTCCACCGACTTCGCCAGCGCGGCGTAGGGCGCGCCGCGCTCGGGAAACGGCGAGAACGCAGCCGCCATCGCCATCATCACCGGCGCGACGATGCCTTCCATGGCCTGGTCGTACAACACGGTGACGCCGCGCACCTCGCCGTCGTGCAGCTTGGCGCGCACGGAAAATTTCTTCAGGCCCTCGAAGCCGCCGATGAAGAAATTGTCGTCATGCAACGCGCTGGTCTCGACCTTGCGCGTGGCCGGCTCTCTCTTCTGCTGCTCGAACAGCGCGGCGAGCTTGAGCCCGGCGTCCTTGATGCGGAAGGTCTCGACCTGCACCTCGCCGTGCGCCGAGGACCAGCGCGTGCCGCGGGCGGCCTCGCGCGCATTGGGCACCAGCTTGGTCGGCAGGCCGATGCGGATGCCGGTGGCAGGGTCGACCATCACGCTCCAGCCGAATTCGTCCTCCTGCGCCTTGGCGGCGGCGACCAGCGCCGCGCGCTCGGCCGGCGTCAGCGCGCCGGTGACCTTGGCCTTGTTGCGTTTCTGGTAATTCTTGACCGCCGTGAGCATGGCATCGTCGCCGCCGGCCGCGCCGGTATAGTCGCCCGACCACAGCAATGCCGACTGGATCTTCAGGCGTTCGTCACGCGGAATTCCGGCGAACACGTCGGGCGCCGGGCCGGTATTGGCCGGCTCGGATTTGACCGGTCCGGATTTGGCAGGCTCGGACTTGGCCGCCGCGATCTTCTCGTTTGCCGTTTTCCGCAGGTCGACGGCGTTCTTGACCATGCCCGGTTTCCCGGTCGCGGGGCTGGCGCCGGCAGCCTTGGCGGTGGCCGGTTTCGGTTGCGCCGGTTTGGCTGCGGCAGGCTTGGTCTCGGCGGGCTTGGCTTCGTTCGTCTTGGCGGGCGCTGCTTTCCGCGTGACGTGTTTTTTTGCCGGCTTGGCGTCGGACGGTTTGAACAACTGGAGGATGCCCGGCGATTCCTGTTGCTGCGCCAGCGCCGGCGCGGCGCCGAGCAGCAACGCGAGCATCACCAGGAACGGAGCGCAACGCATCTTTATAAACGCCACCCTAGCCTTGTTTTGCGGCACCTTAGCCCATCGAGGCAG
The DNA here is from genome assembly GCA_963762285.1 of uncultured Alphaproteobacteria bacterium. Taxonomy (GTDB): domain Bacteria; phylum Pseudomonadota; class Alphaproteobacteria; order Rhizobiales; family Xanthobacteraceae; genus Pseudolabrys. Next base: position 9,024 of record CAVXKE010000007.1, on the reverse strand, counting down.
CGGTGCAAGGCATCAAGAGGCTGGCCGAAATGCGTGCGAAGCCATAGGGTTGAACTGATGCTCGATCAAAAAGAACTCGAACGCTATGCGCGCCACATCGTGCTGCGCGAAGTCGGCGGGCCGGGGCAGGCCAAGCTCAAGGCCGCGCGCGTGCTGGTGATCGGCGCCGGCGGCCTGGGCGCGCCGGTGCTGCTCTATCTCGCCGCCGCCGGCGTCGGCACGCTCGGCGTGGTCGATGACGACAAGGTCGCGCTGTCGAATTTGCAGCGGCAGGTGATCTTCTCGACCGGCGATATCGGCAAGGCGAAAGCCGAGCGCGCCGCTGCGGCGATCGAACGGCTCAATCCGCATGTGGCGGTCGACGTCCATAATGTGCGGCTGACCGCCAACAACGCGCTCGATCTGATCGCGCGCTACGACTTGATCGCCGACGGCTCCGACAATTTCGCCACCCGCTATCTCGTCTCCGATGCCTGCTATTTTGCGCAAAAGCCGCTGGTCACCGCCGCGGTCGGCACCTTCGATGGCTCGCTCACCACGCTGCGGCCGCACGAGACGCGCGCCGACGGCGTGCGCAATCCGACCTATCGCTGTCTGTTTCCCGCGCCGCCGCCGGCCGGCACGGTGCCGGCCTGCGCGGAAGCCGGCATCCTCGGCGCGCTGCCGGGCGTGCTCGGCTCGCTGATGGCGCTGGAGGTGATCCGCGAGCTCGTCGGCTTCGGCGAGGGCCTGGTCGGCCGGCTGTTGATGGTCGATGCGCGCTCGATGCGGTTCGAGACGCTGAGTTATGCGTGGGATCCGGGCAATCCCTTGAGCGGTGAGCAGCCGACCATCAAGGATTTGTCGATTTACCAGTGACTGTCATTCCGCGGTCCGCGGCCTAACGGCGGCGCATCCGGAGTGATGCTACTACAATCTCGGCAGCACGCGATCTGGCGGCAAAAGGTCCGCGTTGCGCGGGCCGTCTGCATGCAGAATAGGCCGCCGGCTGCGGCCTACAACATGCGACGGCAGCACGCGATCCGGCGGCCGGTGCCCGTCCATGAAGGTCTTGATGTTGATGATGACCTTCTCGCCCATGTCGACGCGGCCTTCCAGCGTGGCCGAGCCCATATGCGGCAGCAGTACCACCTTGCCCGCGCGCGCGAGCTTGACCAGCTTCGGGTTCACCGCCGGCTCGTGCTCGAACACGTCGAGCCCCGCGCCGGCGAGCTCGTCCGCTTCGAGCATGCGCGCAAGCGCGTTCTCGTCGATCACTTCGCCGCGCGAGGTGTTGACGATATAGGCCTCGGGACGCAGCAGCTTGAGGCGGCGCGCCGACAGCAGGTGATAGGTCGCCGGCGTGTGCGGGCAATTGACCGAGATAATGTCCATGCGGGCGAGCATCTGGTCGAGGCTCTCCCAATAGGTGGCGTCGAGCTCTTCCTCGATCTTGGGCGCCACCCGGCGGCGGTTGTGATAGTGGATCTGCAGCCCGAAGGCGCGCGCGCGGCGCGCCACCGCCTGGCCGATCCGCCCCATGCCGATGATGCCGAGACGCTTGCCCCAGATGCGGTGGCCGAGCATCCAGGTCGGCGTCCAGCCGGTCCAATCCTTGTCGGCGGTGAGGACGCCGGCGCCTTCCACCAGCCGGCGCGGCACCGCCAGGATCAGCGCCATGGTCATGTCGGCGGTGTCCTCGGTGAGCACCCCCGGCGTATTGGTCACCGTGATGCCGCGCTGGACGGCGGTGGCGACGTCGATATTGTCGACGCCGTTGCCGAAATTGGCGATCAGCTTGAGCTGCTCGCCCGATTTGCCGATCACCGCGGCGTCGATGCGGTCAGTGACGGTCGGGACCAGCACGTCGGCGATTTTCACCGCTTCCTGCAACTCGGCATGGCTCATCGGCTTGTCGTCGGCGTTGAAGCGGGCGTCGAAAAGTTCCCGCATGCGCAGCTCGACGCGGTCGGGCAGCTTGCGCGTGACGATGACCAGCGGCTTTTTGGTCTTCGGCATGTCCGTTTAACCGCGGTGCCCGGCAGCCATGATCTCGCCGCAGGACGCCGTTCAGCCCTCTTTAACCGTGCTCGCCCACACTGCGGACCTCGCGCATGGGGTCAAAATCCGTTCTGTTTCCTACCAGATGGCAGTGACAACACAAAGCTTTGCGGCCGCGTTCCGGCGCTTCCGCTATGCGGCGCTGGCCGGGGCCGCGCTGGCGGTCCTGGACCCGACCGGCATGGCGCCGCCCGCCCAGGCCGGCAGCGACAGTGCCATCGCCACCGGTTCGGTGAGCGGCCTGCCGGTCCCGCGCTTCGTCAGCCTCAAGTCGGATCGGGTCAATGTGCGCTCCGGCCCCAACAAGGATCAGGACGTGCGCTGGGTCTATACCCGCGCCGGCATGCCGGTGGAGATCACCGCCGAGTTCGAGAACTGGCGGCGCATCCGCGACTGGGAGGGGGCGGAGGGCTGGGTCTACCACTCGCTGTTGTCCGGCCGGCGCTCCGCGGTGGTGGTGCCGACATTGAAGGACGATCTGGTGCCGCTCTACGCACGCCCGGATGCGACGTCCGCGCAGACCGCCCGCCTGCAGTCGGGCGTGCTCGGCCAGCTGAAATCCTGCAACGGCACCTGGTGCCAGTTCGCGGGCAAGAATTTCGACGGCTGGATCCGGCAGGAGCGGCTGTGGGGCGCCTATCCGAACGAAAAGGTGGAATGATTCGGCTTAAGAGGGCGCGGTATGACCTGGCGAGATAGCAATACGTGCGCCCTTCAAGTCGGCTATAGCCGAATTGCCGGGACAAGCCCGGCCATGACAAGACTAAATGCTGAAATGACTTGCGAGGTCGTTACGCCTTGCGCCTTAGCCGCACGACCACATCCACCCGTTCGATCTCGAAACCTTCCGGCGGGGCCGGGGTCTTGCCGACAATCACTTCGGCGCACGGGATGTCGACCAATTCGTTCGCGCCCTCGACGAAGAAATGATGGTGGGCCGAGGCATTGGTATCGAAATACGCCTTGGAACCCTCGACCGCCACCTGGCGCAGCAGGCCGACCTCGGTGAACTGGTGCAGCGTGTTGTAGATGGTGGCCAGCGACACCGGCACCTTGGCGCGGCTCGCCTCGTCGTACAGCATTTCGGCGGTGAGGTGGCGGTCGCCCTTGCCGAACAGCAGCCAGCCGAGCGCCATGCGCTGGCGCGTCGGCCGCAAGCCGACCTTGCGCAACATCGCCTTCACGTCATGCCAGGGGCAGCCGGTGAGCAGCGAGCGGTCCGCGGCCGGCTCGGCGGCGGGCGGGGCGGAGGGAAATCCCAAGCTACGCGGTTGACTCATCGTGATGCCCAAGCGCCTGCCCAACCGGCCGGCAAAAAACCGTTTCAGTTGCAACATATACGCAATGGCAGGCTAGATGCAACTGCCTCGCAATTGAGTGGTAGCACTATGTCGCAGGTTTATCGAGAGCGGATTGGCGGCCTCCCAAGGCCCCGCCATCTTTGCCCGTTCACTTCGGTGTGTTACGAATCCGCGCATGGGAATACAGCCAGCAGGCCCGCCAAGCGGGGAAATCGCGGTTATGGACACCAGGCGTCACAGCTTTGACTATGAAGACTTGCTTGCTTGTGGGCGGGGCGAGCTGTTCGGGCCGGGCAACGCCCAGTTGCCGCTGCCGCCGATGCTGATGTTCGACCGCATTTCCGAAATCGCGGAACAGGGCGGCGAGCACGGCAAGGGCATGATCCGGGCCGAGCTGGACGTGAAGCCGGACCTCTGGTTTTTCCTCTGCCACTTCAAGGGCGACCCGGTCATGCCGGGCTGTCTCGGTCTCGATGCGCTTTGGCAGATGGTGGGCTTCTTCCTCGGCTGGCTGGGCTCGCCGGGCAGGGGCCGCGCGCTCGGCCTGGGCGAACTCAAGTTTTCCGGGCAAGTGCTGCCGACCATGAAAAAGGTCGTCTACGGCGTCGACTTCAAGCGGGTGATGCGCTCGAAGCTGGTGCTCGGCATTGCCGACGGCTGGCTGTCGGCGGACGGCAACGTGATCTACCGGGCCTTTGACCTCAAGGTCGGCCTGTTCAAGCAGGACGAAGCGCTGCAGCCAAGCGGTGCTTGAGCGGGATTCACGGTCTTGCCCGGTTGCCTGAGACGGCCCAACTGTAGGCAATCATAGATGGCCCATTCATCGACAAATCGCGGCGCGAATAAGGGTATGCGGCAATGAGACGAGTTGTGGTCACCGGGATGGGCATCGTCTCATCCGTCGGCAACAACACGCAGGAAGTTCTGGCCAGCCTGCGCGAGGCCAAGTCCGGCATCGTGCGCGCCGACAAATACGCCGAGCTCGGCTTCCGCTGCCAGGTGCACGGCGCGCCCACCCTCGATCCGGCGGAAGTGGTTGACCGCCGCGCCATGCGTTTTCTCGGCGGCGGCGCGGCCTGGAACCATGTCGCCATGGAGCAGGCGATCCGCGATTCCGGCGTCGAGGAAAAAGATATTTCCAACGAGCGCACCGGCATCGTCATGGGCTCGGGCGGGCCTTCGGCGCGCGCCATCGTCGATGCCGCCGACGTCACGCGCAGCAAGGGACCTAAGCGCGTCGGCCCGTTCGCGGTGCCCAAGGCGATGTCGTCGACCGCCTCGGCGACGCTCGCCACCTGGTTCAAGATCAAGGGCGTGAATTATTCGATCTCCTCGGCCTGCGCGACTTCCAACCATTGCATCGGCAACGCCGCCGAGCTGATCCAATGGGGCAAGCAGGACATGATCTTCGCCGGCGGCTGCGAAGAGCTGGACTGGACGCTCTCCGTGCTGTTCGACGCCATGGGCGCGATGTCGTCGAAATACAACGACACGCCGGCCAAGGCCTCGCGCGCCTACGACGTTGACCGCGACGGCTTCGTCATCGCCGGCGGCGCCGGCGTGCTGGTGCTGGAAGAACTCGAGCATGCCAAGGCGCGCGGCGCCAAAATTTACGCCGAAGTCGCCGGCTATGGCGCGACCTCCGACGGCTTCGACATGGTGGCGCCCTCGGGCGAGGGCGCGGTGCGCTGCATGAAGATGGCGCTGGAGACCTGCAAGGCGCCGATCGACTACATCAATCCGCACGCCACCGCGACGCCGATCGGCGATCTCAAGGAGATCGAGGCGATCCGCGAGGTGTTCGGGGCGAAGTGCCCGCCGATTTCCGCCACCAAGTCGCTGACCGGCCATTCGCTCGGCGCCGCCGGCGCGCAGGAGGCGATCTATTCGCTGCTGATGATGAACAACGGCTTCATCTGCGAAAGCGCCAATATCGAGAACCTCGATCCCGCCTTCGCCGACATGCCGATCGTGCGCGAACGCCGTGACAATGTCAGGCTCGGCGCCGTGCTGTCGAATTCGTTCGGCTTCGGCGGCACCAATGCCTCGGTGGTGTTCAAAAGGCTCGACGCATGATCGCCCGGTTCAATAGCGGGTGGCAGGCGTTGTCCGCCGACTTGTCATTCGAGTGTCGTCAGTGCGCCATAGACCGGTCGTCCGCGCTTCGCGCGATTCGACCGGGGGCTTCGCATGAACAAACCATTCTCGCCGTCCGCCCTTCGTTTCATTCCGCGCAGGCCGTCCGCCATGAGCCATGAACAGGGCGCGCCGCGCGGCCGGCTGATGGAGGGCAAACGCGGGCTGGTGATGGGGGTCGCCAACGACCACTCGATCGCCTGGGGCATCGCCAAGATGCTCGGCGACCACGGCGCCAAGCTCGCTTTCACCTACCAGGGCGACGCGCTGGCCAAACGGGTGAAGCCGCTCGCCGAGCAGGCCGGGTCGTCATTCGTGATGCCGTGCGACGTCGAGGACGTCGCCTCGGTCGACGCGGTGTTTAATGAAATCAAGAAGCAATGGGGCACGCTGGATTTCCTCGTGCACGCCGTCGCCTATTCGGACAAGAACGAGCTCAAGGGCCGCTACGCCGACTCAACGCGCGCGAATTTCATCCGCACCATGGTGATCTCCTGCTACGCCTTCACCGAGGCGGCCAAGCGCGCGGCGCCGCTGATGCCGAACGGCGGCTCAATGGTGACGCTGACCTATAATGGCGGCGAGCGCGCGATGCCGAACTACAACGTGATGGGCGTGGCCAAGGCCGGGCTGGAAGCATCGGTGCGTTATCTGGCGGTCGATTTCGGGCCGCAGAAGATCCGCGTCAATGCGATCTCGGCCGGCCCCATCCGCACGCTCGCCGGAGCCGGCATTACCGATGCGCGCTATATGTTCGCGTTCCAGCAGAAATATTCCCCGCTCGGCCGCGGCGTGACGCTGGAGGAACTGGGCGGCGCCGGTTTGTATTTGTTGTCGGATCTGTCGACCGGGGTGACCGGCGAAGTGCATTTCGTCGACAGCGGCTACAACGTCATCGCCATGCCGCAGCCCGACGCGCTCAAGGAGGCGCATGGCGCGGTGGAAGGCAACAATGGCGGGCAATAGCCGCGCGATATCAAACAAAAAACAAAAACGGCCGGGGAAAATCCCGGCCGTTGCTTCGTACTGGTGTGCGGCGTTACTTCGCCGCTTGCGCCTGCGCTCTAGAAGCCCTCGGAGGAAGGCCGTTCAGCCGAGATCAGGCAAGGTCGAAGCGATCAGCGTTCATCACCTTGTTCCAGGCCGCCACGAAGTCGCGCACGAACTTCTGCTGCGCGTCGCCGGAGCCATAGACTTCGGCAAGGGCGCGCAGCTGGGAGTTCGAGCCGAAGATGAGGTCGACACGGGTGCCGGTCCACTTCGGTTTGCCCGTTTTGCGATCGCTTCCCTCGAACACATCCGCGTCGCCCGATGTCGCCTTCCACACCGTGCCCATGTCGAGCAGGTTGACGAAGAAGTCGTTGGTGAGGGTCTCCGGCCGCTTGGTGAAGACGCCGTGCTGAGACTGCCCGTGGTTCGCACCCAGGACGCGCAGGCCGCCGATGAGAACCGTCATCTCCGGCGCGGTCAGCGTCAGCAATTGCGCCTTGTCGATCAGCAGTTCCTCCGACGAAACGGCGTACTTGGCCTTCTGGTAGTTGCGGAAGCCGTCCGCGAACGGCTCGAGCACCGTGAAGGAGTCGACGTCGGTCTGCTCCTGCGTTGCGTCGGTGCGCCCTGGCGTGAAGGGAACCTCCACATGCGTGCCCGGCGTTCTTCGCGGCCTGCTCGACGGCGGCGCAACCGCCGAGGACGATCAGGTCGGCGAGCGACACCTTCTTTCCGCCGGACTGCGCATCGTTGAACGTCTTCTGGATGTCCTCGAGGGTCTTGAGCACCTTCGCCAGTTGGGCGGGCTGGTTGACCTCCCAATCCTTCTGCGGGGCTGAGGCGGATGCGCGCCCCGTTCGCCCCACCGCGCTTGTCGGAGCCGCGGAAGGTTGCCGCCGAGGCCCAAGCGGTCGAGACCAGTTGGGCGATGGAAAGTCCCGATGCGAGGATCTTGCCCTTGAGGTCAGCGATGTCCTTCGCGTCGATCAGCTTGTGATCGACTGCGGGCACGGGGTCCTGCCAGATCAGCTCCTCCGCCGGAACCTCCGGGCCGAGATAGCGCGCGCGCGGACCCATGTCGCGGTGGGTCAGCTTGAACCACGCCCGGGCGAAGGCATCCGCGAACTGATCCGGGTTCTCGTAGAAGCGCCGCGAAATCTTTTCGTAGGCAGGGTCGAAGCGCAAGGAGAGGTCCGTGGTCAGCATGGCTGGCGCGCGACGCTTCGACTTGTCATGCGCATACGGCACCGTATTGGCGCCTGCGCCACCCTTCGGTGTCCACTGCTGCGCACCGGCCGGGCTCTTGGTCAGTTCCCATTCGTAGCCGAACAGGTTCCAGAAGAAGTTGTTGCTCCACTTCGTCGGCGTCGTGGTCCAGGTGACTTCCGGGCCGCCGCCGATCGTGTCATCGCCCTTGCCGCTGCCAAAACTGCTCTTCCAGCCGAGGCCCTGCAGTTCGATGCCGGCGGCTTCCGGTGCTGGGCCCACCAGCGCGGCATCGCCCGCGCCGTGGGTCTTGCCGAAGGTGTGTCCGCCGGCGATGAGCGCGACGGTTTCCTCGTCGTTCATGGCCATGCGGGCAAAGGTCTCGCGGATGTCCTTGGCTGCGGCGAGCGGATCCGGATTGCCGTTCGGCCCTTCCGGGTTCACGTAGATCAGACCCATCTGCACGGCGGCGAGAGGATTCTCGAGATCCCGGTCACCCGAGTAGCGCTTGTCGCCAAGCCAGGTGTCCTCGGCGCCCCAGTAGGTGTATTCGTCAGGCTCCCAGACATCGGCGCGCCCGCCGCCAAAGCCGAAGGTCTTGAAGCCCATCGACTCGAGCGCGACAGTTGCCGGCCAGGATCATCAGGTCGGCCCAGGAGATCTTGTCGCCGTATTTCTGCTTGATCGGCCAGAGCAGCCGGCGCGCCTTGTCGAGGTTCACGTTGTCCGGCCAGCTGTTGAGCGGCGCGAAGCGCTGCTGGCCTGCTCCGGCGCCGCCGCGGCCGTCGCCGATGCGGTAGGTGCCGGCGCTGTGCCACGCCATGCGGATGAAGAGCGGCCCGTAGTGGCCGAAGTCGGCCGGCCACCAGTCCTGCGAGTCCGTCATCAGCGCGTAGAGGTCCTTCTTCAGGGCCTTGAGGTCGAGCTTCTTGAACTCCTCCGCGTAGTTGAACGCCTTGCCCATGGGATTGGACAGGGAAGAGTTCTGGTGGAGAATCTTGAGGTTCAACTGGTTCGGCCACCAGTCCCGGTTCGACCTCACTCCAACACTCGTGTGTGCATGACCGGGCACTTGCCCGCGCTCTTGTCAGTTTTTGCGTCCATGTTTCTCTCCGATCCGGGTTCTGTAATTTTCTTCGAGTTATCTTGTTGGGTATCTAGGCGCGGTGCCTGCGGATGTTTAGGTGCGGCGGCGCCATCAGGTCTAATCGTATTGATTGGTAGTATCGATAAGTATATCTTATTGCAATGATCACCTTGCGGCAGTTGCGTTATCTCACCGCGCTCGCCCGCCGCCGGCATTTCGGGCGCGCGGCTGCGGACTGCGCCGTCACCCAGCCGGCGCTGTCCA
>CAVXKE010000006.1:0-60999 GCA_963762285.1 uncultured Alphaproteobacteria bacterium | reverse complement strand
AGCTTTGCCGCAGGCTGGAGAAGAAATACGGCGCGCGCTTCGCGCCGTGCAAGCTGTTGGTCGAGATGGCGGACAAAAACGAGAGCTTCTACGGCCGCTTCGCGCCGGGGAAGAAGAGAGAGGCGGCGTAAGCGGGTATTGACGTCATCGTCCGCGAAGGCGGACGATCCAGCGCTGTATGGGCGCTGGGTCACATTTCTGGGTCTATATTCTTGCCAGCCGATTGGGCGGTACGCTGTATATTGGCGTAACGAATGATCTGGTGCGTCGTGTCTATGAACACCGAGAGGGCTTGGCCGAGGGCTTCGCAAAGAAATACGCGGCGCATCGGCTTGTCCATTTCGAACAATTCGACGATATCGAGAATGCCATCCGGCGCGAGAAGAGATTGAAAAGTTGGAATAGGGCCTGGAAGATTCGTTTAATCGAAACGACGAACCCGAATTGGATTGATCTCTATTACCAAATTGCACAGCCCTAGAAATCCGAAGTGCTGGATCGCCCGCCTTCGCGGGCGATGACGGCCCTGGCACTACACCACCACCGTCAGCCGCTTCGCCGCCCGCGTGACGCCGGTGTAGAGCCAGCGCTCGCGGCTGTCGGGAAACGCGAAGCTCTCGTCGAACAGCACCACGTCGTCCCATTGCGAGCCTTGCGCCTTGTGCACGGTGAGCACATAGCCGTAGTCGAACTCGTCGTATGGCTTGCGGCGCGCCCAGTCGATCTGCTCGATGCCGCCGGAAAAACATTCCGGCCGCACCGACACCTTCACGCCGCGCGTGGCGGTCTCGTCGTCCGGCAGCAGCCGCATCGTCATGATGCCGGTGCGGCGGCTGCCGCGCTCCTTCACCGTCCACAGCCCGCCGTTGAACAGGCCCTTCTTGCGGTTGTTGCGCAGGCAGACCAGCTTGTCGCCGGCTTCCGGCAGCTTGTCCGCGAAGCCGCGCCGCTCGCGCATGCGCATGTTGTAGGCGCGCCGCGTGGCGTTGCGCCCGACCAGCACCTGGTCGGCTTCCAGCACGCGCTGCGGATCGAGGTCGTTCTTGGCGACGACTTCGGTCTCGCCGTAGCGGCCGGGCTCGAGATACTCGCCGGCGCGGATCTCCATCGACAGCCGCACGATCGGGTCGTCGATCGCCTGCCGGTGCACTTCGGTCAGCATCACGTCCGGCTCGGCTTCGGTGAAAAAGCCGCCGCCCTGGATCGGCGGCAGTTGCGCCGGGTCGCCCAGCACCAGCAGCGGCACGCCGAACGACAGCAGGTCGCGGCCGAGCTCGGCGTCCACCATCGAGCATTCGTCGATGATGATCATCTCCGCCTTGGAGGCCGGCGCCTCGTCCCACAGGTCGAACGAGGGGATTTCCTCGCCGCTCTCGCGCGCCCGGTAGATCAGGCTGTGGATGGTGGAGGCGCCGCGGCAGCCCTTGCCGCGCATCACCGAGGCCGCCTTGCCGGTGAAGGCGGCGAACTTCACCTCGCCGTCGACATGCTCGGCCAGATGCTTGGCGAGCGTGGTCTTGCCGGTGCCGGCATAGCCGAACAGGCGGAACACCTGCGGCGTGCCGTTGGCGCCGGGCTTGGCCTTCAGCCAGTCGGCGACCGCCTGGAGCGCGGCGTCCTGGTGGGGGGAGAACTGCGGCATGGGCGAGATCAATAGAGCATGCAGGGCGTTTCGGAAAGAACGAAATAGAACCGCCTCATCCTGAGGAGGGCGCGAGTGCCCGTCGAAGGAGGGGCGGTCAGCTTGAGACGCCCCTCCGGGGCTCCCAGCTGAGGCCGACCGTCCCGGACGAGGGAAAGAAAGAGTCTTGCCCTCGTCATCCGCTTGTCATAATATGTCGATATGTCTCGACATATGGACGCTAAGAAATCGCAGGCCGCCTTTGCCGCGCTGGCGCAGCCGACCCGGCTGAAGGCGTTCCGCAAGCTGGTCGCCGCGCATCCGCACGGCCTGCCGGCGGGCGAGATCGCGCAGTTCTGCAAGGTGCCGCACAACACCATGTCGACGCATCTGGCGGCGCTGCTGCGCGGCGGGTTGATCGCGGTGGCGCGGCAGGGCCGCTCGATGAACTACCGCGCCGATCTCGACGGCTTCCGCGCCCTGATCGACTTCATGCTGCGCGACTGCTGCGGCGGCCGCCCGGAAATCTGCGCGCCGGTGGTGAATGATTTCACCGCGTCGTGTTGTGCGCCTATCGGTAAGGAGAAGGCCAGTGCCTGATCGCGTCTACAATGTCCTGTTTCTCTGCACCGGTAATTCGGCGCGCTCGATCATGGCCGAGGCGATTCTCAATCGCGCTGGCGGCGGCCGGTTCAAAGCCTTCAGCGCCGGCAGTCACCCCAAAGGCAAAGTCAATCCTTACGCGCTCGATCTGCTGCGCAAATTCAACTACGACGTCTCGACGCTGCGCTCGAAATCCTGGGCCGAGTTCGCCAAGCCGGGCGCGCCCGATCTCGATTTCGTGTTCACCGTCTGCGACAACGCCGCCGGCGAAGCCTGCCCGCTGTGGCCGGGCCAGCCGATCACCGCGCATTGGGGCATTCCCGATCCGGCGGTGGCCACCGGCAGCGCGGCCGAGATCGCGCTGGCATTCAAGGACGCCTATCGCATGCTCAACCGGCGCATCGAATTGTTCCTGGCGCTGCCGATCCAGAAACTCGACCGCCTGGTGCTGACCACGCGGCTGAAGGAAATCGGCCGCAGCGAAGGCGCGACCGCATTGGCGAAGGCAGAGAGCTAGCAGTGCCAGATCCAATTCCGTTCATTCCCGCGCACAAGCCGGGGCACTCGCAGCGGGGAGCGGAATCCAAATCCCATTTCAGTCGTATCGATTGTCTATCCTGGGTCCCCGCTTTCGCGGGGACGAACGGGAGATAACGAGGCCGCCATGTCGACGTTTGAACGCTATCTGACCGTGTGGGTCGCGCTCTGCATCGTCGCCGGCATCGCGCTCGGCCATGTCATGCCGGGCGTTTTTCAAGCGATCGGCGGCGCCGAGATCGCCAAGGTCAACTTGCCGGTGGCGGCGCTGATCTGGCTGATGATCGTGCCCGATGCTGGTCAAGATCGATTTCGCCGCGCTCGGGCGCGTGCGCGAGCACTGGCGCGGCATCGGCGTCACGCTGTTCATCAACTGGGCGGTGAAGCCGTTTTCCATGGCCGCGCTCGGCTGGCTGTTCATCGGCACTCTGTTCCGGCCCTATTTGCCGCCGGATCAGATCAACTCCTACATCGCCGGGCTGATCATTCTGGCGGCGGCGCCGTGCACCGCGATGGTGTTCGTGTGGAGCAACCTGACCAAGGGCGAGCCGCACTTCACGCTGTCGCAGGTGGCGCTCAACGACACCATCATGGTGTTCGCCTTTGCGCCGATCGTCGGGCTGCTGCTGGGCTTGTCGGCGATCACGGTGCCGTGGGGCACGCTGGTGCTCTCGGTCGTGCTCTATATCGTGGTGCCCGTGCTGGTGGCGCAGGTCCTGCGCCGCAACGTGCTGGCGCGCGGCGGTCAGCCCGCGCTCGCCAGCCTGCTCGGCAAGCTGCAACCGCTGTCGCTGCTCGCGCTCTTGGCGACGCTGGTGCTGCTGTTCGGGTTCCAGGGCGAGCAGATTCTGGCGCAGCCGCTGATTATCGGCCTGCTCGCCGTGCCGATCCTGATCCAGGTCTATTTCAACGCCGGCTTCGCTTATGTGCTCAACCGGCTGGCGGGCGAGCAGCATTGTGTCGCCGGGCCTTCCGCCCTGATCGGCGCCAGCAACTTCTTCGAGCTGGCCGTGGCCGCCGCCATCAGCCTGTTCGGCTTCAATTCGGGCGCCGCCCTGGCAACCGTCGTCGGGGTGTTGATCGAGGTCCCGGTGATGCTGTCGGTGGTCGCGATCGTCAACCGCAGCCGCGATTGGTACGAGCGTGGCGCCAAATCGGGTGCCGCCGCCTCCGCGCCGCATTAGAGCCCCCCACTTCTCGCATTGCCCTTTCACGCTCCCCATGTTTAAGGTCGCGGCCGTTTTTCTTGCCGGACCTCCGTATGGCTCGTGACCAGATCGACATGACCCCGATCGAGACGCGCGACGAACTCGTCGCCTGGCTCGCAGCGGGCTGCAAGCCGAAGGCGCAATTCCGCGTCGGCACCGAGCATGAGAAATTCGCCTTCACCGTGCAGGACCACAGGCCGGTGCCCTATGCGGGGCCGCGCAGCATCCGCGCCTTGCTCGAAGGCCTGCACGACCTGCTCGGCTGGGACCCGATCATGGAGGGCGACAACATCATCGGCATGTTCGACGTCACCCATGGCGGCGCCATTTCGCTGGAGCCGGGCGGGCAGTTCGAACTCTCCGGCGCGCCGGTGGAGACCGTGCACCAGACCGCCTCGGAGCTGATGAGCCATCTCGCGCAAGTGCGCGAGGTGGCCAAGCCCTTGGGCATAGGCTTCCTCGGCCTCGGCATGACGCCGAACTGGACCCGCGCCGACATGCCGGTCATGCCGAAGGGCCGCTACAAGATCATGACCGCCTACATGCCCAAGGTCGGCAAGCTCGGCCTCGACATGATGTACCGCACCTGCACCGTGCAGGCGAACCTCGATTTTTCCAGCGAAGCCGACATGGTGAAGAAGCTGCGCGTGGCGCTGGCGCTGCAGCCGGTGGCGACCGCGCTGTTTGCCAATTCGCCGTTCACCGAAGGCAAGCCGAACGGCTTCCTGTCGTTCCGCTCGGAAATCTGGCGCGACACCGATGCCGATCGCTCCGGCATGCTGCCCTGGGCGTTCGAGGACGGCATGGGCTTCGAGGCTTACGTCGATTACGCGCTCGACGTGCCGATGTATTTCATCAAGCGCGGCGACCGATATATCGACGTCGCCGGCAAGTCGTTCCGCGATTTCTTCGCCGGCAAGCTCAACGATCTGCCGGGCGAGCGGCCGACCATCTCCGACTGGGCCAACCACCTGAGCACGATCTTTCCCGAGGTGCGGCTCAAGCGCTATCTGGAAATGCGCGGCGCCGATGGCGGCCCGTGGCGGCAATTGCCCTCGCTCACCGCCTATTGGGTCGGGCTGCTCTACGACGACGATGCGCTCGACGCCTGCTGGGACATGGTCAAGGGCTGGAGCGCGGCGGAGCGGCAGAAGCTGCGCGACGACGTGCCCCGGCTCGGCTTTGCCGCCGAGATCCGCGGCCGCAACGTGCTCACGCTGGCGCAGGAGACGCTGCGCTTTGCCGCCCGCGGGCTGGCGCGCCGCAGGTATCTCGACCGCAACGGCCGCGACGAGACGCGCTATTTGCGTCCGCTCGAGGAATCGATCGCGCGCGGCACCACGCCGGCGGAGGAATTGCTGGCGAAATTCCGCGGGCCCTGGAAGGGCTCGGTCGAGCCGATATTCGAGGAGTATGCGTATTGATTTTTCTGTCGTCCCCGCGAAAGCGGGGACCCATACGCCGTAGCCTATCGATCAGTTTAGTGGTTATGGGTCCCGGCTCGCGCGCGCTGCGCGCGCTTGGCCGGGACGACAGCGAAGTCACTCCGCCGCCTGCGCTTCCGACAGGTTATCGAGCGAGGAAACGATGTGCTCGGCCAGCGCGTTGGCGAGCGTGGAGCCTTCATGGGCATTGCGCACCAGGCCGATGCGGCAGGTGGGCAATTCCGGAAAGCCTTCCGCCGCGGTGAGCACGCGCATGCCGGGGCGCAAGCCGGACTCCGGCAACACCGACACCGCCAACCCCGCGAGCACGGCGGCGGCGACCGCGCCGGCATTCGAGCTCGAATAAAGGATGCGATAGGGGCGGCCGACTTTTTCCATGCGTTCGACAGCGACCCGCCGCCATGAGCAGGTCGGCCGGCCCGAGCGCCAGCGGCAGGCGCTCCTCGAGATGGGTCGGGTGCCGGTTCGAGGTCACCCACAACAGCCGCTCGCGCCGGAACGTCTCCGAGGCGCGCTTGTTCTCGCAATTGGTGACGATGGCGAGATCGATCTCGTTGGCGTCGATGCGCTCGAGCAGGTCCGTGGTCGGCTCGCAGATCACGGTGAGCTCGACGCCCGGATAGGCGCGCGAGAAGCGCGCCATGATCTCGGGCAGATAGCGGTCGGCGTAATCGTCCGGCACGCCCAGCCGCACGCGGCCGGACAGTTCGGCGTCGGAGAACGCGGCCAGCGTCTCGACGTTGAGCTTGACGATGCGGCGGGCGTAATCGAGCAGGCGCTGCCCGTCCTCGGTGAGCTTGGAGGCGCGGCCGTCGCGCGCGAAGATCGGCCGCTCCAGCCGCTCCTCCAGCCGCTTCATCTGCATCGACACCGCCGACTGGGTCTTGTTCACCACCTCGGCGGCCTTGGTGAAACTGCCGGTCTCGGCGATGGCGATGAAGGTGCGCAATTGGTCGACGTCGATGAGCGCGGTCATGGGGCTCTCCAAGGTCATTCCGGGACGGCCCGAAGGGCCGGGCCCGGAATCCATACTCCGCAGCGCCGGGATTATGGATTCCGGGCTCGCCGCTTTGCGGCGCCCCGGAATGACAATATCTCTATATCACCAATCCTGATCGGTCATATTAAAAACATTCGTTTCACTAATCAATCCCCACGGCGCATATAGGGTCCGCATCCCAAGGAATCGGGTGGGGCTTTCGGGTGGTTGCGGCGCGCGGCCAGAGCGATTTTGGCCGCCGGACCGCCAACTGCATGGAGACTGAAGATGAGTGCAAATATCCCCGTTTTGCCTGTTGCCGGCGGCGCTTTGGCGCGCGCCTTGCTCGCGCTGGTGGCGCTGGTGACGTACTGGCTGAAGCAGCTCGCGCGCGCCCGCCGGAACCGGCGCGAGGCGCAAATCCTGGCCGGGCTCGACCGCCACATGCTGGCCGATATCGGCATCACCCGCGCCGATCTGAACGACGCGCTGTCGGGGCCGCTTTGGGAAGACCCGACCGCGCTGTTGCGCGAGCGTGCGATCGAACGACGCCTCTATCGCGTCACACCCGCGCAATCGGCGCCCGGCGTGGAGAACGGCTTCCACCGTCCGCCGACCAACCGCCCGGCACGCCAGGCGATCTAGTGCGTGATCCCGAAAAGCTTGTCCTCGGCTTGATCGGGGATGGGCACCGGTTTTCGGAAAAGATCACGCACAAACGTAATAACCCAAACGGCCGAGCCCTCCCGTCGGCCGCTCGATCCGAGCCCTGCGATCATCCCCAATCGCGGCCGGATCTAAGCGCCCGCTGGCCCCTCCGGCGGGCGCTTTCTTTTGCCGCATCGCGATGATGACTTCGGCGAAAAGAAAAGGGGGCGGTACCTGCCCCCTTCACCCAGAATATATCCGCTCGGTTAGGATACTCGCTTCATGCTCGTTCCCAGCGCGCCGTAATTGACGCGATAGTATCCGTCGGCTCCCCGCGACACAGCGTCAGGCATCACTTGCAACACCTCTTGAGCCATGACGCCCTCGTAAGTTTCGGGCCTTCCTAGGTACTTGAAACGATAAAGCGGGAGTCCGAATACGGTCGTGCCGACACGTTGCACTTCTTCCTTAAGCCTAAGATCGGAAGCACCACTATCGTCACCGACCGACGGCCCCAACGCGGTCAGCGGACGATTATGAAATCGCCCCCTTATTGAAATCGTCGCCAACCGAAGGGTCGAGCATCGTCAAATCCACGATAGATGGGCCAATATTCGTCAGGCTCATCGTCGAGATGGCATCAGACGGCGCGACATTGTGCCCATCATCCCCAACTGACGGCCCAAGTACCGTCACGCTGGGAGAGGCTGACTCTTTCGCATCGGCCCCGACCGATGGACCGAAACCGGAATTGCCAAGCCTTTCGCCGTTGAAAGGTTCGGCGGCAATCGCGTCGAGAAGATTTCTGAACCGTTTATTCGTGCCGGATACCAAATTGTCCATTGTTCCGTTCTCCTGCTGAAGAAAGTCTCCCGAACGCGGCGCCCATCCGCAATTTTAGAAAGTCTAATCGAACGCGACGCCCATCCGCAATTGGCCATACACACTTTATGTGCGCTCAAGTCCGTCGTGGGTCACGGACATTGCAAAGCGACCCGCGCCATGTCTGCTTAGCGGCTTAAAGCTAGCATTTTTCGGCACGTTTGACATGCCCACTTTGGTCATAAGCGGAATTTCCGACGAGACAGCGCGATGTCCGCTTTACCGCCAATAATGAAATCGGGCGGCCATCCCCATGGATACTCGGCTGGCCGTTCATGAGGCAGTGCCCTAGTGATGGCGGGCAATTTTCGGTTGCACCAAAGCACGGCGGTCCTTGACCATGCCGATGCGCGCGCCCAGCCGTGTAATAGTCGCGATCACCGTGCCGGCACCACGAACAGGAAATGCCGCAGGCCGGTGAAGTCGCAAGCGGCAAGCCGCGCGCGCATGCGCGCCAGCGCGGCCCATATCGGTCCGGCTCGCGGCATTGTCACAAATGACATGCGGACGTGCCACGGTGCGCACCGCGGCACAGGGTTCGGCAGGGTCCCGGCAGACGATCCTCCTTCCGTCAAGCGAGCGGGATTTTGGCGTGGGCGTCGGTTCCTGTCATGCTGCAGGTGCACAATTGACGGCGGGTGCGCTAACATGCCGCCGGGGCTAGACTTCAGCGGCCATTGCCAAGCCGAGCGGGCGCACATGCGAAATTCTTTCATTCTTCGGGGCGTGCTCGTGCTGATCGTCCTGGCGGCGGCCATTCCGGCGCGGGCGCAATCCGGCTACGACCGCCGCGGCGGCGACTACCAGAGCTTCCAGATCCGCAACGGCGATCCGGCGGTCTGCGCCGCGCGCTGCGAGCGCGACGCGCGCTGCCGCGCCTGGAGTTTCTCCTATCCGCGCACGGCCAATACGCTCGCCACCTGCTGGCTGAAGAGCCACGTGCCGCCGCCTCAGCCGGACAAATGCTGCGTGTCGGGCGTGCGCGGCGCCGGGGTCATCGAGCCGCGCCGGGGGCCGACGGAATTTTCGATCGACCGCTTCGGCGGCGACTATCGCAACTTCGACACCGCGCCCGACGCCGCAGGCGCCGCCTGCCGGGCGGCCTGCGAGGGCGAGAACCGCTGCCGCGCCTGGACCTATGTGCGGCCCGGCTATATCGGGCCGAGCGCGCGCTGCTATCTGAAGGACAAGATCACGCGGCCGCGCCACAAGCCGTGCTGCATTTCCGGCGTGGTGCGGTAAGCGCTTGTCGCCGCGAAAGCGGGGACCCAAAGTCAAGCATGCGGGATTGCCGCTGACGAGGGAATGAGCGGGAGATTAGTGCACCGCGCTGAAGAAGCGCGACAGCCGCAAACCCGCCGGCCAGGTCCATACCGGCCGGCTCTTGATGCCGAGGTCCCAAGACCCGACGATGCCGTCCACGCGCCCCACCAGATTGGCCACCGGCAGCATGCCGACGCCGCCCTCGTTCACCGGCACGCGGCTGTCGGCCGAGTTGTCGCGGTTGTCGCCCATGACGAACAGGTGACCGGGCGGAACGATGGTCTCCGGCATGTTGTCGAGCGGATTGCCGGCCGTGAGTTTGAAGATCAGGTGCTGGCGCGATCCCGGCAGCGTTTCCGTGAAGCGCGCGGCCGTCACGCGCGAGCCGTCTTCGTTCTCGGCTTGGCCGCTGCCGTCCGCCTCGATATCCACCGACGTTCCGTTGATCGATAGGCGGCCGTCGTACAGCGCGACGTGGTCGCCGGGCAGGCCGATGACGCGCTTGACCCAGATTTGCGAGCGGTCGCCCGGCCAGCGGAACACCACCACGTCGCCGCGGCGCGGCAAGGCGCCGAGGATGCGCGGCGTGTCCGGCAGCACGATGAAGGACGGCAGCGACGCCGAGCCGTAGCCATACGGGAATTTGGTCGCCAGCAATTCATCGCCGATCAACAAGGTCGGCTCCATCGAGCCGGACGGAACGTAATAGGGCTCCGCGATCGCGGTTTTCGCGGCGGTCACGATCAGCAAAATGCAGGCCAGATCGACGATCGTCTTGATCCAGCCGCGTGTGCCGGAGACATCCAGTGCCAAGCCGTTACGCTCCAAAGAAGGATATTTCTTCCGCATTTTGATCTTATCCGAAAACCGCTTTCCACTCACCGGGATCATATAACTCAAGCTGTTCCGCCGACGGTTATGCGATCCATGCGCAGGCTGGGCTGGCCGACGCCGACCGGCACGCCCTGGCCATTCTTGCCGCAGGTGCCGATGCCGGGATCGAGCGCGAAATCGTTGCCGATCATCGAAATGCGATGCAGGTCGGTCGGGCCATTGCCGATCAGCATGGCGCCTTTCACCGGCGCGGTCACCTTGCCGTTCTCGATCTTGTAGGCCTCGGTGCACTGGAACACGTATTTGCCCGAGGTGATGTCGACCTGGCCGCCGCCGAAGCTCACCGCGTAAAGGCCGTTCTTCACCGACGCGATGATCTCTTTCGGATCGTGCTGGCCGGCCAGCATGGCGGTATTGGTCATGCGCGGCATCGGCACATGGGCGTGGCTTTCGCGCCGGCCATTGCCGGTCGGCTTCATGTTCATCAGCCGCGCGTTCTGCCGGTCCTGCATGTAGCCGACCAGGATGCCGTCCTCGATCAGCACGGTGCGGTTGGTCGGCGTGCCCTCGTCGTCGATCGACAATGAGCCGCGGCGCGTCTGCATGGTGCCGTCGTCGATCACGGTGACGCCCTTGGCCGCGACCTGCTGGCCCATCAGGCCGGCGAAGGCGGATGATTTCTTGCGGTTGAAATCGCCCTCCAGCCCGTGGCCGACCGCTTCGTGCAGCATCACGCCGGGCCAGCCGGAGCCGAGCACCACGTCCATTTCGCCGGCCGGCGCCGCCACCGCGTCGAGGTTGACCAGCGCCTGGCGCACCGCCTCGTCCACCGCGCCTTGCCAGGCGTCCGGCGTGATGAAGCGCTGATAGCTTTCGCGCCCGCCGCAGCCGTAGCTGCCGGATTCCTGCCGGTCGCCGTCGCCGGTGACCACATTCACATTGAGCCGCACCAGCGGGCGGATGTCGCGATAGCTCTCGCCGTCGGCGCGCAGGATTTCCACCACCTGCCAGGTGGCGGCGACCGTGGCGGTGACCTGGCGCACGCGTGCGTCCTTGGCGCGCGCATAGGCGTCGATCGATTCCAGCAATTTGACCTTGGCGTCGAAGGCCGGCGCGCCGAGCGGGTTGTCGTCGCCATAGAGCTTGCGATTGGTGCGGCCCGGCGGCTCGGCATATTTGCCGCTGTGGCCGCCTTTGACCGCGCGCACCGCCTCGGCGGCGCGCGCCAGCGCTGCTTCCGACACATCGGAGGCGTGCGCATAGCCGACCGCCTCGTCCTTTACCGCGCGCAGGCCGAAGCCTTGCGCGGTGTCATAGGTGGCCTGCTTGAGGCGGCCGTTGTCGAACACCAGCACTTCCGCCTGCTTGTATTCCAGGAACAATTCGCCGTCGTCGGCGCCGTCCAGCCCGCGCGCGATCAGTCGGCCGACCTTGGCCTTGTCGAGCCCGGCACGGTCGATCAGGGAAGAAATAGCGGGATCCATGGGCATTTGCTCCGGTGACAGCCTCAAGCCGAGAGATAGGGCGTCCGGGGCGGTTTGGCGAGGGGAACCGCTATTGGCGAGGGAACCGCCGGCAGGGCGCGAAAGACGGCCTCTAAAATACCATCTAGCCTGCCACTTCCAGTCCGCCTAGTTTCGGGGCTGGCAATCCAGGGTTTCGAATGCGCGCCCGACGCGACGCCGCCGTCCGCCTCTTGAAGACCATGATGGTGGCCTCGATTGCCATCCCGCTCGCGATTTTTTGCTATGCAAGCTGGTTGGCCTATCAGAACGCCTTTAGCCACGCCGACGAAAAATTGTCGGCGAATTTGGGCATTATGTCCGAGCATTCGTCCAAGGTCTTTCAGTCCATCGACCTGACCTTCGCCAGCGTGGATGCCATCGTCGGCGATCTCACCGACGCGCAGATCAAGGCTTCCGAGCAAGCGCTGCATCTGCAATTGAGCAAACTTGAAAAGGCGACCGGCGCCGTCGACGCCATTTTAATCGTCGACAAAGACGGCCGCACGCTGGTCTCGTCGTCGATCTCCCCAATTCCGAGCACCGCCGGGGTCGCCGACCGCGACTATTTCCTGGCGCAGAAAGATCGCGATGCCGGGACTTACATAGGCGCGGTATTGCAGCCGCGCTTGCGCGCCGGGGAATTCTTCGGCGTCAGCCGCCGCCGTCCGCTGCAGAACGGCGAATTCTCCGGCATCATCATGGTCGCCGTCCCGCCGAAAGTCTTTACCGATTTCTACGCGCAGCTCGCCCGCGATACCGGCGGCGGATTCTCGCTGGCGAGGAGCGACGGAACGATTCTCGCGCGCTATCCCGCGCCGCCCCAGGGGGTCAATCGTTTCGGGCCCGCGAGCGGCTTCATGCTCAACGTCCGAAGCAATCCCGAAGGCGCTATTGTCACCGCCGCCAATTCGATTGAGGGCATCCAGCGGCGTATCGCCTACCGCAAGCTGGGCTACGGCGATCTCTATGTGTCCGACGGCATCGGCGCCGACACGATTATTGCCGACTGGCTGCGAACGATGACGGCGCACCTGTATTTCGGGGCTCCGGCGACGCTGTTGCTGTTCATACTGGTGCTGATGACGCTGCGGCGGACGCGCGAGCTCTATGCCGAAGCCGCCCGCCGCGAACAGGCCGAGGAGGCGCTCCGGCAAGCGCAGAAGATGGAAGCGGTCGGCCAATTGACCGGCGGGGTCGCGCACGACTTCAATAATCTTCTGACCATCATCATCGGCAATATCGGTATCGCCAAGCGCGGCGTGGTCGAAGCGCGAGCGGAGCGCGCCCTCAACAATGCGCTTGAAGGCGCCGAAAGAGCCGCGCGATTGACCCAGCGCCTGCTCGCCTTCTCGCGCCTTCAGCCGTTGGATCCGCGGGCGTTGGATGTCAACAGGTTGATCGTCAACGTGTCCGACATTTTGACCCGCACGCTCGGCGAAAATGTGGAATTGGAAACGATCAGCGGCGCCGGGCTCTGGAAGATCGAGGCCGACGTGTCCGAACTGGAATCGGCGCTCCTGAATCTTGCGCTGAATGCGCGCGATGCAATGCCGAATGGCGGAAAACTCACCGTCGAAACCAGCAACGCCTATCTGGACGATGACTATTGCAGTCATTACCCCGGGCTCGCACCCGGCCAGTATGTGCTCGTCGCGGTATCCGACAATGGCGCGGGAATGTCCGCCGCAACCGTCGAGCGCGCGTTCGACCCGTTCTTTACGACCAAGGAAACCGGAAAGGGGACCGGCCTGGGTCTAAGCCAGGTCTACGGCTTCGTGAAGCAATCCGGCGGCCATGTCAGAATCTACAGCGAAATCGGCGAAGGCACGACGATCAAACTTTATCTGCCGCGGCATGACGGCGAGGAAACGATCGAGCCGGTCGACAATCAGGTCGCGTCCGAACGCGGCGGCGGCGAAACAATTTTGATTGTCGAGGACGACGATGGCGTCAGACAATACGCATCCGAGATCCTCAGGGACTTGAACTACCAGATCATCGAGGCCAAGGATTCGGCCGCCGCGCTGCGCCTGCTGAACGCCGACAAGAAATTCGATCTGCTGCTCACCGACGTGATGCTCCCCGGCAAGAACGGGCGCGAGCTCGCCGATGAGGTCTTGCGTCAGCGCCCCGGCACGAAAGTGGTGTTTATGACCGGCTATTCGCGCAACGCGATCGTTCATCACGGGCGATTGGATCGCGGCACCGAGCTCATTCCGAAGCCGCTGACCGAGGGCGTGCTGGCGCGAAAGATCCGGCAGGTTCTCGATGCTCCCGCCAAAGGAGCGGCCTCGTCGCAAGGCGCCGGGTCTACTGCCGGGAAAAACTGATCGAAACCTCGCCGATCGGGTCGAGCGCGTGGCGCAATTCCGTCTCGTCCGGCTCGATCATCAGCGGCGGCGTGATCGAGCCGGTGATGATGATGTCGCCGGCGCCAAGTTTCTCGCCGAAGGCGGCGAGCGTGTTGGCGACATGGGCGACGATGTCGACGAGCCTGCCGGTGAGCGCTTCCGGATCGCTCGTGCGGCTCGCTTCCGCGCCGCGGCGGATCAGGCGCGAGGTGAGGCCGGCGACGCTGCCGCCCGGGCGCGTCTGCCTGCCCAGCAGCACATGGCGCTGGAAGATGTCGCCGGCGAGCACCGCATCGAGATTGTCCGGCGCCGGCACGGGGTCGAGATCGGCGATCTCGATCGCCGGGCCAATCTCCTTCACCGCCGACAGCGCCGCTTCGGCCGAAGCGCCGGCGCCGAGATCGCGCGCCATGCGCACGGCGATTTCCGGCTCGGCCACCGGCTTGCGGTAGCCCTTGAGCGACGCCGTGCTGCCCGCCGGCAGCAGGGCGCGCTGCATCAGGAAGCCGACCAGCGGCGCCGCGAGGCCCAACTTCTGCATGGTCGCGGGCGCGCCCAGGCCCACTTTCCAGCCGAGCGGCTGCTCGCCCGCGGCGATGCGCGCGCGCCGCGCCGCAAGCTGCGCGGTCATGCCTTTTTTGATGAGCGGATTGTCGAGGTCCCGCAGCGAGAAGGTCACTTGTGACTCTCCGGGTGCACCTCATAGCCGGAGTCCTCGATCGAGCCGGCGCCCATCCAGCCCCAGACCAGCACCACGTCTTCGTTCGAGGTGTTGTTGAAACCGTGCCAGCAGCCGCGCGGCGAATACACCACGTCGCCTTCGCCCGACGGCTTGTCGCCGTGATCGGTGTAGATCATGCCGTGGCCTTTCAGCACGATGAAGAACTCGTCGCAATTGTGATGGCGATGGTTTTCATGGCGGGCGCCCGGCTTGAGCACGGTCCAGCCGACCACGTGGTTGGCGCCGGCCGATTTCTTGTCGATCAGGAACTGCACCTGCATGTCGACCCAGCCGTCGTCACGCTTGAGGCCCTCGACCTTGGGCACGTCGTGCAAATTGGTGCGGTACATGACGGGATCGCGCTGGCCCTCCTTCATGACGGCGGCGGCGCCCTTCACCGCCTTGGCCAGGGCGGCGCCGATTTTTTCACCTGATGATGTCACGATTGTCCTCCTAAGCGGCGATACACTTGATGCGCGACCACGAAATCGTTGCCGTCGATACCGAGCCCGCGGCAGGCATTCATCATTTCGTTGGCGGCGGCGGCGAGCGGCACCGGCGAGCCGAGGGTGCGGCCGAGATTGAGCGCCAGCAACATGTCTTTCTGCTGCAGCGTGACATCGGCGAGCGGCACCGCCGGCATCTTGCCGTCGAGGATGAACGGCCCGCGATAGCCCAGCACCGGCGAAGCCGCAACGCTCTTGAGCATGGCGTCGAGCGCGACCTCGCGCGCGACACCACCCTTCTCGGCCAGCGCCACCGCTTCGCCGAAGCAGATCACCTCGACCATCAGCAGCAGGTTGACCGCGATCTTCATCTGGCAGGCCAGCCCATTGCCGCCGATGCGGGTGACCTTCGGTCCGATCGCCAGCAGCACCGGCTTGACGCGCTCGAAGGCGGCCTCGTCGCCGCCGATCATGATCGAGGCATTGCCTTGCACGACCGTGACCGGACTTCCCGACAACGGACCGTCCAGCATGATCGAACCGGCCTTGGCGAATTCGGCGGCGACCGCCCGGCTCGCCTCGGGCTCGATCGTGCTCATGTCGATATAGATGCCGCCTTTGCGAAGGCCTGAGACGATGCCGTCCGCACCCAGCGCCACCGCTTTCACCGCCTTGGCGTCGGTGACGATGGAGAACACAAGCTCGGATTGCTCGGCCACCTCGCGCGGGGTCTCGGCCCAGAGCATTCCGGCTTCTAAGAGCGTTACAGCCTTGTCGCGCGACCGGTTCCAGCCGGTGACGGAATGTCCCGCCGCCATCAGGCGCGGAACGATGAGCTGCCCCATGGCGCCCAGGCCGACAAAACCTAACTGCACGACAATGACTCCGGCTTCCAATAACATCGCGTCCGCGACAGCGGTGCGCGCGCAGTATCCACGGATCGGGCGCTGAAGGCGAGGGTGGGCAGGTTGGGCGTTACGGCAGCTTGTCGTAGCCCTCGCCGAAGCCGGCGAGACTCATCGGAAAGCCGATGCCTTCCTCCGGCGTCTGGAAGATGATGAAGGTCGCGGTCTTGCTGGTGCGCAGCTTCTTGATCAGTTCGTCGTCCATGACCACCTCGGCGATGCAGCCGTTCGGCAGGCAGCGCACGAAGCCGGCGCGGCCGATATCGGCCTGGTCGATCTTGAGCCCCAGGCCCGACGGCAGCAGCACGCCGAGCGGCGCCACCACCCGCATCAACCGGCTCTTCTGGTCGGCGGTCTTGAGCACGATCACGGTCAGGCCGACATTGGCGCGGTCTTCCGCGCTGACGCTCTGGATCAGGGCGCATTGTTCGGTTTTTGCGCCGGGCGGGGTATCGCAGCGGATCTGCCAGTCCTTGTGCACCGACCGGACCGCGCCCTGAGCGGCGACGCGCTGCGCGGGGATGGCCGCCAACGCTGTGGCCAGCAACCAACGGCGCGAGCCAGGCCCAGCCTCGAAGCGCCCGTCTGTCATGCCCGAAAATGCCCATCATTCAATCCCTTGCACGCGCCGGCCTGCCCCCTTTGCCATAGCCGAATCGCCGTCCCGCCAGCAATTTTATTCGCTCCCGTTGGTTTATCTCCGGCCGCTCCTGTCAAGCAAGCGACCGGGGACCGGACGTAGCTGCGGGCGGGGTCAACCAAGCCGCTCGGACGTGGCGTAAATGCGGCGTGCGGAAGGTCCGGGGGCAAGCCGTTTGTCGCATGGATCAAGCGATAAGGTGCATTGCGGCTAAGCCGGAATTGTGGTTTGAGAGGCCGGGATTTCCCCCCGTCCCGCCGCACCGCAAAAGCCGCCACGCCCGTGGCGAAACGCCGTGCTCAGCGGGGCCGAGCCGACATCTTGCCTGCGGTGGGCGGCAAAAAGGGGCCTAGTCAGGGCCGAATTTCTCGTCGAGGGAGCGCATAGGACAATGCTGGTGCTTAAGCGGTTGATCGCTTTCATGGTCACGGGCGTGGCCGTCATCGCCACCGGCGGTATCGCATGGGCCGGTCTCGGCCAGCCCTCGCCATGGGAACTCGGGCTGCAACAGTCGGCGTCGCCGGTCATGGACGACATCGCCTGGTTCCATGATTTCCTGCTGTGGGTCATCGCCGCGATCGCGCTGTTCGTGCTGGTCCTGCTGGCGATCGTGGTGGTGCGGTTCAACGCCCGCGCCAACCCGGTGCCGTCGCGCACCACGCACAACACCGCCATTGAAGTCATCTGGACCGTGGTGCCGGTCCTCATCCTGGTGGCGGTCGCGGTGCCGTCGTTCCGCCTGCTGTTCTACCAGTTGAAAGTCCCGCCGGCCGATGTGACCGTCAAAGCCACCGGCAAGCAATGGTTCTGGAGCTACAGCTATCCCGATTCGAAGTTCGAGTTCAACTCGCTGATGCTGCAGGACAAGGACCGTAAAGCCGGGCAACCGCGACTCTTGGCGGTCGACAACGAAATGGTGGTGCCGGTCAACAAGGTGGTGCGCGTGCAGGTCACCGGCGCCGACGTCATTCACTCGTTTTCGGTACCCTCATTCGGCATCAAGATCGACGCCGTCCCCGGCCGCCTCAACGAGACCTGGTTCAAGGCCGAGCGGGAAGGCATGTATTACGGACAGTGCTCGCAGCTTTGCGGCCGCGATCACGCATTCATGCCGATCGCCGTGCACGTCGTGAGCGAGAAGGAATACACCGCTTGGCTCGAGCAGGCGAAGAAGAAATACGCCGACGATAACGCCGCTCCACCGAATGCGATTGCCGCGGCCAGCGGCAACTGACGCTGTGCATGTTCCCGAAAAGCGAAAGCCGGTTTTCGGATAAGATCGCGCACAATATTAGACGCCGGTAACGACAAGGGTCGAAGGACAATAGCGATGGCGAGCAATACGGCTGCACACGAAGCCCATGATGCCCACGATCACCATCCCACCGGATGGCGCCGGTTCGTCTATTCGACGAACCACAAAGACATCGGCACCATGTACCTGACCTTCGCGCTGGTCGCCGGCGTGATCGGCGGTCTGCTGTCGGTCGGCATCCGGCTCGAATTGCAAAATCCGGGCCTGCAGTTCTTCCCGACCCCGCACGAATACAATGTGTTCGCCACCGCGCACGGCCTGATCATGATCTTCTTCATGGTGATGCCGGCGATGATCGGAGGCTTCGGCAACTGGTTCGTGCCGATCATGATCGGAGCGCCGGACATGGCGTTCCCGCGCATGAACAACATTTCGTTCTGGCTGCTGCCGGCCTCGTTCGCGCTCCTGCTCACCTCGATGTTCGTCGAAGGCGAACCCGGTGCGCTCGGCGCCGGAACCGGATGGACGATCTACGCGCCGCTGTCGACCAGCGGTCACCCCGGCCCGGCGATGGACTTCGTCATCCTGTCGGTCCACCTGGCGGGCGCCTCGTCGATCCTCGGCGCCATCAACTTCATCACCACCATCTTCAACATGCGCGCGCCCGGCATGACGCTGCACAAGATGCCGCTGTTCGTGTGGTCGCAATTGGTGACGGTGTTCCTGCTGCTGCTGGCGCTGCCGGTGCTGGCCGGCGCCATCACCATGCTGCTGACCGACCGCAATTTCGGCACCACGTTTTTCTCGCCGGAAGGCGGCGGCGATCCGCTGCTGTTCCAGCATCTGTTCTGGTTCTTCGGCCACCCGGAAGTCTACATCCTGATCCTGCCGGGCTTCGGGGTCATCAGCCAGATCGTCTCGACCTTCTCGAAAAAGCCCATATTCGGCTATCTCGGCATGGCCTACGCCATGGTCGCCATCGGCGGCATCGGCTTCATCGTGTGGGCGCACCACATGTACACGGTCGGCCTGTCGACCGGCGCGCAGGCCTATTTCATCGCGGCCACCATGGTGATCGCGGTGCCGACCGGCGTGAAGATCTTCTCCTGGATCGCCACCATGTGGGGCGGCTCGATCGAGTTCCGCACCCCGATGCTGTGGGCGCTTGGCTTCATCTTCCTGTTCACGGTCGGCGGCGTGACCGGGGTCGTGCTCGCCAATGCCGGCGTCGATCGCGTGCTGCACGACACCTATTACGTCATCGCGCACTTTCACTACACCATGTCGCTCGGCGCCGTGTTCGGGATTTTCGCGGCTTGGTACTACTGGTTCCCGAAAATGAGCGGCTACATGTACAACGAGACCATCGGCAAGCTGCATTTCTGGATCACCTTCATCGGCGTCAACGTTCTTTTCTTCCCGCAGCACTTCCTCGGGCTGGCCGGGATGCCGCGGCGCACCGTCGATTATCCGGACGCGTTCCACGGCTGGAACGAAGTCTCGTCGTTCGGCTCCTATATCTCGGCTTTTGGCGCTTTGGTGTTCTTCTATGGCGTGGCGGAGGCCTTCATGAAAAAGCGTGCTGCCGGCAACAATCCGTGGGGCGCCGGCGCCACGACGCTGGAATGGACGCTGTCCTCGCCGCCGCCGTTCCATCAGTTCGAGACGCTGCCGCGGATCAAGTAGGAACACGCGCGTGATCCCGAAAACTGCGCACCGGCTTTCGGACAAGATCGCGCGCAAAACCAAAAGGCTTTTCTAACTCATGTCGCTTGTCAGCGAAGGCGCAGACTTCCGCGGTCCGATGGCCGCCGGGGCGGAGCTGGCACTTGCCGAACCGAGCCTGGCGAGCGTCGGCGACTATGTCGCGCTGATGAAGCCGCGCGTGATGTCGCTGGTGGTATTCACCGCGCTGGTGGGCCTGGCGGTCGCGCCGGGTAGCTTGCATCCGCTGATCGGCTTCACCGCGCTGCTCTGCATCGCGGTCGGTGCCGGCGCCGCCGGCGCGCTCAACATGTGGTACGACGCCGACATCGACGCCATCATGACGCGCACCGCGCGCCGTCCGGTGCCGATGGGCCGCGTGCGGCCGGGCGAGGCACTGGCTTTCGGGCTGACGCTCGCCGGATTCGCGGTAGTGGTGCTCGGCCTTTTGGTGAATTTGCTCGCCTCCGCGCTGCTCGCCTTCACCATCTTCTTCTATGTCGTGATCTATACCGTCTGGCTCAAGCGCTCGACGCCGCAGAACATCGTGATCGGCGGCGCCGCCGGCGCCTTTCCGCCGATGATCGGCTGGGCGGCGGCGACCGGCTCGCTGTCGGTCGAGCCGGTGTTGCTGTTCATGATCATCTTCTTCTGGACGCCGCCGCATTTCTGGGCGCTCGCGCTCACCCGCACCGAGGACTATGCCCGCGCCGGCGTTCCGATGCTGCCGGTGGTCGCCGGTGATGCCTCGACGCGGCGCCAGATCCTGGCGCATACGCTGATCCTGGTGCCGCTCGGCATCGCGCCCTGGGCGCTCGGGCTTGCCGGGCCGCTCTACGGGCTGACCGCGGTCGGCACCGGCGCGGTCATGCTGGCGCTGGCCTGGCAGGTCTTCAACGAACGCCGTCCGGCCGAACGCGCCAGCCGGCAGCTTTTCGCCTTTTCGATCCTGTACCTGTTCCTGTTGTTTGCCGTGCTGCTGATCGAGCGGGGATGGGGCGGGCTGCTCGCCCGGATGGCGGCGTGACTGTTGGTATCGCGATGAAAGAGCAACCGAACGACGAGGGAATCGTGCTCACCGAGGCGCAAAAGCGCGCCCGGCGTTCGCGCTCGATCGCCATCGCGTTGTCGCTGGCCGCGCTGGTGATCCTGTTTTACGTGGTGACCCTGGTGAAGGGTCCGATCGTTCTGGTCCGCCCGCTATGACGAACGAACCGGCGCCCCGCAATCCCAAGCGACCGCTCCGGCGCGATGTGTTGATCGCGGCCGGCTGCGGCGCGGTGGTTGCGGTCATGGTGGGGGCCTCCTTTGCCGCGATCCCGCTCTACAATATGTTCTGCCGCGCCACGGGATTTGCCGGCACCACGCAGGTTTCCCGCATCGCGCCCGAGCACGAACTCGGCCGCGAGCTCATCATTCGCTTCGACTCCAATGTCGCGCCCGGCCTGCCGTGGAAATTCGCGCCGGAGCAGAACTCGATCAAGCTGCGCATCGGCGAAGTGGCGACCGTCCACTACAAGGTCGTCAATGAGGCCGCGCGCACCATTACCGCGCAGGCCTCCTACAACGTCACGCCGACCACGGTCGGCGCCTATTTCGACAAGATCAACTGCTTCTGCTTTACCGAGCAGACCTTGAAACCGGGCGAGACGCGCGAGATGACGGTGGTGTTCTATGTCGATCCCAAGATCGTCAATGACCGCGACCAGGATCCGCTCAACACCATCACACTGTCCTACACCTTTTACCGGCTGCCCGGATCGGAGCGGCCGGTAGCGGAAGCGCCGGACACGAAATCGAGCAAGCTCTAACCGGGGATAGGGGGCGCCCGCGGCGCCCGCTCAACAGCGCATGATCCCGAAAAGTGGGAACCGGTTTTCGGATAAGATCACGCGCCAGCAAATTGAGAGTTGAACGGAGACGACGATGGCCGAGGCTCATACCAAGCATCACGATTATCACCTGGTCGATCCGAGCCCCTGGCCGGCGGTCGGTGCCACCTCCGCCTTCCTGATGGCGTTCGGCCTCATCGCCTGGCTGCATCATATGTTCTCCGCGGCGCCGTTGATGTTCGGGCTTGGCGTCGTCGGCATCCTGTACACCTTCATCGGCTGGTGGCGCGACGTGATCCGCGAAGCGCAATACGAAGGCTTCCATACCCGCGTGGTGCAGATCTCGCACCGCTACGGCATGATCCTGTTCATCGCCTCCGAGGTGATGTTCTTCGTCGCCTGGTTCTGGGCCTACTTCAACACCGCGCTGTTTCCGAACGAAGTGCACGACTACGGGCGCATGGCCTTCACCCATGGCGTCTGGCCGCCGCAAGGGATCGAGACCTTCAATCCCTGGCATCTGCCGTTGCTCAACACGCTGATCCTGCTGACCTCGGGCACCACGGTGACCTGGGCGCATCACGCGCTGTTGGAGGACGACCGCCAGGGGCTGAAATGGGGCCTGGCGCTGACCATCCTGCTCGGCCTCACCTTCACCTGCGTGCAGGCCTACGAATACGCGCACGCGGCGTTCGGCTTCAAAGGCAACATCTACGGCGCCGCCTTCTTCATGGCGACCGGCTTCCACGGCGCCCATGTGATCATCGGCTCGATCTTCCTGATCGTCTGCCTGATCCGCGCGCTGGCCGGACACTTCAATTCCAAGCAGCATCTCGGCTTCGAGTTCGCCGCCTGGTACTGGCATTTCGTCGACGTGGTGTGGCTGTTCCTGTTCGCCTGCATATATGTGTGGGGCGCCGGCCTGCCGCATCCCGAGTGACCATCGTTCGACGGGCTTTCGAGAGGGCGGCGTAATTGCGCCGCCCTTTTGCTTTACGCGCATGATCCCGAAAAAGCCTGTCCCGGACTTGATCCGGGATGGGAACCGGTTTTCGGATAAGATCATGCGCAACGTAATGGATAAACAATGACTGAGCATCCATCGGCGCCGCCGCTGCCGATCGTCCGGGGCCTGCGCTGCCGCTGTCCGCGCTGCGGCGAGGGCAAGCTGTTCCGAGGATTCCTGACGCTGCGGCCGGCGTGCGAGCAATGCGGCCTCGACTTCAACTTCGCCGATGCCGGCGACGGCCCGGCGGTGTTCGTGATCCTGATCGGCGGGGCGATCGTCGTGTTCGCGGCGCTGATCACCGAAGTCGTTTATCAGCCGCCGTACTGGCTGCACGCGCTGCTGTGGCTGCCGCTGATCCTGCTCGTGACGGTGGCTCCGTTGCGGCCGATGAAGGGCCTGATGATCGCGCTGCAATATCATCACAGGGCCGCGGAAGGCCGCCTCGAACATCGGGGCGACGGGTGAGCGCGCGCGGCGCGACCCAGCGCGGCGGAGTGATCGGAGCGACCGTGTTCGCCGTGGCCGGCATCGCTGTCCTGCTCGGACTTGGCCTATGGCAGCTCGAGCGCAAGGCCTGGAAAGAAGATCTGATCGCCACGGTGACCGCGCGGCTGGCGCGCGCGCCCGCGCAACTGCCGCCGCCTGCGAACTGGCCGCAGCTCAAGCCGGAGGCGGACGAATACGCCCGTGTGACGTTCCCGGCCGAATTCCTCAATGGTGAAGAGGCGCTGGTCTACAGCGCCGGCTCCGCCTTCCGGCCCGACGTGCAGGAGCCGGGCTACTGGGTGTTCGCGCCGGCGCGGCTTCCCGGCGGCAGTATCGTGCTGGTCGACCGCGGCTTCGTGCCGGCCGACCGCAAGGATCCCGCCACCCGCGCGCAAGGCGCGCCGCACGGCGTCATCGACGTCGTCGGCGTCATGCGCTGGCCGGAAGCGCGCGGGATGTTCACGCCCGCCGACGATCCGAAGGGCAATGTCTGGTACCTGCGCGATCCCAAGGCCATGGCCGCGGCGAAAAAATGGGACGCCGCCGCGCCGTTCTACGTCGAACAGGAGGCTCCGGTGCCGCCCGGCGGCTGGCCGAAGCCGGGCAGGCTCGCGGTCAACCTGCCGGACAACCACCTGCAATACGCCATCACCTGGTTCGGGCTCGCGCTCGGTCTTGCCGGCGTCTATGGGGTCTGGCTGTTCGGCCGCATTCGGCGGCGTGTGTGACGGCAGCGTCGTGGCGCTGCCGGCCGGCCTTGCCGCTTGACATGCATCAAATGAACTCGTCCCGGATTTGCGTTATAGACGGCGTGCGGGGCCACCACTGACGGCTGGCGCGCTGGGGCAATTCGACTGTGGTTACGCGCATCCTCGACCGTCTGACGTGGGGAATCGAACGCGTACTCGCTTATGCCTTCATCGCCGCGGTCGCTCTCAACTTCATCAACGTCATCGGGCGCTACGGCTTCGGCAGCAGCATCCTCAGTGCCGACGAGCTGCAAATCTTCATCATGGTGTTCATGACCTTCCTCGGCGCCGCCGTGGTTGCTTGGCGCAATCAACACCTGCGCATGGACGTGGTTGTGAACGCGCTGCCGGCGCCGATCCGCCGGCTGATAAAAATTGCCGAACTCGCGACGATCGTCATTCTTACCGCCTTTGTGCTGTGGAATTCGACCCATTATGCCGAGCAAATGTTCGACATCGGCCGCGTGAGCGACATGGCGCAGGTGCCGATGTGGATCCCGCATGGCGCGGTGGCGGCGGGCTTCGGTTTGATGGCGCTCATTGCTTGCGTACGCCTCGTTCAGGTTTTGGCCGGGCGCCGGCCGGACGGCGGCAAATCCGGCACGGAGGCCTGAGCCATGTCGTTCGCGCTCGGGGTCGTGCCGGTCGTCCTGCTGCTGTTGGGATTCCCGATCTTCATCGTGCTGTTGGCGTCGGTTTCCGTCGCGCTGGTGTTCTTCATGCATATGCCGATCGCGGCGCTGCATCAGAACATGTTCGGGTCGATCAATGCCTTTTCACTGCTGGCGATTCCGTTTTTCGTCTATGCCGGCGAACTGATGGGCCGCGGCAGCGTGGCCCAGCGCCTGGTCGATTTCGTGCAGGGCGGCGTCGGCTCGGTGCGCGGCAGCCTCGCCGTCACCACGGTGGGCACTTCGGCGATTTTCGGCGCGATCTCCGGCATCAGCGCGGCCTGCGTCGCCACCATCGGCCGCATCATGTATCCGGCGATGCGGCGCGCCGGCTATCCGGAAAACTTCTCCGCCGGCCTGGTCACCGCGGTCGGCGCCATCGACATCATCATCCCGCCCAGTATTCCGATGATCGTCTACGGCGCCTCGGCCGAGGAATCGGTGCCGCGGCTTTACGCGGCGGGCGTGGTGCCGGGCCTGATGCTGACGTTCATGCTCGCGGCTTATGTCATGTGGTTCGCCCGCCACCATGGCATCGGCGCCGGCGAGGCATTCAAGTTCGATCGGTTCCTGCGTGGCCTGACCCGCGGCGTCTGGGCGCTCGGCATGCCGTTCATCATTCTCGGCGGCATCTATGGTGGCGTGTTCTCGCCGACCGAGGCGGCGGCGGTCGCCTGCGTTTACGCGGCCTTCGTCACCCGGTTTGTTTTCCGCGAACTCGGCTGGCGCGATATCGTCGAGGCCGCCTCAGCGACCGTGCTGTTCTCGGCGCAGATTCTCATTATCGTCGCTTGCGCCGGGGTGTTCTCCTGGCTGCTGACCGTCAATCAAATTCCTGCGGCGATCGTCGGCTGGTTGCAGGCGCTCAATATTTCCGCCTGGATGTTCCTGCTGACGATCAACGTCATCCTGCTGGTGGTCGGCTGCTTCCTCGACCCGCTGTCGGCGATCCTGCTGCTGACGCCGCTATTGGTGCCGCTGGTCAAGGCGTTCGGCATCGACACCGTGCATTTCGGCATCGTGGTGACGGTGAATTTGGCGATCGGCCTGTTTCATCCGCCGTTCGGGATGAACATCTTCGTCGCCCAATCCGTGCTCGGGCTCGAATTGCGCTCGATCTATCGCGGCATCATTCCGTTTCTGGTGATCTACCTGATCGCGCTCGCTCTGATCACTTATATCCCGGCGATTTCGCTCGGCGGAATGCACCTGCTGCTCGGGGTCAAATAACGCGGCCCAAACGGCCTGCGCCGCCATTCCGGGAATGGCGGCGCAAGTCGCGAAATCGTTACGTCGCCGCTGTTATTGATATTTCTTCGCGGTCGCGACGATCGTGTCGTAGTCTGTTTTCATTTGCGGATTGGTTGCGAGCACCGCCGGGATCACCGACGTCACATCCTTCAGGTAACTGGCGGCTTCGGCGGGCGGCAGGGTGATCGCTTCGCCGCCGTTCTTAACCCAGATTTCCCGGGTGCGCTCGACGTCGGCGACGCCGAACGTGGAAAATACAACTTCCGCCTTGCGCGCTTCTTCCCGCACGATCGTTGCGAGTTCCGGTCCGATCGACTTCATGAAGTTCCGATTGACGACGCCGCCGACGAATAGAAACGATGACGGAAGATAGGTCGCCGTCTTGGTCACATCATAGTACTTGAACCCGGTCAGAACGTTGAACGACGAGATCGAAGCATCGATCGTCTTGTTCTGCATCGCCGGCAGCACCTCGCCGAGCGGGATCGATACCGGCGAAGCACCGAGCTTCTTGAACGGCTGGATGTGCAGCGGCGCCGGGCCGGGGACGCGAATCTTCTGTCCTTTGAAGTCCGCGGCGGTGCGGATCGCCTTGTGCGACGCCACCATTAGCGGACCGTTGTTTCCCACCACCAGAATTTCGATGCCCTTGGCTTCGCCGAAGGTCGCGAGCCGCGCACGCACGGCCGGATCGGCGAGCACCTTCTGACTTTGCGCGACGTTGTCGAACATGCCGGCGGCATCGAACACCTGGAAGCGCGATTCCAGCCCGATCAGGAAGCCGACGGCCGGCATGGCGAACTCGATGGTGCCGAGCGCCACGCCGTCAACGGTCGTGGGGATTTGCCCGAGCTGGCTCGCCGGATAGATTTCCACCTTGATGCGGCCGCCGGAGCGCTGCTCGACGCCCGCCTTGAACTGCTTCATCCATTCATGCGGGGCATCGTTGACCGTCGGCGACGACAGCTTCATGGTGAATTGTTGCGCGCTCGCCGCATTGGCCAGCAGCATCACGGCCGCGGCGGCCGCCAACCGAAATATCCAGCTTCGCATCGTGCACCCCCGGTTTTGCGTTTCCCCGAATAAAGATTCCGGCGATTTCGGACGGGCAAAATCAAAAATCGCGCGTAATTGTCTCAGGCGGGACAGTTCAATAGATGCCGGCTGGCAATATTGACCTGGATCAATCGGGGCGGGCGCTCGCGCCGGGTTTTCTTGTGAAAGCCTCGGCGCAAGGCTACTGTGCGCTCGCCATTGCGGCCATGCCGTAACCATAAAAACTAGTTAACTCAATGCGTTATGTCTCAACCCGGGGCGCGGCCCCCGCCCTCGATTTTGTCGAGGTCATGCTCGCGGGGCTGGCCCGCGACGGCGGCCTTTATGTGCCGGAATCCTGGCCGTCGCTCGCGCCGGCGGCGATCGCGGGTTTCGCCGGCCGGCCTTACGCCGAGGTCGCGGTCGAGGTGATCCGCCCTTTCGTCGGCGCCAGCATCCCGGAAGCCGATCTGGCGCGCATGGCGCGCGAGGCCTACGGCACGTTCCGCCATCCGGCGACCGCGCCGCTCATGCAACTCGGCCCCAGCCTGTTCGTGCTCGAACTGTTTCACGGGCCGACGCTCGCCTTCAAGGACCTCGCCATGCAGCTGGTCGCCCGGCTGATGGACCATGTGCTGCATGCGCGGGCTGAGCGCACCACCATCGTGGTGGCAACCTCGGGCGACACCGGCGGCGCCGCGGTGGAGGCGTTCCGCGGCCGCGCCCAAGTGGACGTGATTGTGCTGTTCCCGCATGGGCGCATCTCCGATGTGCAGCGGCGCATGATGACCACCGTGCCGGATTCGAATGTGCACGCGCTCGCGATCGAAGGCACGTTCGACGACTGCCAGGCGCTGGTGAAGGCGATGTTCAATCACCATGCCTTCCGCGACCGCGTGCGGCTGTCCGGCGTCAATTCCATCAACTGGGCGCGCATCGTGGCGCAGGCGGTCTATTACTTCACCGCCGGCGTCGCGCTCGGGAGCCCGCACCGCAAAATTGCCTTCACCGTGCCGACCGGAAATTTTGGCGACGTCTATGCCGGCTATGTCGCGCACCGCTTAGGCTTGCCGGTCGACCGGCTGGTGGTCGCGACCAATGTCAACGACATCCTGGTGCGCGCCTTCGCGACCGGCGACTACGAGCTGCGCGACGTGGTGGCGACCACCTCGCCGTCGATGGATATCCAGGTCTCGTCGAATTTCGAGCGGCTGCTGTTCGACGCCTATGACCGCGACGCCAAGCCAGGTCGCCGCGCTGATGGGCTCGCTCGCGCAGTCGCGCCGCTTCGCGGTGTCGTCGCACGCGCTCAAGCAGATGCGCGGGCTGTTTTCCGCCGACCGCGCCGGCGAAGCGGAAAGCGCCGCCACCATCCGCGCCTGGATGCGCGAGGCCGGCTATTGCGCCGACCCGCATACCGCGGTCGCCCTGGCGGTGGCCGAAAAGGAGACGCGCGATCCCGCGGTGCCGATGGTGGTGCTGTCGACCGCGCATCCGGCCAAGTTCCCGGACGCGGTTGCGGCGGCCTGCGGCATCACGCCGGCGCTGCCGGAATGGCTGGCCGATCTGAACCAGCGGCCGGAGCGGGTCAGCGTATTGCCGGCCGACCAGGCGGCGGTGGAGCGTTTCGTTTTGTCGGCGTCGCGTGCGGCGCGTGAAGGAGCAGCGGCATGAGCGTCGAGGTCACGCGTCTTTCCTCCGGGCTGTCGGTGGTGACCGACCGCATGCCGCATCTGGAATCCGCCTCGCTCGGGGTCTGGGTCGGCACCGGCAGCCGCAGCGAAGAACCCGACGAACACGGCATATCGCACCTGCTCGAGCACATGGCGTTCAAGGGCACCAAGCGGCGCACGTCGCGCCAGATCGCCGAGGAGATCGAGGCGGTCGGCGGCGATCTCAATGCCGCCACCAGCGTGGAGAGCACGGCCTATTATGCCCGCGTGCTCAAGGCCGACGTGCCGCTCGCGCTCGACGTGCTGTCGGATATTCTGTCCGAACCGACCTTCGATCCGGAGGAATTGCGGCGCGAGCAGAACGTGATCGTGCAGGAGATCGGCGCCACCGAAGACGCGCCCGACGATCTGGTGTTCGAGCGCCTGCACGAAACCGCGTTTCCCGCGCAACCGGTCGGCCGCTCCATTCTCGGCACGCCGGAAACCGTGCGCTCGTTCAATCCGGCGCGGCTGCGCAGCCTATCTGGCGCGCAACTATCGCGCGCCCGGCATGCTGGTGGCCGCCGCCGGCGCCATCGAGCATGAGCAAATCGTCGCCGAGGCCGAGAAACGCTTCGCGGGCTTCATCGGGCCGGCGGCGCCGGAGCCGGAGCCGGCGCATTTCGGCGGCGGCACCAGGGTCGAGACGCGCGATCTCGAGCAGGTGCATATCGCGCTGGCGCTGCAAGGCTTGGCCGTCCGCGACGAGCAGCTCTATAGCCTGCAAGTGTTCACCAACGTGCTCGGCGGCGGCATGTCGTCGCGCCTGTTTCAGGAGGTGCGCGAGAAGCGCGGGCTCTGCTACTCGATTCACGCTTTCCACATGCCCTATTCGGACACCGGCCTGTTCGCCCTTTATGCCGGCACCGATGAGGCGGACGCGCCCGAGCTGATGCGGGTGGCGATCGACCAGATCGCGATCGCCACCGAAACGCTCACCGAGGCCGAGATCGCCCGCGCCAAGGCGCAGATGAAAGCCGGCCTGCTCATGGCGCTGGAAAGCTCGGAGGCGCGCCTCGGCCAGATCGCGCGCCAGATGCTGGCCTATGGCCGGCCGATCCCGCTTGACGAGATCGTCGGCAAGGTCGATGCGGTGACGGTTGAGAGCGCGCGCGCCGCCGGCCGCGTCCTGATTGGGCGCGGCAAGCCGGCGATCGCCGCGCTCGGGCCCGGCAGCGGGCTTGAAAGCACGGCCGCGATCGCTGAAA
The DNA here is from genome assembly GCA_963762285.1 of uncultured Alphaproteobacteria bacterium. Lineage (GTDB taxonomy): Bacteria > Pseudomonadota > Alphaproteobacteria > Rhizobiales > Xanthobacteraceae > Pseudolabrys. The sequence continues at coordinate 31,499 of CAVXKE010000006.1, read as the reverse complement.
GTCTCATGCGCCGGGCAGCCTGATCGGGGAGCGTTAAGGTCGCTAGTGCCCATGGCGTTTTTCCGCACTGTCAGCATCAATGAAACCACGCCGGTCATTGCCGGCGCCGGGGTGACGCTGCGCGTGCCGCACGGCGGCGACTTCGCCGAGTGGGCGGCCTTGCGCGAAGCGAGCCGCGCCTTCCTGGTTCCCTGGGAGCCGACCTGGCCCGCCGACGATCTCACGCGCGGCGCGTTCCGCCGGCGGCTCCGGCGCTACGCCGAGGACGTGCGCAGCGATCTCGCCTATGCCTTCCTGATATTCCGCAGCGACGACGATGCGCTGGTCGGCGGGCTGACGCTCGCCAATATTCGCCGCGGCGTCGCCCAGGCCGGCAGCATCGGTTATTGGGTCGGTGCGCCGTTCGCCCGCAAGGGCTACATGACCGCGGCCATGCGCGCATTGGTGCCGTTCTGCTTCGGCACGCTGCGGCTGCATCGCCTGGAGGCGGCCTGCATTCCCGCCAACACCGCCTCGGTCCGCCTGCTGGAGAAAACCGGCTTCCAGCGCGAGGGTTATGCGCGCAGCTATTTGTGCATCAACGGGGTGTGGCAGGACCACCTGCTGTATGCGCGGCTGAAGGACGACCCGGATTGAGCCGTCCCGCCGCCATTTGGTCGCCACGCTTGGCTTGCTATAAGCGCGGGGTAAGGGCGGCAGTCTTCAGAAAGCGTGTGCCGGACGATGGGTAGGGAACGAAACGGACAAGCCGCGCGACGCGGCGCCGGCGCGCTGGCGCTCTTGGGCTTGGCCCTGGCCTTGGGCGGCTGCGGCAGCAGCAGCAATCTATTCAAGTCGTCCCCCTTGGACCTTTTCAAATCGTCGTCGAAATCGACCGCCGGCGAGGCGAGCGGCGGCGAGGCCGCCAATGCTGCCGCCGTGGATGTCGATTGCCCGGACGTCAGCGTGCGCACCGGTGCCGCGACCCTCATGATCGGCAGCAAGCCGGGAGAGAGCGAGCCGGCCGCGCTCGATGTGCGCTACCAGGGTTCGATCATCCGCACCGCGCGCGAATGCCGCGTGAATGCCGGCATCATGACCATGAAGGTCGGCATCGAGGGCCGCATCATCACCGGTCCGGCCGGCGGTCCCGGCACGGTCGACGTGCCGCTGCGCATCGCGGTGGTGCATGAGGGAATCAATCCGAAGACGGTGGTGTCGAAATTCGGCCGCGAGACGGTGGTCGTCGGCAATGCGGTCGATCGCGTCACCTTCACCCATATCGAACCCGACGTCGCGTTCCCGCTGCCGCAGCCGGCGGGGGATATCGATCAATACATTGTCTATGTCGGGTTCGATCCGATCAGCGCCGAGCCGGAAAAGAAGCCGCCGCCGCCCAAGAGCAAGAAACCGGTCGCCAAGAAAAGACCCGCGGCAAAGCCGAAGCAGAGTTGATTTCGACTCGTCATTCGGACGGCCGACATGGCCCGGCCTCGCACGCTTTGCTCGGCTGCTGGACCGACGTGGATGCCCGGCGCACGGTCGGGCATGACGCGCCCTGGTCATTACGAGGAACTGAAAATCACCAGCCGCGCAGGTCGATGATCGTGCCCTTGAGCGCGCGCATGTCGGTGATGATGGCGCGCGCGCCGGCTGCGCGCAAATGGCCGGCAAGCTGGATTTCGGCGTGACTGCCGCCGACAAAGCCGATCACGGTCATGCCGGCGGCCACACCGGCGGCGACGCCGACCGGTGAATCCTCCACCACGATGCAGTTGGCCGGTGACACGCCCATCTTGGCGGAGACGTGCAGGAACAGATCGGGCGCCGGCTTGCCGTTGCGCACGCCGCCCGCCGAAAACAGATAGGGCTCGAAGAAGCGGATCAGGTCGGTGGTTTCCAGGCTGGCGCGGATACGGTCGAGCGAGGAGGAGGAAGCCACGCATTTCGGCCCGCGCAGCCAGGTGAGCGCGTAGCTCATATGTTTGGTCGCGCGCAGTTCGGCGCGGAAGCGGCGCAGTATCGTGCTGGCGACGGTGGCGGCAAAATTCGCCGGAAGCTTGCGGCGGGCGGCAATCTCCACCTCGGCGAACATGTCGGCGGGGCGGCGGCCGGTGAAATAGCGCGCGACCATTTCGGGCGTCAGCGCGAAGCCGGCGCGCATGAACTCGGCCGATATAATGGCGGCTGCCAACGGCTCGCTATCGACGAGAACGCCGTTGCAATCGAAGATCACCATGGGTCGCCCGATGCTTCGGCCGATAGTTCCGGCCCGCACGCAAACGAACAACGCAAGACGAATCACTGCCGGAAAGGATAGTGAGCGGGGGGCGGGAGGCAAAGGCCGCGCCGCAGGTGGATAAAACGAATAGCGGGGACAACACGCGAATTGCGCCCACGGCGGGTGGGAGTGACAGCGCCGCGACCGCGGGACGGCGCCGCGCGCCGGCAGACCGTCTTGGGTCCGCCCGCTAGTTCAGCTTCTTGCGGACGTCGTCGATGCCCTTGGCGATCAACTCGCCGGCGAGCTTGCCCTTGGCTTCCTGGCTCAGCACTTTCGCGGCGGCCGCCACGGCGGCTTCGGCGGCGGCGCTGCGCACGTCGGCGGCGGCCTGCGCCTCGGCCTGGGCGATCTTGGTCTCGGCCATCTTGGTGCGGCGCGCGACGAATTCCTCGATCTTGACCTTGGCTTCGGCGGCGAGCCGCTCGGCCTCGGCCTTGGCGCCGGCGATGATCTCCTGCGCCTCGCTCTCGGCCTCACCGCGCTTGCGCCGATAGTCGGCCAGCAACTGGGCGGCGTCGTCCTTGAGCTTCTTGGCCTCGTCGAGCTCGGCCTTGATGCGGCCAGCCCGCTCGTCGAGGGATTTGGCGATCATGCGGTGGATGCCGAGATAGCCGAGCAGGCCGAGGAAAACGAAGAAACCCAGCGCCACCCAGAATTCAGCTTCAAGCAGCATGGCCTGCCCCTAACGCTTCAAAGCTTCGGCAACAGCGTCGGCGAACGCCTTGTCGCTTGGCGCAGTCCCGATCAGCCGCTCGACGATGGCGCGGGCGGCGTCCTCGGCGATGGAGCGGACATTGCTCATGGCCGCCTGCTTGGTGGCGGCGATGGTTTTCTCAGCCTCCGCCAGCTTGGCGTTGAGTTCGCCCTCCAGCGTCTTGCGGGTGGCATCCGCCGCAGCCGCCTGCTTTTCGCGCGTTTCGTTGGCGATCGCCTGCGCGCGGGCGCGGGCGTCGGCCAAAGCTTTCTCGTAGGCCGCCACCGCCTCGTCGGACTGCAGCTTGAGCCGGCCGGCCTCGGCGATGTCGTCGGCGATGCGCTTCTGCCGGCTCTCGATGATCCTGCCGACCTGCGGCAGCGCCCATTTCGCCATCAGCGCATAGAGCAGGACGAAGGCGATCGCGAGCCAGACGAGCTGCGAGGCGAAGGTCTGCGACTGGAACGGCGGAAAGCCGCCGTGCCCGTCTTGCGCAGGGTGCTCCGTACTCGCCTTGTGTGCCGGCTCGGCCATCGTCAGCTCACACGCCCGGTGTCAGAGCGCGAACAGCAGCAGCAGCGCGATCAGCAGCGAGAAGATGCCGAGCGCTTCGGTGATGGCGAACCCGAAGATCAGGTTGCCGAACTGCCCCTGCGCGGCGGACGGATTGCGGATCGCCGCGGCCAGGTAGTTGCCGAAGATGATGCCGACGCCGACGCCGGCGCCGCCCATGCCGATACAGGCAATGCCCGCACCGATGAATTTCGCAGCCATTGGTTCCATAACAAACTCCTTTTGGTTCCGTTCGGGCCTAGTGGCCCGGGTGAATGGCATCGTTGAGATAGATGCAGGTGAGGATGGCGAAGACGTAGGCCTGCAGGAAGGCCACCAGCGTCTCCAGCGCAATCAGAATGACGATCATCGCGAACGGCAGTACGCCGCCGGCCCAGCCGATCGCGCCCATGGCGCCGCCCATCAGGATGATGAAGCTGGCAAAGACCTGTAGCGTGATATGGCCGGCCAGCATGTTGGCGAACAAACGCACGCTGTGCGAGATCGGCCGCGACACGAACGACAGGATCTCGATGAAGACGATCAGCGGCAGGATGTAGATCGGCACGCCTTTCGGCACGAACAAATTGAAGAAGTGCAGGCCATGCCGATACAGGCCGTACAGCAGCACGGTCAGAAACACGGTGATCGCCAGCGCCACGGTGACGATGATGTGGCTGGTGACGGTGAACGTATAGGGAATAAGTCCGATCATGTTCACGGTCAGGATGAACATGAACAGCGTGAACACGAAGGGGAAGAATCGCATGCCCTCGGAGCCGGCGGTCGAGCGCACGGTACTCGCGACGAATTCGTAGGACAGCTCCGCGGCCGATTGCAGGCGCGACGGCACCAGGCTGCGCCTCGCGGTGCCGATGACAAGGAAAGCGGTGATGACGATCACCGCCGCCAGCATGAAGGCGGCCGAGTTGGTGAACGCGATCTCCGTGTGTCCGATCTTGACGACCGGAAACAGGTTCACGATCTGAAACTGTTCGATGGGATCGACGGCCATGAGCTCTAGTCGTTCAGACGGTTCTCGCGCACGACGCCGGCCGCGCGCATCACGTTAAGGACCCCGGCGGCGAAACCGAGCAGCAGAAACACAATCAGCCCCCACGGCGAAATTCCCAGCCAGCGGTCGAGCAGCCAGCCGATCAATGCCCCTACGAGCACGCCCGCCACCAGCTCGGTCGACATCCGGAAGCCGCGGGCATACGCCGAAGCATCGGCGGTCGAACGAGGACCGGAAACGTTTTCGGATGGTCGGCTCGCATTGTCGAGCCGTTCGCCGAGACGCTGGAGCCTCGCGGAGAGAGCAGCCTCGTCGTCCGGCGGTTCCTCGCGATCGCCCTTGCCGCGCTTGCCGTCAGCCATGCTTCCGACCTGCGTGGATTTAAAGGCCTCGCTCTCGTTCCGCCGCCCTAAAAGCCGCGCGGACCATACTGAGCGGGTTTCTTTGAGTCAAGAAACGGCCTCCGCATGGTAAGCATTTGATTCCAATGCATAAATGCAAATTTTTGCGGCCCGTTTGCGAGCCCGCGCGTGCACTGCGGCAACGCCGTCAACAAAGAACGCGGCCTGCGGGTTCAGAGCGGCGCGCGCGGGTGGTAGGCTTGGCCGCCCAATGCCGGAACGAGAGAATACCGCCATGCGGAAATTGACGCTTGTCATCGCCGCCGTGCTGGCGTGCGCGGCGATTCCGGGGAACGCGCAGGACGGCCAGAGCGCGCCGAAGGTCGAGCCTCCCAGGGTGCCCAAATCGGCCCGGGCGCTCCGAACATTGCCAATCCTCCGAACGCGGAGAACGTCCCCACCAGTCCTAAAGCGCCGGGCGCCGCGGAGAGCATGCCGCCGGGCCCGCCAAATCGTTTCGCCTTCAACCGCGTCGCTGACGGTTTCCTGCGCCTCGACAATCAGACCGGGCAGGTCGCGTTCTGCAGTGCGCACGCCGCCGGCTGGGCCTGCGAGGCGGTGCCGGAGGATCGCGCCGCGCTGGAGAAGGAGATCGCGCGCCTGCAGGATGAGGTCGCGAGCCTGAAGCGGGAGATCGCCGCGCTGCGCGCGCCGCCATCGCCACCGCGGCCGCCGGCGGACCTGACGCCGCCGACGACCGACCAGAGCGAGGACTCGGCTCGATTGCGCGAAGACCTCGCGCGCGCCCGCGTCGGCCATCGAACATGCCTGGCGGCGGCTGGTCGAGATGATCGTCAATTTCCAGAAGGATATGATGCCCAAGGGGTAGCCCCGGAAGTTGCGGGCCCTGCGCTCCACAATAACGGACTAGTTTGCATCGCATGCCCGGCCGACTTTCAGCCATCACGCAGACAACCCCACAACTGATCGCGACCGCGACGCTGCGCCTGGATACGCCGGGGCCCGGCTTCACCGACATCACCAGTCAGATCGCGAATTTCATTGCCCAGATCGGTGCGGGCGAGGGCGCGCTGCTGATCTTTCTGCGCCACACCTCGGCCTCGCTCGTCATCCAAGAAAATGCCGATCCCGACGTGCAGACCGATCTCGTCTCCGCGCTCGATCGGCTTGCGCCGGAAGACGCGCCCTGGATTCACGATGTGGAGGGGCCCGACGACATGCCGGCGCATGTCAAGGCGATGCTCAATGGCGTGTCGCTGCACGTGCCGGTGATCGCCGCCAAGCTCGCGCTCGGCGCCTGGCAGGGCATCTATCTGGTCGAGCACCGGCGGGCGCCGCACAGCCGCGAGATCGTGCTGCAATTCGTCGGCAGCCGCTGAAAAAAAGTGCGGGGCCGACCGGGGCCCCGCACATGGCTTGGATTCTTAGCGTTGATTCTCAGCTTTTCGCTAACGCCTTTTCGTCTTCGTCCCAGACGCTCATTTGGCGAGTTTCGGGCATCAGGAACAGCGAGAGCACCAGGCACACCGCGGGCACGGCGATCGGATAGATCAGCGCATAGGCGAGGCTGCCCGTCGCCGTGTACACCGCCGTGGTGATAAACGGCACCAAGCCGCCGCCCCAGCCGTTGCCAATCATGTACGGCATGGAAACCGCTGTGTAGCGGATGCGGCCGGGGAAAAATTCGGCAAGGAACGCGCCGATCGGCCCGTATACCATGCCGACGTAATTGACCATGATGGCGACGATGAGGACGGCAGTCCAAAAGTTGCCATTCCCTATGGCGATGGTACCCGGGTGCGAGACCGAGCCGAGCCAGACATAGAGCGGATAGTAAGTCACCGCCGCGAGGAAGAAGCCCCCGAGGATCACCGGCTTGCGGCCGATCTTGTCGGACATCCAGCCCCAGAAGATGAGCGTCGGTGTGCCGATGACGAGACCGACACCGATGACCCAGGCCGAGGTGAGGGTATCCACCTTCATCACCGTCTGGATGTAGAACAGCGCCCAGAACTGGCTCGAGTACCAGACCACGCCCTCGCCCAGGACCACGATGGTGGCGATCACCACGTATTTGAGATTTTGGGGATTGAGGAAGGCCTCGCGCCAGGGGTTCTTGCTGGTTTTGCCCTTGGCCTTGATCTCTGCGTAGACCGGCGACTCCTCGAAGTTGGCCCGCATGTACATGGTGACGAACACCAGCAGGAACGAGCACAAGAACGGGATGCGCCAGGCCCAATCGTTGAACACGGCTTCGCCGAAGTAGGTGCGCGTCGCGATGATGATGATGAGCGACAGCACGATGCCGAGCGTCGGCGAGGTCTGCAGCCAGCCGGTATAGTAACCGCGCTGGTCTTCCGGCACGTGCTCGGCGACATAGGTGATGGCGCCGCCGTATGAGCCGCCCAGGCAAAGGCCCTGGATCATGCGCAATCCGAACAGGATGAACGCGGCGGCCAAGCCGATCTGGTCGAAGGTCGGGATCAAGCCGATCGCGCCGGTGCCGAGCGCCATGCCGACGAGCGTCAGGATGAAGGTGTACTTGCGGCCGACCATGTCGCCCAGCCAGCCGAACACGAAGGCTCCCAATGGCCGGACCAGGAACCCGGCGGTGAACAGCGCGATCGTGCTGAGCAGAGCGGCGACGGGGTGGCTCTTTTCGAAGAACTTGACCGACAAGATTGTGGCCAAGCTTCCGAAAATATAGAAATCATACCACTCGATGACGTTTCCCCCGGCCGCGGCGGTGATCACGCGTCGGAAGTTTGCTGGAATGCGGTCAGCCATGGTGTTTCCTCTCCTGCTGTTTGCCGCGGGTTCTTGATTGAACCTACATTCGTGGTCCGGCGAAAACGAACGAACAGCGGACCGCAGACCGAGCCAGCCCCCGCTGTGCAACACGATCAACATAACACTGCCGCTGGCGACAGCTTATACGACTTTCGGCCCAGTTAATCCTATAAGGTTTTGATTATTATCAACTATTTTGCATTGCAATAAACTATGTCGCGGGTGCATTTTATGACGTGCGGTGAGGCACTTGCGCACCAAACAAGCGAGGTGGAACATTGACGGGTAGGCACATTCAACGCAGATGTTTCGCGGGCCGGCCGCAGACACCAACGAAAGTTCAATAAGTGGGGCAGCAAGAAGAATACCGGTTTGTTATCGCCGACGACCATCCGTTGTTCCGTGGTGCGTTGCGCGAGGCGGTCACCGGTCTGTTCGAGCATGTCGATATTGCTGAAGCCGGAACCTTCAACGAAGTCGCGGAACTGCTCGAGCGTGGTGGCGACGTCGATCTCGTCCTGCTCGACCTGACCATGCCGGGCGTGCGCGGTTTTTCCGGCCTGATGTATTTGCGCGCGCAATATCCCGGCGTCCCGGTCATCGTGGTATCGGCCAACGACGACCCGGCGGCCATCCGCCGCTGCATGGAATTCGGCGCCTCCGGATTCATTCCCAAGACGCTCGGCGTGGAGGCCATGCGCGGCGCGATCTCGCGTATTTTAGGCGGCGGCGTGTGGACACCGCCGGATGTTGATCTCGCCGCCGGTTCGGATGCCGAGACCGCCGAACTGATGGTACGGATGGCGACATTGACGCCGCAGCAGGTGCGCGTGCTGATGATGCTGTCTGAGGGCCTGCTCAATAAACAGATCGCGTATCAACTCGGTGTCTCGGAGGCGACGGTGAAGGCGCACGTCTCCGCCATTCTGCAAAAGCTCGGGGTCGAAAGCCGCACCCAAGCGGTGATCGCCGCCGCCAAGATCGAAACCGGCCAGTGGCAGCAAGGCGCGCCGACGATGGGGTGACACCTCCGTTCGTCCCCGCGAAAGCGGGGACCCAGTTCTTCAAGAAAGAAAACCTGGATGCCCGCTTGCGCGGGCACGAACGGTTACTCTCTACTCCGCCGCCGCCACGCGCAGCACGCGCCACTGCGCCAGCATGGCGCGCAGCGCGGCCGGCTTGATCGGCTTGTGCAAGAGCTGAATGCCTTCCGCACGGGCCTGCTCGCGCACCAGCGGCGAGCGGTCGGCGGTAATCAGAATCGCCGGCAGATCGCCGCAGCGCGCCCGCAGCGTCACGATCGCCTCGATGCCATTGCCGTGGTCGAGGTGGTAATCGACCAGCAGTCCGTTCGGCATGACCTGGCTTTCATCGATCGCCGCCAGCGCGACGGCTAGATCGGGCGCTTTGATCACCTCGCAGCCCCAGCCGCGCAGCATGGTCTCCATGCCGTCGAGCACCGCCGGTTCGTTGTCGATGCAAAGCGCGGTGGTGCCGACGAGCTGGCTGGGATCGACGCGAGTGCCGTCGCGCGCGGGCAGGTCGACCGCTACCGCGTTCGAAAGCGCAACCATGGCCGAGAAACGCGAGCCGCGGCCGACCGTCGAATCGACCTCGATCTCGCAGCCGAGCACGCGCGCCACGCGCTCGACGATCGAGAGGCCGAGGCCCAGCCCGCGCGCGATCCGCGCGCCCTGATCGAGGCGATGGAACTCGACGAAGATGTCGCGCTGGTGGGATTGCGGAATGCCGACGCCGGTATCGTAGACGTCGATGCGCAAATGATCGCCACGCCGCCGGCAGCCGACCAATACGCGCCCGTCCGGCGTGTATTTGATGGCGTTGGAGACCAGGTTCTGCACAAGCCGGCGCAGCAGCCGGCGGTCGGAACGCACCACCAGCGAACAACGCACGAACGTGAGGTCGAGTCCCTTGGCGCCGGCCAGCGGCGCGAATTCCAGTTCGATCTGGCGCATCAGGTCGTCGATGCGGAAGCTGGTAAAGTCCGGACGCATCACGCCGGTGTCGAGCCGCGAAATATCGAGCAGCGCGCCGAAAATCTCCTCCACCGCCTCGAGCGAGGCGTCGATATTGTCGACCAGCCGGCGCTCGCCGCCGCCGTCCTGGCGCTCGATCAAGCTGGTGACGTAGAGCCGCGCTGCGTTGAGCGGCTGTAGGATGTCGTGGCTCGCCGCGGCGAGAAATTTGGTTTTGGAAATATTGGCCTCGTCGGCCTCGCCTTTGGCGCGCGCCAGCGCCACGTTGAGGCGGGTGAGTTCCTCGGTGCGCTCCTGCACGCGGCGTTCGAGCGATTCGTTGGCCCGCTCGAGTGCCTCGGCCGCCTCCACGCTGGGCGTGATGTCGGTGAAGGTGGTGACGATGCCGCCGTCGGGCATATGGTTGGCGCGCACCTCGATCACCATGCCGGGCTCCGCGAAGCGCTCCAGGAAAGGTTCGCGGCCGGAGACGTAGCGCTCGATCTGCGCCTGCACAAAATCGTCGATGCGCTCGGGGGCGACGTCGCTGCGCCGGCCGTTGAAGCGCAATATATCGGCAAGCCCGCTGCCGACGCGGATCAGGCTCGGCGGCAGGTCGAGGATTTCGCCGAACTGCCGGTTCCAGCAGATCAGCTGCAGGTCCTTGTCGAATACCGCAATGCCCTGACGCACGTGATCGAGCGCGGTCTGCAGTATTTCGCGGTTGTACTGGATCGCGGCGTTGGCGTCGTCGAGCAGCTTCAAGGCCGCCTTCTTGGAGACCGTGCGCTTGCGCAGCAGCAGCGAGAGCACAAGCCGCGAGGAGGCCGCCCCGATCGCCGAGGCGAGGATGTGCTCGGCATAGCGCACCAGCCGGAAATCGGCCTCATCCTTGGACTCCAGGCTGATGCGATGGGTGCCGGCGAAGCTTTCAAAGGCGTTGCGCGTGCGCGCCTCGCCGAGGTAGCGCGCGACCGTGGTCGTGAGCTCCTCCACCGTCACCGAGGAGCGCCAGAGCCGGAAGCTGGGCGCGATCGGCGCCAGGTCCGACGGCACAAAGATATTGGCCTGCAGCCGCTCGATCGACGAGGGCGCGCGCCGCAGGGAGAAGCCGACATAGCACAGGAGATTGATGGTGAGGCTCCAGACCACGCCGTGCACCAGCGGCGACAGCTCCAACCCGAACAGATGTTGCGGGCGCAACATCGCCAATCCCCACGGCCCGTCGGTGAGGAGTTGCTGGCCGACCACGCCGATGTCGGCGAATGTCGGCAGCAGCAGCGTATAGGCCCAAATCAGGATGCCGGCGGTCATGCCGGCAATGGCGCCGGCGGCGGTGGCGCGCCGCCAGAATAGGCCGCCGAAAAACGCCGGCGCCAGCTGCGCAATGGCCGCGAAGGCGAGAATGCCGATGGCGAACAACTGGGCATCGCCGGCCGTGCGGTAGTACATGTAGGCGAGCACCAGGATGGCGAAGATCGCCAGCCGTCGCGCGGTGAGCAACAGCGAGCCGACGTTGCCGCGGCCGCTGATCAGCGCCGCGCGCCGCTGCAGCACCAGCGGCATGACGATGTCGTTCGACACCATGATCGACAGCGCCACCGATTCCACGATCACCATGGCGGTGGCCGCCGACAGACCGCCGACAAAGGCGGCGATGGTGAGGATGTTGGAGCCGGTCTGCAGCGGCAGCGCCAGCACGAACATGTCGCTGTCGATGGCGCCGGTCGGGAACGTCAGCAGGCCGGCCAAGGCGATCGGCACCACGAACAGGTTGATCGCCACCAGATAGAGCGGAAACAGCCAGGCGGCGCGCTTGATCTCGCCTTCATTGTTGTTTTCGACCACCGCCACATGGAACTGGCGCGGCAGCAGGATGATCGCCACGAACGACAAGAGCGTGGTGGCCAATAGGGTGTCGAGGGGCGGCTGCCGCATGAAGATGCCGTCCGTCTGCGTGCTATGGCGCGCGGCTTCGAACAGCACCCCCGGCCCGTCGAACATCCAGAAGGTCACGAAGATGCCGACCGCCAGAAAGGCGAACAGCTTGACGATCAATTCCGTGGCGATCGCCAGCATCAATCCGTCTTGATGCTCGGTGGCGTCGATATGGCGGGTGCCGAACAGCACCGCGAAGGTCGCCATCGACAGCGCCACGAACAGCGCAATGTCGCCGAGCAGCGGCCGGGTGACGCCCATGGTCGGCGTGATATGGGCGAGGATGGTTTCGAGCGAGGACGACACCGCCTTGAGCTGCAGTGCGATGTAGGGAATGGTGCCGACAATGGCGATCAGCGCGACCGTAGCGGCAACCGCCTGGCTCTTGCCGTAGCGCGCCGCGATGAAGTCGGCGATCGAGGTGGTGTTCTGCGCCTTGGCCAGCCGCACGATCCGCACCAGGAGCGGCGAGAACAGGGCGAACATCAGCACCGGGCCGATATAGATGGTGAGGAATTCGTAGCCGGTGCGCGACGCCGACCCGACCGAGCCGAAGAACGTCCACGAGGTGCAATAGATCGCCAGCGACAGCGGGTAGATCAGCAGCCGGGCGCGGCCGTCACGGCCGAGGCCGCGGGTGCGGTCCCCGTAGCTCGCCACCAGGAACAGCAGGCCGATATACGCAAGCGCCACCGCGATGACGACCCAGCCTTGCAGCATGCGCACTCCAGATCGGGCTAACCTCAAGCAAGTGAAGGATTTTAGCCCTTCTATCCGCCGCAGGATAGGCATGAGGACAACGCGTTTGACGTCCGGGCCTACGCGCGCCAATCATCGCGTTCAACGAGCCGCAACGCCTTGTCCCCGCCGCCCGCCATCGACCGTCTCGCCATCGCCCGCCAGCTCGCGGAAACGCTGGCCATTGCTGCCGTCGGCGGGCTCGACGCTCGGTCTCCTGGGATTGCCTGCCGGGTTTCTATCGGGCTCGATTCTGGCGGTCGCCGCCGCATCGCTGGCCGGCCGGCCGATGCTGATCCCCGCGCCGATCATGCGCGCCATCTTCGTGCTGATCGGCATTTCGCTCGGCGCCGTGGTCACGCCGGCGACGCTGCACGGCATGGCGACCTATCCCCTGAGCATCGCCGTGTTGCTGGTGGCGATGGCCTGCGTCGGCGTCGCCGGCGCCGCCTATCTGCGGGTGGTGCACGGCTGGGACAAGATACCGGCCTATCTCGCCGCCGCGCCGGGCGGCATGTCGCAGGTGCTGGCGCTGGCGGCGGAAATCGGCGTCGACCTGCGCGCCATCGCCATCGTGCAGACCATGCGGGTGGTGATCGTCGCGGTCGGGCTGCCGGCCGGGCTGGCGCTGTTCGGCCTGGTCGGTCATGGCACCCGCAGCGTCGGCGGACCGTTCGATCCGGCGCTGCTGCCGGAACTGGCAATCCTGATCGCCGTCTCGACGGCGGCGGCCTATGTCGCCTATCGCATCCGCTTCCCCGGCGGCTTGCTGTTCGGCGCCATGGTCGCCTCGGCGGTGCTGCATGGCAGCGGACTGATTCACGCGGTGATGCCGTGGTGGGTAGCCAATACGGCGATGATCGCGCTCGGCGCCGTCACCGGATCGCGCTTTTCCGGCACACCGTTGCGCCTGCTGGCGAACTTCATCGCCGCCGCCTTTGGTTCGTTCGCGGTGGCGGTGGCGATCGCCGCGGTATTCGCCGGCGCGCTGATCAGCGTCCTGCCGCTGCACGTCGCCGAAGTGATGATCGCCTTCGCGCCCGGCTCGGTCGATGCCATGATGCTGCTGGCGCTGGCGCTCAATCTCGACCCGGTCTATGTCGGCGCGCATCACCTCTGCCGCATATTTTTCGTGTCGCTGACGATGCCGCTGGTCGCGCGCGGCGGCGTGCGCCGGCTTCCCGCGCCGCCCGCGGCAATGCCGCCGCGCGAGCGGCCGCCGTTCCAGGATTGATTGTTTTATTCCGCCGCGATTGCCTGCTTGCGGGTCGGCAGTTCGAGCCGGTCCCATACGTCGACCAGCGCTTCCGCGAGCTTATCGATCAGCAGGTCGTCGTGGTACGGCGACGGCGTGATGCGCAGGCGCTCTTCGCCGCGCGGCACGGTCGGATAGTTGATCGGCTGGATGTAGATGCCGTGCTCGCTGAGCAGCAGATCGCTCGCCGCCTTCACCTTCTCGGCGTCGCCGACGAACAGCGGCACGATGTGTGTGGTTGAGCCCATCACCGGCAGGCCGGCGGCGTTGAGCACCGCTTTGACACGGGCGGCGCGGTCCTGATGGCGGTCGCGTTCCCACTGCGAGGTCTTGAGATGCTTGATCGCGGCGGTGGCGGCGGCGCAGATCGCCGGCGGCAGCGCGGTGGTGAAGATGAAGCCGGGCGCGTAGGAGCGCACCGCGTCGACCATCTCCTTGCTGCCCGTGATAAAGCCGCCCAGGCAGCCGAAGGCTTTCGCCAGCGTGCCTTCCAGCACGTCGACGCGATGCATCGCGCCCTCGCGCTCGCAGATGCCGCCGCCGCGCGGGCCGTACATGCCGACCGCGTGCACTTCGTCGGCATAGGTCATGGCGCCGTAGCGCTCGGCGAGATCGCAGATCGCATGTACCGGCGCCACGTCGCCGTCCATGGAATAGAGGCTCTCGAACAGGATCACCTTCGGCCGCTTCGGATCGGCCGCCTTGAGCAGCTCTTCCAGGTGGCCGACGTCGTTGTGCCGCCACACCTGCTTCTCGCAGCCGGACTGGCGCACGCCCTCGATCATCGAATTGTGGTTGAGCGCGTCCGACAGCAGCAGGCAGTTCGGCAGCAGCTTGGCGATGGTCGGGATGCCGGTCTGGTTGGAGACGTAGCCGGAGGTGAACACCAGCGCGGCTTCCTTGCCGTGCAGGTCGGCGAGCTCGCGCTCCAGCTCGACCAGCGGGTGATTGGTCCCGGCGATGTTGCGGGTGCCGCCGGCGCCGGTGCCCATCCGGGTGGCGGTCTCGACCATGGCGCCGACCACCTTCGGGTGCTGGGCCATGCCGAGATAGTCGTTGGAGCACCAGATCACCACGTCGCGCTTGCCCTCCGGCGAATGCCACAGCGCGTGCGGGAAGCGGCCGGCGATGCGTTCAAGATCGGCGAAAACCCGGTAGCGGCGCTCGTCTCTCAGGGTGGCGAGCGCAGATGCGAAAAAATCGTTGTAATTCATGTGATATTTCTACTTTACGGCCCCACGCGACCCCCCTTTTTTAAAAGGGTTCTAGGGGGTTTGTCGAGGCAAGATTGGGGAAATTCCAATTTAGCACATTGACCAATATCAAAGGCCCGGTCCGCGCTATTTTGCCCCGGAATTTAGGCTTTCAGCGGCTTATTCTTGCCGGGCGCCTGCAAGGTCCCAAGAGCGCGGTAGCCTGCTACGCCGGCCAGCCGCCGGTGATGAAGATGCGGGTGTCGCTCACGCCGCACTCTCCTCGCCGGCGTCTTCGCTGGCAAAGTCGATCCAGGTCCCCTGCTGGTGCGAGCGGCGGGCGGCGGCCATCAGCCGCTGCACGCGATAGCCTTCGGCAAATCCGGGCGTGGGCGTGCCGCCGCCTTCGATGGCGTCGAAGAATCGCTTGGCCAGCCGCGACACCGGCGCAATGCGGCCATCGGGATATTGCGCGTCGATCGGATCGCTGACGGCGATGCGTTCGAGCGCCGCCGCCGGCCGCCGGGCATGAAACAGTTCAAAGCCGCGCATGTAGTCGGCGCCGGGGTTATGCAGCACCAGCGTGCCGTCCTCGCCGAAAAATTCGATGCGGTGGCCGATGCCGAGAAAGGACGCGCAACTCATGGAGAGAGTCACCAGCGGTCCGGACGTGAACTGCAACGCCATCGCCACCGTCGTCTCCAGGTCGCTCTCGCTCGGCAGCCCGCCGATGCGCGCCGACAATCCGGCGATCGGTCCGCAGAACCATTCGAGATAGTGGAAACAATGGCTGATGAAACTGCCCAGCACGCCGCCGCCGTCGTCGCCGACGGTTTTCCAGTTGCGCATGCGCAATCGCAGGGAGGGGCTTTCGACGTGCCAATGCACCGTGACGTGGCGCAGCGCGCCGATGGCGCCGGCGTCGAGCATCGCCTTGGCGCGTTGCCAGCTCATGATCTGATGGAAATTGAAATCGATCGTGGTCGGCAGGCCCTGCCGCGTCGCCAGCCGCAGCATGGCGCGCGCGGCGGCGAGATCGTTGGCCATCGGTTTTTCGATGAACACCGGCTTGCCGAGTTCGAGCGCACGGAGCGCGGCTTGCGCCTGCACGCTCGGCAGCGTGGCGATGGCGACCGCCTGCACATCCGGGTCCTCGACCAGCGCGCGCCAATCGCCATAGCCCTTGGCCACGCCGGCTGCACGGGCAAGTTCGGCGGTGCGCTTGGCGTCGCGGCCGGCGAGCGCGATCACCTGGCAGCGCGGGTCGGCGCGGAACGCCGGCAACTGCACGGTGCGCCCGTAATTGATGCCGACGATGCCGAGACGGATCACGGTCTATAAGCCCCGTAACAACAAAGGGTTTGGCGCGCGGCATGGATTTGGGGCAAATCGGCAGGCTTCGCAAGGGCGAACCGACACCGGTGCGATGCCCGTCATCCCCGGCGCTTGCGCCTTGCATCCGGCCGCACGCGGCTGCAAAAGATAGCCGCATGAGCAAAGAACCCACCGGCATCGCCAACGGTCTCACCAATTACGGCGACCGTGATTTCTCTCTTTATCTGCGGCGCTCGTTCGCCCAGTCGCAGGGCTATTCGCGCACCTGCTGGAAAAGCCGGTGGTCGGCATCGCCTATACGCCGTCGGGCTTCAACAACTGCCACCGCCATTTCCCCGAGATGCTGGAGGCGGTGAAGCGCGGCGTGCTGGCGGCCGGCGCGCTGCCGATCGAATTTCCCACCATTTCGCTCGGCGAGGTGTTTCTGTCGCCGACCAGCCTGAAATTCCGCAACCTGATGTCGATGGACACCGAGGAAATGGTGCGCGCGCAGCCCATGGACGCGGTGGTGCTGATGGGCGGCTGCGACAAGACCGTGCCGGCCCAGCTCATGGGCGCGGTCTCGGCCGGCCGGCCGGCGGTCATGCTGGTGGCGGGTCCGATGATGACCGGCCGCCACCGCGGCGAACGGCTGGGCGCCTGCACCGATTGCCGCCGGTTCTGGGCGCAATACCGGGCCGGCAAGGTCGACGATAAGGAGATTTCCGAAGTCGAAGGCAAGCTCGCCACCACCGCCGGCACCTGCGCGGTGATGGGCACCGCCTCGACCATGGCCTGCCTCGCCGAGGCGCTCGGCATGATCCTGCCGGGCACCGCCGCCATCCCCGCCGTGCACGCCGACCGCTTGCGCGCGGCGGAAGCCACCGGCGCGCTCGCCGTGAAGCTGATCGGCTCCAAGCTGACGCCCGACAAGATCATCAACCGGAAATCGATGGAGAATGCCCTGCGCGCGCTGCTGGCGATCGGCGGCTCCACCAACGCCATCATCCATCTGACCGCGATCGCCGGCCGCGCCGGCGTGCCGGTGTCGCTGCAACGGCTCAATGAATTGTCCGACACCACGCCGGTGCTGGTGAACCTGAAGCCGGTCGGCAACGGCTACATGGAGGACTTCTTCGCCGCCGGCGGCATGGGCGCGCTGCTGCGCGAATTGCAGGACCTGCTGCATCTCGATTGTCTGACGGTGACCGGCGAGACGCTGGGCGAGCGGCTCAAGCACGACGGCGACGCCTGGGTCGACCGCAGCATCATCGCGCAACGCAAAACGCCGCTGGAACCGCAAGGCGGCCTGGTCGCGCTGTTCGGCAATCTGGCGCCGCAGGGCGCCATCCTCAAACGCTCGGCCGCCGACTCCAGTCTGTTCGAAATGGAGGGCCGGGCGGTGGTGTTTTCCTCGCTCGAAGATCTCGCCGCGCGCATCGACGATCCCAAGCTCGACGTCGAGCCCAAGGATATTCTGGTGCTGCAAAACGCCGGCCCGCATTCGGAATCGGCCATGCCGGAGGCCGGCTATCTGCCGATCCCGAAGAAGCTCGCGGTCAAAGGCGTCAAGGACATGGTGCGGGTGTCCGATGCACGCATGAGCGGCACCGCGTTCGGCACCGTCGTGCTGCACGTGACGCCGGACTCGGCCTCCGGCGGCCCGCTCGGCCTGGTGCGCAATGGCGACCGCATCCGGCTGTCGGTGAAGGAGCGCCGCATCGATCTCGCCGTCGAGGAGGCGGAACTCAAGCGCCGCGCCGCCGCCGCCAAGCCGGCGGCGGAGCCGCCTGCGCGCGGCTATGCCCGGCTCTATGCCCAGGAAATCCTCGGCGCCGACCAGGGCTGCGATTTCGCTTTCCTGAAGCCGCGCTGAAGACGCGGATGTCGCAATGGCGTGACGCTGCGCCTGTTCACACGTAAGTGGTGCCGCCGGAGCGGATCGAACACGCGCCCTCCTTAGCAACGCCATGCGGCAATCATCAAGTTGGCAAAGCAATGTGGTCTGAAAACCGCGCGCACGAAATTGAGAGCAGACTGGTTGCTTTGCGGCAGAAACCGGCGTTGCGCTTCTCATTGATGCCGTCGAGCGAAACCGATTTTATCCAATATTTTCCAAAGATCTTGCCGCCGACCTGATCGCTCTCAAGTCCAAGGGGTACGAATACGTGCCGCCATCGCAATGGCGCTCCGGCTGCGATGTTGCAATCGTAACGGCGCACGGCTCGGACCTATCCGCCGTATTGTGGGAGATGCGACGTGCCACAGAGAATACTTTGATCGCAGTCTGGCTTTGGGACAATCATCTCGTGCGTTTGAATAATTTAAAGACAGTGCTGGCCGCGGACCTGATCTTTCCCAGTCACTGGTATCCGGCCGCATATCTGGCAAATCCAGCATCGGTGCTGGCGCGGCATGTGCCGCTCTGCAGCGCGCAGTGGACAACACAACAGGCCAGGGAAATATTCGAAAATCGAACGGATGCAGCCCGTCGCGACAAGCTGCTGGTCAATTATGTCGATTACCAGTTCTCCTGGCGGAGTACGCTGCTTAGGAAAATGAGCGCCGACGTTCCCGAAGCCGAAGTCATCTCGATGCCGCCGGATGATCGGTCGCGGTATTTTGGCAAGAGTGCGGCGGACCGGCTGCGGGAGTGGTTGAGTTACAAGGCCAGCCTGGTGTTGCCGCTGCAACAGGACCTTTCGACCCGCGTATTCGACGCGTTGCTGGCGGGGCAGGTGATTGTTGCCCCCACGATAATCCCGGATTTTGACAGTGTTATCCCGCCGGCAATCCAGCAACGGCTTGGCATTCTGCGTTTGCCCGACCTGGAAATACCGACCATTCGCAAATTTGCCCTTCAGGCGATCGATGTTTTCAACCGGAGCGGAATGGCGGGAGCGCGTGAGCGGCATGCCTACGCAATTGCGAATCATATGCTGGTGAATCGCGTGCAGACGATGCTGGATTTCATAACGAAGACCACGCTCGGCATGGCGCCCCGGTTTAATGGTGATGCCGGAAAAAGGCTTGGGACTTTATTTCGCGAAGAAATGAAGCCCGAAGCGATTGCCATGCATTGGAATTGCCGCCGAAGCTTGGCTTCGCCCGGCTCGGGCTTGCCGCGCGAACAGCGCATCGTTTGCTGCGGCGGCGGGCGACCGGCCTGAAAGCAAAGCGCTGGAATGGTGCTGCCGGAGTGGATTGAACACTCGACCTCCCCCTTACCAAGGGGGTGCTCTACCACTGAGCTACGGCAGCGAAAGCGCGCGGGCCCGACCGGGCGGCGCGAACGCGGCGGAAACTGCCACAACGGCCCCCACCGGCGCAAGGCAAGAGCGCGGCTTGCGCAGCCTTGGCTGTGGCGGATAATGCCGCCATGACGCGCGCAGGCGACGACGGGAAAACCAAACCATCCGGTGGCCGCGCCGAGCGTTTGGCGGCGGCGCTGCGGGAAAACCTGCGCCGGCGCAAGGCGCAGGAGCGCGAGCGCCGTGCGCGGGAGGCGCCGGAGGCGCGGGGCCCGGCGCCGCGCGAGGAAAAGGACCGCTAAACCGGCGGGCCGACAGGGGTCCGACTTTCGCCGCATTTGCCCGGCGTGGGTGGTAACCCTCCGACATAGTAGGCTATGCCGTCGGGCGGCCGGCGGCCGATGGACAGGGCCGCAAGCGGGCGGGGCGAAAATGGATCGAATACGCATCATTGGCGGGCAGCGCCTCAACGGCACGATCCCGATATCGGGCGCCAAGAACGCCACGCTGCCGCTCATGATCGCGAGCCTGCTCACCGAGGACACCCTGATCCTCGACAACGCGCCGCGGCTGGCCGACGTCGAACTGCTTCAGCGCATTCTCGGCAATCACGGCGTCGACGTCATGATCGCGGGCAAGCGGCCGGGCGACGATCCCAATTCCGGCCGCACGCTGCACATCTCGGCCAAGAACATCATCGACACCACCGCGCCCTACGAACTGGTCTCCAAGATGCGGGCGAGCTTCTGGGTGGTGGCGCCGCTGCTGGCGCGCATGGGCGAAGCCAAGGTGTCGATGCCCGGCGGCTGCGCCATCGGCACGCGGCCGGTCGATTTGCTGATCATGGCGCTCACCAAGCTGGGCGCCGAGATCGAGATCGAAGGCGGCTATGTGCTCGCCCGCGCGCCGAAGGGCCTGCGCGGCGCCGAGATCGCATTCCCCAAGGTGACGGTCGGCGGCACCCACACCGCGATGATGGCGGCCGCGCTCGCCCACGGCACCACGGTGATCGAGAACGCCGCGCGCGAGCCCGAGATCGCCGACGTCGCCGATTGCCTCAACAAGATGGGCGCCAAGATTTCCGGCGCCGGCAGCGCGCGCATCGTGGTGGACGGCGTGGCCAGGCTGCACGGCGCGCGCCACACCGTGCTGCCCGATCGCATCGAGACCGGCACCTATGCCATGGCGGTGGCGATGACCGGCGGCGACGTGCTGCTGGCGAACGCGCGCCCCGAATTGCTGCAGGCCGCGCTCGACGTGCTGACGCAAGCCGGCGCCAGCATCACGCCGACCAACGAGGGCATCCGCGTCGCCCGCAATGGCTTCGACCTCGCGCCGGTCGAGGTCGCCACCGCGCCGTTTCCCGGCTTTCCCACCGACTTGCAGGCGCAATTGATGGCGCTGATGACGCGCGCCGCCGGCACCTCGCATATCACCGAGACCATTTTCGAGAACCGCTTCATGCATGTGCAGGAGCTGGTGCGGCTCGGCGCGCATATCCAGCTCGACGGCGAAACCGCCACCATCGAGGGCGTCGCGCGCCTTAAAGGAGCGCAGGTGATGGCGACCGACCTGCGCGCTTCGGTGTCGCTGGTGATCGCGGGGCTCGCCGCCGAGGGCGAAACAACCGTCAACCGCGTCTACCACCTCGACCGCGGCTTCGAGCGGGTCGAGGACAAGCTCGCCCGCTGCGGCGCCGTGATCGAGCGGCTCAGCGCGTAACGCGCTTCTGCCGCGACGGCGATGTTGCTTCTCTATTATCGTGTGCCGACCATGGCCGTTTTCGACAAATGACCATCACCGTCAACGCGAACCAGGCTCCCGCCGATGTCGCGGTCGTCATAACCTCGGTGCTCAGGCCGTCGTTGCTCGAGGCGGCGCGGTCGGTATTCCGCCAGGGCTTGGACGGCCGCATCCACCTGCTCATCGGCATCGATATTGCCAAGGGCGAGCGGTCGATGCTCGACCAGATCCGCGGCGAATGCCCGCCGCATGTGTCACTGACCATTCTCGATCCCGGCTACTCGACCGCGCAGCGGAACGGCGGGTTTGAAACCAACGTATTCGGCGGAGCTCTACCCAACATCCTGAGCCTGATGGCCAACAGCCGCTACGTTGCCTATCTGGACGACGACGATTGGTGGGCTTCCGATCATCTCGCATCGATGATGCAGGCGATCGCCGGCAAGCAATGGGCCTTCGCCTACCGCTGGATGGTCCACCGCGAGACGCTGTGGCCGATCTGCCGCGATGAGTGGGACTCTGTCGGCCCCGGCTGCGGCATCAACAATGAACGCTATGGCGGCTTTGTCGCGCCGAGCAGCCTCATGCTCGACAAGCAGGCCTGTTACAGCGTTCTGCCGCTGTGGAGTCATGCTTTATTTAACGATGGCGAAGGCAACGATCGCCGAATCTTCGCCGCCCTCAACAGGAGCTTCACGTGGGCGGCGTCCGGACGGTATACGGTCTATTACGTGCTGGCGGCGGCGGCCTTGCGCGATGTCCATCACGCTCGTGAATTTGCCCAGCGCGGTCTGAACTGGGTCTACGATGCGACGCTGGTCGACGCCGTCCGACACCACGCCGCGGATGCGCGGGAGCATTATGAGCGCGGCGATCTGACGACGGCAGCCGATTTGGCGCAGGCCGCGCTTGCGATCAACCCCAACCACGCCGACACCCTGCATTGCCTTGCGCAGATCGAGACAGCGGCGGGCCGATATCCGGCGGCCCTCCAGCACGTCCGCCATGCGCTATCGGTTGACGACCGCATCCCCGATTATCGCGCAACCCTGGCCCGGATACTGCGTGCCAGCAACCAGGCGGCGGAGGCAGATGCGGTGCTCCCTGCTGCACGTCCGGCTCGTCCCGGGCAGCACCCGTAATGTGTGAGCGTCAGCAAACGTACGTCTTGCTCGCTCCTGAAACAGCAAGCCCGCCGCAGCGGCGGTCTCTATGGAAAGCGAGAGGACCATGCCCGCCATCAAAGTCCTGAGCGCCGGCGCCGTGCAGTCGATGGTGGAGGCGCTCGGCCGCGACTTCGAGCGCGCAACCGGCACCACGCTCAATCTCATTTTCAACACCGCCGGCTCGCTGCGCGACCGCTTCAAGAACGGCGAGAGCGCCGACCTGGTCATCCTGTCGGAGTCGATCATCGGCGAACTGGCCAAGCTCGGCCTGTTCGTGCCCGGCAGCGTCACCGATCTCGGCCGCACCGTCACCGGCGTGGCGGTGCGCGAGGGCGCGGCCGTGCCGGACATTTCCACGCCGGAGGCGTTCAAGCAGGCGCTGCTCAAGGCCAAGACCGTGGCCTATACCGACCCGCAGGCGGGCGGCTCCGGCGGCATCATGTTCGCCGCCCTGTTGCAGCGGCTCGGCATCGCCGACGAGATCAACAAAAAGGCCGTGCTGGGCAAGCGCGGCGCCGAGGT
This sequence comes from uncultured Alphaproteobacteria bacterium, assembly GCA_963762285.1. GTDB lineage: Bacteria > Pseudomonadota > Alphaproteobacteria > Rhizobiales > Xanthobacteraceae > Pseudolabrys. The sequence goes on along the minus strand of CAVXKE010000006.1, from coordinate 8,727 downwards.
GGCGCGTTCGATCGCGGAAGGGCGCGCCGAGATCGGCACCACCTTCATCAGCGAAGTACTGCCGGTAAAGGGCGTCAAGGTGGTCGGCCCGCTGCCGGGCGAACTGCACAACGCCAATACCTACACGGCGGCGATTCCGGCCGGCAGCCCCAACCGCGAAACGGCCGCGGCCTTGCTGCGCGCGCTCACCGATCCCGCCACCCGCGCGCGCTGGACCGCGGCCGGTCTGGAGCCGGCGTTCTAGTGATTTACCGCGTCCCGGGCGCCGCGCGTGAAGCGAAGCGAACGTCGCTGCGGAACCGGGACAATTCTGGCCCCGGATCGGCGAGTCGTACCACTTCGGATTCGCCGCTTCGCGGGGACGAAGCGGCAACGCGACGACCATCTTGCGGCGCCGCGCCGCCTTGCCTAATTACGCAGGAGACCGGGGGCCCAGACGTCCATGGACCAGCTCAAATTCGTCGTCCTCGACGAGGAGGACCTTGAGATCGTTTCCACCCATTTGCAGGATGCGGTGGCCAAGGTGTCCGACCTGCTGTGGCGGCCGCAGGAAAAGCGCTTGGTCTTGGCGCTCAACCGTTTCGACTGGGAGAGCGTTCAATCCGCCAAGCCGGAATACCGCCGGCGCCGGGCGGCGCTGCGCTTCGAGCGGGTGCTGTCGTGCAAATGCCGAAATCTCGACCCGGCGGGCAAGGGCGCCGTGCTCAATTTGCTGGACATCGAGTTTGCCGAGACCGATGCGCCGTCCGGCGTGGTGACCATCAATTTCTCCGGCGGGGCGACCCTGCGGCTGGAGGTCGAGTGCCTGGAGGCCGAATTGGCCGATCTCGGACCGATCTGGACCACCACGGCTCGCCCGGTCCATGTCCTCGCCGAGGACAGCCCGCCGCCCGGCCGCCGCTGACGGCGGGCCCCCGATCCGTTTCGGCTGCACCGCAACAATAAAATCGGTTCAGAACTCCGTGCGCGACCCCGGTTAAGCCGCGCCCTGCTTGATATTTCAACGTTCCAATGGCGTACTGGCGCGGTTTCTCCAACAGGGATGGTTCCATGCGCAAAATCGTCATTCTCGCGGGGCTGCTGCTGGGCGCCGCGCTGTTTGCCGGCACGCCGGCCAAAGCCGAACTCGGTTGCACCTGCGTGAAGCTCGGCACGCCCGTGGCCTGCACGTCGGGCCCCGCCGAATGCACCTTCAAGAACGGCGGCCTCTGCGTTTTGCCGTGCTCCTACCAACCGCCACAAATGTCCAAGCGGCATATGGGCAAGAAGCATATGGCGAAGAAAAAGAAAATGTAGGCCAGGCGGTTCGTCTGGCGACAAGGCTCCGCCTCGCGGCGGGGCCTTTTGCTTTTTTGGCCGGCCGCCGCAGCGCGCGAAAGGGTTGACGCGACCGCGCGCATCACCCATTGACCTGTCATTCGGGTAGGATCAGGCCATGCCGCTTCGATTGGACAGTCAAAGCGCCGACTTCGCGACCCGTTTCCGCGCGTTCCTGAGCGCGAAACGCGAGGCGGCGCAGGATGTGGAAGCCAGCGTGCGCCACATCATCGACGAGGTGAAGGCCTATGGCGACCGCGCGCTTTTGCAACTGACGCTGCAGTTCGATCGCGTCGATCTGGGCAAGGTCGGCATGCGCGTGAGCGCGGCCGAGATCGATGCGGCGGAAAAAGCTTGCGAGCCGCGAGCGCTCGCCGCGCTCAAGCTCGCGCGCGAGCGCATCGAGGTCTATCACCGGCGCCAAATGCCGGTCGACGAACGCTTCACCGACGCGCTCGGCGTCGAGATGGGCTCGCGCTGGACCGCGATCGAAGCGGTCGGCCTCTATGTGCCGGGCGGCACCGCGGCCTATCCGTCCTCGGTGCTGATGAACGCCGTGCCGGCCAAGGTCGCCGGCTGCCCGCGCCTGGTGATGGTGGTGCCGGCGCCGGACGGCAAACTCAGCCCGCTGGTGCTGGCGGCGGCCAAGCTCGCCGGCGTCGACGAGGTCTACCGCATCGGCGGCGCGCAGGCGGTGGCCGCGCTCGCCTACGGCACCGAGACCATCGCTGCCGTGGCCAAGATCGTGGGACCCGGCAATGCCTATGTGGCGGCGGCCAAGCGTCTCGTGTTCGGCCAGGTCGGCATCGACATGATCGCGGGCCCGTCCGAGGTGCTGATCCTGGCCGACAAGACGGGCAACCCCGATTGGATCGCCGCCGACCTGCTGGCGCAGGCCGAACACGACGCCAGCGCGCAATCGATCCTGATCACCGACGACGCCGCGCTCGCCGGCGAAGTCGAGAAGGCGGTGGATTCGCAACTCAAGACGCTGGCGCGCGCGGCCATTGCCGGCGCGTCGTGGCGCGATTTCGGCGCCATCATCATGGTGCCGAAACTAGCGGATGCGATTGCGCTGGTCGATCGGCTGGCGCCCGAGCATTTGGAGATCGCCGCCGCGGATGCCGAAACGCTGGTATCGAAAATCCGCAATGCCGGCGCGATCTTCATCGGCGCCCATACGCCGGAAGCGATCGGCGATTACGTCGCCGGCTCCAACCACGTGCTGCCGACCGCGCGCTCGGCGCGCTTTTCGTCGGGCTTGGGCGTGCTCGATTTCATGAAGCGCACCTCGCTGCTCAAATGCGGACCGGAGCAGTTGCGCGCGCTCGGCCCTGCGGCCATCGCGCTCGGCGAAGCGGAGGGCTTGACCGCGCACGCCCGCTCGGTCGCGATCCGTCTGAATCAGCGATGAGCCCGGCTAAGCATACGCCCGCTGCGGGCAAACAGCGTCTGGTCTCCGTCATCCTCGACGAGGAATTGATCGGCCGCTCCAATCCGGACGTCGAGCACGAGCGCGAGGTGGCGATCTACGATCTGCTCGAGCAGAATACTTTCGCGCCGGTCGGGCACGACGGGGGGCCCTACGCGCTGCATCTTTCCATCAACGGCAACCGGCTGGTGTTCGACATCCGCCTGGAGGACGGCACGCCGGTGATGGCGCATCTGTTCTCGCTCACGCCGCTGCGCCGGATCGTCAAGGACTACTACATGATCTGCGACAGCTATTATCAGGCGATCCGCACCGCGACGCCCGACAAGATCGAGGCCATCGACATGGGCCGCCGCGCCATCCACAACGACGGCTCGCACATCCTGATGGAGCGGCTCAAGGACAAGGTCACGGTCGATCTCGACACCGCGCGCCGGCTGTTCACCCTGATCTGCGTGCTGCACTGGAAGGGCTAGCGCATGATCCCGAAAAGTGGGCACCGGCTTTCGGACAAGATCATGCGCAAGGGGAATTGAACTCTCATGCCCGCGTCAGAGCGCCGCTCGCGCCCCCAGGCGGTGCTGTTTGCCTGCGGCATGAACGCGGTGCGCTCGCCGATGGCCGCCGGCCTGCTCCAGCAGCTGTTCGGAAAATCCGTCTATGTCAGCTCCGCCGGCGTGCGCAAAGGCGAGCTCGATCCGTTCGCGGTCGCCGCCATGGAGGAGATCGGCATCGACATCGCCGGGCACAAGCCGGTCACCTTCGAGGACGTGGAAGACCTGGAAGGACTCAATTTCGATTTGATCGTGACGCTGTCGCCGCCCGCGCACCATAAGGCGCTGGAACTGACCCGCACCAATGCCGCCGCGGTCGAATACTGGCCGACGCTCGACCCGACCAGCGTCGAGGGCAGCCGCGAGCAGCGGCTCGAGGCCTATCGTAGCGTTCGCGACGAACTGCTGGCGCGCATCCGCGAACGTTTCGGCAGCCCCAGCCGCGGGAATGAGTGAATCCTCGTCATTCCGGGGCGCCGCGAAGCGGCGAACCCGGAATGGCAGCCGCTCGGTTTGCGAAAATAGCCCCGTTCCGCTAGTTTCCGCGCCCATTCGCCATCCATCGCAGAGCCGCTAAACCCATGATCGGCCGGCCCAAATTCGTGCTTGCGTCCGGCTCACCGCGCCGGCTCGCATTGATCAATCAGGCCGGCATCGAGCCGGATGCGCTCAAGCCCGCGGATATCGACGAAAGCCCGCGCCGCGGCGAGATTCCGCGCGCGCACGCCAACCGGCTGGCGCGCGCCAAGGCGGAGGTGGCGCTGGCCAACGTGCAGCTCGACGACGAACTGCGCGGCGCCTACATCCTCGCCGCCGATACCGTGGTGGCGGTTGGCCGGCGCATCCTGCCGAAGGCCGAACTGCTCGACGAGGCGGCGCAGTGCCTGCGCCTGCTGTCGGGACGCAATCACCGCGTCCACACCTCGATCTGCCTGGTGACGCCGAAGGAGGCGTTCCGCCAGCGCCTGGTGGAAACGCGCGTGCGTTTCAAGCGGCTGTCGGACGAGGACATCGAAGCTTATCTCGCCTCCGGCCAGTGGCGCGGCAAGGCCGGCGGTTACGCGGCGCAGGGCATTGCCGGAACCTTCATCGTGAAGCTGGTCGGCTCCTACAGCAACGTGGTCGGCCTGCCGCTGTACGAGACCATGAGCCTGCTCGGCGGCGAGGGCTACCCGATCCGCTTCGGCTGGCTCAACGCGACGTGATGTCCCTATGCTGTCATTCCGGGGCGCGGGCGTTAGCCCGCGAACCCGGAATCCATAACCCGCAGTGCTGCGGAGTATGGATTCCGGGTCCGGCCCTTCGGGCCGTCCCGGAATGACGAAGGGAGGGGCTTCGTGAACCTCGCGCTATGGCTTTGTCGCGCCGGGCTCAGTCATCCGTCCCTGCCGGCGGCGGCTGCGGGCACCCGCGTCGTTGCGACCTATGGCGAGCTCGCCGCTCGCGCCGCGCGCCTTGCCGGCGCATTGCGCGACCGGCTCAGGCTTTCGTCCGGCGACCGCGTCGCCATCGCGGCCAAGAATTCGCCCGACTATCTCGCGCTGCTTTACGGCATATGGCACGCCGGTCTCGCCGCCATTCCCGCCAATGCCAAGCTGCATGGCGCCGAGCTCGGCTATATCCTGGAGCAATCCGGCGCGCGCGTCTGCTTCGCTTCGCCCGGCATCGACAGCGAGATCGCGCCGCATGCGCCGCAATCGCTCGAGCATCTGATCGCGATCGGCGGCGCCGAATACCAGGCGCTGTTCGGCGCCGACCCGATCGCGCTGGTGCCGCGCGCGGGCGACGATCTCGCCTGGCTGTTCTATACGTCAGGCACGACGGGGCGGCCGAAGGGCGCGATGCTCACGCACGACAATCTGGTCATGGCAAGTCTGGCCTATGGCTCGGAGGTCGATCCGGTAACACCGGGCGATGCCATTCTGCACGCCGCCCCGATGAGCCACGGTTCCGGCATCTACATCATGCAGCATGTCGCCCGCCTCGGCGTGCAAGTGGTGCCGGAAAGCGGCGGCTTCGAGCCCGCGGAGATCGTCGCGTTGATCAATGCCTGGCCGCGCCTGTCCATGTTCGCGGCGCCGACCATGCTCAACCGCCTGGTCGCCTGTTCGGCCGACTGCAACGCCGAAAATATCCGCACGCTGATCTGGGGTGGCGCGCCCATGTATGGGGAGGACGCGCTCGCCGCGCTCGACCGCTTCGGCCCGCGCTTGGCGCAGATTTACGGACAGGGCGAGGCGCCGATGACCATCACCACGCTGTCGAAGCAGGACATCGCCGAGCGCGCGCATCCGCGCTGGCGCGAGCGGCTGGCCTCGGCCGGCAAGCCCTATGCCTGCGTCGAGGTGATGATCGCCGACGCCGTCGACAATCCCGTGGCACAAGGCGAGCCCGGCGAAATTCTGTGCCGCGGCGTGATCATGGCGGGCTATTGGCAAAACGAGGCTGCCACCGCGGCCAGCTTGCGCGGCGGCTGGCTGCATACCGGCGACGTCGGGGTTCTCGATGCGGAAGGCTACCTGCACCTCAAGGACCGCTCCAAGGACCTGATCATCTCCGGCGGCTCCAATATCTATCCGCGCGAGGTGGAGGAGGTGCTGTTGACCCACGATGCGGTGCGAGAAGTCTCGGTCATCGGCCGGCCGGACCGCGAATGGGGCGAGGTGGTGGTGGCTTACGTGGTCGGTGAGGCGTCCGCGAAGGAACTCGATGCGCTCTGTCTGACGCGTATTGCGCGCTTCAAGCGGCCGAAGGACTATGTCTTTGTCGACGCGCTGCCAAAGAACAACTACGGCAAGATCCTCAAGACCGAGTTGCGCGCCCTGGACGCGCGCCGGAAATAGCAGAAGGAGTTGCTGACGTGGCCGACATCGTGCTCGCGATCGGAACCTCGCATAGCCCGCTGCTCAATAGTCCGGCCGAGGACTATCCCAAGCATGCCGCCATCGACGCCGCCGGCCGCAAGCTGCTCGACAAGAACGGCAAGCCCTGCAGCTACGGCGAATTGCTGGAGCAGGCCGACCCGTCGATCAAGCAGCAGATCGAGCCCGAGGTGCTCGAACAGCGCGCGGCGCGCTGCACCGAGAATATCGCGCGGCTGTCGCAAGAGCTGGTCGACGCCAGGCTCGACGCGCTGATCGTGATCGGCGACGACCAGCACGAGCAGTTCTTCGACGACAACATGCCGGCGATCCTGATCTATTGGGGCGACAAGATCGCGAACAACCCGCTGCATATGGACGACGACGCGCCGCAGTTCTGGCGCAAGGCGCGCTCGCAATATCACGAGGCGGCGCAATCGCGCGATTATCCGGTCGACGGCCGCGCTCGGCCTGCATCTGATCGAGCAGCTGATCGCGCAAGGCTTCGACATCAGCCAGTCCAAGCGCCTCGCCAAGGAGCACGGCGAAGGCCACGCCTTCGGCTTCGTGCACCGGCGCATGATGACCGACGCGCACATCGTGCCGATCGTGCCGGTGGCGCTCAACACGTATTTCCCGCCCAACCAGCCGCGCCCGCGCCGCTGCTATGAGCTGGGCCAGGCGATCCGCACCGCCGTGACGAGCGCCCAGGGCAGCGAACGCGTCGGCATACTGGCGTCGGGCGGCTTGAGCCATTTCACCGTCGACGAAGAACTCGACCGCGGCGTGCTCGACGCCTGCAAGCGCAATGACGGCGAGGCGCTGTGCTCGATTCCGGCGGCGCGGCTCAATTCCGGCTCGTCGGAAATCCGCAACTGGATCGCGGTGGCGGGCGCCGCCGCGCATCTGAAGACCGCGTGGCAGGAATACATCCCGTGCTACCGCTCGGCGGCGGGCACCGGCTGCGGCATGGGTTTCGCGGTGTGGAAGTAGCGCATGATCCCGAAAAGTGGAAACCGGCTTGCGGACAGGATCATGCGCAAACAAAAAGATGTGCCATGAACGAGATCGACCGCAAGACATCCGCCGCGCGCTGCCCGATCTGCGGCAAGGCGATGGAGCCGGCCTTCAAGCCGTTCTGCTCCAAGCGCTGCGCCGACATCGATCTCAATCGCTGGCTAGCGGCGTCTATGCGGTGCCGGTGAAAGAAGACGAAGACGAGGATGGCGCGCGTCCGGCGGACCGTGACGCGGGGGAGAAGTCATGAGCGCGCCCGCCGATTGGCCGGACCGGCTGTTCGAAACGCTCAAGCGCGCCGATATCCGCCAGGTCGGCTATGTGCCCGATGCCGGTCACGCCCGGCTGATCGACCGCTGCCGCGCCGACAGCCAAATCCGCGACGTGGTGCTCACCACCGAGGAGGAGGGCGTGGCGCTGGCCGCCGGCGCCTGGCTGGGCGGCGAGCGCGCCGTGCTGCTGATGCAGTCGAGCGGGCTCGGCAATTGCGTCAACATGCTGTCGCTTGCAAGGACCTGCCGGTTTCCGCTGCTGATGCTGATCACCATGCGCGGCGAGTGGGAGGAGTTCAATCCCTGGCAGGTGCCGATGGGGTCGATCGTCGAGCCGGTGCTCAAGCTGTGCGAGGCGCAAGTCTATCGCGTGACCACGCCGGACGAAGTCGCAGGCACGGCCGAGCGTGCCGTGCAGCAGGTATTCGGCGACGAGCGCATCGCGGCCGTGCTGCTGTCGCAGCAGCTGATCGGCAAGAAGGTGTGGACCAAATGACGCCCGCGAGACTTGAGCGCCGCGCCGCCATGGCCACGCTGCTCGCCGAGCGGAGCGACGATCTGCTGGTCGTGCCCGGCCTCGGCTCGACCACCTGGGACCTCGCCGCGCTCGGCGACGACGACCGCAACTTCTACCTGTGGGGCGCCATGGGCGGCGCCGCCATGATCGGCCTCGGCCTGGCGCTGGCGCAGCCGCGGCGGCGCGTCGCGGTGATCACCGGCGACGGCGACATGCTGATGGGGCTGGGCGCGCTCGCCACCATCGGCATCCAGCGGCCGGGCAATCTGGCGATCGTGGTGTTCGACAACGGCGTCTATGGCGAGACCGGCATGCAGCCGAGCCACACCCAGAGCGGCGTCGATCTCATCAGCGTGGCCGGCGCCTGCGGCATCGGGCTTTGCCTCGACGTGCGCGATGCGGCGGCTTTGCGCGATCTTGGCCAACGCCTGAAAACCTTGCGCGAGACCCTGTTCGCCCGCGTGCTGATCGAGGCGTCCGAGCCGCCGCGGGTGCTGCCGCTGCGCGACGGCGTCGCGCTGAAGCGGCGGTTCCGCGCCGCCATTGGCCTCAGGCCATGAGCTTTACGCGAGGCCGGCGGCGTTCTGGACAGTGCGAAATCGAGCCTCTATAACGCGCGGCACTCTGCTTGCCCGCTCAACCGCGGGCGGGCACGTGCGAGGACATGTACCAAGCCTTGGCGCCCAGGTAGCTCAGTTGGTAGAGCATGCGATTGAAAATCGCAGTGTCGGTGGTTCGATTCCGCCCCTGGGCACCA